>JAVERC010000022.1:0-55844 GCA_034007295.1 Desulforegulaceae bacterium | reverse complement strand
AATCCTTTTTGTTTTTTAATTTGTTGTCGCAGATAAATTAATATCCACACAAAAAGGATTCGCTCAACTCTTTTTTTCTTCAATTGTTATTTTGGACAACAGTGGCAAAATCATTAAAATCATTTCTTATTTCACGGCCAAGCTCTTCCTGAAGTATATAGTTTTTATCCAATCGACTATTTATTCCCTGATGATGCTCCAGGCTGATATTTTTAAATTCATTATATTTTTCATCTGCCAAAGAACTTGTTTCAGCATAATCAGATCGAAAATTTTTTAACTCATTTAAAAGATTTTGATCATTTGTGTTTGATTGAACTATTGCCTTTAATTCAATGACAGTCTTGTTACCATCTGATAAAATATTTTCAAAATTTTCAATTTGTTTCACACTTTCCAAACAATTATTATAAAAATCCATAGCTAAAACCCTAAAATCATAAATTCCCCTGATAGATTTTTTAAAGGCATTTTCAATGAATTTATAAATTAATTTTTTATTTTTCTGATCTTCATTCAGACTTTTTTCAAAAACATCAAGCTTTACAGCTACACCTTCATTATGAGCTTTAGCAGAGTGAATAAGTTCATTCATTTTATCATTATAATCGGATCTAAATTTTAAAATCTGGGTAACAATACTCGAATCCCCATCACCTGAGATTATTTTTTTAAGTTCAACGATATTTTCATTAAGAGACTTCATAAAATCCCTTGTTTCCGAAGCAACTTCCATATTTTTTTCAAAAATAAAAAGGAACTTACCTTCAAAATCATCTGGACCAGCAAGATTTAAATTTTTTGCATCTTTAATATTCATTGAAAATTTAAGCAGCAAAGAAGATAAAATACCGAATACACTTGTAATAAATGCAGTTTTCAAACCTTCAAGGAAATAGGGAATACTTTGATCTATGGATTGATGGGTTGAAAAATCAAAATTTATCAAACCAGAAGTAATTCCAAAAAAAGTTCCTAAAATTCCAAGAGTAGTTAAAGTTGTTGGAGAACTTTCAACAAAAGGACTTCTTTTATTTTTAATAACCAAATAAAAAGAAAGAATAAAAACAAATGAAATCAAACCAAGAAAAAAGACAAGAGAAATACTATATGACATAAGAATCCTCAAATAACAAAAGCCAGAAAACCAAATTCAGTAAAAATAGATACTAAAAACAAAGATTTCTGTCTGTTAACAGCAAATAAACACAGAAAATTCTTATAAGGCAGGATGAATATAGTCAACAGTTAAACACTGTTTCAACATTTTATTTCTACAGCAAAAATATTATTTTATAAAAACCATTGAACTTTTTAAATAAAAAAAGCATCTTCTCACGCAGTTCCTCCATACAAAATGGCCTGAACCGCTTCAACAAAAACATTAAAACTATTAGACCGATTTTGTTTAATATCCATATGAACTGCTATTTCACGGGCACACTCAATTTTTCGTATTCCAGTTGAAAAATAACCGCAACTTTTCAATATACGCTCAAAGGCTTCCCAGGTTCCTCCTGCTATGGCATCCGAATCTCTGTAAGGTGCTTTTTGACAAACATTAGCAGGAACCCTTGGATAAGCTGTTCTGACAGCATTCCAATCTCCAAAATACCATGCTTCAAGCTCCTCTACTACAATACGATTTGCCACATGAAACCTATGTCCCGGCATTGCACTTGTTTTAGTGACAAATCCGGAATCAACTGCATAATCTTCAAGAGTCTGTTTGAGAACAGTGCAGTCATCATCATCTCGATCAACCAACACAAGAATAGACCAGGTATCAGGAAGCCATGAGCTATATCCTCTTAATCGAACAGGTAATTTTTTCAGGAGATCATCCTTACACTGGAATCGAATTATCTGGAAATCAATATCAACAAGTATTTTAGGTAAAATGATTTCCAGTGCTGCTTCCATTGAGTATTCTTCTACAAATACAATCAATTTCTCCAGCATCATTTATTAACCTCTTTTAAAGATTTTGGTGCTCCAAAATTAATAAATGGATCACCAAAGCCAAAGTGTCCTTCCATCCAAAGGTGGCCAAGAGCTGATCCTGCCTCCATCAATTCAGGTATACCCTTGATATCACAAGCATTTACGGCTTGAGTAAACCCATTTTCATCCCTAAACAAAATCCTTACCTCTTCAGCACGCATTGAATTCAAAAGAAAAGGAGAATGTGTCGTTATAAGAACCTGTGCATTCTCAGATGAAGCACGGCACTCATCTGCCAGTTCAGGCAGCAAGCGGGGATGAAGAAAATTTTCCGGCTCTTCTATGCCTATAAAACGAGGAGGTTCAGGGTCATACAAAACAGTCAGATAAGCCAGCATTTTCATGGTTCCATCTGATGCAAACTTAGCCAGCACGGGCTTGTCAAAAGACATATCCTTGATCTTCAGCAGCAATCTGCCATCGGGCATAGGTTCAGCATCCACTCTTTCAAGCCTTGGAATCCTCCTGCGGAGAATTTTAAAAATATGCTCCAGCATCTCTGGATGCTGTTCCTTAAAATATTGAATAACATTTGGGAGGTTATCCCCGTTGCTGCTCAAACGTTCCTGGGGGCCGGCCTCAGATTGATTTCTGGTTTGATCAATTGAAAGATTAGAAATATGCCAGTCTTTGATAAATTCCCTCAAGGCAGCAATTCGAGGATAATCAGAAAGCTGTCCAAGTGCATTAACTGCAATCAGGTCAGGAGAACGTAGATTAGTATCCGTTTTTAAATCATCAGAATCAGGCATCTCACCACTGACAGCACACCCAACCCCTTTTTTAAACTCCATAAATCGAAAAGGTTCTCCATTACTGCCGATTCTCCATTGAAGCCACTCTTCAACGACTTCTGGACCTTTTAGGCCTTCATCAATTTCAAGGTGGTAGGTGACAGCAGGACTTACCTGTGATTCCCGGTATTTTAATTCAAAAATAATCGGACCATCAGAACCAAGGCTTTTAAGTTCCTTACCTCGTCCACGATGATCCCAGGCATAACGAAGGCCAATATTAAAAGACTCAGACAAAAAATTAAAGACATCAAAAATAGTAGACTTACCGCTGCCGTTTGGTCCCAGGAGAACGGTTATTGGCGTAAGCTTATCAAGTTTTAAATTTTTCAAAACTCGATAATTTTCAACCCTCAAGGATTCTATACGGAAAATATTTTTTGTCTTTACAGATAAATTTGTCATGGAAATAATTCCTTAATAATTAGTTACAAAGCGAAAACGGTCTTTTTTGTCCCTTTCGACGACAGATTCAAAATTTAATCCTCAAAATACTCAATTTATTCCTGCTGTTAAATTTTTCATCTTCCTTGAATGAAACAAAACCCTAGTTTTCGGCCAATCACTAACTAACTTAAAGTCACTCAATTCAGGTTAATCAAAATTAAACCAAAAACTTGCTTTTCCTCCCAAAGCAGGTAATAACAACTTCTTTTTTAGCCCTTGTAGCTGCAACATAAAGAAGAGCTCTTTCGCGTGTTTCGGCGTCATCTTTTACAGTCTGATCCGTAGAATTTCTTAAATAATACTTGTAAGGCATATTCCCATCATTTAATGAGGGAATAATTATTTTTTCAAACTCAAGGCCTTTTACCCTGTGCATGGTTGCAGTCCTTACCCCTGAAGTTTCAAGACTGTCAGGCTCGTTTGGCTTAATTCTTACTGTTTTAATACCTTTTTTATTAAGTGCTTTTTCATATTGTTCCAAAAGGGACTTGAGCCTTAAAACCACACATATATTTTTAAGTTCTGATTCATCATGGTCTTTCAAATAATCCGCAATAAAATCAAGTTCTTCATTAAAATCATTAAATTCTTTTACAAGAGGTGGATTCCCGTGGAGAAGAGACTTGTAACCCTTTTGATCATCTAATTGCCCGTCAAGGTCGTCTATATCACAGTTTTCAAGAATTTTTACTGCCCAGCTTTTTGTTTCTTCAGTTGTTCTGTAATTGATTTTAAGTTTTTTGCTTCTTCCCATAATATTTATTCCGCAATGACTTAAAACCACCTTGTGCTGATAAATTCTTTGATGAGCATCTCCTGTTATAAAAATATTATTTTTATTTTCCGGAGCAATTGCTTTTATAAGCTTAAAAGCCTCAGGACTCATATCCTGAGCTTCATCAACAATTACAGCCTTATAGGAAACAAGTTCCGGATTATTTTCAAGAATTATTCTTGCATCTCTTACAGCATCAATTGTTTCTTTGAAATTATTTTCATTTAAAAGAATTCTGTATTCTTCAAAAACAGGCCAGATTTCCTTTCTCATTTTTCTGTTTAAGCCAACGCCTCTTCCTGTTCTTGAAGCCTTAAAATATTCCCAAATACTGGTAATCCCCTGTGACTGAATAACATTATCCCACTCTTCCCTGTAAAAACTTTCAGGAATATCAATGTCTGGAGCAGAAGAATCAAGAGCAGTTTGCCAAAGTTCCTGCCATTTGTTGGAATAATCTATATTAAAATTGTAATCTCTTTTTAAAAGAAAATTTGAAACCCATTTATCAAGATTTACAACTTCAATTTTTCTCAAAATATTTTTATCACAGATTTTTTTCAGATTTGTTTCAATATCTGTAGCAAGATTTTTTGTGTATGTTGTAAAAAGAATTTTGTCAGATTCATCTTTAAAAACTTCTGATGCAAGAAATTTTGCCCTGTGTACAGCAACAACTGTTTTTCCTGTGCCTGCACCCCCAAGAACTCTTACCGGCCCGTTATAATCATTTTCCACAATACTTCTCTGGGAAGGATGAAGAAATACACGCCATTTATCAAGAGGTGCGGATAAAATTTCCAAAAGTTCAAGCTCGTTTTCAACAACATAAAATTTTCTTTTTGAACCGTTTCTTTCAAGAGCCTTGTCAAAATCTTCTGTGTCAATTTCTTCTTCTGCAGCAGGGTTTATTATATCCCGTATTACAGTTTCAAGACTTTCACCTTCTGCAAGAAAAAACAAAGCTTCATAAACTTCGTCCGGAAGCATTGAAGAAATTTTTTCCAGACCATCAAGATCTTTTACTTTTCTGACAAGACCCATGAGTTCGTCTGGTACCCCTGCCTTTAAAAGCTCCCTCTCCCTGAAATCATCAAAAAGATTTCTTGATTTTTGGTCTTTATATTCTGACTTTTCATTTATCATCACAGCCTGTGCATCCATCATCTGAATAATTCCAGTTGAGGGATTTATTTTACAGGCTTTGTTTTGTGCCCACTTATAAGCCTTGTCATGATGATCAACCCACAAAAGAACATAAGTACTGCCTTTTTCCGGTTTCAGTAAGATACCTCTGTAAGTATCGTCAATGCGTACAGATCTTATATTTTTATCTTTGGCTTTTTCAATTTTTTCATAATTAATTCCCGGGGAATCAGGATTTTTTTTAAATTTTGTAAAAAAATCCATAACTTTACCCTGCTGTTTTTTGGGAATATCAGCAAATGAAGATAAAAATTCAGAAGAAATTGCTAATTTAATATTTTTCATTTTTTTCTCCCACTCATGTTCAGCTTCATCAAACTCCCTTTACAGCTCTCCGCTGAAAGCAAGGTAAAGCTGATATTCTAAAGATTGCATATTTGAAATCAATTCCCCAGACACTGTCTGGGATTTGATATAATTGCCTTTATCTGCTCTATTAAACTATTCTCACCCATGTTTTATTCCCAATAATTAGCAGCCGGTCAGCTTAAAATTAATTTAAACCCTTAATAAAATTATCAATATTCAAACTTACCTCATCAATAAAAAATGCAGACCAGCCAAGATTTTCAAAAACTGATAAACAAGCATTGCCATCTTTTAAAAGAACAGCCTTTTTTATTTCAGGCCATGCAAGCTCTGCCTCGCAAACAACCTTTCCCTTTTCATCTTCAAGCTCATACCCGACTTCAGGAAAAGGACAATTATTAATTTCAAGAAATTTAATTAATTCCACACAGGCTGAATCTGTCATTTCAAGTATTTCAGTCCATTGTTGTGAGCCTGCTGCACTTATAATTGTACTGCTGAAGGGATATTCACCAAGACATTCTATTTCAAGACCTTTGCCTGAAAGATAAAAAAGAGAATTTGGTAAAAACTGAAAAAAATTACAAAGTTTTAAAAAACCACACCAAACTCTTTCAAATTCTGAATCTTCAAATAATTTCTCATCACGGTTTAAAAGGATTATTGGATAAAGACCGCTGATATCTGACTTTTGAACAAAATCTTTATCAGCTGCAAAAAAACAGGTTAAAGGACTATTTTTATCTTCCCCGAAAACTCCGCAAAGATAACCAGACTTTACAAAATTGTATTCTGCAAAGGTTGAATCAGAAACAAAATTTTTAAATATTTTTTTCCATTTATCAGCTCCATTATTTAAGTCAAAGGTCTTAATATCAAGAAGTGAGCATGAATATGAAAAAGCAAGCAAAGAGAGCTTATCTGCATCTCCGCCTTTTAAAAATTCCATAAGAAAATCAAAGCTGTTTCCCTTTAAAAACTCATATTCTTTTTCAATTTTAAAGCCTTTTAAAAAGCCCTTAAAAATCCTGATTTTGTTATTGTTTATCAAAAACGAATCATTTAGATAATCATTGTAATAATTATTTGAACCTTTAGTGCCTGCTTTAACAACATCATTCCAGGTAAGAGAAAAAACATGATATTTTCCTGATTTAACCAGAGCCATCCTCTGATCCATATCTTTATCAATCCTGTCTTTATGAAACCTGAATCCGTCGGTAAAAACAATTACAGGCTTTAAATTATCCTTTGTTCTTGCAGGATAAAAAACAAAGTCAGCTTTGCATGGAACCAAAACCCCGTCATTAAGACCAAATTCTTTCTGGAGTTCAATATTAAAAGCTTTTGAGCCTATTGAAAAAAAATACCCGGGTTTTGAAGAAACAATCTGTTTTTCAACTTTTACAGGGTTTTCTTTGGAATGAAATCTTCTCAAAGCCTCAATAAACCTTGCTTCAAGTTCGCTGTCAAAAAGTGAATTTAACTCAATATTTTCCAGATTATCGGTTTTAACAAGCTTATCCTCAAGATTAATTATATTACTTAAAAGCTCTATTGCAGCCTGTCTTGAGGTTTTATTCATATAGCTGCTTCTTTTATAGGCATAAAGACATCTGTAACAGCCGTCCTTTTCAGGATCATTTTTACAGCTGCACTGAACAAGAACATTTAAAGCTTTTTTAAAAATTTCCATTAAAGGTTTGGGAGATCTCATGAGCTGTTTTAAATATCCGGTACCGCCAGGAACAGTATCATATAAAATCAGATATTTTTTTCTAAGATTTGAATCTGCTGAAGGTTCATCTGAAACAGTAGTCTGTAAATGATCTACACTGCCTCCAAAATATTTTTCAAGTCCAAGATGAATTGCAGCAACAAAGGACTGAATTTTTTTCTCTGAACCCTCAAAAGCAGATACAGGAAGTAAAATTCTTAAAGCCTCTGAAGAAAATTCTCTGTAAAGATATACACATTCATTAAAATTTTTTTCAGAATCCTTTACTCTGGCAGGACAGGTTGTCGTATGGCGAAATTCCCCTTTTCTGCTTCTAAGCTGAACCCTTCCGCAATACCTGCAAATATTAAAACCTTTTCTTATAAGTTCTTTACCCGCAATTTCTACTTTATCGCCGTCTTCTGTTTTTTCTCCAAAATTTATATCCCTTAAATCTGCTTTTGCTAAAAACTCAAAACCAAAGGGATAATCATTGTCATTTATTTTATAGGCATCTTTAATATCTTTTTTATCTACATTTACAAGCATTTCCCTGTTGTAAAAAACAGGCTGCCTTTCATCGTAATCATCCGATACCAGACTGTCTTTATTGCTTGTTGTTGCAACAACCTGCCTGATTTTTATCATTGGTCTTTTCTGACCGACATCACTCCACATTGTACTTGAACACACAGGACAGGTTTTGGTTTTATTATCTAAAGTATCCTTGCACATATAAGAGCAGTTATTGCAGAAACGCCATGTTTCTATTTCAGAAAGATCAAGATTTATCTGATCAATTGTAACCTTTCGTCCTTCAGCATAGAAATTATTATCCGGAGCAAGCTCACTTATAGCACTTGATGCTGCTCTTTCATAATCGTATACATCAATATCAAAATTACTCTTATTTTCTTCAGCATGTACTTTTCTTTTTAAAATAAGGGATCTTAGTGTAACGCCTGCTTCAGGAAAGGCATAATTTGGCAAGAGACCTTCATCTGTAAAAAAATTTAAAACTTTTTTACTATTTATGTTTTTTACAAGCTTTTGAAAGGAAATTTTCTCATTTTTAAACTCTTTTAGGTCATCATCTGATTTATTATCTTTTGCACTTGTTTCTGTGAGCTTTTTTATCTTTTTATTAAGGGAAGTTATTTTCTTTTTTATAACATCCCTGTCTTTCATCTGAAAACCAAGACCCTCTAAAATTTTATAAGAAAGACTTCCCTCATCTTTGTCATTTCCATTAACAAAAATTTTTAAATGACTTTTTGTTTCTTCACTAAAACTATTATTAAATATATTTATAAAATCATCATAAAGTTTTGTTCTGCGGCTATCTATAAAGTTTAAAAAATTAAATGGAAAAGCTCTTTTATCTTTTTTGCCAAGCTTTGGAAAAACATACCTGAGCTCACCCGGAAGGTCATTTTCTTCAATTCCCGACTCTATCCATCTGTCAAAGCAAAAAGCTGTAAACTGCCTTTCAATAACAGCTGAAGCATTTAAAAATATACCAGGCGTTTCCACATCACCTGCCATCATGGATAAAGGCTCATAATAAAAATAAAGGTCGTGGGGTTTTCCGTTTGCCAGTGAAAAATTGAGTGAATTCCCGTTTTTTCTTCCGGCCCTTCCTATTCTTTGAAGATAATTGGACTGTGAAGGTGGAATGGAACACAAAATTAAGGAAGAAAGCTCTCCAATATCTATACCCATCTCAAGGGTAGGTGTGCATGATAAAAGATTTATGCTCCCTGGCTGCCTGCTATTTGACTTAAAACTTTTTTCAAGTTTTTCCCTTTGATCCCGCTCTAAAAGGCCTGTATGTTCTGCTGCAAAAATTTTTTCTATATCACCTGAAGAATAAATATTTCTGTAATAATTTTTTTCATCATTTTTTATTTCATATACTCCATTGCATGAAGATTTCATGCAAAAAGAGTTATCCCACAAATCAAGATAAAAGGAATCTATTGTTATTTCATTTTTGCATTTGTTACATTTTAAAACACAGGCCTTGTCAGAAATAACAAGAGCCCGGGGATTAAGCCCCCATATTTTTTCGCCTTTTTGTTCAATTTTTACAAAAACACCTGATTTTTCGCATGAATTTATTATTATTTCATAAACACTGCCGCAAAGCTCTTCAAAAAGAGGATGAAACAAAGACAGACATTTTCCGGCCCAAATTGAATACCAGGTCTTTTTAATACTCCCGGACAATGTAATTTTTTCCAAAACATCATTTGATTTTGTGGATATAAAAGAAGGTCTTTTTGAATTCATTCCAAAGGCCTGCATCCATAAAACTTTTTTGTTGTGAAGATAGGTTTTCCCAAAATCGCTCAAATAAAGATTAAGGCCTTCATGAAAAATTCCTCCCTGATTTTTAAGGTGAATAAAAAACCCAAGAAGAAACCTGTCAAAGGAAGTTTTGTCAAGAGTTTTAAAACCGCCTATTTCATTTGTAATTTTATAAAATATGTCTTCACTTAATTTTTCAAAAAGCCCCTTTTTTATGGTTGCAACAGATGAACAGGTTTTTTCAAGGGTTCTTCCTATTTTTGCCCTTAAACCAAACTCAGAAACAATCTCCCAGGATAATCTTTTTGATATAAAACCGGGAAGTTCTGAATTTTTTTCAATCTCTCCGGTATTTTTAAAGATTTCATATCCATTGAGCCATTCAAGGTCTGGTGGAATAAAATTTGTTATAAATGAAGAAAGCCCAAGCCTTTTTTCCCAGTAATCGGGAAAATCATTTAAAATCAGGGATAAATCAAGAGGCTTTAAATTTTCATTTATTTTTTCCTTAATATAATGCTGTAAAGAGGTTCTCAAATTAAACCTGAAAGTTCTTGAAGCAAAAAAAGACGCTCTGTGAGCTGCATCCTGAACAGAATCTGAAAATGTAATAAGTTTTTTATCTTCATTAAAATATGAGGAAAAAAGCTGAGCAATAAGAACACTTGCAAGACTTGCAGCCCGTGAACCAATAATAGTAAGACTGTTTCTTGTACCGCAGTATGGACATATATTTTTTGTTTTTGTTTTAGGCTTTGGAATAAAAACATTTACAAGAGATTTTTCACCGCAATAAGGACATTCCTTTGAAGAAAAATGATCGCTTAACTTAAAGCAGCTGCTGCAAAAAGCCTTATGTTCTCCCAAATTTACAACCTTATTATCATGACTTTTATTCAAAGTGGGAGGGTCTTCTGGAAAAAGGAAACGAATTTTTGAATCATTTTGAAAAAAAGACCTGTAAAAAAGCTGAAGATCAGAACTTATTTTCTCATCATTATTTCTTTGTAAGCCGCCCCATCCAACAGAATTGCACTCTCTGCAATGAAGAACAGGAAGATATTTTTCAAGATCGCTTTCCTTTAAATCATCGGAAAAACCAAGCACTGGTTTATCTGAAACTTTGCCGACAACCCTTCTAAGCTCCCTTAACCAGGACTGAATTCTTAAATTTAAAAAAGGAACAAGTCTATTACCCTGTTTAAGCTTTGCAGATGACACAAGAGCTAAAATACTTGTAAGTAAAAGGATTTTAAAATCTTTATTCAGGTCATTAAAATTGTGAACATTATTTTTTTCAAATACATAAAAAATATCATCATAGGTTAAAATTTTATTATTTATTATTCTGATTAAATTCCAGAAAAAACTATGAGCCTTTAATTCCTTTGAAAGTTTTAGCCTCCATTCATCAGACTTAAAATCATCTGTAATTATATTTTCAAACCAGAGATTTACCTGTGCCTTAATATAATCTTCAAGGCTTGTGTAATTATCAGGGTTCATTTTTTCCTGATCTTTTATTTTGATTATATCTGTTCTTTTTATAAAATCGTCTTTAAAAAACTCTTCAGAATTAAGCCTGCTTTCTTTAACTATGGAATCAAAGTCAAAATTTTCTCCAAAAAGTTCATTTGCATATTTAATTAAATTTTCATCACCGTTTTCTCCGCCAAGGGTTGCAGAAGTTCCTATACAGCATAAATAATTTTTTGGGGTTTTAAGCCTTGATTTAAGCCTTCTTAAAAGACAGGCAAGGTCTGTTCCCTGAGCTCCGTTAAATGTGTGAAGTTCGTCAACAACCAAAAATCTTAAGGTTTCAGGGTCATTGTTTTGCCATAAAAAAAAGTCTCTTTTTCTTATTAAAAGATAATCAAGCATTTTATAGTTTGTGATTAAAATATCAGGGGGAGAATTTCTAAGTGTGTCTTTATTTGTAATTATATGGTCTTCAGCCATTGAAATAAAAGGTTCTTTTTCACTCTGGCCTATAAAAAGACCTGCTGTTACATTGTTTTTTAATTTATCATTTCCATTTATAAGCTCTGCTATTCTCAGACTCTGGTCTGTGGCAAGAGCATTCATTGGATAAATAAAAATGGCCTTAATTCCTTTTTTGCCTCTGTTTTCACAGCAATATTCCAAAACAGGCAAAAGAAATGATTCTGTTTTACCAGACCCTGTTCCTGTAGCAATTATTGTTGATTTAGGATTTGTTAAACCAAGCCTTTCAAAGGCTTTTTCCTGATGCTTGTAAGGTGTAAAATCAAGGTCAATATTTTTGAAATATTTTTTGTCTTCACCTTTTTTAAAGGGAAGTGAAATTGAAAGATAAGGCCCTTTAAAAATATTTGATTCATTGTTTAAAAAATCATCAACTATATTTTTAAAAAAATCTGTTGAAACAGGAAATGTTGTCTGCAAAAAATCCTTAACACCTTTTTCAAGCTGATAAACCAGAACAGAAGGTATCATTTAATACCTCCCGGAAATCTTTTCTCAAATTTTTGCCACACTTCTTCATAGTCTTTTTCGCGGTCACACCTGTCAAAGGGAGGATAATAAATTATTTTTCTTTCAACTTCTCCGCCTGGTTTTGTATTGTCTTTAACTATTCTTTCAATTTCACCAGACTTTGCATCTTTTATTTCATTCCATTCTTTTCTTGAAAAACCAACTCCGGGAAGTCCCATGCTTATTGTAAAGACAATTCTTCCTTTTTGGTCATAAAAGGTTTCCTTTTCATAGGCTCTCATTACAGGGAACTGAACCCTGTAAATTGTTTTAAGTTCTTCAAGTGTAAGACCAAGAGCCATTGAGGTTAAAACATCTATTTCAACCAGAGCCTGTCTTCTTTCATAGTCTGTTCTAAGAGGTGTGCTCCATTTCCAGTTTTTTGATAAATTTGTAAATTTTGAGTTATCAAGACGGCTGTCTTTTTTTGCCCATTTGTCGTTTTTGAATTCTTCTTTCCAGCAGTTTTGCCAGAGTTCTTTATAATAAAGGGTTAAACAGTTTAGCATTAGGCTTCTTAGTAGAATATTATTATTTTTTATCAGTGGGAAAATTAAAAGTGTAGATGCATAGAAATCAGAACGACCCGTAGTTTTTAAATAAAAATCATATACTAGGGATGAACACAGACCTGTAATCATCCCGACATAAAATTCATTTTTAATTACAGATGAAATCACCGTGTTAATATGTGAAACACCTTTTGGTAAGACAGACAATATCAAGGATCTCTCGGCTGTGGCACCAAACATTCTTCTATGGCATAACCTGTAATAATCTGTAACTTTATGATTTCCCCAGAAAACATCAGGAATTCTTTTTTTATAATCATCAATATCACATGCAGGGATATAATTTGTTCTTGGCAGATAGTCTTCTGAAATATCTGTTAAATCTATAATGTCATAATCTGAATTCAGGCTGCATTTTTCCCTTGGAGTTTTGTACAAAGGATAACCTGTAAAAAAATGAGGCCCTGATAAAATTAATTCTTCCGGACTATCTGGAAATCTGGTTTCTCTTTTTATTGTATTATCTTTTTGAGCATTTACTTCATTCCAATGCTGAGTAAAAAAAACCTTATCTTCCAAATCCATTAATTTTTCTTTATATGAAGAAAACTTAATTAATACAGTTACAAGTTCAGATGAATGAATTGAGGGAAGTCTTGCCTCATTAAAACCAGTGCCTTTTTTATCATAAAGCTCTGCAAACAGACTTAATTCTTTTTCAGTTACCTTAATAATCCTGTTTAAATGAGGTGTTATATTCCAGTTATTATTCTCATCTTTAATTCCAGGAACTTCACCATAACCTGAATGTTCAAAAGATTTAAAAACAGTTTTTGGAGTATAAAGATTTGAAATATTATAAAAACTAATATCTTCTTTTTTACTGCCATAAATATTGATGCTGAATTTTGTATGATGGTCAACTTCAGCAAATAGATTGAGTTCATTATGAAACTGAAAATGATATTTCAATCTTTTATAAATCTCTTTTCTAAAATTTCCTCCATTTGGATCATCATAAACACCTTCAGGATGAAGAAACCCTGAAACACAATTTTCATTTCCAATCTTCCAAGCTTTGGGAATAAAACATTTAAAAAGGTTTGAGCGTATCCCCTTTAATTCAGGATAATTTTGAATAGAATTTAAAAAACACTGGGTTCCTTCAGCCTCTTCAAATTCTTTAAAATAACCAGATTTTAAATCAAACTTATCTAAAGTTTCATCTCTTAAATCATTAAGCTTTGATGCAGAATATTTTCTCAATACAAACAAAGGCTCAACATCACCAAGAATACCTGATTCCTGCCATTCAACCTTTAACCACGGCGGATTCCCAAGAATCACATCAAAACCGCCCTTTTCCAAAAAAACATCAGCAAACTCAAGTTCCCAGTGAAGAAATCTTTTTTCAAGAGCTATTTTATTTACAAGCCTTAATCTTTCTGATTTTTCAAAAAGCTTTGCTGTATTTACAAATTTTTCATTTAATTCAAAATTAAGCTGCTCCGCCTTTTTTTCATCCAAATCCGGAAAAAAACTTGTCTGCTCCAAATCATTTTCATAATTACTGGTTCCAAGAAGAATTAATGAAAGTTCATTATAAAACTCTTTTCTTGACGGAAGAAGGTTTGATTTTTCAATTGGCCAAAACCATAATGAACACCAGTAATCCATAACAAGTTTAAGTCTTTTGTAAGTTCCAGAACCTGCTGAGCCGTCATTTACAAACTCTTTATGAAATATATTGTCTTTTTCATGGGTAAAAGTATGTTTTTTATCTTCGGGTATTTTGTTTCCAAATATATCTATTTTATCTGTGGTTCTTTTTCTTATCTGAGTTAAGTTTTTTGCATGGCGAATCCACAAATTATCAACAGCATCAGAAAAGGTTTTTAAAAGCTTTATTTCATTTTCTTTTAAAGGCTTAATAAAATCTGTTTTCCAGTCTTTTATTTCTTTAATATTTTCCTTTGCAAGAGTGTTTATGACTTTATCTTTGTAATCAGACATTCCTTTGTCAGGCAAAAGAAAATGATAAATCAAATCTTTGTCCCTTTTATCCCTGAAACCTCTTTTTAATGGAGAAATATCAAGCCATAATTCATCTGAATTATCTTTCTTTTTTAAATTTGAAACATGGAAACAATTTGCTGATGCTCCAATAAGAGAATTTCCGCACACAAGCTGCATTCCAAACCAGGGAACAAAACCTCCGGGATGGATGGTATTAAGCCATAAAGATACTTCTGCAAGCTCAACTGCAACAGGATTTAAATCAACTCCAAATACATTGTTGTCTGCAAGAAAGGTTTTTACCTTTTGTTTTTCAAGCTTAAATTCATCGTGTGGAATTGTAGTGCCAAGTTCTTTTTGCTTGAGCTTTAAATAATATTCTGCTGTCTGGTTTACAGCTTCATTTAAAAAAGCAGCACTTCCCATGGCAGGCTCGCAAATATATGTAGATAAAATCTCATCTGCTGTTTTATTTTTTAGAGCTTCCTTTAAAGCAAAGTGAACAAGACACCGGGTTAAAACTTCAGGAGTATAATATGATGCAGATTTTTCCCTGTCTCTTCCTGCAAGTCTGTAAATAAAACTTCCTTTTAAATATTTTTTTAAAGTGCCGTCATTATTAAATACTTTTTCATCTTTATTGTATTTATCAAGGTCTTGTTCCCCTACAAAATATGCAGTATCAAGTTCATTGTATTTATCTTTTGCTTTTTTAACCTCATAAAGGTCTTTTTCAGCAAAAAATCCCTGGTATGATAAAAGAGCTTCATAAACAGCTCCAAGCTGGTTTATTCCAAGGTTTGAATATGAAATTCTCCCGCTTCTTTGATTTTTACCGTTTTTAGGTCTTGTTACAGACATGTTTTTAATGATTTTTTGAAGAACTTTGTTTCTGAATTTTACCCTTTCAAGAATTTTTGTTCTCTCAGGGTCAAAAAGATGACTTTTTAAGGGTGTTATTTCAAAAAGATGCTTAAGTTTTTTATTTTCATAGTCAAATTTAAACTCTTTTGGATTAAAACCATTATAAACAAGGCCAAAAAGTGTTTTTATTGAATGATGGATATAATAGCCTTCAATAGATTCTTTTGTGGTAAGTTTTTTCATTTCAAGGTCTCTTAAAGACTCAAGACTGTATCCAAGCCTGTAGGCATCTGATTTCATGGGAGAATATCCAAGCTCCGGCCTTGACTCTATATAAAATAGAAATAAAAGGCGGTACATATATCTTAAACACTGCCTTGACAGCTCTTTTGAATCTATTGTTTCATCATAAATTTTTTCCCTTTTTACTTCCCTTAAATAATAAACAGCCTCATTTCCAAGGTCTTCTATTGCTTCCCTTAATGCATATTTAAGGTCTTGTGAAACAGCAAAGGCATTTTTGTGTGAATTTTCATCAAGTGTATCAAGAAGTGAAAGTCCGTCATCCGGTGCTATGGAATCCTTTGATAAAAGAGCTGACAAGGATTTAAGAGCCAAATCATCCTTTCTGTTAAAAATTTCCTTTAAATCAAAGGTAAGACATTTTTTCTCATTCCATTTTGTGCGATCTATAAGAGCAATATTTTCCATTGATGATAAAATTATCCATCTTGGAGCTTCTTCCATGGAAAAAATCTTTTTTGAAACTAGTTCTTCAATTATTAAATCAGGGATTATAATTTCATTGTCTTTTAAATCATCAAATCCGTTTTTTATAAAAAGCTCTTTTTTTATATTCCTTTCAAACAAAGACAGATTTTCATTTGAATCATTAATTGTTTCGATTATCCACAAAAGAGGTGCACCGCTTTGTTTTGAAACTTCAGATACAAGAGGAATACTTGTTTTATCTTCTAAAACCTGAGGCTTAAAATCAGGTTTATATCCAAGGGATGAAAAAAAATTTATTAAAAACTCCCTTTGAATGGATATTTTTTCAAAAATATCTTTTTCTTTAAAAAACAAATCAAGATTTTTGAAAAACGATTTTGAAAGGGTTTTTATTTTTTTGTGGGGAGGCTTAATATTTTCTTCCTGGTCAAGACTTGTCCATTTGGAAAAAAGCTCTTTTAAGTCACCTTCAAGAATTGCCATGAGGTAGTGATGGGAGTAAAATTCATTTTCATTGTTTATGCCTGCAAGATCAATAGCCATATTATAAACCTCCGTAAAGCACAGCAATAACCTGAATAAAAGGTTGATCCTCAATTGTCATGGTATCTTTAATCCATGACTGATAATCTTTGAAATCTGATTTTACCTTTCTTTTTCTTGCTTCCTTGTCAAAACCCTTAAAAAGCTCAAGCTGTTCAAACTTTTTATTCTCAAGTTTTTGAAGCTCTTTTAATTTTAAATCAAGCTGAGCTTTAATATCTGATTCAAATTCTTTTTTATGGGTTAAAAGCCAGGTTTTCATTTTTTCCACAGCTTCACCAAGAAAAGATGAAAGCTCATCTGTATCTATATTTTTGTTTGTATTTGGAAAATTGTTTTTATCCGGGTTAATCAGTTTTGATATGGATTCAAAATCCTTTATCTCTTTAAAGGATTTATTTTTAAAACAAATTCCTGCCCACTTTTGAAAAACAGGCTGACCTTTTCTGTTTGGAAAAAGTCCTGATAATATAAAAATATTTTCATTTTTATTTAATATTGATGATGCGTCTATAACCGGAGCAGAATGTCTTTTTAATGAAGATATAATTTTATCTTCCATCCATTTTACAACAGGATTCATTTCCCAGAGATAATGTATTCCAGGCCATGTTTTTTCATCTTTTCTGCTCTTTTTTATATTTTCAATAATTATTTCTTTATCTGCACAAAGAACAAGTTCATTATCAGGTGCTTTTGGTCTTATTTCTGATGGATAAAATTTAAATCTCTGCAAAAGATCATCACTTGCTTTTAAGTCTATTCTTTTTTCATCATCATAAAATTCTGCCTTGATTTTTTCTTTGTTTTGTCTTTCAAAAAATATTGCCTGCTTTAAAAACTCATAATCGCTTTTAAAAAGTGAAGGCATTGAAGATATATTAATTTCTGCATCTTCTCCAACAACAGGTTCTTCTTCAAATAAAAGAGCTAATGGATTAAATTCATCTTCGCCTGAAAGCTCATCTTCAAAATCTTTTGCAGATTTTCCCTCAGAAATTGCCCTTGCTGTTATCTCTTCTTCAAGCTCTGAATCATAAACCTTGAAAAATTCTGCCGGGTCACCAATGTTTTTTACAGTTTCTTCATCTTTTTGAATGAGAAGCTCTAAAATTCTTGTATCGCCTTTTATTTTTTTATTTTCACTCCGGGTTAAAAAATAAGCAATTTTTGGAATTTTTTCCTGGCCGTATCTGTCTATTCTTCCGTTTCTCTGCTGAAAAACCATTAAAGACCATGGAATATCAAAATGAATCATTTTATGGGAAAGGTAGTGAAGGTTTATACCTTCTGATGCTACATCAGATGCTATCATAAGCCTTACAGGGGATTCTGTTATTCCAAAATCTTCAACAGCTTTCTGCTGCTCAATATCTGAAAGCCCTCCATGAAGTATGGAGATTTGATTTTCTTTTAATTTAAGATCTGTTTTAATATTTTCAGAAAGAAATTTCAGAGTTTCAATTCTTTCTGTAAAAATTACAAGCCTGTCTTCCTTATCTTTACCTGTCCATGCAAAACCTGAATCTTTATCCTTTATAAAAGAGATGAGTTTTTGATATTTTGAAAAACTTTCTTTATCTATATCTTTTACAAGATTTAAAAGGTTTTTGAGTTTTTCAATATCATTTGAAAAATCCTTATCATCCTTTTTTTCAAGTTTTTTTATTCTGTTTTTTATTGATGATGCACATGCCAGAGGACTTGAAAAAAGAGCCTTTTCAAGGGTTACTTTAAAAAGTATGCTTTTTGCATTTTTATCATTTGAATTTTTATCAATGGATTCAAAATTAATTTTTGAAAGATAATCAAAAGCAGACTCTTCTTTTTCACAGGCTATGGAATCAATTTTTAAAATTTGTCTTTCTTTAAAGGAATTTTTAACCTGGTTTAAAATATCTTTTTTAAATCTTCTTATATAAAGACCTTTTATATCTTCAGGCCCGTAATTATCAGGATTGGCTATGGCTGTTTTATCAAGCATATTCATAAGACTTGCAAAGCTTGAGGCCTTTCCGTCATGTGGTGTTGCTGAAAGCATTATTAAAGTGTCTGATCTTCTTGATAAAAGAGAAGCAAGCTTTGCCCTCTGGGAATAACCATTGCCGCGTTTTGCAACATTGTGTGCTTCATCTATTACAATTATATCCCACCAGGCATTTTCAATATAATTTCTGTATTCCATGCTCTGTTTAAGCGTATCTATGGATATGATGGATTTATCGTAATAATAAAACGGATTGTGATTTGTCGGAATTTCCTGTCTTATTTTTTGAATTGCAACAGAATCAAGTCTTGTGAGCGGAATGGAAAACCTTGACCAGATTTCTTTTTGAAACTGGGTGAGCATACTTTTTACTGTAAGGACCAAAATTCTTTTGCCCTTACCTCTTTTTATTAGCTCTGTTAATAATATTCCTGCTTCAATTGTTTTTCCAAGACCTACTGCATCTGCAATAAGAATTCTCTGTCTTGGCTGCTTTAATGCCTGAACAGCAGGATCAAGCTGGTATGTAACTTCATCCATTGCAGCTTTATGGCCCGCATATATTTTTTCATCAGTTGGCGGTGATTTTCTTAAAAGACTTTCAATATATAAAAAAGACCCAATATGATTTGGTGTTTCGTCTGGTACAAGTTCTGTAAGAACAGGATCAAGGAGCTTAATATCTTTATCTATTTCTGTTAAAAAAACAGCTTCCTTATCTTTTACTATTTCTGAAACACCTGTAACATTAAGCCTGTATCCGCCTGTTATTGTATTATCAACACTTCTTACAAGCCACTGTGCATCCCTTATTTCAACCCTTGCTCCGGGTGCCGGAATAAAATCTAAAAATCCCATTAAGTTTAATCCATGAGTAATTTTTTGTTTTTGATTAAAACCTAAATTGAGCGATTTTCAAGTTTGCTGCATATACAAGGCAAATTGTATCAGGCTATACTTTTGCTATGCGTGATACAATTTAACGCAGTAGATGCGGCAAAATTGAAAAGCCCGCAGGGTTTCATGTTTTTAAATATAATAAGCTTGATTCATTAAAAATTTCTTAATTTAAAAATAGGAAACGCTCAACTTAGGTAAAATACTTTTTGCTTATTAGTTATCTAGTTCAATTATTAACTGCATTCAATACAAATTTTAAATAAAAAAAAAGTATAATTAGTTGCCGAATGAAAAAGGCCTTTTTGCCCTTTTCTGAGTCAGATGCAAAATTTAATCCTCAAAATACTCAATGTATCCTAAAGGTTAAATTTCTCATCTTCCTTGAACTGAACAAAAAATTCTCGTTTTGGCCAATCACTAATTAATAAGAATATGGCAAAATTTTTAGTGAGTATAAATTAATTTGTATTCTTAATAAAAGTTTCTGAGGATTTTTAAATGCTAAACAAAATCAGGATAAAGCCTATTCATACAATCAGGACAAAGACCGTGGCTGAGTTCAGCATCAGAATGCTCCAAAAGATATTCTTCAAGCTGAGTCCAGTATCCTTTGTCATCTCTTATTTTTTTGCAGGATGCACATATTGGAACAATGCCTTTAAGGGTTTTGATTTCATTTAAGGCTTTTTCGAGTTTTTTTATAAGCTCTTCTTTTTCACGCTCTGTTTTAATTCGTTCAGTAATATCGTAAATAATTGAAAAAAGATATTTTTTGCCGTTTAAAGGCATAGGACCGGAATATACTTCAACATCCCTTATTTCACCTGAAAAAAGCCTGTGCTTAAAAAGAAAATATTGTCTTTTTTCTTTTTTGGCTTTTTCCATTTCTGATTTTATCTGCAGTGGTGTTGAAATATTGATTGAATAGATTTTCCTGAATTTAATAAAAAGGCCTGAAAACAATTCTTATCAGGCCAAAATTTAAAAAATGAACTATAGTCAACAATACCCTTTTTTTACTTCTTCTCCAATAATTTTTATTCCTTTTTCTACTTTTTTTGCATCCTGGGAATATGTAACCCTTATGCATTCATTTCTGTGCACCCATGAATCATCATCAATTCCAGGGAAAAAATATTTTCCGGGAACAACAATTACTCCCCTTTCTTTAAGTCTTTCATAAAGCTCATAAGTGGTAATTTTTAAATCCTTAAACCACAGCCACAAAAAAATTGCACCTTCAGGCTTGTGAATATAATAATTTGTACCTTCAAGTTCTTTGTGAAAAAGCTTAACCGCTGCTTCTGCCTTGTTTTGATAATAGGGTTTTATTACATTTGAAGAAAAAGAGTTTATTTCATTATTTTTTATTAAATCAAGAGCCATCATTGGCCCAAATGAACCTGGTGCAAGATTTACAATTGCATTTATTCCTGAAACAGCTTTTATAATTTCTTCATCTGCTATGATAATTCCTGTTCTTGCAGCAGGAAGACCAAACTTTGAAAGACTCATGCACAAAATCATATTTTTTTCAAAAAAAGGCCTGGCCTTTGTAAAAATAATATCCGGGAACGGAGTACCATAGGCATTATCTAAAATAAAAGGAATATCGTGTTTTTGAGCAAGCTCGGATAGTTTTTTTACTTCTTCATCTGTAATAACATTTCCAGTCGGATTTGTCGGTCTTGAAACACAGATTGCACCAACATCAGGAGTAATTTCAAGGGAGTCAAAATCAACCCTGTATTTAAAGGTCCTGTTTTCTAAAAAATCAATTTTTGGCTTAAATGATACAAAAAAATCATTGCAAAGACCTGCGTCAGCATATCCAATATATTCAGGTGCAAGTGGAAGAAGAATTTTCTTTTTGGTTCCGTCTTCCATTTGGCCTGCAAACATATTAAACAAAAGAAAAAAAGAAGACTGGCTTCCGTTTGTTAGAGCAATATTTTTTTCTGTAAGATTCCACAGAAATTCTTTATTGAGCATGGATGCAAGCTCTTTTATAAATTCCTTTTCGCCCTGTGGAGGATCATAAATTCCTGTAAGTCTTCTGAACTCACCATGATCTAAAACAATTTTTTCAAGTCTTTTTTTAAGTGCATCTTCAATTTCAGGAACATGGCCCGGATTTCCTCCGCCCATCATTATCATATCTTTATCTCCGGCAAGTGCATTGCCAAGATCATCCATTAATTTTAAAATTCCGCTTTCTGAAGTAAATTTTTTACCAAATGCCGATAATTTCATTTTGCCTCGCAATTGAATATATTTATATAAACAAACTTCTTTTTTATATGGTTATTATACCAGGTGTCAATCTTTGTTAAGCCATCATTATATAAACAATGTTTTAGATATTTAATTCAAAAACTTATGTCAGATTAAATATTATTACTCTTTATTTAAAATCCGGTTTTACTTTTAAAAAAAATTTTTTTTTGTTATCAAAAGAACAAATAAAACTTAAATTGAGCGAAAATTTAAAGTTCTTTAAAATTTTACAACCCTTTCTGACCAGCTTTCTTTGTTCATTTTTCGACTTTAAAAAATTCGGCTCTCTTTTCTCGATACTCAAAGCTCACCCCTAAAAAATCAAAAATTCCAAATTTAATAAATTTTAATATTTAATCAGTAAATCTGCATTTTTTTCTACAAAATTTTAAAAAATTGCAAAGACTGACTTAAAGCCCCATATGCTCAAAAACTTTTACTCTAAACATTAAAAAGGAATAAATTTAATGATTTCAAAGATAGTTAAAGAGCTTATTTCAAATAACCAGAAATTTATAAAAAATGACCTTGCACAGATTTACAATCCTTTTATTGAAAAACAAACCCCTAAAATTACACTAGTAACCTGCTCTGATTCAAGAATTTCTGCTACAGGACTTTTTGCACCAAATACAATTAACCATGTTTTCAGCATAAGAAATATTGGAAACCAGATAAGATCAGCAGAAGGTTCTGTTGATTTCGGAGTATTGAAACTTCGTACTCCTGTGCTTGTTATTCTTGGCCATACCTGCTGTTCAGCTGTGAGAATGTCTCTTACTGATTTTTCAGGCGATACCCTTGGGATATGCAGGGAACTGAGTCTTTTAAAGGAAGGTCTTCAGACCATGGAAAAAAGATATAAAACAGATGAAGACCCGATTGCATATGAAAGATATACAGAAATAAATGTTGATTATCAGGTAAAATATGCGGTTCAAAGATACAGGGAGCTTGTAAACTCCGGAGAACTTACAGTGATAGGCATGATGGTTGACCTTAACAGATCATTTCACGGTGCAACCTGCGAAGAATATATAACCAATATAAACGGTACAAGCGATATAAACCAGATAAAGCAAATGGACGCTCTGTCTGAAATCGATAACAGTCTTATTGAGGAAGTTGTAAAAACCATTGTCTAATCCTGACTGAAATTTGAAGGATGCATTTTTATTTTCTGCAAAAACACCCCAATAAAAATCAAAGTTTAAACTTTGTCTTGGGATAAACTTTTAGCTTGAACTTAAAAAAAATAAAGCCTATTTCTTTTAAAAGAAACTCAATGATTTTTAAAAAAAATCTATAGTACAAAAATTTAATGGGGGAATTAAATGCAGGAACAAACATCACAATCTTCAAATATAATAAATTCAGAATTAAAAAAAATGTATGAAAAAGAAACAGTTCTTGAACTTTCAAACAGATCTAAAGGAACAATTGCCGCATATATTATTGATTATATCCTTCTTGTCCTTTTATCTCCAATTTATTCAAAAGCACCAAAGGCAACCATTGCAATAGGCATTTTATTTTTTGTAATGATATTAATAAAAATTTATTCTGCAAAAAAAACGCCCTTAAAATATCATGAAAATCCTGGCTTCTGGTACGGCCTTTTTTTATTTCAAATATATCTTGGTGCAATTTCAATTTCGACTTTTATAATTCTTTCTCTTGTTGTTTTTGGATTAAATGAGTACTCGCTTTTATTTTTACTTCTATCAGGTGGAATGGCAGCTGGAGCAACATCTTCAATGGCTCCAAAATTTTCTGTGGCATTTATATTCAAGGCAATTGTTATGCTGCCTGTTGTAATCTGGGGGGTTATGCAAGAACAGCAGGTAACATACTCCCTGTCAGCTCTTTTTCTACTTTTCTTTGTGATTCTTCTTTCAGTTTCAAAAAAAAATACAAACTGGTACTGGCTTGGAATATTGCAGCAGGATCAAATTAAGCAGCAAGGCAAAAAACTTAAAAGAATATTTGATAATCTAAAAAAACGCTCAACCAATCTTGAAAATTCATCGTCTGAACTTGCAGAACTCTCCCATGAAATAAGCAGTTCAATCTCTTTCCTTTCTCAAAAAGCTTCGCAAATTAATTTACAATCTGAAAATATGAGTAAAAATATTGTATATGCTTCAAATAAAATGGATGAAACCACTTCAAATATAAATGCAATAGCAGCTGCACTAGAACAAATGACTGCAACAGTTTCTGAAATTTCAAAAAACACCCAGTCAGCAAACGATACAACTGCAATTGCAGCAAAAAAAGTTGAAACTGCTGCAAAAAATCTTGATGATTTGCAAAACGGAGCAAATGCTATTGGAGAAATTACTGAAATGATTTCATCAATAGCAGACCAGACAAATCTTTTGGCTCTTAACGCAACAATTGAGGCTGCAAGAGCAGGAGAAGCAGGAAAAGGTTTTGCAGTTGTAGCAAACGAAATCAAAGATCTTGCATCACAATCAGCAAAATCAACTGAAAAAATAAATGAAACAATTAAACAAATGCAGAAATCAACTAAGCTTACAACAGAATCAATTAAAGAAGTACTCAAGGTTGTTACAGAATCAAATGAAATGGTTTCAACAATTGCAGCAGCCGTAGAAGAACAGTCTGTAACAACAAAAGAAATTTCTGACAACACAGAACTTGCATCATCTGGAATGCACGATATAAATTCAAAAGTCCAGGAAAACGCCAATACAATAACAAATATAAATAATGAGCTTGGACAAATAACCAAATCTTTGGAAGAACTAGGACTTGGCAGCAAAAAACTTGACACAAATGCAGATGCCATTAAAGAACAAGCAGCAAAAATGAATGCTCTTACCAAAGAATAAATTTTTTAACTGCTCACTTTAAATTGGAACGGTGGCTGCTTTCTTTCTAAGCCTCATTATTGTTAATGCTCTACGGCATGAGATAAAAAAGTCTATTTTGTGATTGGCCGAAAACGAGAATTTTTTGCTCAGTTCAAGGAAGATAAAAAATTTAACCGCAGGAATACACGGAGTATTTGAGGATTAAATTTTGCCTCATTTATTTTAAGGCTGGCCAAACAAAAAACAATCCTTGAGAAAACAAAATAATGGCAGACTAATTGCTTAATTAATGTTCAAAAATATGTACTTTTGAGTATTTTTGATACACTATAGCGTGTATTATTTACTCATTGTGTAAAAAATATACACTTTTAAAAGGTTGAAATTTTGGAAAAAAAAATATCTTTTTTAGTAATTGTGGGAATGATTGCTATTTTAGGTGCTGTTTTCACATATATTACTTACAGGGATCTAAACAATAAAAAAGATCACTTAAGAAAAATAATGATAAACAGAGGCGAGGCAATAATAGATTCCTTTGAAGCTGCATCAAGGGAAATTTCAAGCGGTGACTACAGAAGAAAATTCTGGATTCAAAAACTTCTTATAGAAACATCAAGACTTACAGCAGTAAAATATATTTTCATTTCATCTCCTGAGGGAAAAATCCTTGCCAGAAGCAATATTGCAGACACAAATTATGCAGAGCTTGAAGACTTTGCCAAATCAAAAAAAGCAAACAAAAATCTATCATGGGAACTGCTTATAAAACCTGAATCTGAAACCCTTTTGCTTTATAGAAAACTCTCACCTTCTTTTATGCCGGACAAATATGAACCAAAAGATCCAGATTCCCTGAGAAAACACCATGAAAGAATGAACCGGATGCATAATATGGGAATGGAAAAACCCCAGGGGCCTGTAATAAGATTTTTTTACAGAGACAGTGAAATTTTACAGTACAACCCAAAAGACTTATCAATTTTTATGGCTCTTGACATGGATATGGTCTATCAGTCAAATCTCACAAGCAATGAAGAAACAATCTATACCGGAATAATGCTTTTTTCACTTTCCTGTGCAGGAATTTTTCTTCTTTTTTTCATTCAAAATTACAGATCTGCAAAAATTTCACTTGGCCGTGCAAAAAAATTTACCGGAGCAGTTATAGATGCCATGCCAGCAGGATTTATAACAACAAATATTGAAGGTGAAGTAATATCATTTAATAATGCATCTCTTAAAATCTTTGAAAGTCCGGAAAAAATTGAGGAATTTACATCAAACCTAAAAAATGAAACAGACTTTACAAACACTATTCAAGGACAAACAAAGGATATTGAAATAACAATCAGCCTGCCAAAATCAAAGAAACACCTTGATATCAACATATCTTTCATAAATGCAGGTGCAGATGAAAAACCAGGTTTTCTCATTCTTATAAAGGATGAAACAGAAAAAAATGCCTTAAAAAAAGAAATTGCACTAAATGAAAGACTTGCAACTGTAGGAAAACTTGCAGCTGGTGTGGCCCATGAAATCAGAAATCCATTAAGCTCTATAAAAGGCTTTTCAACCTGTATAAAAGAAAATCCTGAAAACTTCCCCCAGAGTATACAAATTTCTAACCTGATTATTAATGAAGTTGAAAGACTTGATAAGGTTGTTGGCCAGCTCCTCGACTTTGCAAGACCAATAAATCTTATAAAAGAGCCCGTAATATTATCTCACCTGCTTAATGAAACCATTCAACTTATTGAACGGGAAGCCATTGAAAAAAATATTGAAATAATAAGGTCTTTTGACAACAGCATAACAATCGAGATTGACAGAGATAAAATTAAACAGGTCTTTCTAAACATTTTATACAATGCTTTGGAAGCAACAAACCAAAAAGGCAAAATTACAATTGAACTAAAATCAGATGATGATAAAAACATTTTAAAATTTTCTGATTCAGGCACAGGAATTTCTGAAGATGCAATGCCACACATTTTTGATCCCTATTTTACAACAAAGCCTACTGGAACAGGAATAGGGCTTGCCATATCAAGAAATATACTTTTAGCACACAATGGAAAGATTTATGCTGAATCCTCAAAAAATTCAGATACTATTTTTTATATTGAGTTCCCAAAGGAAAAATAAAAATGGACAAACCTTTAATTTTAATTGTTGATGATGACAACTCACACAGAACAATGCTCTTAACCCTGATAAAAGGCTGGGGATATAATGCTGAAAGTGCCTCTGACGGTGATATTGCCGTTAAAATGGTAAAAGAATCAGCATTTGATCTTATTTTAATGGATATTAAAATGATCAAAATGTCTGGAATTGAAGCACTTGATAAAATCCAGGAAATAAATCCTTCAATCCCTGTTCTTATAATGACAGCCTATGCTTCAGTTGATACAGCAGTAAGTGCCATGAAAAAAGGAGCTTACGATTATCTCACCAAACCACTTGATTTTGACAAGCTCAAAATAACCATGACAAGAGCCATGGAGCATATAAGCCTTAAAAAAGAAAATCTTGCCTTAAAAGAAAATCTTGGTGAAATCTTTAACAGAAATAAAATTATTGGAAAAAGCAAGGCAGTAAAAGATGTTCTTCAGATAATAAAAAATTCTGCACCAACTGAGGCAACAATTCTTATTACAGGGGAATCAGGAACTGGAAAAGAACTTGCAGCAGGTGCAATCCACTATAACAGCCATAGAAAAAACGGGCCATTTATAAGGGTAAACTGTGGTGCTATAACAGAAACACTTATAGAATCTGAACTTTTTGGACATGAAAAAGGTGCTTTTACAGGAGCCTTGCGGCTGAAAGAGGGGAAATTTGTCCAGGCTCAGCATGGCACAATTTTTTTAGACGAAATCGGTACCATGCCCATGAATATGCAGACCAAACTTTTAAGAGTTCTTGAGGATAAAAAAGTTGTCCGGGTTGGAGGCGAAAAAGAAATTCCACTTGATGTAAGAGTTGTTGCTGCAACCAATGAAAACCTTTCATCCCAGGTCGAAGAAAGTAAATTCAGGGAAGACCTTTTTTACCGGCTTAATGTTGTAAACATAAATCTTCCTCCACTTCGTGAAAGGGACGGAGATATTCCTCTTCTTGCAAATTTTTTTCTTGAAACATCAGCCAAAAAAAACAGAAAACAAATTTCAGGATTTTCACCTGAAGCAATGGCAAAACTTGTAAGATATTCATGGCCAGGAAACATAAGAGAACTTGCAAACTCTGTTGAACGTGCTGTTATCTTAGCAAAATCAGACTTCATTGAAAAAAATGACATAATTACAGGTGAAGAGTATTTTAAAGAAAAAGAAACAACAATTAATTCAGATGAATTTAAGGTTGAACCTTTAAAGGAAATAGAGAAAAAAGCAATAATTCAAACACTTAAATCACTTGACAACAACAAGAGTGCAGCAGCAAGAGAACTTGGAATAACAAGAAAAACCCTTCACAAAAAAATTAAGGAATATAAAATTGATGAATAAATCTGTAATAATTGGCAGAAAAGGAAAATTCCCTTCAAGAAAGATGGGAATTTTAACCTTTAGGATAGATTGAGTATTTTAAGGATTAAATTTTGAATCTGACTTTAGAACAGACAAAACAGGCCGTTTTCGTTCAGCAACGAATTAACAGCTGAACTGAAACTGTCTTTTTTGCCCGATTATTAATTATATTTTTTTAAAATTGCCCAATTTAGTTAAAATTGGTATTAAGATTAAACATTTTTGATTGACAAGTCTCACGTAACACCAAAACAAAACTATGGAATGATAGGAAATGGGCATAGCTTACACCGACCGGAATTTATAAAAAATATTAGTAACAAGGAAATGCTTTTTGGCATGCTACAACCTGGCTAAGGCCCTTAACTTCCTAAAAAAATATAAATTTCTTTATTTATTACTTTGAAACCATTTGGAACACGCATATGAAAAAAAATTTTTTATTTGGTCTGCTTTTTTTAATTTTCTTTTCATGTTCATCAAAAAACACAAATCAAGCCCCTGAGCTTTTATCCCAGGCAGATCAGCGTCTTGTAAGAGGCAATGAGCTTTTACAGCAGGGAGACTATGGTGAAGCTGGAATTAACTTTTTAAAATCATATACAGACTACTCTCTTTCAGATGATCTTATTGGGTGTGGAGCAAGCCTTACAGGACTTGGTATTGCTCTTTTCAATCAAAGCAGAAACTCAGAAGCAGAGCTGGTATTTAAAAAAGCTGAAAAATATTTTGAATCTTCTAAAAATTTTGAAGAACTTTCGTGCT
Organism: Desulforegulaceae bacterium; assembly: GCA_034007295.1. Classification (GTDB taxonomy): domain Bacteria; phylum Desulfobacterota; class Desulfobacteria; order Desulfobacterales; family JACKCP01; genus JACKCP01. Next base: position 26,799 of record JAVERC010000022.1, on the reverse strand, counting down.
TTTATGTTACAAAAGCTCTTATCTTAATTGAAAATCAAAAATATGACAAAGCACTAGCTCTTTTAAATCAAGCTAAAGAAAAAGGCACACATGATCAAAGAATTATGCCAGCCATTGCCCTGATCTGCCTTAAAACCCAAAAAACAGATGAAGCAAAAATTTATTTAACAAATAAAAACGACTCTTCTTTTTATTTTTATGTTGCAGGGCTTTTAGATTTTGAAAATAAAAATTTTGAGGACTCAAAATCAAACCTTGAAAAAGCACTTGAAATTGACAAAACCAAAGGGAATGTAACTGCTCTTGCAGCAGACCTTGAAGCATTGTCCAATCTATTCATAAAAACAAATGACAATCAAAAGGCCTCAGACTTTCTTTTAAGATCAATTAAAATTAATATCCTCACAAATAAAATTGCCAAAGCCAACAAGCAAATTGAGCGGCTAAAGCAGATTTCACCTGATAAAACCCATGACATGAACGTTGAAAATTTTTTTATTGAACTTTGGATGAACAGATAAAACAGGAATTATAAATGGAAAACCTTACTCAAAATGAACCTGAAATTCAAAATATTACTTATTTAGAAAAAAATGGGAAAAAATATACAATAATAGGCACAGCCCATGTTTCAAAAAAAAGTGCAGAACTTGTTAAAAAGACAATAGATGAATTAAAACCTGACACAGTCTGCGTTGAACTTTGCCAGTCAAGGTTTGAATCCATAAAAAACCAGAAAAAATTTGAAGATACAGATATAATTCAAGTAATTAAAGAAAAAAAAGTATATCTTCTTCTTTCAAGTCTCATACTTTCAGCCTTCCAGAAAAAAATTGCCGATAAAATGGAAATAAAGCCAGGACAGGAAATGATAGCTGCAATTGATGCTGCTGAAAAATCAGGTGCTAAAACTGTTCTTGCTGACAGGGACTTGCAGATAACACTTAAACGTGCATGGAAAAGCATGGGTTTCTTTGAAAAAATCAAAATTATTTCCCAGCTTATCTTTGCAGCAGGTTCAGATGAAGAAATATCTGAAGAAGAAATTGAACGGCTTAAAAATTCTGATGTTTTGGAAACCCTTCTTGATGAAATAGGCAAAAGTCATCCAAAGCTTAAAAACGCTCTTATAACAGAAAGAGATAAATACCTTTGCCACAAAATTAAAACTTCCCAGGGCGAAAATATTGTTGCTGTTGTAGGGGCCGGCCATGTTCCAGGAATCAAAGAATACTTTGACAAGGAAGTTGAAATTGGGCCCCTTGAAGAGCTTCCTCCTCCAGGAAAATTTTTAAAGTTCTTTAAATGGGGAATCCCTGCATTAATAATTTTACTTATTTGTGCAGGTTTTTTTGTTGGAGGTAAATCAACAGGCTCTGAAATGATAATTGTATGGATAGGACTGAATGCTCTTATGGCAGGAATAGGAGCACTGCTTGCTTTTGCACATCCTGTAACGATAATTACGGCAGCTGTTGCAGCTCCGTTTACATCTCTTAATCCAATGGTTGCTGCAGGCTGGGTTTCAGGGCTTACCGAGGCTATTCTAAGAAAACCAAAAGTCAAAGACCTTTCAGAACTTTCAAATGACATAACAAGCTTTAAAGGATTTTGGAAAAATAACCTTACAAGAATTCTACTTGTTGTTGTTTTTACAAACATTGGGAGTTCAATTGGAACTTTTGCTGCTTTTCCGTTTTTTTTAAAAATAATGGGACAATAAATTTTTTGGGTTAACCACGATCAGAGCATTTTTAGAGAAATATAATATTGAATTTCCTTCATAACAGTTTCGTGGTTATCTATAAATTTGAACCCCATTTTTGCTGTGTCTTTTCTATTATCAATATTTTTCCACCTAAGCTCAGAGTTTGGAGTTATTATTACAGGCTCTGAGGTCTCATCAGGGGTTAAAATAAACTGAGTTTTTACAATTGACTTTAAAGTCATTTCAGATAAAGAATTATTTGCAACCGAATTTAAAACAATACCAAATCCACCTGTTGAAATATCAGCTAATTCAAATATCTTGCCTGAAGCAAAAAGGCCGCCTTCATAATAAATATATAAAACAATGCTGTCTTTTTCTCCTATTTTATATCTAAGCTCCCTTCTCAAATTCACTTTTTTTGGATCATCTTCATATAATACAGTAAATTTGTCATTAAGCGACATAGGCATAATTATGTTTTTGTCTTTTTCAATTACAGATTTAAAGGCATATCTGTAAATCCCGTCATGACTTTCTGTAACACAGCTTAAAACAAACTTATTTTTATAAAGACTCAAATCAAATCCAGGTTCAAGGTTTATGAGGTGAACGATTTTGCGGTCAATGTCAGCTGACTCAATTTTTGCATTGATAACTTTTTTTTTCATATCTTTAGTTAAAAATATAAGCTCAGCCATTTGATTTTTATAAAAATAATTTCCAAAATTTTCTATGTATTCTTTTTTCTTTCTTATAAATAAAGGAATTAGTGCATAACTTGAGTCTGGTCTGTCAAAATATTCAGGCGAGTTAGCAGCTTCCACATAAAAATGGTACCTGCCCTCTTCTTTTATTGAAAAACTGCAAAAATTTTTAGTTGTCCATTCAGATTCAAGAGGAAAAATATAGGCATGGGGATTTTTTTCAAGTGTGCTTTTTTTATAATAATATCTATAATATATATCTTCAGCTGATTCAGAAACAGCTTTGACATTTATTGTTATTTTATTTGAAGGCACAAAATTGCCATTTACTGTAACTGACAAAATATCAACAGGCGACTGGTTAAGGTCACACATTAAATGCTCACTGGCATTTAAAAACCTTTTGTTTTTTTCTTGTAGATCAGGGTTAAAATCCGTTGACGAAAACCATAAAGCAAATTTTTCAAGCCCTTTTTCCTTGTTGAGTTTCTTTTTTATTCCTTCATAACTATCAGATGTTATAATTTTGGAATCAAGTCTTACATTCAATGCTTGAATGATCTGATCTGCAAGCAAAATAAAAGATGAACCACCAATTCTAATGATCGATTTAGGCATTTTTACACACATTACAAGAAGAAATTTCTTTACATACTCATATTCAAAATTTGCCTCAGAAACCTTATAATCCCTGACATCAAAAATAATATCAAGGCCATTTTCAAGCTCACGCAAAGATTTAATTGTGGTTTTCAAAAAAAAATCGGCCTGATCTTCAGATTCAATTTTTTTTATTCTTACAAAGAGTTTATTTTGATCTTTAAATTTTTTTATATAGGCTTCCATATCAATCCTTAAAATTAAATTAAAACATTATACATTTTTTTTGATTGACCGAAAACTAGGTTTTATGACTGAAACAACAAAATGAATTTTTAATAATATAAAGATGAATCATAAAAGGCAAAATGGATTTCGTATTTACAATAAAAAAAGCCCGGCAAAAAACTCCGGGCTTTAAATTAATTATTTAATTTATTCTAGAATTTGTAGGAAGCTGTCATACTGTAGCCGTAAATTTTACCTTCAGCTGTTGCATAAACTGTAGAATCTTCACCATAACTATGGTTAAGGTTTACACTTTCTCCGCCCACTTCTCTATCCATCTCAGTCTTAATGTACTGGAATGATCCGTCAATTGTCCATGAACCAAGATTTACTCCAAGACCAACAGAATAAGATTTTTTATCTGCATCTGACCATACTATATCAAAAGTTGAGTCTGGAATTGGACTTGGATCATAATAGTATCCGCATCTGAATGTAAACATGTCATTAAGAAGATACTCTATACCTACCTTAATCTGTCTTGTGCTTTCCCAGTTTCTTGGATAGATTTCTCTGTCCGTACCCAAAAGTGCCTGAATATAGGGATCTTTGATTATTACAGTCTGCTGTTCAACATTTGACCAGTTTGTCCAAACAAAGTCGCCTTCAATACTTAGTCTGTCATTTGGAGCATATCTTAAACCGAACTGAACCTGAGATGGATGATCAACATCTCCAAGTTCAATTTTTGATTTAAAATCATTATTTTCAAACGCATCGGTCAAACCATTTGATGCAAGAACACTATTAAGGGTGTTTTTTTCATTCTGTGAAAGATTTTTCAGTTCAAGATCGCCTTCAAATTCAGCATCAGCCCTGCTTCTATAAGTCAGACCAATTGTAACTGTTTCAACAGGCTTATACATTACTCCAACATTCCATGAATAGTTTACTTCATCTGTAAGATCTCCTTCAATAGCACCTGTAATGCCTGATTGATAAAGATCATATGAATTTTTATAAGTACCTGACTCAGAGCGTCCTATTGCAACACCAAAACCAAAAGAGAACTTATCACTAAATTTATATGCAATAGTAGGATTCACTACAAATCTTGTGTACCAAGATTCATATGAATTATATGCCGCAGGATTTGTAGTAGGGTCATTGGTATCATCCCACTTAAGATGCAGACCAAAAGGAGCATATGCAGCAATTCCAAAAGCAATTTTGGAATTAATAGGCATTGCAAAACCAAGGTGGGGAACTGCAAGCACATCTGATTCGTCTCTAAAATCCTTTGGTCCCATAATTGTCGAATTATCTTTTTTTACTTTATAGCCTTTTGCTTTAAGATTTGGATCCATAAAGGCTGAACCAATTGCAACACTCATAGACTCGATCTGGGTAAGTCCAGCAGGGTTATAATAAGCAGCAAAAGGATCATTTGCATACGCAGAATAAGCTCCGCCCATTGCAGTTGCTTTTGAACCAATACCAAAAGTATCAACACAGTTTGCATATACATTGGTATAGGAAAAGAAAATCATTATTATCAGTAAGGAGAAAATTAACTTTCTCATAAATAAACCTCCCGATTAATTTAAGTAATCTGTTGTCCAGGAAATAACTGCTGAATGTGCCTCTGAGGCGTAATCTGCATCCATATAACCCTCTGCTTCAGGATATTTTAATGTACCATCAGCTTTAACAACTGTTGGATCTAGCAAAAATCCATGGGGTATCCAGTTGGCAGTTTTATCTAAAGCACCTCCAAACAGATAACTCTTTGATGATTCAAAGGCTGAGTGGCTTGAAAACTCTGTAACATTAACAAATTGGCTTGAACCGCAGATATTGGCCAAAATCTGATTTGATATATTTGAAACAACTGTATCACTAAATGCAAACTGCAGAACTGTATCTGCTCTTGATGCCAAGCCACCTGCAAGAAATGAAGGATCAGCAGGGTCTACGAGAAGCTGAAGCACTCCAAGAGTTACAAAATATTCAGGAGTATTTTTTTCTATACCAAAGGCAGTAAATACAGATTTAAGTCCTTCATTTTTTACAGTATCAAAAATTGAGGCAAAATTTGCTCCGCCGACATTTAAAACTACCTTGTCAAGAACTGAAGCATTTGTATTTGCAACAACAGAACCTGTAATTGAGCCAAGTGAAAGACCTGTAAAATAAATTTTCGAAGGTGCATCAGGTGTTCCATCACCATTAATGTCAAATTTTCCAGCTTTAAGACCCTGAATAAAAACGCTCATATCAAAAAAAGACTGATAAAGATTAATTCTGTCCTGTGCAATGTTTGAAGTAAGATAATTTGAGCCTGAATCTGAATCATCATCTGGGGTTGAATCCCTGTCTCCATGAAAAGGAAGATCCATTGCAACTACAGGATGATTTAAATACTGCTGTGCAAGAGCATAACCCTGCTCTTTTATTCCGCTGAATCCATGCTGATAAACAACAACAGTGTCGCTGTAAGAGCTGCCATTGTAAACAGCATAAGGAACATCTACATCATCTGGCATCTGTTGAGCCTGAAGTTTTGCAATGCTTGCAAAATCCCATGAAGTAAAGGAATCATTGTCAACAGCCATTGAGGCAGTACGCATCGGGACAACAGATGAAGCTGAAATATATTCATTTGTAACAACCGAATAATCAAGCCCTGTAATTGTCATTCCTTCAGGATCAGCTCCTGCTGCAATTGTCTGAAGCATTACCATAAAATCACTTGTTGAAAGTGTTTTTGATGCTGTTGTAAATGTAAAAAGAGTTAAAATCTTGTCCCTTGATAAGCCCATATTTGTCAATGCATCAAATAAAGGAGCATACTGAAGCCTTATGGTTTCAAGAGATTTCATTGTTGAGCTTGCAGATGATTCATCCTGATAAAGGGGGTTGGTGCTTTTAAGTATTTCAAAAAGAGGATTTTTATTGACTTTTTCCTCAGCAGAACCTGCAAGTAAAATATTATCTATTACAGCAACAGCATACCTTGTTCCAGGGGAAAAAGGCTCACTTGGATAAATTTTAATAAAATCTCCATCCTGCATTACTATAATATCAGTTTCTGGCTGATAAGTTGACAAGTTCAAGATTAAAATACTTGCCTTTAAAGCATCAGGATTCAAAGCTGTAGCTGAACTAAGAGGAACTGCTATTGGAGTATTAGGACTTAATCCCTGGTTTCCGAGCTTATTAACAGCAGTATACAATGCAACTTTTTGAACATCTTCAACACCAGCTGTAGGAAGCTTGCCTCCAAGACCTGCCCATACAACATCATTTGGCATTGGCATAACCATTTCAGAAATGTTTGTTGAAGGCAAAAATGCTATTGCAGGAGATGAAGGGATATAAGCCTTTACAAGAGGTTTCACTACAGATTCAACAACTGTAGCTTCGCCATCTATGGAAGCTATTATTGCACTTGTATACATTGTTATTGTAGGAGGCAAATCTTTTCCTGCAGCCTTAAGATCTGCCATTGTTTCTTCAAAAGCTTTATTTACTTCAGCATCAACCTTGATTATTTTTCCGCTAAGGTTGGTAGCAAGTAAAGTCAAAGCCTGAAACTGTGCTGCTTCTCCAGAATTTAAAGACTTAAGCGAAGATTGAAAAGATTCTACAGCCAAAGCCAGCTGCATAATACTTCCTGGAACTCCTGATGCCTGAGAAATATCCGCATCCCACCAATTTTCACCAAAAACTGCTCGTAAATCAGGACTGATTCCAACAAGAGTTGTAAGAGGAGTTATATTCTTTGCATCTCTTGGTGCTAGCATAGGAAGTGCTGGTCTTTTAGAATCTATTAAAATTCCGCCTGATGTACAAAGCATTCCTTCCTTATCATCTGGTATTTTTAATGAAAAGGTTCCGTCGCTCAGACTTGAAGTTTTTGGTTCTCCGTCATCAAGGACTCTGTTTCCGTTCATATCAAGAAAAACAATGGCTCCCTGAACAGGACTTTGCACAACTTTTCCACTAGCAATACCTGAAGTATTGTGATCATCACTACAGCCAGCCATCAAAACAAGGCTTACAACTGCGGCCAGTAAACCATTAAAAATGGTCCAATTTTTTTTCATCTTTTTCCTCCTTAATAAGTCAGTAAACCAATCATGTTTGGACACAATAACATTGTTTATTTTAAAAATCCATATTTTAGTAAATAAAAATCTATCAAAGGAAAAGCATAGTGTTCCCATAAAAGACAAACAATAAAACTAAAAAATTTTATAAAAATTTAAAAAAATGATTAAATTATGGATTTTTATTTTAAAATCAAATTTGAGTAATTTTGACTTTACCATATATATAATTAAACTGCATCAGGTTATGCAGTTTATGTTTTAAAAAATTTGTAATAGCGAGTTTAGATAGTAATTAATGATTGGCCAAAAACTAAAAATTTTTGTTCATTTCAAGGAAGATAAAAAATTTATCCTTTAGGATACATTTAGTATTTTGAGGATTAATTTTTGAAGCTGACTTTAGAATGGGCAAAAAATGCTGTTTTCGTTCATCAACTATTTGAAAAAAGCTGCCTTATTAAAGGCAGCAAAAATTTTCACTGATTGCCAAGATCGTTTTTTTCTCCGCATTCAGGACAGCCCCAGGTTATACCATTGCATGTCAGAGCCCATAAATTTTCATTCATACAATGCTGGCACATTGTAAAACCACATTTTCTGCACTGCCAGGAAAAAGGTGTCGATCCTCCGCAAATACTACAGGTAAGATCCCTTGGAATTCTTCGCTTGCTTTTTCTTACATGTTTATTTGTTATATTGCCCGCATAGTCTTTTATGTTCAATTTTAATACACCTATCCATTATTACATCAATGCCGTTTTCAGTTAAAATTTTTGCAGCTTCCTGATTTTTGACTCCAAGCTGCATCCAAAACACTTTCGGTTTGAGCCTTAAAGCTTCTTCAATATGGCCTGTTACATGTTCTGAGCTTCTGAACACATCAAGAATATCAATTTTTTCATGAATAGAGTCAAGGTTTTCATGAACTTTAAGCCCAAAAATTTTTCCTCCGCCTGGTCTAACAGGAATTATTTCATATCCCTTTTCAATCAAATAATTTGAAACAATATAGGAATCCCTTTCTTTTTTAAAGCTTATTCCAAGAACAGCAATTTTTTTTGAATTTTCTAAAATATCTCTTATTTCATTATTATTTGTTATGATTTTTCCTTTTGTCATTTTATCTCCTTATTGCAGGTGCAATTATACAATGATAAAGTAATTTATTTTTTTCCATATTATAAAAATATACTAAATACTTAATTTTAGGATTCAACCAAAATGACCAAAAAAACAATTTATATTGTAGACGGAACCGCATATATTTACAGAAATTACCACGCCATAAAAAATCTTTCCACAAAGGATGGGATTCCAACAAATGCAATATTTGGATTTACCAGAACTTTAATAAATCTTTTAAAAGAAAAAGAACCCGAATACCTTGCAGTATGTTTTGATGCACGGGGAAAAACATTTAGAAATGAAATTTATGATCTTTACAAGGCAAACAGACCAGAAATGCCCGCAGATCTTGCATCTCAGATAGATGGTGTCAAAAAAACAGTTTCGGCCTTTTCCATCCCATGGTTTGAAAAAATAGGCTTTGAAGCTGATGATGTTATTGGCACAATGGCAAAAAACGCAGAACAAAGCGGTTTTAAGGTTGTAATAGTAACTGGAGACAAAGACCTGTCTCAACTTATCGGAGAAAATATCTCAATTTATGATCCAATGAAAAAAACAGAAATAACTTTAACTTCCTTTAAAAAAGACTATGGGTTTCCCCCTAATCTGCTTCCAAATGCTATGGGATTGGCAGGAGACAGTGCAGACAACATACCCGGCGTCAAAGGAGTTGGAATGAAAACTGCCGCAAAACTTATTTCTGAATATGAAACTCTGGAAAAAATTTATGAAAATATTGACAAGCTCAAAGGCAAAAAACTAGTTGAAAATCTTATAGAAAACAAAGAAAGTGCTTTTTTAAGCAGAAAACTTGCAGAAATTGAATGCAATGTCCCTTTTGAATTTGATCTTGAAAAACTTGCAAAAAAAGAACCTGAAAAAGAAGAACTTGCAAAGTTATTTAAAGAACTTGAATTTAAAAACCTTCAAAAAGAATTTTTAGATTCTACAGATGAGTTTAAAAACTCATATAAAGCCCTTCAGAATTTAGAAGATATAAAAAATATTATTGAAAAAATAAAAAAAACAAAATTTTTTGTATTTGATACTGAAACAACAAATATAAATCCTGTAGAAGCTGAACTTGCAGGAATTTCAATCTCATTTTCAGATACCGACATTTATTATATCCCAGTAAAACACGAAAATGTAAAAACTGTTCCCCTTAAAGAATTAAAAAAAGTATTAGATAATATCTTTAAAGATGAATCAATACTAAAAATTGCCCAGAATCTGAAATATGATCTTATTGTCCTGAAAAATCATGGCATTGAAATTAAAGGTAAAACCTTTGACACAATGCTTGCTTCCTATCTTCTTTCACCTGGGAGCAGATCCCAGGGTTTAACTGACCTAGCACTTGAATATCTTAATCACAAAATGATTGAATTTGACGAAGTTGTTGAAAAAGGCAAGACTTTTGATAAATCAGATTTTGATAAAGCCTTTGTTTATGCATGTGAGGATTCAGATATCACCTTAAAGCTATATAAAATTCTTGAAAAAAAGCTTAAAGAAAAAAAACTTTTAGATCTTTTTGAAAAAATTGAAATGCCTCTTGTTCCTGTTTTAGCAGATATGGAAATAGAGGGAATCTGCGTTGACAAAGACAAGCTTATTGAAATGTCAAAGAATTTTGGGCATGAACTTGAGCTTATAGAAAAGGATGCTTTCAAATCAGCAGGCCAAGAATTTAATATGAATTCTTCAAAACAGCTTGGAGAAATTCTTTTTGAAAAACTTAATCTTCCAACCCAGAAAAAAACAAAGAAAAAAACAGGGTATTCAACAGATATGTCTGTTCTTGAAGAACTTTCAAAAATACATCCTCTGCCTGAGCTGCTCTTAAGGCACAGAGAACTTTCAAAACTCAAATCAACCTATACAGATGCCCTTGTATCATTAATCAATAAAAAAACAGGCCGTATTCACACATCTTTTAATCAGACTATTACAGCAACTGGAAGACTGAGCAGCTCAAATCCAAATTTGCAAAACATTCCAATAAGGACTGAAAAAGGCAAAAAAATTAGAGAAGCATTTGTTCCAAGAAAAGACTGGATTTTGCTTTCAGCAGATTATTCCCAGATTGAATTAAGAATTTTAGCCCATTTTTCAAAGGATCCAATCCTTTTGCAAGCCTTTAGAAATGACGAAGATATTCACTCAAGAACTGCTGAAGAAGTTTTTCAGACTCTTCCAGGCATGATTAATGATGATTTAAGAAGACAGGCAAAAGCAATAAACTTTGGCATTATATATGGCATGGGATCCTTTAAACTTGCAAATGAACTTGGAATTTCAAGAAAAATGGCCCAGACTTATATAGACAATTATTATTCAAGATATAAAAAAGTCTTTGAATTTATAGAATCTGCAAAAGACGAAGCAAGACAAACCGGATATTCAACTACAATTTCAGGAAGAACAAGGCAGATTGAAGATATAAACAGCTCAAATAAAAACAGAGTAATGATGGCTGAGAGAATTGCTGTAAATACCAAAATCCAGGGATCAGCAGCTGATATTTTAAAACTTTCCATGCTAAAAACAGCTAAACTTTTAAATGAGAAAAAAATGGAAACAAAGCTTCTTCTTACTGTTCATGATGAGCTTGTTTTTGAGCTCCCTCCTGATGAAAAAAATGAAGCAATGGAACTTTTAAAAACTTCAATGGAAAAAATTGTTAAGCTTGATGTCCCGCTTAAAATTAATATTGCTTCAGGCAAAAACTGGTCTGAGGCACATTGATTTTTTTATTACTGCTAATGTTTTGCTCCTGCTCCCAAGCAGTTCATTGATGGGAGCAGCATAGTTTAAGCATTCTTTTTTTTTCACAATCTTCTAAATAGTGATTGGCCGAAAACAAGAATTTTTTGTTCAGCAACTAAATACAAGCCGTGCTCGATTTCCATTGTAATCCTTTTGCTCATTATGATTAAAACTTAATTTTCATCTTCTTTTTCTTCACTGTTTCCAGTGTATTCAATATTGTGAACAGTGTCATAAATTCCTTTGTAAACCTTTTGAAAATTCTCATGAAAAGCTGCTGGAGAAACCCTTCCTACTTCAATATATTTTACTATAACTTCCTTTGCAGCTTTTAAAATCTGCTCATCAATTTTTGTCATTTTTTACTCCATAACCTTATTTTATTGTAAATTTAAATTATAATTTTTACTTTGGCACTAAATAAAAAAACAAGTTTCAGTCAATAACTACTTATACTTAAAGATTTTTACAACAATTTAAATTGTTGGACATAATTAAAAGAATACTTTAACATTTAAAAAAGCTTAATCAAAAATATTGTTTATTACTAACTTTGCTTTCAATACTAGAAGAAATCAAATCATATCCCCAATTTAAACCGGAGTTTTTTTTAAAGATATGAATATAATCATTGCAGAAGACAATCCTGTTTCATCAAAACTTATGCAAAAAATGCTTAGTAAAAAAAATTATAATTCCTATATAGCCAAAGACGGAAAAGAAGCTCTTAAACTTTTAAAATCAACAAAAAGCAGAATCATAATATCAGACTGGATGATGCCTGAAATGGACGGAATCAGTCTTTGCAAAGAAATAAGAAAAAATTTTTCATCTCCATATATTTACATCATTCTTTTAACTTCAAAATCAGATATAGAAGACACAGTTTCTGCATTTGATGCAGGAGCAGATGATTATATTATAAAACCATTTAATCCAAAAGAACTTGCTGCAAGAATACTCGCAGGGAAAAGAACCATAGAACTCCAGGACAAATATGAAAAAGCAACTGTGCAGCTTCTTCATTCAGAAAAGATGGCAGCAGTAGGCCAGCTTTCAGCAGGAATTGCCCATGAAATAAACAATCCTACAGGCTTTGTAAAAAGCAACCTTGAAACCATGCAGGGATATTTAAAAGACTTGATCCAAGCAGGCAAAAAACTCACTTCTGTTTTAGAAATTAATTTGAATGGTAAAATTCCTGAAAAAAATCATCTTGAAGAAATAAAAGCCTTTTTAAATCAAATAGATATTGATTTTTTATTTCAAGACATTCCAGATCTTTTAAAAGACTGCATAGACGGAACAAATAGAATAGGCAAAATTGTAACTGATATGAAAAATTTTGCACACCCAGGCTCTAATACTTCTAAGCTAGCAGATATAAACCAATGTATTGAATCAACTTTAAATGTAATCTGGAATGATATAAAATATAAAGCCTCAGTTATTAAAAATTATGGCACTCTGCCGGAAATTAACTGTTTTCCTCAAAAACTCAATCAGGTTTTTATGAATGTCTTGCTCAACGCTTCCCAAGCAATTGAAGAAAAAGGGAAAATATCAATAAAAACATACTTAAAAAACCAATCAATAGTAATTGAAATCACAGATAACGGCCATGGTATAACCCCTGAAAATCTCCCTAAAATATTTGACCCTTTTTTCACAACCAAGCCAATTGGCAAAGGTACAGGGCTTGGGTTAAATGTTGCTTACAATATAATTAAAATGCATAATGGAACAATTAACGCAAAAAGCAAACCAGGGAAAGGTACCTTATTTCTTATTACATTGCCCATAAAATCCAAAATAACTGAAAACGACGGTAAAAATGGAAACTAAATCAGACCTAAAATACAACCACAAAATTTTTGTTATTGATGATGAACAAGGAATTTTAAAGGCTGTAAAAAGATTGCTTAGAAAACTTCCATGTAAAGTAGAAATTACTGACTCAACCAGTCAGGGTTTGGAAATATTGAAAAACGAAAAACCTCCTTTTTCACTCATAATATCCGATCAAAGAATGCCAGAAATGAAAGGATCTGCTTTTCTTGAAAAAGCAAAGGCAATTTCTCCCTATTCAGTCAGATTTTTAATTACAGGTTATACAGATATGGATGCTCTAGTAGATGCAATAAATAAAGGAGGAATCCACAGATTTATTGCAAAGCCATGGGAAGATGCAGATTTCATAAAAATTATTATTGAAGGCCTCAAGCAATATGAACTAATCCTTGAAAATAAAAGACTAATGGCTCTAGTAGCAAAACAAAACAAACAACTTGGGAACATAAACAAACAATTAGAGGAAAAAGTTAAGGAAAGAACAATTGAGCTTTCACAAAAAAATGCAAGTCTTATAAAATCAAATAAAGATCTTTATGAAAGCCTTTTTAACACCATAAGATCAATTGACAGCCTGATTCATACTATTAATCCAAAACTTTCAGAGCATGGGAGAAGAGTTTCATCCATTTCAATCCAGCTTGGAATTGCCATGAATTTTTCTGAAAAAGAATTAAGAAACCTTGAAATTGCCTCTCTTTTACACGATATAGGAAGGGTAAACATTAAGGATAATTCAAAGGAAATTGAAGATTTTACCGATTTAGCTCAAAAAAATGCTTATCTTGCACATCCAGAAAAAGGCCAGGAAATTTTAAAATTTATTCCTCAGCTAGAAACCTGCTCAAAAATTATTCGGCACCATCATGAAAATTATGACGGCTCAGGATTCCCAGATGGACTTGAAGAAAAAAATATCCCTGTAGAATCAAGAATAATTCATATAGCTGACAGATATGACAAACTTCATATAAACAAATCCAAACTTAATTCAGCCATCAATAATTTTATAGAAAAAAAAGGACTATCTTCTTCTAAAATGGAAAGAAAAACTTTAATTGAAAACGCTGTTATGCACAATTTACAGCAAAGCACTTTTTCTGTTTTTGACCCGGATATTCTTAAAATAATGCTTGAACTTATAAAAAACCAAAAGCTCAACTATAGTGCCGAAATTGAGCTCACCCCATCAGAGCTAAGACCAGGAGACATACTTTCACAAAATATTTCCACTATTTCAGGTAATATTCTTTTTGAAAAAGGTTCTGTTATAAATGAAAGAAAAATTGAAAAGCTTAATTCAATTTTAAAAACAGAAACATTAAGCAGTCCAATAAAAATAACAGAAATTTTTGGAAAAAATCAGGAATAAAACATGAATACAATTAAATCAGAAAATAAAAATTTTGATATTTCCAAATCTATTCCTGCCTTTCCTCACATTATAATAGAAATAAACAGAGTTATTGATCTTCCTGAAACAGACTACAAAACTTTAAGCAAAATAATTGAAAAAGATCCTGCAATCTGTGCCAAAATTTTAAAAATTGTCAACTCTGCATTTTATGGAATGCCTTCAAAAATTGCAAATATACCGGATGCGGTTTCAGTTTTGGGTTTTGATATTGTCCATAGAATTGCAATAACAATTTCAATCATAAATACAATTAACACTGACCATTTTTCAGATTTTGAACTTTTAAAGCACCTTTTTTACACAGGCTCAATAAGCAGATTTATAAGTTTAAACTTTAAAATTTCTACTCCAGATGATGCCTATGTCACAGGACTTCTTCATGATATCGGGAAATTAATAATACACAGAATAAAACCTGAATATTTTGAGCAGATCAGAGAAACTGCAATTGAAAAAAAAATCAATTTCAACAAAGCTGAAAAACTTCTCAATAAATATCCCGGGCACGGGCCAATAGGAGCTTTTGCTGCAAGCCAATGGAAATTCCCAAAAAAACTTATAGATTCAATAAGATATCATCACAATTTCACAAAAAAAGCTGCTTCTCCTCAAGATCTTATTTTACTTATGATTTCAAATTATATTGACAATAATAAATTAAAAATACTTAATTCAGGAATAAATATAAATAAAATTAATCCTGAAATATCAGAACTTTTAAAAAAACCTCTTATGGAAATAAATTATTGGCTTCCTGAATTAATTACTAAAACAGAAGATGAATTTAAAAATTTTGCAGAGAATTTAAAATGAAAAATACAGATGCTAAAATTTTAATTGTTGATGATGAAAAAAATATTTTAAAATCTCTGCAAAGAATGCTTAGAAACGAGCCTTATATTGTTAAAACAGCAGCGAGCCCGTCAAAAGCAATAGAAATGTGCAAAGAAGAAAATTTTCATGTTATTATCGGAGATTACAGAATGCCTGAAATGGACGGAACTGAAATGTTTCTTGAAATTAATAAAATCAATCCTGATTCAATAAAAATTGTTCTTTCAGGCTATTCAGACATAAACATAATTACAGATGCACTTAACAAGGAATATATAAACAAATATATTTTAAAACCCTGGAACGATACAAATCTTAAAAAAGAAATTGAAAAATCACTTTATCATTTTAATCTGCTTAAAACAAACAAAGAGCTTCATCAAAAAATAATAGAACAAAACGAAAATTTAAAAAAAATCAATGAAAACTTAGAACTAGAAGTTCAGAAAAGAACAAAAAAATTAAAGCTTCAAAACAATGCTCTGCTTGTGTCACAAAATGTATTAAACAGTATTCCTGTACCAATAATTGGGGTTGACCATGAGAATATGATTGTTTTAACTAATGAAATAGCTGCAAAAATTTTTCCTTATGCATCGCCTGGAGAAAAATTAAAAACAGACAAAATAAAAAAAGAAAATTTAAAAGCAGTAAATGACGATAAAGCAATAAGTCTTTATATCCCTGAACTCTCGGAAGAATTTCCAAACATAATTATATCCCCTCTAAAAAAAAGAAAAAACAGTAACGGAACTGTTATTGTTTTTCTTCCAGAAAAAATGAAAGGAGAATAATGAGAATTCTAATCGCTGAAGATGACAAAGTAAGTGAAATTCTTATGAAAAATTATTTAAAAAATTATGGCGAATGCATAAGTGCTGACAATGGAGAAAAGGCTTTAAATATTTTTATAAATGAATTTGAAGAAAACCCATTTGACCTTATTTGTCTAGACATAATGATGCCTGTAATGACAGGACTAGAAGCCCTGAAAAAAATAAGGGAGTTTGAAACTTCAAAAAATATAAAAGGCCTTGACCATGTAAAAATTATCATGACAACTGCACTAAATCAGAAAGCTGAAGTTATGGAAGCATTTAAATCTGGATGCGAGGCATATATAGTAAAACCAATATCTAAGTCTGACATAAAAAAAGCCCTGGAAAACCTGGGAATAGAAGAAATTAAATAAACTTAAAAAGTTACTGATAAAAATTTATCTGCTGCAAAACAATTTTTTTCAATCTCTTTTAGTTTTTTACACGCCAATACAACTCTGCATATATTTGGCTAGCCAACAAAAAAATAATGAGCTATTTTGCCATATGAAAAATTTTATTGGTTCGATTAGAAATTTAGGGATTATCTATGTCAAAACTTTATCGTAATTTTTATTTAATAATTTTTTCTGATTTACTTTTATTTTCTTTTTCTCTGATTGGTGCATTTAGAATAAGATATGATTATGGATTGAGTGAAAATATAGTTCATTATATTTATTGGATACTGCCTGCTTCAATTTTAATAAAGTTTATTGTTTTTTATTTTTTTGATCTTTACAAGGGCATGTGGAGATATACAAGCACCAAAGACCTTGTAAATATTTTAAAGGCCTCAACAGCATCTACTCTTTTTTTAATCGTACTGGTTTTGTTAAAAACACGATTTACCGGAATTTCAAGGTCTGTTTTTTTTATTGACTGGTGCCTGACTGTTATATTTATTTCAGGCTCAAGGCTTTCAATAAGATTTTTGTTTATTTTTCTTGATGAAAAAGGTCCATATAATTTTTTTTCTCAATTTTTTACAAAAAAGAATAAAAAAAGAAAACTAAAAAGAACATTAATAATTGGAGCTGGAGACTGCGGAGAAAAAATTTATCGTGAAATAAGAGATAATTCAAACCTTGATTATAAGGTAATTGGATTTCTTGATGACAGCCCTTTAAAACAGGGCAGAAAAATTCATGGGCTTTCTGTTCTTGGAACTATTGAAGAAGTAAAAAAATTTGTTGATAACGCAGGCGTTGAAGAAATTATAATTACTATCCCTTCAGCATCAGCCTCTCAGATCAGAAGAATAGTTGATTTGTGTAAAAAAACAGATGCAGGATATAAAATAGTCCCTGGTTTTGGAGAGCTCATAAATGGCAATGTATCAGTTAATTCCATCAGAAATGTTGAGTATAGAGACCTTCTTGGCAGAAAACCGGTTAAGCTTGATGACAAAAGTATTGGAGGCTACTTAACAGGAAAAGTTGTTCTTGTTACCGGAGCTGCAGGATCAATAGGGAGCGGTCTTTGCCAACAAATTTTAGAATACAGTCCAAAAGAATTAATTTTATTTGATAGGGCAGAAAGCCCTTTATATGAAATAGAACTTGAACTGAAAAAATTATTCCCTTTTATAAGAATTGTGTCTGTACTTGGAGATATTCAGGAAAAAGATGACTTAAATAAGGTTTTTTCAATAAGAAAACCTGAAATAGTCTTTCATGCTGCAGCCTACAAGCATGTCCCAATGCTTGAAAACTATCCGTGGAAAGCTGTAAAAAATAATATTGAAGGAACAACAAATCTTGTTGACACAGCAGTTGAGTTTGGCTGTGAAAAATTTGTTTTTGTTTCAACTGACAAGGCTGTAAATCCCACCAATATAATGGGAGCGTCCAAGAGAGTATGCGAAATTATTATTCAGAATAAAAATAGAAAAACACAATCAAAAATAAAGTTTATTACAGTAAGGTTTGGTAATGTAATAGGCAGTGCAGGAAGCGTAATTCCTCTTTTCAAAAAACAAATAAGCTATGGAGGCCCTGTAACAGTAACCCATCCTGAAATAATAAGATATTTTATGCTTATTCCAGAAGCATGCCAGCTTATTCTTCAGGCAGGTGCCATGGGAAACGGAGGAGAAATTTTTGTACTTGATATGGGTGAACCTGTTAAAATAGATGAAATGGCAAGAGATCTTATACGCTTTTCAGGATTTGAACCTGATGTAGATATTAAAATTGAATATGTCGGCTTAAGACCTGGTGAAAAGCTTTATGAAGAACTCTTGACTGACGGCGAAGATGTAATGCCTACTGAACACAATAAAATAATGGTATTAAAAAGCCGCGAATGTGACTTTGCAGATATTAGTTCCAAAATTGATCAGCTTAAAAAATATGCAGATATAAAAAAAGACCAGGAAATCAGAAATACTTTTAAAAAAATTGTTCCTGAATATATGCATCCATGGTTTGAACATAAAAACTGAATAAAAGCTCAGCAAAATTAAGAGCCATAAAAAACTATTGCTTTTGCATATCTAAAAATCAATCCTTCCAAAAAGCAGGAACAAAAAGAGCTATTACTGTATAAATTTCAAGCCTTCCAAGAAGCATGCACAGACCAAGAAGCCATTTTCCTGCCTGCGGAACAGCAGAATAATTTTCTGCAGGGCCTACAAATCCAAAACCAGGGCCTACGTTTCCTATAGCTGAAGCTGTTGCACTTAAAGTTGTCAAAATATCTACACCCATTGAAGCTAAAAGTATTGCTGAGATAACAAAAATTCCCACATATAAAACCATAAAACCTAAAATACTGTGCACAATATCGTCATCAACCGGCTGGCCGTTAATTTTAACCTGCCTCACAGCCCTTGGATGAATAAGACCAAAAATTTCCTTATAGCAGTATTTTGCACAAATCATTATTCTTATAAACTTCATACCTCCGCCAGTTGAACCAGCTGAAGCACCAACAAAAAAGCAGAAAAAAATTATTACCTGAGACATTCCAGGCCAGAGCTCATAATCTGCTGTAGCAAATCCTGTTGTTGTAACAATGGAAACAACCTGAAATGAAGCATATCTGAATGCATCAAAAATATTGTCATATACAGAGCCAAAGATATTTATTGTCACTATAACAGACAAAACAAGAATAGTTATAAGAAAAAATTTTGCTTCAGGATCATTAAAGGCCCTCAATTTTTTACCCCTCAAAAACTGAAAATGAAGTGAAAAATTAAGACCTGCAAGAATCATAAAAAAAATTATGACATAATCAATGTAAGCACTGTCATAAAAGGCTATAGATGTGTTTTTTGTTGAAAATCCACCGGTTGGCATAGTTGTAAAAGTATGACACAGAGAATCAAAAAAACTCATTCCTCCAAGTTTAAGTGCAATAACCTGCAAACCAGAAATAAGAGAATAAACCCACCATAAAAGCTTTGCAGTTTCCTGAAGTCTTGGCTTAAGTTTGTCTGGAACCGGAGTAGGGACTTCTGCCTTGTAAAGAGCCATTCCTCCAATACCAATAAACGGCAGAATTGCAATTGAAAACAAAACAATTCCCATACCGCCTATCCACTGGATAAAACTCCGCCAGAACAAAAGAGACTTTGGCATGGCCTCAATATCAGTTAAAATTGAAGCTCCTGTTGTTGTAAGTCCTGAAACTGATTCAAAAAAGGCTGATGAAAAATCAGGTATTGCAGATGAAAACCAGAAAGGAAATGCACTGAAAAAAGAAACCCCAATCCAGCCAAGAGTAACCATTGCCATACCTTCTCTTGCTGTAATAGGCCTTTTTGTTTTCTGCCTGAAACCAAATCTTAATACAATGCCTATCATTACTGAAAAAAACATTGAGTATAAAATTGCATCGGCTGCTTGGTCATTAAAATACAAAGACCACAAAAATGGAAAAATCTGGGCAATTCCAACAAAAAAAATCAAAACTCCGCAAACTTCAAATACAAATCCCCATCTCATTAGAAAAACTCCAGTTTAACGCTTAAAATTTTCTCAATTTTTGGAACAGCTTTTCTTTCGGCAAAAATAATAACCCTGTCATTTGGATGAATTATGCTTGCACCTGTTGGAATTTCAATTTTATCGTCATGGATTATTCCAATAATTAAAGCTCCTTTAGGGAAATCCATTTTATAAATCGGTTTGTCGACTATTCCAGATGTTTCAAGTGCGACAGCTTCCATAACTTCTGCCTGCTCACCATTGATAGAAACAGCTGACAAAACCTTTCCCCTTCTAATATGCTGAAGAAATGAGTCAATTGCTGAAAGCCTTGGGCTTACAATTTTTTCAACCCCGATTGCAGGCATAAGTGAAAAATAACTGAACTTTAATATTTTTGTAATAGTACCGCCTGCACCCATTTTTTTTGCAAGAAGAGAAACAAGAATATTTGTTTCCTCGTCTCCTGTAAGACTTACAACCATATCCATATTTCTGATATTTTCTTCCATCAATAGGGACTGGTCTGATCCGTCTCCATGCAAAACTATTGTTTTATTCATTGTATTTGCCAGATACCTGCATCGGTCTTCGTCAATATCAACAATTTTTGTGCTTATATTTTTTTCTTCAAGTGTGATTGCAAGCCTTCTTCCAAGCTCTCCACCACCAATTATCATTACTTTTTTTACAGGCTTGTATTCCTTTCCAAAAGCTGTGAGTGCAGGAACAAGATTGTCTTTATCTGTGATAAGATAAACTAAATCCCCTTTTTGAAGACGGGTTTTACCTTCAGGAATAATAAGTTCTTCATCCCTTACAATTGCAGCAACAAGAGCTCTGATATCACCTAAAATATTTTTCAAATCAAAAAGTTTTATTCCGTCCATAACAGAATCTTCATCAAGACGAAATCCAACAAATTTCACTCTTCCATCGACAAATTCTCCAGACTCAACAGCCCCTGGAACCTTCATAAGCCGTACAATTGATTTTACAGCTTCAATCTCAGGGTTAATTATTGCTTCAATAAAAGGAGGATTTTCTTTTAAAGCATCATGATAATTATCAAAATCAGGGCTTCTAAGCCTTGCAAATTTTCTAGTATTTGGTGAAATCATATTTGCAGTAAGGCAGGCAACAAGGTTTACATCATCTGAATCAGTAACAGCAAGAAGACTTTCAGCCCCTCTTATTCCAGCCTCTTCAAGAACAGCAGGACTGTCACCCTCACCTACAATTCCCTGAACATCTATTTTATCGGCAAGTCTTTTTATTGCCTGTGGATTTTTGTCTATGACCACAACATCCTTGTGCTCAATTGCAAGCCGGCTTGCAATATGGAACCCAACCTGGCCTGCACCCACTATAATTATTTTCAAAAGATTCTCCTGATAAATTTTAGTTTTTTCTTTTTATACCGATTTGGTTTATAGTGTTTATATGACAATACTTCTTATTACAGAATAATATATTGTCTTGCAACTCTTATAAACCTTCACCCGGAGGAACCCCTTGACAACAGATATAATTAAAATCAACACAACACGTTTTGGAGAAGTTGAAATTTCAGGACAAAAAATTTATTCTTTTCCTGACGGAATACCGGGCTTTCCATCATGCAAGCAATTTTGCATTATAAACAACAGCAAAAACAATCTTTTTAAATGGCTTCAATCGGTTGACAAGCCTGAACTTGCATTTGTAATTTTTGATCCTTTCCTTTTGAAAAAGGACTATGATGTTTTTATAAATGATGAAGCTCTTAAAATCCTTGAGGTTGAAAAAAAAGAAGACATAATTGTAACAGTTATTTTAACTATCCCAAAAGGCAAACCAAAAGAAATGACCGCAAACCTCAAAGCTCCTCTGATTTTCAATATTGTCAAAAAAATAGGCAAGCAGATTATTTTAAATGATTCTGATTATCCACTTGAATATCCTGTCTATGATTCCATAGCTGATGATTCAAAAGGAGATAAATAATGCTTATCCTTGCCAGACAGAAAGACGAAGCTGTGATGATAGGCAACAATATTGAAATAAAAATTGTTGAAGTAAAAGGCGGCAAGGTAAGACTTGGGATATCTGCACCTTCAGATATCCCTGTTCACAGAAAAGAGGTTTTTGAAGAAATAATGGATAAAAACCTTAAAGCAGCAGATTCTGATATGACTGATCTTGAAATTATTCAGGCAGCAGACAAAAGAGGAATTGACAAACTTTAGGCATGCTTGCTTAAAATTACGCCCTCAAGTGTTCCGTCTTCCCTGAATTTTTCCATTAATTTTACAAGATGCTCAGGCGGAAGACTTCTTATTACTTCCCCTGTAAATTTATCCTTAACCTGAACCATCATCTGGCTTATTTTGTCATTGTATGAAAATTCTATCTTGGTATTTTTATTTTCAAGATCTGAATTAATAAATTTTAAAACTTCTTCAAGACTGTCTTTATCTTCAACAAGAGTTTTAAGATAATCTTGAACCTGTTCTGCTGTTTTTTCAATATTGCCTGATTTTTTTGCAGAAAAGTCAGATGGTTCTGCATTAGTAACATGATGCACACCATTTGGTGAAGTATCTGAATGTTTTATTTCAATTGTTGGATTAAAATCTACAATATTTCCTGCTGCTTTCATCATATTACCCCCTCATTAACTCCAGGCTCTTCCATATGCATCAAGAGCATTTTTGCCTTTTCTCATTTTCCCAAGACGATTTGAAAGAAGTTTTTTGTATTCTATCAAAACAATTTCAAGGTCATCTTCTCTTTCCAGGATAAATTCAAGTTTTTCAACCATATCTTCAAGCTGTTCACTGCCTTTTGGGCTATAAGTATTATCATCTGATTTTTCATCTGGAAAAATATTTTCAAAATAATCTTTAATTTCCTTAAAAAGCATATCCCTTTCAAGGGTTAAAACATCTACATCTGTTAAAAAATTTTTTCCTTTCTTTAGCATGGAAATATTGTTTTCAACAGCTTCTCTATGAACATCCTGCATGGCAATGTATCTGTCAAACAATTCTTCCATGTAATCTGTATCCATAACGCCTTCTTTCCTTAACAGCATCCCAAAGGAAACTGTTTTTTGCCTAATTATGTACAAGATTCAAAATCTTATTTTTCAAAATACTTTAAGTGAAGCAAAATTTTGGTTTTCTCAAAGCCATTAAATTGCAACTGAAAAGGATTTTCTTTCCCTTAGGTTTTCAGCAGCAGAATCTTTTGCAGCCAGCCCCATATTTTTATTTATCCCCATTACTCTTTCTTCCCAGAGCTTTTTCAATTCTCTTATATAATTCATTGATCTGACAATAATTTCAGGATCGTGAGTAAGATTTACCTTAGGAAGTTCAACAAGCATATAAAGGTAAAGATCCCTTAAAAACAAAGCTGTTTCTCCGCCTTTTTCCACATTTAAAGAAGCATTAAGTTCGGTTATAATATTGAGAGCCTTGCCAAGATTTTCACCTCTAAGCTTTGGGTCTTTTTTTTCAGTTCCTATTCTTGCTTTTTCTAGAAATCTTAAAGCTCCGTCATAAAGCATCTGAATAAGCTTATTTGGATCTGTAACAGTGCTTACTTCTGTTTTTCTGTACGCACCCATTTTGTTCTGATAAGACATAAAGCCCTCCTGATTAATCATCGTTTGCAGAATTCATTGCATCTATCTGCTGTGAAAGATACGAAGACATTGAGTTCATCCTGCTCATATAAGTATCAAGCTGAAGAAACTGCTTTGCCATAATATCATATCTTTTATCAAGTCTTCCCTGATCATTTAAAATCTGTGCTCCAAGCTTGTCATACATTGACTGTGCAGAATTTTTTTCTATATACACTATTCCGTTTGCAGCACTTGTTGCAGACCTTAACCTTTCATTAACTGTATCTGCCCAGCCGGTAACATCATTTTCACTGTCACCTAAAAGAAAAGTTTTTAAATCTTCAAAATTATTTTCAATTGCATTTTCCAAAGTATCTTCATCAATTTTTATTTCCCCGTCCCTTGTATATTCAATTCCAAGATCAACCATTGAAGTAATATTTCCATCAATATTGATAGGATTTATAACATCATTTACAAGCTGAGATCTGAAAAGCCTTAAAGATGAAATATTGTAAAATGAACCTTTTTCATTTGTTTCTGTATTGTAATTGCTGTTTGTTTTAATTTCAGAAAGAACATCTTTCAAATTATCTACAAAAGATAAAATCTGATCTTTTATTGAAGAAGTATCAGTTACAATCTCAAAAGAAGTTTCACCTGTTTTCTGAAGATTTAAAGTTGTTCCGCTTATAATATCATCTATTGAATTTGTTGCTCTCTGGTAGCTTACACCGTCTACTTCAACTTCTGCATCAAGACTTGATCCACCGGCTCCGGTTTCTTCAGCCATATTAAAACCGCTGAGCTGGTCTGTAATTGTAATTCTTCCTTCTTCCCCAAGGGTGTCTGATTTTAAAAGAAGCTTATATGGATTTGCACCGCTTCCGTCTTTTATAATGCTTGCACTTACTCCAGGATTATTTTCATCACTATTTATCATGGAAACAAGTGCTGAAAGTTTTGTCCCGCTTGCGACCTCAAGTGAAACTGATTTTCCGTTTACCTCATATGTAAAGGTTTCAGCAGAACCAGTATCATTTACATATGAATCCTGAGAAGCAAGCCCTGTGTCTGATTTCCACGAGCTTTTTTGTGCAAGGGAATTTACCTTTATGTGATAATTGCCAAGTTCAGCACCTTCAAGTGTGTTTGCACTTAAAACAGATGGATCTGAAAGAGTTGAGTTTCTTCCCATGTAAGTAGACTGAAGGCTTAAATCAAGTGCAACATCTTTTGTTTTTAATAATTTTGACTGCAAAACATCGAATTTTTCAATTCTGTCCTTAAATTCAAGCTGTTTTGCTTCTTTTTGTTTAATTGGAATTTTGTCTGCATCCTTGAGCTGATCAAGAATATTTTGAAGCTCAAGTCCTGACCCTATTCCAAGTGTTGAAATTGAACCTGCCATTTTATGCCTCCTTTTAACATCCTGCATCAGGTTTCAAGCACAAAACAAAAACTTAAAACCTGAAACTGAGTGTTAAGATGAAGGGGCAAAAGCCCCTTCATTTTTAGTTTATATTACTGAAGCAGTCTCATAACATTCTGAGCTGAAGCATTTGCCTGTGACTGAGCATAGGTTCCTGCCTGCATCAATACCTGCATTTTAGAGAAAGTTGTACTTTCAGCAGCAAAGTCAACATCTCTCATTGTACTTTCTGTTGCCTGTACGTTGATCTTTGTAACAGAAAGGTTAGCAATTGTACTTGTAAGCTGATTCTGGGTAGAACCAAGTCCTGACCTGATTTCATCAAGACGCTCAAGAGCATAGTCAGCTGTACGGATTGCCATTTCTGCACCTTCCTGGGTTGTTACGTCAACATTTGCAATTGCTGTCTGATAGTTAAGACCGGCAAGGATTGTACCGTCGCCTTTCATGTCTGATGTTGCTTCTGTTGAAGCACCACCGCCTGCAAGACCAACTTTACCAAGACTTAGTTCTCTTTCACCGGCATTACTTCCTGCACCGTCAACAGTAAAGGACTCATTTGAAACAAGACGCACGTTACCCATATATACTGAATCCTGAGCAACACCAGTTTTACCGAAATCAGCAGCAAATTTAACAAACTTGTTTCCTGTTGCTGTAGACTGAACATGGATGTTTCTGCCATCACGTGCTGAAAGAACAAGAGCTCCGTCCTCATTAACACTTGCCATTACACCAGTCTGGTCCTTGTATTCATTTATGGCATTGATAAGAGTCTGATCTGCATCACCGTCTTTAAGCTGCATTCCGCCACCACCGGTATTATCTCTAACTATGTCAATACCGTTAATTTTAAGGTCGCCCTGCTGAAGAATACCAGCAGTTACAGAACCAGCACCAGTCTGCTGAGCCTTAATAATATCTGCTTCAACACCAGTCTGTTCTGACACACTATTGATAGCTTCTGCCCATGCTGCTGCACTTCTGTCTCCAAGAGCATGCGAAATACCGTCATCTGAAGGCTGGCCTATATTATAGCCGTTTATTTGAATGTCACCGGAATCATACTGCATACGGTCCATACCAAAGTAAAGGACATCGTTTCCACCGCTGTTGTTAACTCCGTCAGCTTCTGAAGTCCCTGCAAAGGCACCGGAAAGACCGATTTTGCTAAGATTGTCATCATTACTTTTGTCTGTGTCAACGGCAGGGCCTTCTATCCTTATCTCTGTTGTTGTTATACCTTCAGTAGTCCCTCTAACAAAATTAAGTTTGGATGGATCAGCTCCAGATATAGTTATGTCCTCATTTTCAGATATTAATCTAAGCCTATTTGTTGCTCCATTATCTTCACTATAGTACTCGGCTCTAATACCCATCTGCTGCAGCTCTTTATTTTCATTAATCGCGTTAACCAATGTTGAGTCTGCATCGTTAGCTTTTATACTCAAGGAACCACCTGCCGCAATATCAACGCCATTAATTATAAAATCTCCAGCATTTACAGCGACTTCTTCTATGCTATCTTCAGAACCTACCATTGCTCTAGCATTTGAAAGGGTTAATGTTCCCTGTGCAGCAAAATCTACTCCGGTTACACTTATACCATTTACAAGAGCTTTATTTGTAATACCAGTGAAA
>JAVERC010000074.1:0-10544 GCA_034007295.1 Desulforegulaceae bacterium | reverse complement strand
ATGGCTATAGCAAAATTATAAAAAACATGATCAAGAATGTATAAAATACCAACCATAATTTTGCTGTCAACAAAAGCATAAGCTACAAAAATAAATAAAAGTGAAAAATACTCAAGGGAAAGAACTTTTCTTTCACCATATTTTACAATTGCCTTTCCAATATATGGACTCAAATAAAAATTAATTATATTATTTAAAATAAAAAGAATCGCTATTTCCTGGACACTGAATCCAAATTTTTTAACAAGAAGAAATACAGCAAAAGCAACAAAAATCTGACGTCTTGCGCCTGCTAAAAGAGTTAGAAAATAAAAAAGCCAGTATTTTTTCTTAAAAATCATTTTATTGTGCTGAACAGGAAGATCATCTCTTACAGGATTTTTTGAAAGTCCCCAGAATGCTGCAATAATTATCACTGCACCCACAATCATATAAATGGTTTTATATTCAAGATATGGAGAAATTATAAATAATACTGTGCCAATAAAAATATTTGAAGCAGCAGAAATACTTCTTAATTTACCAAATACCAGCGGAGCCTGGGTTTTATCAAAATACTGCAATGTTAGTGACTGGTTTGTTGTTTCAAAATAATGAAATCCAAAACTCATGATTAAAGTTGTCATGGTAAGACCTGCAAAGGAAGGGAAAAAACCTGCTATACCTATTCCGATTCCAAGAATTAAAACCGAAAAAGCCGATAATTTATGTTCTTTCATAATATAAAGAAAATAAACTGCTAGAAGTGAAAGAAAACCTGGGATTTCCCTTACAGACTGTAAAATTCCAATATGTCTTCCTTCAAGTCCTGCTTCATTTACTGCAAAATTGTCAAAGACTATTCTCCATGTTTGAAGACCGATTGTTGACATTGCCATCATGACCATTAAAAACACATACATTTTTGAACTTTTATTATCCATTTAACAACTCCGTATAAGTTAAAAAATGGTCATAGCACAGTCACTAAAATTTGTTTAACCTAAATTGAGCGTTTCATATTTTTAAATTAATAAATTTTCAATGAATTAAGCTTATTTAAAAATATGAAACCCATCGGCTTTCCAATTTTGCTGCATCTTATGAGTTAAATTGCATCACGCATAGCAAAGCAAAAGCCTGATGCAATTTGCCGTTATTTAGAGCAAACTTGAAAATCGTTCAATTCAGGTTTAATTGTAATTTTTAAAATTATTAATATTTTTTAGCTTAAAAATTAGTTACTTGACTTAATTGCAGAAAGATTTAAAATATATATAACAGTGTTTGTGACAAAAACAGATTAACAAGGAGAAGGCAAAAATGATCTCCTCAATAGGAAGCAGCCAGGCAGCATTAAGAGCATACTCAACACAGCTCCATGCTAATTCAAACAACATAGCCAATGTAAATTCCCAGGAATTTAAAAGGCAGGATGCTGTCATAAATCAAGACAGCAACAATCAGCCGACTGCACAGGTAAGAAATGACAATACTCCAGGACCATTCAGGCAGACTATCTCAGAAGACGGAATGCAGAAATTTCAGGAAATGTCAAACACAGACCTTGCAAAAGAAATGACTGGAATGATATCAGCTCAAAATTCTTATTCTGCAAATCTTAAAACTATCCAAACCCAATCTGAAATGACAGGAACCATAATAGACATTAAAGGCTGAAAAATCCCTCATTAAACCTTTTACAATGAATCAGCTTCAGGAAAATTTTTCTGAAGCTGAAGTATTTTAAGGAAAATGAAAAATTTAACCAACAATTTTATAATTTTTTACCTGAAGTTCTTTGTCTTATTGACTGATAGTCATAATAATAAAGAGAACCTCCCCCTTTGTTTTTGCCTGTAGGCCTGTTTGTAGAATGTTTCCAGTCAGGGCTGTTTTGCTGCTTCTGCCTTTTTTTTTCATATCCGTCATAATTTTTTCTGTTGGAGGGATAAACCCAGTCAGGATTTGCAACTTTTGGGAGTTTGCCTCTGTTAAAATCCTTTGCAGGCAAAAAAGACGGGAAAATAATTATTATTATAAATATTAAAATTAATTTTTTCATAATCAAAACTTCGGTTTAAATGAAATTTACTTTAAATAAAAAAATCAAATCACCTTTTAAAATTTTAATGAAATTTTTGAAAAACGAGCCTTGCTGTCTTTTCTGGTATTCCCTTTACAGATTGAATTTCCTTTAAATCAGCTTCCTTTAAATTTTTAAAAGTCTTGAAATGATCAAGTAAAATTTTTTTTCTTTTTGGTCCAAGTCCTTCAATATTATCAAGAGCAGAGGTTTTCATCTGTTTTTTACGTTTTTTTCTGTGAAAATTTATAACATTGTTATGGGCTGTATCCCTGATATTCATAAGAAAATGCAAGAGATATTTCTTATTGTGAAACAACAGGGGATTCATTCTTCCTGGAAGATATACTTTATCACTGTCTTCACCAGCAGCTTCATTTTTCTTGGCAAGTCCTATAACTGCAAAACTTTGCTCAAGACCAAGCTCCCTTAAAATTTCCATTGCAATATTAAGCTGACCTTTTCCTCCGTCAACAATTAAAAGATCCGGACTTTTCTTGTCTGAATCTTTAAACCTCTTAAATAACGCTTCTCTCATATATGCATAATCATCTGGCTTTCCTGTAAAAGTCAGGTTGTATTTTCTGTATTCATCATGGCTTGGTTTTCCGTTTTCAAAAACAACCATGGCACTTACAGGATTTGTTCCGGAAATATTTGAGTTGTCAAAGCACTCTATTCTTACAGGCAGTTCTTTCATTCCAAGATAATATTTTAAATCAGATAAAAGTTTGGTTTTTGAACTTACTTTTGAATCCAGGTCTTTTTTTGCTGAATCTGCATTTTCACATACAATATCAAGAAGATCTTTTTTCTCTCCCCTGGAAGGCATAATAATTTTTACAGCTCTTTTAGATAATTCCCTTAAAAAATTTTCAGTCATGTTTTTTTCAGGGATTTCAATATTTACAATTATTTCCTTTGGAACATAGCTTATTTTTTCATAATACTGTCTTATGAAAGATTCTAAAATATCTTCAGGATCTGCCGCTGCATCAGTAAATTCAAAATTTTTTCTGTCATGAATAAATCCGCTTCTAACTTTAAAAAGGCTTATAACCTTATTAAGTTCCATGCCTGAAATTGCAATATAATCCCTGTCAATTAAATCAGTTGCCGCAACAGACTGCTTTTCTATAGTATCTTTTAGTGCAAAAAGCTTATCCCTTAAAACTGCCGCCTTTTCAAACTCTTTTGCAACAGCTTTTTTCTTCATTTCACTTTCAATTTTTTTTAAGAGAAAAGGTGCTTTCCCCTTAAGAACAATTACAGCTTCTCTTACATTTTTCATGTATTCTTTTTGGTCTACATCATACACACAAGGGCCAAAGCAAAGCTTCATCTGATAATTAAGGCAAGGTCTTTCCCTTTTTGAAAAAACATTGTCACGACAGTTTCTTATTTTAAATATTTTCTGAATAAGTTTTAAAGTGTGCCGGATTGAACCCCCGGATGAAAAAGGGCCGAAATATTTTGCATTGTCCTTTAAAATTTTTCTTGCAATGGTAAATTTCGGAAACGGATGTGACAGATCAAGTTTTACATATGGATAACTTTTGTCATCCTTTAAAATAATATTGTATTTAGGCTTGTTTTTTTTTATCAGTGAGGACTCTAAAAGAAAGGCTTCCTTTTCATTTGAAGTAACAATAAATTCAAAATCCCTTACCTTTGAAACAAGGATTGAAGTTTTAAATGAGTCCTTTTCTTTTCTGCGGAAATAAGTGCTAAGCCTGTTTCTTAAATTTTTTGCCTTTCCCACATATAAAATATTGCCGTTTTCATCTTTCATGATGTAAACGCCGGGCTTTAATGGAGACTTTGCTGTTTTTTCAGCCAGAAATTCACTTATTTTCAAATTCATTTCTTTTTACCGGATTTATGTTTGTTTATTTAAACCATACGGCAGCTGAATTTTTTCTGTACCTCATTCTCGCTAACGCTCCGAGGCATGAGATAAAAAACTCATGAAACCGGCTCAGAAAAAATTCACCAGCCGTTTTTACAGTAAAATTTTTATAATTTTAAAAAACTACCCTGATTTTTTCTTTAAAGCTTCAATTCTGTCTCTGTATTTTGCAGCCTTTTCAAATTCAAGGTTTGATGCAGCCTTATTCATTAAATCTTCAAGTTTTTTAATCTCAAGATCAGGGTTTGAATTTGTTCCGAAAAGCTCACGGTCTTCAGCCGCCATCTTAATTTCAGTTTCTTCAAAAAATCTGAATTTTTCCTTTTCCCTGTCATCGATGAAAAATCCTGAAAGATCCTTTTTAATTGATCTTGGCGTTATATTGTTATCTTTATTGAATTTCTGCTGAATTTTTCTTCTTCTCGATGTTTCTGAAATTGCCTCCTTCATTGAAGGTGTTACCCTGTCAGCATAAAGAATAACCCTTCCGTCAACATTTCTTGCAGCACGACCAAATGTTTGAATAAGGGAGCGTGCTGAACGAAGAAATCCTTCTTTATCAGCATCCAGAATTGCAACAAGAGAAACTTCAGGAATATCAAGACCTTCCCTTAAAAGATTTATTCCTATAAGAACATCAAACCTGTTGTTCCTCAAATCATTTATAATTTCTATTCTTTCAATGGTGTCTATATCAGAGTGAAGATATCTTACCCTGATTCCAAGGTCTTCAAGATAATCGGTAAGGTCTTCGGCCATTCTCTTTGTAAGGGTTGTTACAAGAACTTTTCCGCCTTTTGAAATATTGATCTTAATTTCATCGTAAATATCATCTACCTGATCCGATGCAGGCCTGATTTCAATTTCGGGATCAACAAGTCCTGTTGGTCTTACAATCTGTTCAACAACATTTTCCCTGCCTGACTTTGTCATTTCATATTCAGCCGGAGTTGCAGAAACATAAATTGCCTGACTGATTTTTTCCTGAAACTCATCAAATTTCAAAGGCCTGTTGTCAAGAGCTGAAGGAAGCCTGAATCCGAATTCCACAAGAGTTGATTTTCTTGAAAAGTCTCCGTTGTACATTCCCCTGACCTGGGGCACTCCGATGTGGGATTCATCGAGAATAACAAAAAAATCATCGGGAAAATAATCTATCATGGTTGGAGGCGGTTCACCCTGATTTCTTCCTGTAAGATGTCTTGAATAATTTTCAATTCCTGTACAGTGACCAAGTTCCTGCATCATTTCAAGATCATATCTTGTACGCTCATCAATTCTTTGTGCCTCAATCAGTTTGTTTTCCCTGTGAAAAAATTCAAGCCTTTCCTTTAGTTCTTTTTTTATATTTTCAATTGCTTTGTTTCTTTTATTCTGCTGGGTAACATAATGGCTTCCGGGAAATATGCTTACCCTTGGTATTTTTCTTAAATTTGTTCCTTTTAAAGGATCAATTTCATAGATTGACTCTACATCATCTCCGAAAAACTCAATTCTTACAGCCTTTTCCTCTTCATAGGCAGGAAAAATATCAACCCTGTCACCCCTTATTCTGAAAGTTCCCCTGTGAAAATCAGTATCATTTCTCTGGTACTGGATTGAAATAAGTTTTTTTGCAAGTTTGTCCCTGGAAATTTCCATATCTTCATAAATATCAACTTTAAGCCCCAGGTATTCATCAGGATCACCAAGACCGTAAATACATGAAACACTTGCCACAATAATTACGTCACGTCTTGTAAGAAGTGACATTGTTGCAGAATGCCTCATTTTATCGATTCTTTCATTCATAGAAGAATCTTTTTGAATATATGTATCAGAAGAAGGGAGATAAGCTTCAGGCTGGTAATAATCATAATAGCTTACAAAATATTCAACTGCATTTTCAGGGAAAAACTGTTTGAATTCATTGTAAAGCTGTGCTGCAAGGGTTTTATTGGGAGCAATTACAAGGGCCGGCCTTTCCACCTTTTCAATAACATTTGCCATTGTAAAGGTCTTGCCTGAACCTGTAACACCTAAAAGTACCTGATGAGGAACTCCTTTTTTAAGTCCCTCTGCTAAAAAATCAATAGCCTGAGGCTGATCGCCTGCAGGCTTAAATTCTGACTTTAATTTAAAAATTCCCATATTTTAATCCTGAATTGGAGTGAAAATATGCATTATTGCTACTAAGCAAATTTCCAGATAGTTTTATCAGGCTTATCCTCTAAAACAACTCCCATTTGTGCAAGGTTGTCCCTTATTTCATCTGCTCTCTTAAAGTCCTTGTTTTTTCTTGCAGCCTTTCTTTCCTCAATAAGAGCTTCAATCTCTTCAGGTGATATTTTCTCACCGCCTTTTGAAGGCTTGCCCCTGAAATAATCATCAGCACTCAAAAGCAAAATTCCAAGGCAGTTACCCATTTTTACAATTTCATCTGCAATTAAATGTGCTTTTTCAAGATTTTCACCTGAATCGATTATTTTGTTTGCTTCTCTTACACCTTCAAATATTGTTCCAATGGCTTTTGCAGTATTGAAATCATCATCCATTGCTTCCATAAATTCATTCCAGAATTTTGAATGCTCCTGATTTTTAGAATCTGATTTTATTTCACCGGTTCTTTCAAAAAGAGAATAAATTCTGTCAAGGGAGGTTTCAGCTTCCTTTAATGAATCATCTGTAAAATCAATTGGAGACCTGTAGTGCTTGGAAAGAAGAAAAAATCTTACAACTTCAGGATGCCAGGACTTAAGTGTATCTTTTATAGTAAGAAAATTATTTAAAGATTTTGACATTTTTTCATGGTCAATTCTTACAAATCCGTTGTGCATCCAGTAATTGGCAAAACTTGTTCCGTGTGCGGCCTCAGACTGGGCTATTTCATTTTCATGGTGCGGGAAAATAAGGTCTTTTCCTCCTCCGTGAATATCAAAACTGCTCCCAAGATATTTTGAACTCATTGCAGAACATTCAATATGCCATCCTGGCCTTCCTTTTCCAAAGGGAGTTTCCCAGTAAGGTTCTCCGGGTTTTGCACTTTTCCACAGAGCAAAATCAAAGGGAGATTCCTTTCTCTCGTCAATTTCTATTCTTGCTCCTGCCCTCATGTCTTCAAGGGATCTTCCTGAAAGTTTTCCATAATCTTTAAATTTTTCAACTCTGAAATAAACATCACCGTCAACTTCGTAGGCATATCCCTTTTCAATAAGATCCTGAACAAGTTCAACAATTTCATTTATATGCTCTGTTGCTTTTGGTTCATAGTCAGGTTTCAAAGCATTAAGAGCTGTCATGTCCTTTGTGAATTCATCAATGAATTTAAGTGCAACTTCTTCAGAAGTCATATTTGTTTCATTGGCTCTTTTGATTATCTTGTCGTCAACATCTGTAAAATTTCTAACATAGGTTACATTGTATCCAAGGAATCTGAAATATCTAACAACAGTATCAAAAACAACCACAGACCTTGCATGGCCTATATGGCTGTAATCATAAACTGTAGGTCCGCATACGTAAATATTGACATTATTTTCTTTTACAGGAACAAAATCTTCTTTTTGTCCTGAAAGTGTATTGTAAATTTTAAGGCTCATTTATTATCCTTCAAGCAAATTTCAGGTTAATGGTCAAAAAGGAAATATTAAATATTTTTTCTTTATTTTCAAGGTATAATAATCAGGCAGGCAATCAGTCTTTTATCAAAAGCACAGTACAAAGGGATGCAATCCCCTCTTTTCTTCCTGTAAATCCTAATTTTTCAGTTGTTGTGGCAGAAACATTTATTCTTGAAGGATCAATATTTAAAAATTCTGCAATATTTGATTTTATCTGATTTTTATATGGAGAAAGCTTTGGTTTTTCAGCAATCACAATTATATCTGCATTGGAAAGAGTAAATCCGCATTCTTTTACAAGCTCATAGGCTTTTTTTAAAAGAATAAAACTTTGTATATTTTTGTATTTATCATCGTTATCAGGGAAATGTTCTCCTATGTCTCCAAGCCCTGCTGCTCCAAGAACTGCATCTGTAAGTGCATGCAAAAGAACATCTGCATCAGAATGCCCTTTAAGACCGAGTTCGTAAGGGATTTCAACTCCGCCTAAAACAAGTTTTCTGTTCTCTTCAAACCTGTGAACATCAAAGCCTATTCCTGTTCTTATATCCATTATAAAATCCTCATAAGATAAAATCCTGCTGCTGCAGCACCTATTCCAAATAAAAGATGAAGAAAAATATATATAGACATAACAAAAAAGTTATTATCCCTTAAAAGGAAAACAGCTTCTATTGAAAAAGTTGAATAAGTGGTAAAAGCACCTAAAAAACCTGCAATCAGAAGATATCTTAAATTTTCTGGAATCATTGAGTGGTAAATCATATAACCGTTTGCAAGCCCCATTATAAAGCTTCCGATTATATTTACTGAGAGTGTCCCAAGGGGGACTAAAGGACGTGGAAATAATTCTGTTATAAATATTGATACAATATATCTTAATACTGCACCAAAAAAACCGCCTGTTCCCACAAATAATAACTTTACCATAAAATCTCCGGATTTTTTATTCCGAAAACTTTATATTATGAAGGAAACCAGCTTGTAAAGGAGATTATCCTTTACATCAGTTTATGCTGTGAGAAACAACTTCTATGTTAAAAGCTTTCTGAATAAGATTTAAAAGTAAATTCAGGCTGTAAGTATCCATTGCATTTGTATCCCAGCCAAGAGCAGACAATGTTTCATTTATTGATTCAAGAGTAAAAAAACCGCCTTCTTTTACAATTCTAAAAGTGTCCTTAACAAGTTTTTCTACCTGACTCGATGTAAAACCTTTATCAACAAGCCTGAAAAAAAGCGTTGCACATAAATCTGTTGAATTCATTGAAGCAGTCTGTAGCATATATTTTCTCCTTAAATTAATTGTTTTAAGTACTAATTAATAAAAATAATTAATATCTGTCCATAGGGAAAATACTTTATTTGCATGGGGACTGCTCCCGATTTAGTAAGCAAACCCCAAATAAAAATCATGACTAAATAATACAAAATATGTTTATTGTTAATGAGTAATTTGTAATAAATTTAATAATTTTTAATAAAAAAAAGAATCCTTAAAGCATAAATCTTCAATTTAGGTTGAAATTATCATTTCATATGCTAATAAGAATTTAATTTTAACCTAAACGGAGTTTTCTTTTTGAAAGACAAAAAAAAAGTACTCATAATAGACGATCACCCTTTGTTCAGGGAAGGCCTCAAATCCATAGTTGAATCCCACAAGGAAATTGAAGTTGCAGGCGAGGCTGGAAATGCAAGAAGCGGAATGGAAATGATAAAAAAAATTAAGCCTGATCTTGCAATTGTTGATATTTCACTTCCTGATAAAAACGGCATAAATCTTACAAAGGAAATTCTTGAATCATACCCTGACATGAAAATTCTGATTGTAAGCATGCATGCCAAAATCGACTATATTTCAGAAGCTTTTCAGGCTGGTGCAAAAGGCTATATTGCAAAGGATTCTGCATCAGACAGACTTATTCAGGGAATTGAAACAGTACTTTCAAATGATTATTTTCTTGATTCATCAGTATCTCACCAGGTTGTGGAAAAACTCATGCAGTTTCCTGTAAAACAGGCAAAAATAGCCGATAATGAGTACGGGAAATTAACCCCAAGGGAACAGGAAGTAATGAGACTTCTTGCAGAAGGAACAGCTCCAAAGGAAATTGCAGATCAGCTTTGCATAAGCCCTAAAACTGTTGAAAATCACAGAGCCAACATAATGAAAAAACTTGATATTCATTCTACAATGGACCTTGTAAAATATGCTGCAAGACTTGGATTGATAGACTTAGATTTATGGAAGGAATAAACCTGGGTAAATACTCATTTTATTTAGGGAATTTTCCCAGGTCTTTAAAAGAAAACTACCCATTCACAATACAAGATAGATATCAAATTTTTTCTTAAAGAAGTAATGATTTTTGCCCCTGGCTTTAAACTGAATTAATTCAAAGAGGGGGAGCATCACCAACCTTTTCATAACAGACTCTTTCAAAACCAATGGAAGTAATTACAAATTTCTGAAGTCTTAAATCCTTGTATTTTTCTTCAAGCTTTGCTGAATAGTCTTTTACCTGATTAATACCTTCTTCCATTTTTTCCTTTACAAGAGGATGATTTTTCAGTTCATCATAACTTAAATTTTCCGCCTGTTTTCCTGTCATTTTTGCATCTTTTAAGCTTACAAACTTAAATTCCATCAATACATCATATACTTTTCCATATCTTTTATCAGGACGTATTATCATTGTAAGATCTGAATATCTTTTTGAAATTTCATTTTCTGAGTCCATTAAAAAAATTATATCATTATATAAAAGTGTTAAAAATGCAGTCTTAAGAGTCAGTTCATTGGCAAGTATGTAATCCCTGGTGCTGAAAACCTTGAAATATTTCTTTTCAACAAAATCGCATAAAGGCTGAATATTGCCTTTCTGATAAACAAGTTTTGCAGCATCCCTTCCTTCATCTCTTTCCATTGGATCAGGTATTAAAATATTGCAGAGCTTTTCTGCATAAA
>JAVERC010000003.1:0-160853 GCA_034007295.1 Desulforegulaceae bacterium | reverse complement strand
AAAAGAAAATTGAAGAAGAGATTTTAAAAATTTGTCTTTCTTTAGAAGAAAATAAGAAAAAGAAAAGAAAAAAATATTACATTTTCAGACTATGGAGTTTAGTGCATTTTGGAATTACGGATGACAAGCTTGGATTTTTTAAAAAAAAATCAATAGTATTTTGTTCTAATGAGTTAATATAAAATTGACCATTATATGATTTTAGTAGATTTGCAATCACCATATAATCAAGGATATCTCCAGCATAACGAATTACATCACCAGTCCAATCATATTCTATATTTTTTATCTTCAAATCTAGAAAGCGTTTAGCTGTATCATAAATATTTTCTAAACCTGTAGTTACTCTTAAATCATTGAATAATATGTGTGTTGCTTCAGCCTTAGATATTCCAATGCTTTTTCCAGTTAACTTTTTCAGTTCTATCAATAACTCAAGTATTTTATGAGTTGGTTTAAACCGTACCCCTTTTAATATATATTTTTCTACTTCATGTGGTTTAATATGGCCGCCAGGATATTGAAAGAAAAAGAGAAAAATTTTAAAAAATTGAACTAAATCTTGATTTTTTACTAAGTCTTTAGCTCTTTGAGAGACTAGAGTTAAATCATTTTTCTTATTTTCTATATAAAAACCAAATAGTGAGGATATTTCGGTTCTCCAATTATTTATTGTTTTGTCGGTTAAATTATAATTACCTGGAAAGCGCCTAATAGCAGAATTTAAATTAAACTTAAAATCGCTACAGTTCCCTTGATTTATTCTTTGAATTTCCTCAGCTATAAAAATCAAAACATTCTCTATGTTATTTTTAAATCTTGGTCTAACATGATGTATTCTAAAAAAATAATTTTGTGGTATTCTATACATAGGTTTATCCTAATATAGTTAGCATTTCATTGGCTAGAGTAGAGGCAAGAATTGGCGGAACTGCATTGCCAACTTGTTTTTCTTGATCTGATTTATTACCCAAGAATATAAAATTATCTGGGAATGATTGGATTCTAGCAGATTCTCTGACTGTTGGAACTCTATTAAATTTGTAATGGAAGTGATGCCGGTGTCCTGTATCTATAGTAAAACTAGGTTTGTTGCTATTTA
Source organism: Desulforegulaceae bacterium (assembly GCA_034007295.1). Taxonomy (GTDB): domain Bacteria; phylum Desulfobacterota; class Desulfobacteria; order Desulfobacterales; family JACKCP01; genus JACKCP01. The sequence continues at coordinate 159,751 of JAVERC010000003.1, read as the reverse complement.
ATCTTGTCCATGCAATATTGACCTTTCTTGTTTCTCTATACTTATCAGGTAGATCCTTATAATCCCCTCCATCTGGAACCAAACTGATAATTTCTTTTGTTTTATCAGTATGTTTGGTTGTAATATGATTGTGTATACCTAGAGAACCATTTCTCATAAATTCCTGATATTCTGAAGTAGGCTTAAATGGATAACCTTCTTCCGGTAAGATATCGTCTTCTGGTAAATCTGAAATGGCTTCTTTTGAGGTTATTTTATTTTTTATATATTTAGTCATTGATCTGAAATCAAATTGTTCCTTATTTTTAAATCCTATTAAAAAAAAACGTCTTCGATCCTGGGGGACACCATAATCTGAAGCTTTTAAAATACTCCAACTCAAATAATACCCAGCTTCCTTGAAATCATTTAATATAGAAGTTAAAATTGAACCTTCACCCATAGAAGCAATATTGGGAACATTTTCCATTAAAAATGCTCTAGGTCTTAATAAGCAAACAAAATCTAAATATTTTTTATAAAGCTTGTTTCGCTCATCATCAATAATTCTTTTTCCAGCAATTGAAAAACCTTGGCATGGTGGCCCACCAATTATCACATCTATATTTTTATTATCAATAATATCTTTAACTGAAATGGTAGAAATATCTGCACAAATAGTTTTTGTCTGGGGATGGTTATACTGTAGCGTGTCTAAAGCAACACTCCAGTTATCAATAGCATATTTAATATCAAACCCACTATTATGAAAGCCGAGGGAAAGTCCCCCACATCCTGAAAACAAATCAAGCACATTATATTTATTCTTCATTCTTAAAACTCCATATCAACCTCTAAAGTTATTCTCTTTCAAATCTTATTTTTTACCCGGCATAAGCGTCATGAGATATTAGATTTTAATATAAAAAAGTATTAGATTCTTTTATCTTTATTTAAAATTCCTGCACATAAAGACGAAATCAGTCGCCGATAAAAACGAACCAAAGATTTCAAAATGATTAATATTTTCAAATAATTAAAAAACCGGCAAAACACAAAAAAACAATTTACTTACCTTTTATCTTCAATCTTCAGAAAGAGCAAAATAAAATTACTCAAAAAAATTCATTTCAGAATAAAACTTAGGCCAGATGCCTTCCATATCTTCAACAGCTTTTGAAGATAATCTGTATTCAGCCTTTTTATTTGCCATGTTTTGCAATCATTTCTTTTCTAAATTCACCAGCATCAAAGCGTTTTGGTTCTCCGCTTTGCTCTGCCTCGGTCAGTGCAGCACGGATTGCTTCAATATCAGCCTGACGGGCCTGATCACGACGTATCAGATCACGAATATATTCGCTGTCATTGGTAAATTCACCGGCATTAATCTGTGCCTTTATCCACTTATCCTGCTTATCAGTTACAGTAATTGTTTTTCGTATTGTACCCATAAATAACCTCCGCCGGGGTAAAAAATGCCAAGTTCATACTATCTGGCTATAATATCATACTATTAATGCATAACAAATTTTTTTGTTCTTGCTGACCATGACCATGAAGAAGCAAGTGAAATAGGAGATTTTGTTTATGTTATGGAAAATGGGCGGTTTTTGAAACCATAAAAAAAGTTTATTATCATTGTTAATAATTTTTGTTTAAAACTTTTGTAACTATTTTAAATTTCTTGGTTATTTTTAAACATTTGTTTTTTGGTTATTTACATTTTTTAGATTTTTTACTTCATTTTAAGGTCTTTCTGGAAGTGCAGAGGTTCTGAAAAAAGATAAAATCTTGTTTTGACTTTTTTTACTGTGCAATAAGTCAAGATCAGACTTGAACCTCGCACAAATTCTATTCCTCAAACGGCATTCCAAAGCAAGAGCTTTGGAACGAGTTAAAGATGTGTGCTAATTTTAAATTTTCGACTTTTTACGAGGCCATCAAAATTTGTTTACAGGTCAATTATCAACTTAGATTTTTTATATAAATTTGGATAAAAATTTTGTCGCAATCTAAATTTTGTCCCATGATTATGACCAGTTCTGGCATCAAAATCTACTAATACATTGCCTTTTTCTAATTCATTTAAAAAACCTTCAAAGCTGAATGTTTCGAGCATTTGAACTTTCTTGTACCAATAATGCTCTAAACCATTAATTTTCTTAACTTCAGCTTGTACAAAAAAACAATTATGCAATTTTGAGCCAATTTTATGCTCAAGATCATTAAACCCCCAATATGGCTGGGGATTTAATTCATCTAAATTACCAACTCTTTTTTTTACACTTTTCAGCCATTCTTGATGTTTTTCTATAACCTTATTGGAATTAAAAGAAATAGCAACCCTATGGCTTATTCTGTCAATAACAACCCTAAACCCTCGGTCACTTGGAGAGTTTCCATGAATAGTCTGCCTGAAAGACATTTCTGTTAAAGGGTATTTTTTCCCTGCTTCTTTATGCTGCCAGCCATACATAGGAAGCAAAATATTTGGAATAAACTTTATTGCTCTCGGTGACGGCTCTATATGAAACAATGTATTAAGAGCTGAAGTTTTAAGTCTTTGTGTTTTTAATTCCCATTCAGAAGCATTAGGGATCGGCAGGTTATTTTCTTCTATTCCAAGTAAATCCTCTAATGTATTGCCAATGCCTCCATGATTTCCAGTTCTTGCATTAGGGATAAAACCAAAACCAGCTATTTCATTGAATTTCTCTATTAATGATTCTTTTGTGTAAATATTCATTTAAATAAAAGTTCCTTGGCGTTTATAGCTTAGTTCACTTGAAATTTTATTTTTTTCTAAGCGTTCTTCCGCCATTTTGCAATAATCAGGGGAAATATCAAAACCTATATATTTACGCCCTAGTTCCTGAGCAACAACAGCTGTAGTTCCTGATCCAATAAAAGGATCAAGTATAATTTCAGCAGTTGTTGAAGAAATAATTCTATCAATAAGTTTTACAGGAAAAGGTGCAGGATGATGGTTTTTAAGCTCTTGACCGAATTTCCAGACATCACCATGCTTATTAGACTTTGGTGCTAATTTAAACTTTGACTTTGCAATTAGATAGATAACTTCGTAAGTTGGCAAAAAATAGCCCGGGTTAAAATTAATCCCTCCGCTTCTCTGCCAGATAATAATCTGACGCACAGGAAACCCTTGAACAATATCTTGCCTATCTTGCAGCATTCCCCCTTGAACACGCCATTTATGATTATAAAAGACAGCACCATCTTCTTTAATCAGCCTCATCATTTCTCCAAGACAACTTCGCTGCCAATTAGCATATTCATCATGGGGCATGCAATCATCATAATGAGAGTAGCCGTTAACCAGGGCTGCATTTGCCCATTTCCCCCCTCTGCCATTTTTCATTCCATTTCCAGTAGAATTTTTTAAATTATACGGCGGAGAAGTAACAACTAAATCAATGCTTTCTGAAGGCAATTTTTTCATTTCCTCCAAGCTATCTCCACAAATAATTTTATTTATATATCTATCAATCTTTTCCATTTATGAGACCTTAAATTAGCATATTTACAATCTAAACTTTATACAGAACTATTTAAAAAGTTTATTCTAATCAAACTTAATAAGCATTAAATAACACTATAAACAATAATCTTACTGTTTGTAATTATTGAAATAATAATTATTACAGTAAAAAAGACTATTCATTTAAAAATTTTTTTATATTAAAGATTAATTTTATTCAAGTTACAAGTTAATAAACCTTGAACAAAGTCAGAAGTGTACTTTTTCAGGTGCAGAACAATTGCTCAGCCTGTATGGGTTGATGAGCAGGAAGTTTCATATAAAAGAGAGACTTTCAAGGTTAAAAACACAGACAGACCTGAAAAAGATGAGATATTCCGGCACGTTGATAATACAGGGGTTGAACGTGTTCTTGATGAATCGGCTTTTGAGCATTCACAGGATGCACGCCGGAGAAGAAACGAAACGGATAAACTTGTGAGTGCTCTTAACAGTATAAAGGCTATGGGTGTGCAGGAAAACGGGCGTCATATTGCAATGTCTGAAAATGGTTATATTGAGGTTTTTGACGGCGATAAGGTCTGGACTTTTTTTAAGCCTCTGGACTCAAGGTTTCGACCAAATGCTGAAAAATATTTCAAAAGCAAAGTCTTAAAGAATACTAAAGAGGTGATAAAATGGGAAAAAGAAAGCTATTTATCGGGATTGATAAAGGATATAAGTGGCAGGTTTTTGATGAAAAATACTCGGATTTAGATGATGTTCCTGATCTTCCGGGTGGTTATTCCCACGCTGAAGAGCTGGAGGGTATCTTTATAATACTTCTGGTTAACAGAGGGAAAATGATAGAGGCTTTATCTCAGGATCTGGAAGACCTTAAAAAGATGGAGCCTTATTTTGATAAATATGATTTTTTTAAGGAAGAGGTTGAATTTAGGGTGGGTTATTTTGAGGATAAATACAAACCTGTAGAAGAATTTAGCGGGACTGTGGCTGACGGGTTCAGGTTTATAATGGAAAAGCTTGAGGGTTATGAATAAGGCAGGGTTCCCAGAATAAACCAAAAACTGTAAGAATGAGTCAGAAGAGCACAAATGGGGTCAGAAGTTCACTTTTTCAATCAATAATATTTTTATACTTCTTTTCTATACATCACAATCAGAGATTAGACTATCTGAGCTTTTCAACCATCCTTAACATTTAGAAAATACAAATGATTAATTTATAAAACTCTGTTGATCAGACAGGTTTTTGATTTATTTTTTTGCTTGATCGTAAAACAATGTAAGACAGATTAAAAAAAAGGAATTTGTTATGCCTAATATATCGCTGAGATTGTCAGAGCAGGAAAAAGAACTTGTAAGTAAATATGCAAAACTGCACGGTCAAACTTTATCTGATGTTTTTAAAAAAGCTTTTTTTGAAAAACTTGAAGACGAGCATGATTTAAAGCTTATAAAAGAATTTGAAAAAGAAGCTGATCATTTGAAGAACTTTTCCCTGTCTCAAGCTGAAAAAGAACTTGGATTATAACATGCCGTATTCTGTTTTATTTACCGAAAAAGCTCTGAAATATTTAAAAAAAATAGACAGGTATCAGGCTAAACTTATTATCTCATGGATAAAAAAAACAGCTTTTAAGTTTAAACAACAAACACAAAAATCACTCTAATTTGTAAAAGAGTAAAGCCAGATGCCTTCCATATCTTCAACAGCTTTTGGTGAAAATCTGTATTCAGCCTTTTTTTTGCCATGTTTTGCAATCAAAATATATTTTTATTCAGTGGATTTTCAACTGTATATTACAGCCACTTCCATATTTGACATTAAGTCACTACAACATTATTATATATAAAAATTATAAAGGTAATATATGTCCGCATTATCAAACACATTTACAATCTATAAGCGGCATGCTCTTCTTCAGGTTTTAAATTTTCCTGCAACCCAAACAGAGACTGCTCATGCCAGAAAACAGCGAACAAAATTTTGAGAAGATAGGGAAAAACACAATCAGATTCTATTTTTATATAGGTTCTGTTTCAGGACTTATTCTTCTCGCTGCAGCCCTTTCTTTAATTTACACAAAGAGTTTGAACCAGGAATACTCTGCTAAAATTGATCAATTAGCGGAATCCATCATAAATGAAAAAAAAAGATTTCTGCGTAACTCAGTTGAACGGACAATATACTATATTCAACAGGAAAGGGCTCAGGTCAATGAGGAATATGCTTCAAATGAGCTGACAAAAGAACAGATAAAAGCTGAAAACATAAATCGTATCAGCAAATATATCAGGAAGATGCGTCTTATTGATAACGGCTACGTTTGGGTTAATCGTATAGTAAATTATGAGGGCGGAGACAACTATGCACTGCGACAGATCCATCCCAATCTTCCTGAAACCGAAGGTTCGTGGCTTTCTACCAATACTACGGATATAATGGGGGCACGGCCTTACGAAGAAGAACTAAACGGCGTTAAAAAAAACGGGGAGTTATATTTCGATTATTATTTCAAAAAATTAAATTCAAAAAAAATTGCACATAAAATGACCTTTGCAAAACTTTACGAGCCATATGACTGGGTAGTAGCAACTGGTGTTTATCTTGATGATGTGGATCAGCTTATAGAAAAAGAAACTGAAAAAATGCAAAATACACTTAAAACACAAAGATTTCGTTCATTTTCAATTGCATTTTTTGCGTCCCTGATATCAATTGTGGTTATAGTCTTTTTTGAAAGACAGATTAGCCGCTTAATATCATCTTATGAGGATAAAATTGAGCAGTATACAAACAGTTTGGTAGCACAGAAAGAAAAAGCAGAAAAAACACTAAAAGAAGTAAAGCAATTAAAGGGATTGCTCCCCATTTGTTCACATTGCAAAAAAATCCGTGATGACAAAGGATACTGGAACCAAATTGAAAAATATATCCTTGAACACTCAGATGCTGAGTTCAGTCATGGTATATGCCAGGAATGCCTCGAAAAGTATTACCCTGACATAGATCCGGATGAATAAACAAAACTAAAAACAAGAGGAAAAAAGGTCTGAAGTTAAGTTTTTACTTTTTTAAGCAAAGCTCTTAAATTAAATAAGTATCCCCAAAATAATCCAATGATTTCCTTGCATTTCAACACTTCCCATGGTAGATGCATTGATTTTTTCAGGACATATATATGATTCATGTAACAAATATTTCAAAACAGCATGGCGACCAGATTCTTTTTAAAAATGCAAGCTTTCAGATTCTTCCGGGATCAAGAGCAGGACTTGTCGGCTCCAACGGCACAGGAAAAACAACCCTTTTCAGACTAATTACCGGCCGTGAGTCAAAAGACAGCGGTGATATTTCCATTTCAAAGAAAACAAAGGTCGGATATTTTTCACAAAATGTCGGGGAAATGTCCGGCAGATCAGCACTTGCTGAAGTTATGTCTGAAGCTTCAGACATTGTTGCTCTGGGTAAAAAAATGCGGGAAATGGAAGCGGCCATGGTTGAACCCATGAATGATGATGCTATGGAAGTTCTGCTTCTGGAATATGGTAATGTGTCCGAAGAATTTGAAAACCGTGGCGGTTATGACCTTGAATCAAGAGCACAGACAATTCTTACCGGTCTTGGCATAGGCCCGGATGATTATGATAGACCTGTTGAATCCTTCAGCGGCGGCTGGAAAATGCGGATTGCACTGGCAAAAATCCTTACCATCAGCCCGGATGTTCTTCTTCTTGACGAACCCACAAACCATCTTGACATGGAATCAATCATATGGCTTGAAAACTGGCTCATAAATGATTTTAAGGGTGCAGTTCTCATGACCTGCCATGATCATGATTTCATGAACCGTATTGTCAACCGTATAATTGAAGTTTCCAATGGAGTAACAACAACTTACAGCGGTAATTACGATTATTATCTAAGGGAACGGGAAGTGAGGATGGCTGAACTTATTGCCAGTCACCGCAGACAGCAGGAAATGATTGCAAAGGAAGAAAACTTTATTTCAAAATTCAAGGCAAGGGTTTCCCATGCGGCTCAGGTACAATCCCGTATTAAAAAACTTGAAAAAATTGAACGGATTGAACTGCCTCCACAGCAAAAGGTTATAAAATTTGAATTTAAGGAACCTCCAAGAACAGGTGATGATGTTTTTGTTTTTGAAAATCTTGGAAAAACATGGAATACACCCGGCATGCCTGAAAAAACCGTTTTTACAGATTTATCGGGAATGGTTCAGCGTGAAGATAAAATTGCAGTTGTTGGTGTAAACGGAGCCGGAAAATCAACTCTTTTAAAGGTGATGGCAAATAAGACAGAGCCAACGAAAGGATCATTAAAAACCGGAGCCAATGTAAATATAGGATACTTCAGCCAGCACTCAATGGATATTCTTGATCCGTCAAAAACGGTTTTTGAAACCATTCAGGAAAATCTTCCCCTTGAAGGACGGGGAATTATCATGAATCTTTGCGGAGCCTTTTTGTTTTCAGGTGATCAGGCGGAAAAAAAAATCAGCTCATTATCGGGCGGAGAAAAAAGCCGTGTTGTTATAGCCTCTCTTCTGGCCCGTCCTGTAAATGTTCTTATTCTTGATGAACCTACCAACCATCTTGATATTCAGTCCCGTGAAATACTTCTTCAGGCTCTACAGAAATTTGCAGGTACAATTATATTGGTGAGCCATGACAGATACTTTATACGAGAGCTGGTAAACCGGATTTTTGAAATTGACCATGGACAGATGACAGCATATGAAGGCGATTATGAGTACTACCTGTCAAAAACAGGAAGAGATCACAGGGCAATTTAGCATCCGTTGAATTTCCCGTGGTATTTTGGTGCATGCCAATAAAAAATTTTATATCTGTTGATAAATTTTGTTCAAAACTTTTGTAAGTAGTTTAAATTTTAGAATTATTTTTAAACAATTTTTTATTTTTATTAACACTTATCAAAACATATCAAGTAATAAACTGGTCTTTTTTTTAAAAAGGAAAAAGCCTTCCAAAAATATAGCCTGCTCCAAGAAGAATATGTGTAAAAAGAATAAAGGAAACATTGTCTCCAAGAGCGTTTATAAGGGTTTGTCTGTTTTTATGAAGCTTAGCTCCTTTTATTGCCTTGAGTGCAAAAGGAAATGAAAAAAAAGCAATTAAACAATGAACTGGCATTATAACTTTTCCCAAAATTATAGTTGCAGCAGCACACCCTCCAATCCAGACATAAACACCAATTGTTGAAGCTGCAAAAATTTTTGCTGATAAATCCAATCCAAGAAGAACAGGTGTTGTTTTTCTTCCTCCATTTCTATCGGCTTCAACATCAGGAAATTCATTTAAAAGCAAAAGGTTATGAACCATAATTCCGCTTGGAACAGATGCAATTAAAACCAGCCAGTCATAATGCCCGAACTGAATAAAATAAAATGCAAGAACAGGCAAAATTCCAAGTCCAAGACCAGGAGACCATTCAGGCCAGGGTGTTTTTAAAATCACCGGAGTATACAATACAAGACAAAGAACTGCTGTAATCAAAAGCGGCAAAAGCATAATTCCTTTAACAATACAAAAAAAGACTCCAATAACTGCACCTGCAAGGGTTGTGATAATTCCTACCCACAATGCCTGATTCAGACTTATTTTCTGAGCTTTTATAAGTCCGCTTCCACCGCTGAATGGAGTTTTTTCAACTTCAAGGTCTATACCGCTTTTATAATCAAAATAGTCATTTACAGCATTTGCACTTCCATGGGTAAGCATTAAACCCAGCCCGCCGAGAAGAGCATAACCGATATTTACCGGTCCGTAATACCATGCAAGAGCAGTACCAAAAAATGTAAGAACCGCTGCAAGAGTTAAAAACTGAGGCCTTGTTTCTTTAATCCATATAATAAGTTTTTTCATAATGCCCTCTGAAAAATTAAAAAATACTAAGCTGCTAAAGGAAAACTGCCTTTTTTGCCTGTTCTAAAGCCAGATTCAAAATTTAACCCTTAAAATAATCAATATATCCTAAAGGTTAAATTTTTCGTCTTCCGTAAATAAACAAAAAAATTCCAGTTTTCAGCCAATCACTCCTTAAAAAGAAACAAAAGCTATATAATAAAAATTTTTGAATTTTTCTATTTTTAATTAATGCTTAGTAAAAACTCACTTTTTTGTTCGATTCCTATATAGCTGCTGAACGAAAACTGCCTTTTTTGTCCATTCTTAAGTCAGATTCAAAATTTAATCCTCAAAATACTCAATGTATCCTAAAGGTTAAATTTTTCATCTTTCTTGAATAAAACAAAATTCTCGTTTTCGGCCAATCACTATATAGCTATTTTAGATTGGCTAAAAAAAACCTGGATTTTAAAAAAATTAAAATCCAGATTTTTTTAGGATATAAATAAATCTTTTTTTTAAATATTACCTCTTCACGAAAAAATCCCAAGCCTTGCAGTCTGGTAAAATGCAGCAGAAAGACCAAAAGCAAGAACAGTATTTGAAATAACTCCAAACATTGCCCATTTCCAGCCAATTTCTTTTGCAGTTGCAACAACTGTAACAAAGCATGGAGCATATAAAAGCACAAAAATCATAAGACTTATTGCTGTAATATAATCAAAATCAGGGTCATTTATTAGTTTATCAGAAAGTGCTTCAGGTGCATCAGGATCAGTTTCCCCAAGTGAATATGCTGTTCCAAGTGTTGAAACAATAACTTCTTTTGCTGCAAATCCTCCGATTAAAGCAATATTTGTTTTCCAGTCAAAGCCTGCAAGCTCTGTAACAGGAGTTATTGCTGTTCCAAGTCTTCCTGCAATTGAATTTTTAAGCTCTGCCTGTCTTAAAAGATTGTCTGCTTCCAAAAGTTTTGCATCAAGTTCTTGTGTTCCTTCATACTCAACTGAAACATTTTGTTTTATTTGTTCATATTTTGAAACTTCCTGATCTGAAAGCTGGGGAAATGTCATCATGGCCCAAATTACAATTGAAATTGCAAGAATAAATGTACCAGCCTTTTTTATATACTGCTTTGCCCGCTCCCATGTATGAAGAAGAACACCTTTTAAAGTCGGCATTCTATAAGGAGGAAGTTCCATTATAAAAGGTGTGGATTCTCCCTTGATAAGTGTGCTTCTAAGAAGTTTTGCAGATAAAAGTGCAGCAGCCCATCCGCCCATTGTAAGCCAGAACATTGCCATTGCAGCTTTTTCTCCAAAAAAAGCTCCGCATAAAAGAACAAAAACAGGAACCTTGGCTCCGCACATTAAAAGAGGAGCTGTTAAAATTGTTGCAATTCTTTCTTTTCTGCTTTTTAAGGTTCTTGCAGCCATAACACCTGGTACTGCACAGCCCCCTGGAATTCCGCCTGAAATTATAAAAGGCATTACTGATGCTCCGTGAAGTCCAAAAGTTCTGAAAACCCGGTCAAGCATATAAGCCATTCTTGCCATGTATCCTGCATCTTCAAGAAAGGAAATCATGAAAAACATAATTGCAATAAGCGGAACAAATCCAAGAACACCGCCAACACCGTCAATTATTCCCGAAACAATCAATGACTGCAAAAGCCCCTCTGGAACAATTTTTGTAACAACATCACCTGTAAATCCAAAAAAAGACTCAAGCCAGCCCATTGGAATTTCACCAAAGGCAAATGTAGCTTTAAAAAGAATATAAAAAACTAAAGCCATAAAAACAGGACCTGTTATTGAATGGGTTAGTACCGCATCAATTTTGTCTGTCATTTTATGCCTGTCAGCTGATTCTTTTTTATACCTGACTGCCTGTCTTACTATACCTGAAATATAGCCGTATCTTTTGTCTGAAATTATGGTTTCAGGATCCATGTCAAAAAGGTTTCTTGTTTTATTTTTGAGGTCTTCAAGCCTTTTTTTTGCTTCCCCCTTAAAATCTGCCTTATCTACAATTTTTAAAATTTCAGGATCTTCTTCAAGATATTTTATTGCTGCCCACCTTGAAGGGTATTTCTGAATAACAGAAGAAAAACCATTTATGAGTTTTTCAAGCTCAAGAATTTCTTCATCTATAAGTTCACCATATGAAATTTCAAAACCAGAACCCTTAAAGGTTGAAATGTCAAATTTTTCAAGTTCCTCAAAAATTTCCTTTTTTCCTTTTCCTTCCCTTGCAATGGTTGGAACAACAGGAATATTTAAAAGTGAGGCCAGTAATTTTATATCTATTTCAATGCCTGAACTTTCAGCCTCGTCCATCATGTTTACTGCAAGAATAAGTGGAACTCCAAGCTCCATGAACTGAACAGCAAGAAAAAGATGACGCTCAAGGTTTGTTGCATCAAGGATATCAACAACAACAGAAGACCTGTTTTCAAGAAGATAATCCCTTGCAACTTTTTCTTCTAATGAATAGGCGGTAAGTGAATATGTTCCTGGAAGATCTGTTACTTTTAAAGTTTTGCCGTTTATAACCCAGTTGCCTTCCCTTTTTTCAACAGTAACCCCAGGATAGTTGCCAACATGCTGCCTTGCACCTGTAAGTGCATTAAAAAGGGTTGTTTTCCCTGAATTGGGATTGCCGGCCAGAGCAAGCGAAATACTCATGATTCACCCCCTTCAGGCTCAACCATTATATTATCTGCTTCATTGTTTCTTAAAGTTATTTTGCAATTATCAAGCCTTAAAGCTACAGGATCCTTTAAAGGAGCACGCCCTTCAACCTTGAATTTTACACCCGGAAAAAGGCCAAGATCCCTTATCCTTCTTTCCATTTCCCTTGAACCGTTTATTTTTTTTATGGTTCCATGGGAATTTTTTTCCATTTGTCTTAAACACACCAGCACCATTATAAACTCCATTTTTTTGGTTATCCAAACTTTTGAAGTTTATATAGAACCTTTTATTAGTTGAGTCAAACTTTTTTTACCACTACTATTTTTAGAAGCAAAGCGTTTTATATTTTAGAATTTGTAACAAAAAATAAAAAATTTTTTGAAGGCTTTTTAAATCTCAATCGTATTAACTAAAAAAGGAGAAAAAAATGGACTGCAACAAATTTAAAAAACTAAATCCAAAATTCATAGACAATGAAACTTCTTTTTTTCAAAGTCTTAAAATAAAATACCACATGAAAAAATGCAAAAACTGTAAAATTTATAATGAAAAACAAATTCTTTTTATAAAAAATTTAAAAAATCTTCCGGATTTTACTCCGCCGGAAAACCTTAAAAACAAAATTTTAAAAGATTTTGAAATCAGCCAAAAAAATAATCAGGTCAGCCTGTATTTAAAGCACTCAGGAAAATATATAAAAGCACTTGCACTAAGCTGTGCAGCAGCTGGAATAATAATTGGTTTTTCCATTGCCAGTAAAACCTTTGAATTAAAATCTTACAAGATTTCTTCTGGAACTTATGTTCTTGCTGTAAATTCGGATAAAGGAGATCTGTTTTGAAATCAGTCAAATTTAAAATAATACTTTTTTTTTCACTTGGACTTAATGCAGGATTTATAATTTTTCTTGTGTTTCATTTAATATCTGTTCCGCTTTCACCAAAAAAAGCCTTTCTTCACATGTCTGAAAATGCAGTTTCAGATATAAAGCTCAATAATATTGATAAAAAAAATCTTGAAAGTGAAATTAAAAATTTTCACCTTTCCATGAAAAACGCATATACTGATATACACAGCAAAAGAATGGAAATTTTAAGTCTTTATTCTCAAAAAACCAGAGATGAAAATAAAATCAAGGCATTGAAAAATCAGCTTGAATCAGGCATAGACACAAAGGAAATGCTTTTTATGAATCATATTGAAAAAATTGATTCAATCCTTAAAAAAAATGCTCCAAAATATTTTAATTCAATTCACAAACAGCTTGAAGAGCATTTTAAAAAGAAAATCTGAATTTTATGGCATTTTTCAAATCTTTAAAAAAATATTCAGATAATGACCTTATAAACTTAATTCTTTTATCTGATTCAAAGGCTTTTGAGGAGCTTGTTTCAAGATATGAAACACAATTATACTCATTTTGCATTTATATAATAAAAGATGAAACAGAAGCAAAAGACATGGTTCAGGAAACTTATTTAAAATTTTACAAAAATATTTCAAATTTTGACCCTGAAAAAAAAGTAAAAGCATTTCTTTTTAAAATTGCAAACAATCTATGCATTGATTTTTTGAGAAAAAAAAAGCCTGTTTATTATGATAATCTTCCTGAAACAGATTTCTTTGAAAACCCTGTTGATATTCTTTGCAAAAATCAGGAAGAAAAAATTTTATATCTTTCAATTGAAAAACTGCCTGAGCTTTATAAAAAGGTTTTGCTTCTTAAATACAAGGCAGACTTAAAATACAGTGAAATTGGAGAAATTCTTGGTAAAACAGAAAATTCAATAGAAGCTCTTCTTGTAAGAGCAAAAAAAAAATTAAGGGAAATTTTAGATAATTCAGATTTTCAGGATTAAATTTTGAATATGACTTTAGAATGGGCAAAAAAGGCCGTTTTCGTTCAATAACTAAATATAAATTGGCCGAAAACGAGAATTTTTTGTTCAGTTCAAGGAAGATGAAAAATTTAACCGCAGGAATACATCGGGTATTTTGAGGATTAAATTTTGATTCTGACGCAGAAATGGGCAAAAAAGGCCGTTTTCGTTCAATAACTAAATATAAATTTTTTATTTACAGGATAAAAATGAAAAAACCTATTACTTTAATACTGATAATTATAATCTTTTCAGGCTGTGCAGCATTTGAGCCGGAAAAAGAAAAAAATTATGAAGTAAAAATTCCAAAAACTTTTGACAAAAACTTTTACGGAAAATCAGAAATTGACAGGTGGTGGGAAGATTTTAACAATGAAGAGCTTAATTTCCTTGTAAAAACAGCACTTGAAAACAACAATACAATAAAAAAAGCCTATGAAAATTTAAAAAAAGCAAAGGCAGTTCTTGCAAAGCAAGGTTCAGGACTTTTTCCAGATTTAGACATTGACGGAGGAATTTCAGAAACAAAAACAGATAAAAACACTTCAAAATCCTCATCAATCGGACTTGGTGCAAGTTATGAAATAGATTTGTGGAAAAAAATAAATTCACAGATAAAAGCCGCAAAATTCAGTGAAACTGCTGCAAAAAAAGATCTTGAAGCCTCGGCTGTTACAATTGCATCAGAAACTGTTGAGGCATGGAAAAATACTGTTTCCATAAACTCAAGACTTGAAATCTTAAATAAAATTTTAAAGGAAAATGAAAACCAGCTTGAAGTCTTAAAATTCAGGTACAAAAACGGAATTACCAAGGCATCTGATATTTATGACCACCAAAAGGAAATAATTTCACTTAAAGAAACAATAAATTCTGTAAATCTTGAAAAAACTCTTCTTTTAAATAAGCTTTCATATATTACAGGACTTGATTTTATTGACATAAAAACATCAACCCTTCCAAATCTTTTGCCTGTACCCGAAACTGGAATTCCATCGGATATTCTTGAATCAAGGCCTGATATAAAAGCTTCATTTTCAAGGCTTCTTGCTTCAGAAGAAAATCTTTATACAGCCAAAAAAAACATGCTCCCAACCCTTTCAATTTCTGCCTCAGCAGGACTTTCTTCAAATGATTTTTCACTTTCACTTGATGACTGGATTTCAAGACTTGCCGGAAATTTAACAGCACCTGTTTTTAAAGGCGGATATTTAAAAGAAGAAATTAAAAGATCAAGATATGAAAGAAACCAGAATTTATATGAATACAAGGACCTTGTTCTTTCAGCTTTTAAGGAAGTATCAGATGCTGTTTCCCGTGAAAATTCCCAAAAGGAAAAGCTTTTGCTCATAGAAAAAAGAATTAAGGCATCAAAGGCTGCTCTTTATTATGCTGAAAATGAATATAAGAACGGAAGCTCTGACTATATTTCATATATTGAAAGATACAATTACCTTAAAAATCTTGAGTCGGTTTTTATAAGCGAAAAATCAACTCTTCTTGAATACAGGACAGCTCTTTACAGAGCAGTGGGAAGTACATGGACAAAACAATTTGTAAAAAATATGGAAAATGAAAATGAATGAAAAAAATATTAAAATCATCAGAATTTCAATAAAAGCAGCTGTTTTTCTTTTACTCATTTTTATAGGCTTTAAAAGCTATACTTTTTTTATGAACTCAAAACCTGCCGTAAAAAAAGGAAATAAAAAACAGATAAAGGCTTTTTATGTTGATGTAAAACCACTTGTAAAAAAAGATTCCCAAATAATAATAAATGGAATGGGAACAATTGTTCCGGAAAAAAGTGTTGAGCTTAAAACCTCTGTAAGCGGTAAAATTATTTTTGTTTCAAAAAATTTCTATCCCGGAGGAATTGTAAAAAAAGACGAGATTTTAGCAAAAATAGAACAAGATGATTATATTTATCAAATAGATAAATTAAAGGCTCAAGTAAACCAGGCAAAGGCTGATTTAAGCCTTGAAATGGGAAAACAGGAAAGTGCAAAAAAAGAGCTTAAATTTTATGAAAAATCAGGCATGGACACAATTGAAGACAAGGCCCTTGCATTGAGAAAACCCCAGCTTGAATCTGCACAGGCAAAGCTTGAGGCAGCCAGAGCAGAACTTTCAAAGGCAGAGCTTGATCTTTCAAGAACACTTATAAAAGCACCTTTTGATGCAGTAATAATCAAAACCTATATTGAAGAGGGAAGTTATATTTCCTCCCTTGAAAAAACAGCACTTTTATATGGGACTTCCCTTTTCAGAGTTTCAGGCTATGTTCCAAACGACAAAATTGAAAAGCTTTTAAAGGCAAAGGGAAAAAAACCGCCTGTAAACATTTATTCCCAGACTTCAGAACTTTTCAGAAAAGGATATTTAAAATCTGTTACAGCAAGTGTTACAGAAAACTCAAGAATGATTGAAATTATTGCTGAAATAAAAGACCCTCTTTCACTCAATTCTGATGAAATGCCTTTAATGGCAGGCGATTATGTAAGTTTTGAAATAATTGGAGATGTTTTGGAAAATGTATTTCAAATTCCAAGGGAATATGTTCATGACAAAAATATCTGGATTTTCAATAATGGAAAACTTGAAATAAGGCCTTTAGAAATCATCTGGAAAGACAATAAATTTGTTTATGTCAAAAAAGGATTAAAAGAAGATGAAAAAATTGTTTCCTCATCAATAACAATTCCTGTAAACGGCATGCCTCTTAAAATAGACAATAATTAAGGTAAACATAAATGAGCGAATTTACAAAAAAAGGCCCTCTTGCATGGATGGCTTCCAACTCTGTTGCCGCAAACCTTTTAATGATTGTTCTTCTTGTGGGAGGACTTATTATGGGACTCAATATAAAGCAGGAAGTTTTTCCTGAATTTGCGGCTGATACAGTAGTTGTTTCCGTTGCATATCCAGGAGCAAGCCCCGAAGAAGTTGAAAAGGGAATTATTCTTCCCATAGAAGAAGCAGTTGAAGGCCTTGAAGGAATAGAAAGCATAAGTTCAACAGCCTCTGAAGGTTCTGGAAGCGTTGTAATAGAAGCTCTTGAATCTGCAGACATAATAAGGCTCTGGCAGGAAATTGAAAAGGAAGTTGACAGAATTGATTCATTTCCAGACGAAACAGAAGACCCAAAGGTTTCAATTTCTGAAAGAAAACGAGGTGTTCTTGACCTTGTTTTATGGGGTTCTGAAAATGACATAGTTTTAAGAGATACAGCTGAAAGAATAAAAGACAGACTTTTGCAAAGTCCTGACATCACCCAGGTAGAATTGAGCGGTTCAAGGGACAGGGAAATCCAAATTGAAATTCCCATGGCCAGTTTAAGAAAATATAATTTAAAAATTGAAAATATTGCATCTGCCATAAGAGCTTCTTCTGTTGAAGTAGGAGCCGGAAATCTTAGGACAAAAGGCGGAGATATTCTTGTAAGAGTAAAGGATTTAAAGGAAAAGGCTGAAGAATACAAAAAACTTCCTATTATAACAACAGATACCGGAGAAAACCTTTTTCTTGAAGATATTGCTTTGGTTAAGGAAGGTTTTGAAGACTCTTTTGTTACAGCAGGATTTAATGGAAAAAATGCTCTTTTAATTGACGTATACAGAATTGGAGACCAGACACCAATTCAGGTATCAAATGCTTCCAAAAAAATTATGGCTGAAATAAATTCCGAACTTCCAGGTGATTTGAAACTTTCAATTTTAAGGGACAGATCAGATGTTTTCAAGGACAGGGGTACACTTTTACTCAAAAATGCCATGCTTGGACTTTTGCTTGTATTTATTCTTCTAGCCCTTTTCCTTGAAATAAAACTTGCTTTCTGGGTAAGCCTTGGAATTCTTGTTTCATTTCTTGGATCATTTATAATTCTGCCTTTTACTGATTTCAGCATAAACATGATAACCATGTTTGCATTTATTATTACCCTTGGAATTGTTGTTGACGATGCAATTGTTGTAGGTGAAAACATTTACAGCTCAAGACAAAAAGGTCTTTCTTTTCTTGGAGCTTCAGTTTTTGGGGTAAAAGAAGTTGCTGCCCCTGTTTTTTTCAGTGTAGCAACAAACATTGTTACATTTCTTCCCTTATTTTTTGTTCCCGGAATAATGGGGAAAATATTCAAATACATACCTGTTGTAGTTGCCTGTGTTTTTTTCATGTCACTTATTGAAAGTCTTTTTATTCTTCCCTCACATTTGTCCATTCAAAACCAGAAAAGAAAAAAAGGATTTTTTTCAACTTTTTCAGATTATCAGGCCAAATTAAGTTTTATGCTTGAAGACTTTATTGAAAAAATCTACGGAAAAATTCTTGATTTTGCAATAAAGCACAAATACAACGTAATAGCTTTTTGTCTTGCAATTCTTCTTGGATTTGGAGGCTATATAAAATCAGGCAGAATGGGAATGACTCTTTTTCCTTCTGTTGAATCAGATTATGCCTTTGCAAGCGTTACCCTTCCGGTTGGCTCTTCCCGTGAAAATGTGAGAAAAATTGAAAAAATACTTATTGATGCTGCAGCAAAAGTTGTTGAGGAAAACGGCAGGGAAAAATTAAGCCAGGGAATTTTTTCTCTTATAAGCGAAAATTCAATAAGCATAAGAACATATCTTACATCGGCAGACAAACGCCCGATAAGCACAACAGAATTTTCCAATAAATGGAGAAATTACACAGGAAATCTTTCAGGAATTGAAACCATGAGTTTTGAGTCTGACAGAGGCGGCCCTGGTTCGGGAAAAGCACTTACAGTAAGGCTTTCTCACCCTGACAAAGACATTCTTGAACAGGCCGGAAAAGAACTGGCAAAAAAACTTGAAGATTACCAGGGAGTTTCAGACATAGATGACGGTTCTGCAAGCGGAAAAAGACAGATTGACCTTACAATCCTTCCGGCAGGCAAAAGAATGGGACTTAGTTCAAGGGAAATTGCCAGCCAGGTAAGAAATGCAGTTTATGGAAAGGAGGCTCTTTCTTTTTTAAGGGGACAGGATGAAATAAGCGTTGTTATTAAACTTCCCGAAAAAGAAAGATATTATGAAGCAACACTTGAAAATCTGGTTTTAAATGCTCCAAAAGGAGAAATACTTTTAAGAGATGCTGCAAAAATAAGCTATTCAAGAGCATTTACCTCAATAAGCAGGGAAGATGGGATGAGAATTGTTTCTGTTACAGCTGATATTTTCCCAAGATCACAGGCAGATATTTTAAGCTCAAACCTTCAAAAAGACGTTCTTCCTGAATTAATGGAAAAATATCCTCTTTTAACTTTTAGTTTTGAAGGAAGGCAGGCAGAAATAAGAGACAGCGTGAAAAGTCTTATCCAGGGACTTTTACTTGCACTTTTAGTAATTTACGCTCTTCTTGCAATACCTTTCAAAAGCTATTTCCAGCCATTAATTATAATGCTTTGCATTCCTTTTGGAATTATTGGTGCAATAATAGGCCATCTTATTATGGGATATTCATTGAGCGTAATGAGTATTTTTGGAATTGTTGCTCTTGCAGGCGTTGTTGTAAACGGCTCCCTTGTTTTAATTGATTTCACAAACAGAAAAACAATTGAAGGAGAATCACCTGAAGATGCTGTCCACCATGCTGCAAGACAAAGATTTCGTCCAATCATGCTTACAACGCTTACGACTTTTTTTGGACTTATGCCAATGATATTAGAAACTTCAAGACAGGCAAGATTTCTGATTCCAATGGCAATTTCTCTTGGTTTTGGGGTTTTGTTTGCAACAATAATTACACTTATTCTGGTTCCATGTTTTTATCTTATGACAGAAGATGTTAAAAAAACCTATAAACTGATTTTTGACACTGAAAAATAAATTTTTTAATTTTATCTAAAAAATGCTCTCTTTTAAAACAGGGAGCATTTTTTATCCCATAAAATTTTCAACCTGAAAAAACTGAAGCAGTTTAATTGCTGAACTAA
Organism: Desulforegulaceae bacterium; assembly: GCA_034007295.1. Classification (GTDB taxonomy): domain Bacteria; phylum Desulfobacterota; class Desulfobacteria; order Desulfobacterales; family JACKCP01; genus JACKCP01. The sequence goes on along the minus strand of JAVERC010000003.1, from coordinate 139,847 downwards.
AACAGCCTTTTTTGTCCATTCTAAAGTCAGATTCAGAATTTAATCCTCAAAATACTAAATGTATCCTAAAGGTTAAATTTTTCATCTTCCTTGAACTGAAACAAAATTCTCGTTTTCGGCCAATCACTAATTAAGTAAAAGATAATTCTTTAATTCGTTTCTAAAATTTTCTATATAAAGATGTAAATTTATTATGATCAAATAATACAGGAGGAAGAATGAAACAGCTTTTTGAGCCTGCAAATATTGGAAATATCAAAGTAAAAAACAGATTTATCCGGTCTGCTACCTGGGAGGGAATGGCAGAAGAAAACGGTCACTTAAACAACACAATTTTTCAAATTTATGAAAATCTTGCAAAAGGCGGAGTTGGAACAATAATAACCGGATATGCCTATGTTTTAAAAGATGAGCAGCCAAGTCCAAAAATGTTTGGTGTCTATGATGACTCATTTATTGAAGACTATAAAAAACTCACAGACATTGTTCATGAAAACAGCTCAAAAATCATTCTTCAGCTTGTATACGGAGGATCATTTACCTGGTTCAATGTGGGTGAAAGGGAAATTTGGGGGCCTTCTGCAGTTTTAAATAAAATTTCAAATATTACTCCAAAGGAAATGACAAAACAAGATATAAAAACCCTTGTAAACGCCTTTGGAAAATCTGCAAAAAGAGCTATGGAAGGCGGTTTTGACGGTGTTGAAATCCATGCAGGACACGGATATCTTCTAAATCAGTTTTTGTCTCCAAACTTCAATGTAAGGGAAGATGAATATGGAGGAACAAGCGAAAACAGAGCAAGAATAATATATGAAATTTTTGACAGCATAAAAGCAAATACTTCACCAGATTTTCCTGTTCTTATAAAACTTAACTGCTCAGACTTCATGGGAAACAAGGGGTTTGTATTTGAAGAATGCAGAAATCTTTGCAAAAACCTTGCAAAAAAGAAAATAACAGCCATTGAAATAAGCGGAGGCCCGGTTTTCAGGGCTCCAAAAACTGAAAAAGAACCAACAAAACAAGTCAGTCTTTCATCAAAGGAATCATATTTTAGTGAGTATGCAAAAGACATTGCTTCAGAAGTTGATGTTCCAGTAATTCTTGTTGGAGGAAACAGATCAATAGAAGTTATGGAAAATCTTTTAAATGAAACTGAAATTGAATTTTTTTCACTTTCAAGACCGCTTTTGAGTGAACCAGACCTTATAAATAAATGGGAAAAGGACAAAACTCTAAAACCAAGATGCACTTCATGCAGCCTTTGTTTTACACCTGAAGGAAATATGTGCATTCTTGACAGGGAAGAAAAAAAATAGATTTTGTTTCCTCCCCCATATTTTTTAAGGCAAAAGCAGAAAATATTAAAAATATTTTTACCAATATTTCGATTTTACAAGGCATAAACAATGCCTTGTAAAATCAGCTTTAAAACTTTATTTTATTTCCAGTCTTCAAAATCGTCGTCATCGTCAAAAGGAATAACCTTGTCAGGTGAAATTTCATGCCCCTTTGTTGAAGAACTTCTTAATTTTGCCGGAGTCCTGCCTGTGTAATCGTGTCTGCCCAACTGCTGATTTTTTGTTGAATTGACCTTTTTAATTCTTCTTGATGAGGAATGAAAACTCTGCATTTCATATGTACCAGTTACAAGTTTTGAAAGCTCTGCAACAATTGATCTCATCTGCTGTGCCTGAGCACTCATTTCTTCTGAGGCAGAGGCTGATTCTTCGGCATTTGCAGCATTTGTCTGGGTAACCTTGTCCATTTGTGACACAGCCATATTTATCTGTTCAATTCCCTTTGATTGTTCATTTGATGCAGCAGCGATTTCGGCAATAAGTCCTCCAACTTTTTCATTGCTTTCCTTTACCTTAGCAAAAGCAGAATTTGTTGCTTCTGTAATATCTGCACCTTCCTTTACTTTTTTGACTGTTCCCTCAATAAGAGCAGAAGTATTTTTTGCAGCCTCAGCAGCCCTCATTGCAAGATTTCTAACCTCGTCTGCAACAACTGCAAATCCAGCACCTGCCTCGCCTGCCCTTGCAGCCTCAACTGCGGCATTTAGAGCAAGAAGATTTGTCTGAAAGGCTATTTCATCTATTGTTTTAATTATTTTTGAAGTTTCTTCGCTTGCAGAAGAAATTTCAGACATTGACCTGCTTAATTGATCCATTGAAGAGTCAGCCTCAGCAACAACTTTTCCAGCTTCCTTCATAAGACTGTCTGCTTCCATTGCATTGTCTGCATTCTGCTTTGTCTGGCTTGCCATTTCTTCAAGTGATGATGATGTTTCCTCAATTGAGGCTGCCTGCTCAGAAGCCCCTTCTGCAAGAGTCTGGCTTGCTGTTGAAACCTGGCCTGATGCTGATGCAACCTGCTCTGATCCTTCATTAAGACCTTCAATAATTCTGTTTACAGGTTTTGTAATGCTTCTTGTGATTATAAAGGCTGCAATTATACCTGCAAATACGGCAATAATTAGGCCGATTATCATTACAACAACAGAACTTGAAAGAGATGAAGCAGCCTCTGTTGAAATTTTTTCAGATCCCTCAAGTGCTGCATCAGCTGTTTCTATACAGACTTGTATAAATTTATTTCCTGTTACAGTTCTTTTATTGTTTAATTCTTCAAGATTTTTTGAGTCTTCAGAATAATTATTTAAAACTGCTTTATAGTCACTTATCTGCTTTTCAATCCTTTCAAAAAGATTTTTATTCTGCAAAGTATCTGATGCGTCTTTTAAAAAAGAAACAAGTCTTTCAATATTGGTAAAATTTTTAAAGGCATCATTCAAATAGCTGTTTTCTTTAAAAACCTGAAACTGGTAAACCTTAATTCTTGTATCATTGTATAAATCAACAACAACATTTGCCTCATTAATCTTTTCAATTCTTTTTTTTAAAATAGTGCCAAGTTCTTCTTTTCCAATTGACCTGTTCTCGGCTTCTTCATTTGCCTTTTTTATCTGCCCTTCAAGATAAAGACTGAAATTATTTAAAATCTGATTTCCAATTTCAGCAAGTGTATTTCTATGGCTTGCGATTGCAAGATCAGCCTCCCTGGTTTTATCAAAAAGGTCTTTATAATCACTTAAATGAACTCTTGCCTCTTCAATCTGTTTTTTTAAAAGTTTTAAGGATTCAGCTTTTTTATCGAGCTCTTCAGCCTTAACTAGAAGAGAGTCAATTTCTTTTACTTCATTAAGACCCTGATCATAATAAATTTTTTCCCCTGAAAAAGCATAACCTCTTACTGCATACATAAGACGGTTTGCAGCACCCCGTAAATCTGTAGCAATAATAACTTCTGGAATATATTCATTTGCAAGAATAACACTTTCTTTTTTTACTTTCTGCATATTATAGACAGCTATGCTGCCAAGCAAAACTGCAATAAAAATAAGAACTCCGAATCCAAAAGCTATTTTTGTTCCAAGTTTCATATTTTTAAACATAAATTACCCCCTTGATTTAGATTTAATTTATTGTGTTAATTTAAAAAAACCGTATTTTTGTCCATTTCCGGGTCAAATTCAAAATTTAATCCTCAATCTTGTGGTTAAATTTTTCCTTTTCCTTGAAAAGAGACAAAATCCTTGTTTTTAGGCAATCACTATTTTGTTATTTCCTTTAAAACATTTCCAAGACAAGCCTTGTCTACAGGCTTGTTAAGAATTTTTTTAACTCCAAAAGGAAGCTTTCCATTCAAAAGTTTTTCACTGTATCCAGTTGAAAGAATAACCGGAATATCAGGACGTACTTCAACAATTTTTTTTGCAAGCTCATCTCCTCTCATTTTTGGCATGGTCATATCTGTTATTACCACATCAAAATCCCCTGGATTTTCCAAAAAGACATGTAGTGCCTTTTCACTGTCTGTAAATGCCTTTATTTCATAACCTAGATTAGAAATCATTTTTGCAGATATTTTTACTATATTTTCATCATCATCCACAAAAAGTACTTTGCCATGGCCAAAAATACTCTTTTTTTCAGTTAATTTTTCCTCTATCTCACTAAAAACCAATGCCTCAGGAAGATAAACCTCAAAAACAGTTCCTTTGCCGGCTTCACTTTCAACATTTATATAACCTCCCATTTTTTTTACTATTCCATATACAATTGAAAGACCTATTCCGCTTCCGCCTGACTTTTCCCTTGTTGTAAAAAAAGGCTGAAAAATTTTTTCAAAATTTTCCTTTTCAATTCCAATTCCTGTATCCTTTATATAAAGCTTTACAAAATTATTTTTGTCCGGATTTTCTCCAATTTTTATAAGTTCTGATTTTTCTGCTGGTTCAAGGCCTATTAAAATATCACCTCCGTTTTCGCTCATTGCCTTTGCTGAATTTGATGCAAGATTCATAATAAGCTGGTGAATTTTTGCCTTGCTTGCACAGACAGGATTAAGATTTTTTGAAATTTTCTGCTTTATTGAAATTGTTGAAGGAATTGTAGATTTTAAAAAAACAACTACCTCTTCAACTAAAGGTGCAATGTCTACAGGCTCTGATTTTTCAGTTTTGGCTCTTGAAAAACTTAAAATCTGTTCTGTAATATTACCTGCTCTTTCACTTGCCTTTAAGATTTCTTTTAAATATCTGTATATACTGGAATTTTCTTCTGCCTGCTCAAGTGCAAGCTCGCTGTAACCTGTAATTACATGTAAAATATTATTGAAATCATGGGCAATTCCCCCTGCAAAATTGCCTATGGCCTCCATTTTTGCAGCTCTTTCAAGGCTTTGCTCAAATAATTTTTTTTCTGTTATATCTTTTATGCTTATAAGATAACCTGAATCAGTTTTGTACTGGTATTTGGTTACAATATAAAAACCATCTTTTTTTTTGGGAGAATCTATTGCAGTTTCAGTTTCATCTATGGTTTGGGGAATAAAAAATTCTGAAATATCACCATCTTTTTTTGAAGGATAACCCTTTACACTTAAAAGGCTTAATAAGTTTGACTCATCTTCTTTTTCATCAATTAAAAAAATTTTTTTAAAAGTCTGGTTACAATATTTTACTTTCCCGGATTCATCGCAGATAAGAATGCCGTCCGGAGATTTTTCAAACAATAATTCAAGTGCATTTTCAAAATCTTTTTCACTTTTTTTTGACCTTGATTTTTCAACAGCTTTTTTAACATATTCAAGCAGTACTTGTTTGGTAACAGGTTTTGTAAGATAAGCACAAAGATTTATTTCAAGGGTTTTTGCAGCAGATTCAAAAGTTGGATAGGCTGAAACAAGAATAATTTCGCAAAAAGGCAGAATTGTTTTAATTTTTCTGGCAATTTCAATTCCATTTTCACCATTATTTAAAATTCTGTCTATAATTGCTGCATCAAAGTTCCTGGAAAAAATAAAATTTTCAGCATCAGCAAGACATGAAGCCGAATACGCTTCATAACCATTTGATTTTAAAATCTTTTCAAATGAATATCTTATACTTTCCTCATCATCTATTATAAGGACTGAATCCATTTTTACTCCGCCATAATTTTTTTGATTAAAAAACCAGATTAAACAATGCTGGTCTTTTATATTCAAAAAGTATGCCGGCTTTAAAAGGCTTTAAATAAAGGAATTTGATAATTTTGAAGTGTAACTTTACACAAGTGTAACAATACACTTATGTCACATTAATTCCTAATTGATCCAGCTTTCTATACAAAGTCTGCCTGCTTATATTAAGAATTCTTGCTGCCTTTGCTTTGTTAAAATCTGTTTTTTCAAGAATATTTAATATTTTTGTTTTTTCATCTGAAAAATTATCAAAAATTTTTTTATCAAAACTTCTTACTTCAAATGGAAGATGTTCCCTTAAAATTTCATCTCCCTTGCACATTACAAAGGCATGTTCTAAACAGTGCTCAAGTTCCCTTATATTACCTGGCCAGGTGTATTTTGAAAAAATTTCAAGCACTTCCATTGAAAGTAATTTAATGTTTTTGTCCATTTTTTTGTTTAAAATATTTTTAAAATGCTCAAATAAAACAGGAATATCATCAAGTCTTTTTCTTAAGGGAGGAATTTCAATATTTACAACATTAAGCCTGTAATAAAGATCTTTTCTGAACTTGTTTTCATTTATTCCCAATAAAAGATTTTTGTTGGTTGCTGCAATAATTCTAACATCAACCCTTATTGTTTCAGTGCTTCCAACAGGTTCAAATTCTTTTTCCTGCAAAAATCTTAAAAGTTTCAATTGAATCTGTTCTGGAATATCACCTATTTCATCAAGAAAAAGAGTTCCTTTGTCAGCCAGAAAAAATTTTCCTTTTTTATCTTTTACAGCACCTGTAAAAGCTCCCTTGACATGGCCAAAAAGCTCGCTTTCCAAAAGATTGATTGAAATTGCAGAACAATTTATTGCAACAAAAGGATATATTGACCTTTGGCCTTCATAGTGAATTGCCTTTGCAGCAAGTTCTTTGCCTGTTCCTGTTTCTCCGGTAATTAAAACTGCTGTATCAATATCTTTTAAAGTTTCAATAAGATCAAAAACCTTTTTCAAACCCTGGCTTTTGCCTGCCATAAGATTTGAATTTTTTCTTCTAAGTTCATTTTCAAGCCTTGATACCTTTGTAATATCCCTTATTACCAAAAGTCCGCCTTTGACGTTTTTTAAGGGAACACCAGAAACAAGAACAACTCTTGAGGGCTTGTCATTTCTTTTGCATATTATTTTTTTTTCTAAAATTTCAATATTTTCACTCAAGGCCTTTTTTATTAAATCTGCACACTCCATTGAAAAGGCAGAAAAAGCATCAAAAATATTTTTTCCTTTAATTTTATGAACTTCAAACCCGCAGATTGTTTTTACTGCATTGTTTGCACTTATTATATTCAAATTTTCATCAACAGTTATTATTCCATCTTTAACTGTTTTAAAAACTGCTTCAAGATTATGACGGTAAACTTCTTTTTCCTGTTCAATTTTTAAATTCAGATCTTCAATAAATTTGCGGTTCAGAGCTGATTTTGCAATGGTTAAAAGCGTGTCTTTTTTTACAGGTTTTCTAATATAATCAAAAGCTCCAAATTTTAAGGCAGAGGCTGCAAGATCAAAACTTGGATTTCCGGTAATCATTACAAGGGGAATATTTAATCCAAGATTTCTTATATAATGCAAAAGTTCTATTCCGCTTTTGTCTTCTAAAATCTGATCTGCAATTACAAGATCAAATTCTTTTTTGGAAATTTCATTTTTAGCGTCATTAAAACTCATGGCACATGACACTTCATAGCCTTCATTTTTTAAAAATCTTTCAAATGTAAAACAAAGACTTTTTTCATCATCTACTACAAGAATTTTTTTCATAAATAACCGCCTGAAAATTCATTATCCTGTGCAATTGGAAGCTCAATAATAATTTTTGTATACTCATTAAATACAGATTCTATTTCAAAATTACCAAAATGCCTTTCAATTATTGATGAACTCAAGCTGAGGCCGAGTCCTGTTCCCTTGCCTCTTGGCTTGGTTGAAAAAAAAGGCGATTTAATTTTTCTTAAATTTTTTGGCAAAATTCCTGTTCCTGAATCAAAAAATTCAATTTTCACAAATTTTCTCTGCATATGATCTGCAAGACTTCCTGAAATTCTGATTATTTTTTCTTCTGAAGGAAAAGGATATTTTTCATTAAGGGCATATCTTGAATTTAAAAGAATATTAAAAAAAACCTGCTCAAGTTCTCTTTGCCTTCCCCTTACATAGGCCAAATTTTCGGGAAACTCATTTATAAGGTTTATTCCGTCTTTTTTTATCTGAACTTCTCCAAGATACATGGTTTCTTTTAATACATCATAAATATTTATTTCCAGAAATTCCTCTTTCTGGTTTCCTGCAAAATTCAAAAGGCTTCCTGCAATTTTTGATATTCTTTCACCTTCTTTTATTATTCTAAGGGCAATGTCATTGTCCCTGCCTTCTTTTTCAAATTCGTCAATTAAAATCTGGGCATAATTAATAATCCCGTTTATTGAATTGTTTATTTCATGGGCAACACCTGCTGCAAGCTCTCCAATCTGGGCAAGCTGGCCTGCACGGATAGCTTCCTGTTCATAAATTTTTCTCTGTGTAATATCAAAAGTAGTTGAAAGAAGGCTTGGTTTTGAATTTAATAAAATTATGTCGCCTGAATAAAGTCCGTTTAATTTTTCACCTTTTTTATTATAAAATTCTATTTCAAAATTTTTAATTCTTCCCCTGGCATTTATTATGGAATAAATTTTATCTCTTGTTTCTTTTGTTATAATTCCAATATCAGAGCCTGGCACACCTATTACTTCATCTTTTGAATAACCTGTAAGCTTTAAAAAAGATGAATTAACATCAATATAGCCGCCTGTTTTTAAATCACTTATGGACATTGCTGCTGAACCTAGCATGAAAACCTTTGAAAATTTTTCCTCGGAAATTTTTAAATCATACAAAGCCTTGTATTCTTTTGTAATATCCCTTGTAAAACCTTCAACAAAAAAATTTCTGTTGTTTTGTGTAAGGGATGCACTCATTTCAAGAAAAACAACTTTGTTATCATTTGTTTTTGCTTCATATGAAAAATTTTCAACTTTTTTATTCTTATTTAAGAGTGAAATAAATTCTTTCCGCCTTTCAGGTGCAACATATAAATCCTTTGCAAGGCTTTTGTATTTTTTATAAACTTCATCAACATTTTTACACCCTAAAATTTTTGCCATTGCAGGGTTTACAGTTAAAGGCTTTCCATGGATGGTAGTTTTGAATATTCCAACAGGTGAATTATTGAAAATATCCCTGTATTCCTTTTCCTTTTTTTCAAGAATTATATTTTGTTCCTTTATTTTTTCTTCTGCAATCTTTTGATCTGTAACATCATCATAAACAGCAACAATATTTTTATTTTCAAGCCTGTACACATAGTTTTCCCTCCAGCCTGAAATTCTTGAGTCCTTATAAAAAATAAGAGGAAATTTTTTTGGAATCCCTGATTTGTAAACTTCTAAAAAACAATTAAAAAGTCCTGTTTCCCAAACTCCAGGAAAAACTTTTTTTACACCCAGTCCAATTATTTTATCCTTGGCTGTTTTTTCCAGATCTTCAGCAGCCTTATTAAAATCTTTTATAATAAAATCATTTTCATCAGGGTTGTATTCATAAACTGCAACTCCGCTTTTCATACTGTCAACCAGCTGAGAAAGATTAAGTGCTTTTTCCTCTGCAATTTTCCTGGCATTTTTAAGGCTTGTAATATCTTCTATTAGAATAAGGATATATTCATCATTGCTGAAGTTTAATAAAGTTGTCGAAATAAGTACTTTTATTAAATCTCTATTTTCTGGCTCAATTTCTCCTTCTCTTTGGAAACAGGCTTTTTTTAATTCAAATGTTTTTAAAACAGCATTGTTTACTGTGCAATATTTGCAGTATTTCCCAAATCCGCAGCCATCTTTTGAATCAAATCTGTGTTTGCAGCAAAAAAAATCTCCAGGCTTAAGGTGCTTTGCCTCATTTTCAGTTTTTCTAAATACTTTTTCAGCATAGGAATTTATTTTAACAATTTCTCTGTTTTTATCTAGAACAGCCATAACCATAGGAATACTATTATAGATAACCTTAAGCTCATTTGAATATTCAAGTATTTCTTTTAAATAAAAATTTCTCTCATTTAGCATATCAATCTGCTTCAGCTTAAGGCTTAAATCTTTTGCAAATTTTTCAATAAAATCAAACCCAAATATATTATTTCCTCTTAAAAATTCTGCTTCTCCTAAATCTAAATTTAAAATAAAAAAACCATAAGTTTTCTCAAAAAACTTAAGATTTATGCATATTGATGAATTTCTTTTATTTTTAAATAAACAAGAATTGCAAGATTTTAGTGGTAATTTAATTAAAGAATAAGGGCTTTCACACTTTTGAAAAAAACAGCATTCAGGCAAAAAACCTTTTTTTAAATTTTTTTCAATTTCTTCTAGATTTTTAATTTCTCCTGCATATGAAAATCCTGAAAAACCCTTTTGATCATCTGTTCTTATTATAAATGCCTGGGTAAAAATTCCTGATTCAACTAATTTTTCACACACAAAACAAAGCATTTCTTCTTCATTATTAAACTCTACAATCTGCCTGCTTAGATTGTTGAAAAGTAAAAAATATTTTTTTAATCTTTTTTCCAAATTTTTATCCTAAAAATTTTATTTAACAAACAATAGGCGGTTTTATATAAAAATCCGACTTTCATTCAAAAATCAAAATTAGTTTGGTTAGATTTAAATTTAAAAATAACAATAAATTGAAAATTAAACAACTATTAGGGTATTTTATTAAAACCTGGATTGAGCGATTTTCAAGTTTGCTGCATAAACGGCAAATTGTATCAGGCTATACCTTTGCTATGCGTGATGCAATTTAACGAAGTAGATGCGGCAAAATTAGAAAGCCCGCAGGGTTTCATGTTTTTAAATGCAATAAGCTTAATTCATTGAAAATTTATTAATTTAAAAATATGAAACGCTCAATTCAGGTAAAATTAAAGCACATTACTTATTGATTGGCCAAAAACGAAGATTTTTTGTTCCATCCAAGGAAGATGAAAAAGTTAACATTTAGGATACATTGAGGATTTTGAGTATTAAATTTTGAATCTGACGCAGAAATGGACAAAAAAAGCCGTTTTCATTAGACTTTAAAAAATGATTATGAAAAAAGAAGTTCAGGTACTGCTTATCCTGTACCTGAAATTCAAGTGTTCCAAAAATAAAATAAGTTCTTTAAACTTTAATAATTTCTTGAAGTAAAAAAAACAGGTATTTTTTTATTCTTTTTTCTGACATTCAGAACAGACTCCGTAAAAATCAAGCCTGTAAGATGTAATATTGAAACCTGTTTCTTTTTCAACCTCTTTTGAAAAAAGATTTACATTGATATCTGTGTCAATTATTTTACCGCATTTTTCACAAACAGCATGGGGATGGGGCTTTGGGTTAAAACCGTCGTAGCGGCTTCCCTTGTCTGCAAAACCAAGCTCCATAACTTCATTGTAGCTCTTTAAAAGATTTATTGTTTTATATACTGTTGCAAGGCTTGTAGCAGGATGGTCTTTTTTGACAATTTTATATATGGTTTCAGCTGAAGGATGCTCTTTGCTTTCTGCAAGAATTTTAACAACTGCAATTCTCTGATTTGTAAGCCTGTTGCCGTTTTCTTTTATCAAATTAATCATTTTTTCAAATCTGTTTTCTGAATGCTTCACTTTTATGACCTGCCTTCAAAAAGTTTAAATAATCTAGCTTAATTAGCCTTGATATAACATTATGTCAAGTTAAAGAACTTTTTTTAGAAAGGTTATAAAATTTTTTTTAGATATCTATATAAAGACTCAGTGCAATACCCTTTTAGAGGGTATTGCTCTGACTTAGGAGGAGATTAAATTTGACCTTTATTAAGAAGAAACCTGCCAAACCATAAAGACAAAAAAACACAAAGCAGGCTTCTTTTTAATCTCTTATCTTTCAACTACCATGGCCATTCCCATTCCGCCGCCAATACACATGGAAATAAGGCCTTTTTTATAATTTTTTCTTTCCATTTCATGGATAATTGTAACCATTTGTCTTGCACCTGTGCATCCTATTGGATGTCCAAGTGAAATTCCGCTTCCATAGGGATTTGGAAATTCCGGATCAATTCCAAGTTCTTCCATGCATCCTAAAGCCTGGGAAGCAAAAGCCTCGTTAAGTTCAATTACATCCATATCAGAAACCTTAAGAGAGCTCATTTTCATTACTTTTTTTACAGCAGGAACAGGACCAAGCCCCATATATGCTGGATCAAGTCCGCCTGATGCAAAATTATTTATATATGCAAGTGGAGTAAGTCCAAGCTCTTTTGCCTTTGATTCGCTCATTAGAAGAACTGCTGCTGCACCGTCATTTATTCCTGAAGCATTTCCGGCTGTTACAGTCCCGTCTTTTTTAAAAGCAGGCTTTAATTTACCCATTTTTTCCATATCTGTTTCCATTGGACGCTCGTCTGTATCAACAATTTTATCGCCTTTTCTGGATTTTACTATCATTGGAACAATTTCTTTTTCAAAAATTTTATCCTTGATTGCCGCCATTGCCCTGTTATGACTTAAAACAGCAAGCTTATCCTGCTTTTCCCTTGAAATAGAGTAAAGTTCTGCAATGTTTTCTGCTGTTATACCCATATGATATCCATTGAAAATTTCATAAAGGCCGTCATAAACCATAAGGTCAAAAATCTCTCCCTTGCCTGATATTTCCATTCTATGTCCCCATCTTGCCTTTGGAAGAGCTAAGGGAGCATTGGACATTGATTCCTGGCCGCCTGCAATTATTACTTCAGATTTTCCTGTCATAATTGAAAGTGCTGCTTCTGCAATTGCCTTGAGTCCTGAACCGCAGACTTTGTTTACTGTATATGCATTTGTTTCATAGGATAGGCCTGCCCTTACCATTGACTGTCTTGCAGGGTTTTGACCCTGTCCAGCCTGAAGAACATTACCCATTATGACTTCATCTATTTTTACAGGAGTAAATGATTCATCAAATGATGAACTTTCATTTTTAATTTTTGTCTGAAGCTTTACAGGACAAAATTCAGATTCTTCAAGATCAGGACGAAGTTTTACCCTTTCAAGAACATTTTTTATTACTGCACTTCCAAGATCTACAGCTGTAAAAGGTTTTAATACGCCGCCAAATGCTCCAACAACTGTTCTTACTCCAGAAACTATACAAACTCTTTCCATTATATTTTCCTCAATTTTTTTATAAACATTATTGCTCATCTATATAAAACCGCCATGCACAATACCAGTCATCAGGGTGATCGTCAGGCGGACATCCAATGCATTGTGTTTTAATTCTTTTATCAATTTCCCTTGCAAAATAAGCATATTCAACAAGACCTGCCGACTTGCATGGATAATCATCAAGGCCTCTTGCCTTTCTTTTTTCCTGAACCCAGCATTTATTCATCTGAAAAATCAGACTGTTTTCATTTTCCCAGACAACAGACTGAATATTTACATTTGAATAAAGCCTTGATCCAAGTGCTTTTTCAAGTCCGATAAGTCCTGAATGTTCAGGAATATCTAAAAGTTTTTTTATTGATCTTGCCTCAAAAGGCGAAAAATTTGACCAGCATGAGTCATTACACCTTTTGGCATCATTCATTCCATGCTCAAACTCTACATCCTGAAACCATATTCCGTCGTTTGCAATCCAGTTTAAAGACAGTGCTTCAATAAGATTTTCCATTTTTTTCTCTTCAAGAGAAAGAAGGGGAAGGGGAATCCCCTCCTTTATTTCAAAATCAAGAACTTTACCAATTTTCTTCATTTGAATTTCAAGACTTTTTTCAAAAACCCTGTGAAGAGTTTCATATGCAATATCATCGCCCATTTGATGCCTTACCTCTGAAAACCATAGAAAATGATGCATAACGGTTCTGTGGATAATATCAATAACATACTCTGCCTTTTCCTTTTTTCTCTTGTCTACCATTTGGTCAGCCCCTTATTTTCCCCAGTAAAAAGATTCCTCCATCATTGTAACTGCTTTATCACAGTTTTCAATTGATGCAAGTTTACCAAGACTAACAGGAAGAATGGTTTTAATAAAGAATCTTGCTGTATTAACCTGACCTTGATAAAAAGGATCTGTTTTCTTTTTCTTTCCTATCATTGGATGTGCTGCCTTTGCCCTTGAAAGAAGCATCCAGGCTATTGAAAGATCACCTGTTGCCTCAAGAAAAGGAAATGAGAATGAAAAAGCATTTAAAACTTCATCGCCTTTGAGTTTTCTTGCAAAATCAAGTGCTGTTTCTCCATAATATTCAAGGAATTTTGTCATTGCTTCACACATTGGTTTAAGCTCGTCAATTTTTGATGCTTCTTCTACTGTAAGCCTTATTTCTTCAAGAAAATTCATGAAAGGCTTTCCGTCTTTCATCCCAAGTTTTCTTCCTATGAGGTCTATTGACTGAATTCCGTTTGTTCCCTCATAGATCATGAAAATTCTTGCATCTCTTAAAAGCTGTGCAACAGGATATTCTTCAATATATCCGTATCCGCCGTAAACCTGAATTGCATGTGAACAGACTTCAAAGCTCTTATCTGTAAAGTAACCCTTAATTATTGGAGTTAAAACCTCTTCCATTGCAAAATAATAGTCTTTTTCTTCTTTTGTCTTTGCAAGATGTTTTTTGTCCTGACACATGGCATTGTAATAAATAAGACTTCTCATTCCATCTACATATGACTTCATTAAAAGGAGCTGTCTTTTTACATCTGGATGCTCAATAATTGCAGCAGGAGCAGTTCCTGCAGGATCCTGAATTCGTTTTGTCTGTTTTCTCTGCCTTGCATAATCAAGTGCATACATATATGCTGCTGATGCATTTGAATGTCCCTGAAGTCCAACCATCTGCCTTGCTTCATTCATCATTTGAAACATTGCAGCCATACCTTTGTTTTCTTCACCAATAAGAGTTCCTATGCAGCTGCCTTTTCCTCCAAGGGTAAGAGAACATGTACAGTTTCCGTGAAGACCCATTTTTTCTTCAATTCCTGTACATACAACATCGTTGAACTCTCCAAGACTTCCATCAGGGTTTATTCTGAATTTTGGAACATAAAAAAGGGAAATTCCCCTTGTTCCCTCAGGAGCACCCTCAATTCTTGCAAGAACAGGATGAATAATATTTTCAACCATGTCATGCTCTCCGCCAGAAATAAAAATCTTGCTTCCTGTAATTGAGTATGTTCCATCAGCATTCTTTTTGGCTGAAGTTGTAAGAGCTCCAACATCTGATCCAGCTTCCGGTTCTGTCAAAAGCATGGTTCCAGACCATTTTCCTGAATACATGTTTTCAAGAGCTTCTTTTTTCTGCTCCTCTGTTCCAAAGGATTCGATAAGCCTTGCAGCACCGTGGGTAAGCATATTGTAAAGCATGAATGAATTGCATGCTCCGTAAAAAAATTCATTTGCAGCCTTTGATACAATTTCAGGCATTCCCTGTCCGCCCCACTTTGCCTTGTCAGGCATTGAAAGCCAGCCGCCTTCGCAGAAATTTTTGTAAACCTTGTGAAATTCCTTTGGAACGCTTACTTTTCCCTGATCAAAAACACAACCTTCATCACTTAGTTTCTGAAGAGGAAGAATTTCGTTTATTGCAAGTTTTCTTGCCTCTGAAATTATCATTTCAACGGTTTTTTTATTAAACTCTGAAAAAACCTCGTTTGATAAAATTTCTTCTTCTGTTTTGAATTGTTCAAAAAGGACAAATTCAATATCTTTCTTATCTGCTATCAGCTGTGCCATTTAAGGCTCCTTTCATAATAAAGTTTTTCTTTCACCTTGTTTCAAATCTTTAAAGCTATATGAAGCTGATTATGCTCTTCATGCAGCTGATGTTTTAAAGTTGACTGCACAAGAAGGATTTTTAACCCAGATTTTCATCTTCTCGGCTTCTTTTATAAGTTCTTCCCTGAAATCCGGATGAGCTATGCTTATAAGAGCTTCTGCCCTTTCCCATGTTGATTTGCCTTTTAGATTTACCATTCCATATTCTGTTACAATATAGTGGGTTATGGTTCTTGGAAGAGTTGTAATAGTTCCGGGTGTAAAAATAGGCTTGATTCTTGATTTAACATTGCCGTTTTTATCTGTAACTGTAGAAGTAAGACATATGAAAGCCTTGCCGCCTTTTGAGTGATATGCTCCATAATGAAAATCAAACTGTCCGCCTGTTCCTGTAATATGTCTGAAACCGGAAGACTCTGAAGATACCTGACCGTAAAGATCAACTTCTATTGCATTGTTAATTGAAATCATTTTTTCGTTTGCAGAAATTGCTGCAAGATTATTTGTATAATCAACAGCATAACTTGCACACTCAGGATTAAGATGAAGAAAATCATATAATTCCTGGCTGCCAAGTGCGAATGTATATACAGATTTGCCTTTATCTTTGGCTTTATTTATATTTGTAAGTTTTCCTGCTTTATACATATCTAAATATGCATCAGCAAACATTTCTGTATGAGCACCCAAATCCTTAAGATCAGATTGAGCAATCAGCTTTCCAACGGCGTTTGGCATTCCGCCTATGCCAAGCTGAATACAGGAACCATTTTGAATCTGTTCAACAATAATTTGTGCAATTCTTTTATCGATTTCAGTTATTTTTGGCTCTGGAAGAGTTAAAAGAGGTGTATTTTCTGATTCAACAACATAGTCTACTTCTGAAATATTTATAAATTCAGAAGCTCCGCCAAGACAAACAGGAATATTTTCATTAACTTCAACTATTACAATGTCTGCATTTTCAATCATTGCCCTTTGCAGCGAGTTTGCAATTCCATAATTAAAATTACCAAAGCTGTCCATTGGTGCTGCTGCAAAAATACATACATTTGTTTTTGAATTTTTTTCATAAAAATGAGAAGGGCCTTCGTGATATACAAAAGGAATATAATGACAATTGCCGTTATCATGGCATTTCCTGTCGCCGCCGCTAAAATGCCAGTTATTATAAATAAAACTTCCTTCTTTTCCATGAGCTGCTACTGCTGCCTGTCCTGGAAAAGCTTCTGCCCTGACTTTAACCCCTGTAAGTTCATCTGCTCTTTTTGCAAGAAATTTGTCTATTGTTACCGGAGCGGTACAAAATGCACCATAATCTACCCAATCGCCAGATTTTACCAAAGCTGCTGCATCAGCTGCACTTATTTTTTTGCTTAAATACTCTTTACGATTATTCATACTCTCTCCTCCAGAATAAAAAGTTTAATCTCCTGAAGAAGAAATTGCACGATCTGTGCCACAAACGCTGTTTATCGGTTAAAACCTGCAAACATCTGTAAATACAAGTTTTTATAGGAATACAGGGAAAGAGTAAAAAACAAAGGGGATGTAACCACCAAGTTACATATTAAAAATAAGAAACAAGGTAACAGCAAAAAAACAAGTAGTTATTTAATTTTGTAACAAGAAAGTTACAAATAGAGAAGTTAACCGCTCTACTAATTATTTTATTCCATATTTTTTTATTTTTTCAAAAAGAGTTTTCCTGTGAATACCTAAAAACTCTGCTGTTTTATTCTTGTGCCATCTGTTTTTTTCAAGTGCTGTAAAAATTACTCTTTGTTCAAATTCTGAAATTAAATCTGATAAATTTTTCGAAAAATCAATTTCTTCACAATCGTCATTGTCCACCACCTGAAAACCTTTTAAAACACCTGGATCACCAATTGCGGCATATCTGTTTAAAATATTTTGAAGTTCCCTTATATTCCCAGGCCAGTCATATTTTTGAAATGAATCAAGAAGTCTTCCTGTTATTTCAGGCTTTTTATCAAGCTTAAGCGAAGACAGGAAATGCTCTGTCAAAAGTGGAATATCATCAAGCCTTTCCCTTAGAGCCGGAAGTCTTATTGGAATAACATGAATTCTGTAAAAAAAATCCTCCCTCATATTTCTTTCCTTGACAAGTTCCTTTAAATTCCGGTTTGTTGCTGCAATTATTCTTAAATCTGGAATTTTGACTTCAGTTCCTCCAACCGGAGTATAACCTGCTCCGTCTATAGCACGCAAAAGCTTAACCTGCATGTTCAGTCCGATTTCTCCTATTTCATCAAGAAAAAGAGTTCCTTTGTCAGCCTTGTCAAGAAAACCCTTTTTATCGGAATCTGCTCCGGTAAAAGCACCTTTTTTATATCCAAAAAATTCACTTTCAATAAGTCTTTCAGAAATTGCACCGCAATTTACAGGTACAAAATTTTCTTTGTTTCTCTTGCTGAGCCTGTGAATTTCTGCTGCAACAAGTTCTTTTCCAGTACCTGATTCTCCATACACTATTACATGGGCACTAGACTCGGCAGCTTTTAGAATAAGTTCATAAACATCCTGCATTTTAGAACTTTTGCCTATAATATTCCCAAGACGGTATCTTTCACGCATGGAAGATTTTAATTTAATATTTTCATTTTTTAAATTTTCTGCATTTTCCTTTAAAACAGCCTCATTAAGCTTTCTTTCAGTTATATCTATAAGAATAGTCTGTGCCCTGGTTATTTTTTCATAGGGAGTCAAAAGGGGAGATGTTACAGAAGAGTACCATTTGTTGTCATAGGGGCTGAAAATTTCTTCCTTTACAATTTCACCCCTAAATACTTTTTCTATTGAACACCAGGGACACGGAGACTCAAACCCATGCAAAAAATTAAAGCACTTGCCTGCGTCATTAATTCCTCCACGCTTTTCAAGTGCTTTATTCATAAATTCTATTTCATAATTTTCATTTACTATATAAATAAGCCCGTCAAAATTTTCCAGAATAACTGAAAGCTGGGATTTACTTTCCTTTAATTTAATTTCAGCTTCTTTTCTGTTTGTAATGTCCATAAATGAAGCAATGCTTTTATCGGTTCCGGGTATCATTCCGACTTTCATATAAATATATTTTAAATTGCCTTCTTTATCTATTACCCTGCACTCATATTCTTCAGGGATATTGTTATTTTTCTTTCTTCTTCCATAGTGATAGCTCTGCATTTTACCTACATCGTCTTTGTAGACAAAAGTAGACCATTTCATTTTATTTTCCAGTTCTTCCTTGGAAAAGCCTGTAAGCTGGCAAAATTTTTGATTTGCATATAAAATCAGCATTTCATAATCAATTATAATTGTACCTGTTCCTGTGTTTTCAAAAACACTTCTATACATTTCTTCATTGGCTGCAAGTTTTTCTAATTTTTCTAAATCTAGAACCCCTGACTCAATTTGTGAGTAAACCAAGGAAATTTTTTCTAAAAAAACACTTGTAAACTCAATTTCTTCAGACCTTAAAACCTTATCAGACCTGATAATGCAATATTGCAATTTATCAAAATTGGAATTTTTGATTTTAAAAAAATTCAAGTATCCATCTTTAGCCAGGCTAAAATAATCAAGGTTTTCCTTTACCTTTTTTTCTGCTCCAGAAATTGCAATATACTTGTTTTTATAATACTCAAGATCACCATCTTTACTTAAAAAGACAAAATCAAAAAAATTTATATGACTGCTTTCAAAAAAAAAATTCAAAAAATCAGTCAAATTATCAGTTTTTGAGGCAAAGCTGAAAATACTTGATAAAGGGATTAAAAAACTGCTATAAAATTTAGACATTAAGGCCTCTTTTTGACATTTATTTATATTTATAAAACCTCTTATTCCCTGCTGAGGGTCTTTTTAAAAATGATAATATTAATCAGGTATTGCATAAAAAACAACGTTTAAAATAAAATTGACCTTTTCCACTTTTTTTAAGTAATTTTTTGTACTCAAAATCCCAGAAAAATCAAGTTTTAACCTTGTATTAATTAAGCTGTTCTGCAATAAAGTTAAGCTTTGCATTTCATAAATAAAATTTAGTGAACCAAAAAAAGAGGAGATTTTATGAAAAAATTTATTACCGGGCTGTTTGCATTATCAATGCTTTTTACAGCAAATGCTCTGGCTGACACAACTGAAAAAGATATCCTTGAACTAAGTCTTAACAAGGATGCAGCAGTAAGTGTGAAAACAAACAATAACATTATGATGAGCTTTGGCGGCCACGCAAGAATTATTCCCACATCTGAAACAGACTGGGATTTTGGAATGTCTGACAAAGCCAAGGGCGGATATCTTGGCGGAAACCTCAACTCTTCATTTTTTAGAAATCATGCAAATGAATCCGGCTGGGTCAATAATGAGCATATAAGAACTGAAACAAGGCTTACATTCAATGCTGTCCCGGAAGATGAAAAATGGAGCTTTTTTGCAGCTCTTGAATTTGACCGTCCCCTTGATACAGCATCTGTTGATGAAAGAGGCGGAAAAACAGACGATCACAGCGACTATGGTCTTGAAAGACTTCATGCAACAATGGCACTTCCCTTTAACATGAGATTTCATGCAGGATGGGATATATGGGGGCTTGACCACGGATATGCAGCAGGACTTGTTTATGCTGATGATAACCCCGGCTTCTGGATTACAGGCGGAGATCAGAAAATAAGCTGGAATGTGGGATACTTTAAACTTGATGAAAACAATTTCCAGACATCTTTTACAACACTTGAAGACAGCGAAGATTCTGACAGAACATTAATTGCAGGTTATCTTACATTTAATCCAAGCAAAGAACATAAATATCATTTCTTTTACGGACTTGACAAAATAAGAAATGTTAGTTCAAAAGACCTTTATTCTGCTCTCACAAAAACTGGAATTGAAAATGACCCAAAAACAAATTCCCATCATCTTGGAATGTATTACAACGGAAATATAGGAAAAATAAAACTTTTTGGTGAAGCAGTTTATCAGTTTGGTGAAGCAGAAGGTGCAAATCTTAAAGATTACAACGGAAAACTTCACAAAGACTATGATATAAATGCATATGCACTTTCAGGTGATATTGCAGTTAATCTTGATCTTGGAATAAAACTTACACCCCATTTTGGATTTATTTATACCTCAGGCGATGACAACCCAAATGACGGAAAACTTGAAGGCTACAACGGAATAAATAATGTTCAGAGATTTTCAGGTATATTTGGAGGGGAACATACAATTCTTGCGGACACAAACTTTGTATTTGGTTCAACTCTTTATGGATTTCTTCCTGAAATGCATGGAAACGGAACTCCTGTTTACACAGGCGGACAGCCTGCCTTTGGTGCTCTTGGTGCAGGACGGGGCGATAACCCGGGTATGCTTATGACTTCTCTTGGATTAAGTGCTGCTCCCAAAAAAACATTAAGCTTTAAATCAAATATTAACAGTTTCTGGTGGAATGAAGATATTATGGTTAAAAACTTTGTTGTACCAGGCCAAACAACAATAGTTGATTCAGGATATGCAGGAACAGAATGGGATAACATTGTAACACTTGTTCTTTCAAAACATACCTTTATTCAGGGACAGGCTGCATTTTTACTGCCAGGCGAAGTTATTGAAGATGTGACTGAAGCCATGGGTGCAAAAGCAGATGATACTGCAATGAGACTTGCTGCAGAATTTATCTGGAAATTCTAGATTTTAATTCATGCACTAAATTTTTCCTAATTAAGCTGACTTACTTTATTGGCTGATTTTCATTGAATATCTGGAAATCAGCCAATAAAAATAAATTTATAAAATCAGCAATACTGCCCCGTATCCAAAAGACCTTTTTATAAAAGTTCTGGCTTAAAACCAATCAATAACTGGCCAAAAACTTCAATTTTTTTCAGCTGCTAATTACCTCTTGAATAACAGACTTCTCCCTGTCCTGAAGATATTTTAAGTCCTACCTCTTTTATTCCCTTTGGAATCTGAATTTTCTGGTTAGCGACAGGAAGTCCGGAAAACAAAACCCTTGATTCATTTTCAGCATAAACAAGAACATTAAAATCTGAAGTAAGATTTCTTATTTTTGTGAATTCAACATAGCCCTTTTCCCCAAACCAGACTATTTTGACTCCTCTTTCATGGGTGATGCAATTAAAACCTGCAAATAAAGGACTAACAAAAAAAATCAGTGCAAAAACAATTGATAATGCAAATATCTTTTTTTTCATAAAGAATAATCCTTTTTGTTGTTTTTCTAAAAGCTGTAACCCGGCTTTTTATAAAGCGTTTCTTTTTTTTCTTCTATATCTGGATAATACACCTGATATTTCCAGTTTTCCTGCTCAATTTCTTCTATTGCGACTGAAACTGAATCAGCTGAACAGCCAAGAATTTTTACTGCCTCATCTGTAATTTTTAATGCAAACTCCTGCTTTTGCTCCAGACTTCTTCCCGGGTACATCTTTACAATAATATGGGGCATGTCATCCTCCTGAAATTTTAACCTTAAAACCCATTTTTTCAAGTTCCTGCTTTAATACTTCCCTGTTGTCTGTCTGAATTTCGATAATATGATTTTTTACTGTTCCCCCTGAACCGCATTTTTGTTTTAACAGCTTTGCTATTTTTTTAAGTTCATCTTCATTTTTATCAATTCCTGCAACAAGGGTTACGCCTTTGCCTTTTCTTCCTTTTGATTCTTTTAAAAGCCTTATTATTCCGTCATTTGGAATATTTATATTTTGAATTAAATCCTTTTTCTTTTTTTTACAAATACATTCAGCTTGAGGTTTTTTACAGACTTTACAAATTTTACCAGATTCTGTTGAATAAACCAGATTCATATTCA
This sequence comes from Desulforegulaceae bacterium, assembly GCA_034007295.1. Classification (GTDB taxonomy): domain Bacteria; phylum Desulfobacterota; class Desulfobacteria; order Desulfobacterales; family JACKCP01; genus JACKCP01. The sequence goes on along the minus strand of JAVERC010000003.1, from coordinate 117,616 downwards.
GTTATCCCCATATCCGTCAGGATTATTTTTCTGCCAGTTCCAGGCATCTTCTGCCATTTTTTCTATCCCAAACATTGCTTCCCAATTTAAAAAATTTTTTGCTAAATTTGTATCAGCATAGCATTTTGCAATATCACCAGCCCTTCTTGCCTCAATTGAATATGGAATTTCCTTTTTACATGCCTTTTCAAATGCCTTTAAAACCTCTAAAACAGAATAGCCTTTTCCTGTTCCTAAATTAACCGAAAAAAGCCCTGGTTTTTCCATTATTTTTTCAATTGCTTTGACATGACCAAGTGCAAGGTCTTTTACATGAATAAAATCCCTTACACCTGTTCCGTCTTTTGTTGGATAATCATTTCCAAATACAGAAAGTTTTTTCAATTTTCCAACAGCAACCTGAGTAATATATGGAGTAAGATTATTTGGAATTCCCCTTGGATCTTCTCCTATTAGACCGCTTTCATGTGCTCCTACCGGATTGAAATACCTTAAAAGGCCGATATTCCATGATTTGTCGGACTCATAAATATCTTCAAGAATCATCTCAACCATTCTTTTTGTCTTGCCGTATGGATTATAAGGCTTTAAAGGAAAGTCCTCCTTAATTGGAACTTCATGGGGATCACCGTAAACAGTTGCAGATGAGCTGAATACAATATTTTTTACATTGTACTCCTTCATTTTTTCCAAAAGAAAAATTGTGCCAGATACATTGTTTTCATAATATTTCAGGGGAAATTCAACAGATTCACCAACAGCCTTATATCCTGCGAAATGAATTACTGAGTCAACCATTTGATTCTTAAAAATTTTATCAAGAATTTTTTCGTCACGAATATCTCCGATAACTAAATCCAGATTTTTACCTGTGATGCTTTCAACACGTTCAATTGCCTTTTTACTGGAATTTTCAAGGTTGTCTACCACAACAACTTCATAACCTGAACTCAAAAGCTCAACACAGGTATGACTTCCTATGTAGCCTGCTCCGCCTGTAACAAGAATTTTACTCATTAAACCACCTGATTTTATAAATTAAAATTTTAAATACTTACTTTGTTTTAAATAAACTTGATTCATGATTATTTTAAATATTGTTTTTAATAAAATATCATGAATAAATTTAATTTGAGCAGTATAAATAAAAAAAGGCCTTTGGTAAAATCCAAAAGCCTTTTAATTTTTATATTAATTTAATTTTAATTTTTTCTGAACTTTTTTCCTGAAGCAAGTCCTGCAAAACAGAGTAGACCAAGTCCAAACAAAATCATTGTTGATGGTTCAGGTGAATGGGCAATTGGTGCCTTTATTAGTTCGATTTCTGCGAAAACAAACTTTTTCCCGGGATTTAAAAAACAACCATCAGGGCCACATAAGCTTTCAAACTTCAAGTCATATAAAATAATAGAAAAAAGTCCTCCATTTCCAAAAGAAATAGGCTCAGGATTATTCCAGTTTAATCTCCAGCCTTCTATACAATTGAAAAATCCTGCTTCAAATCCTATAGAAGTACCTCCGACAGCCTGAATTAATTCTGGGCTATCAAAGTCTAAATAAGCTTTAATTATTCCAGAGCAAATATCGTCATCATTTATCCATTTTTCTTCTGTCCATACTTTCCCAAATTTAATTTCTCTTGATTCTCCTTCATTCAAGGTAAAACCAAAGCCAGTTAACTTTGGATTAACTATGGAATGAAACTCTAAAAAATTTTGAGTTCCTGAAATATCAATATAAGAACCCTCACCCATTAAAAAATCATAGGATGCAGAATAAACATTTATAACCAATATAAAGCTTAATAAAAAGCCGCATAAAAAAATCTTAAATTGTTTCATAAAATCATATTTTTTCATAAAACCACCTCTCAATTAAAATTTTTAAACACAAAATTCATAATAAAAAACCACTAAGCCCCATTGTTTCAAATCAATAGGCAGCAGGGGCTGAATATTCAAAACCATAGCCATAGTAATACCCCTGCTTTAAGGCTGAGTAACTTTCAGCACGTTTTAACCATCTGACTTTTGCATTAAGAATTTGATATTTTTCAGGACCTCTTGCTTCAGGACTATAATTTAACATTCTAATAAAATAAGAATAATCAGGATTTAATTTTGCATCTATTTTGACATACATTCCTCCGTTACTGTAATTATAAGTTAACCCATAATAATAATTTTCAGGGTCATCTTTAGAACAGACCTGAACAGGCAGCTGGCATTCATGCCTCTCAAACATTCTGTTATCCCTTTCCATTATTTCCCTCCTTTAGTTAATATTGTGTTAAAAAACAAAACTTAACATGAAATTTCTATATTAATAGTTGAGAAAACTGCCTTTTTTGCTCATTCTAAAATCAGATTCAAAATTTAATCCTCAGAATACTCAACGTATAAGGCTAAATTTTTCATCTTCGTTGAAGGAAACAAAATTCTTGTTTTCGGCCAATCACTAATCAGCAAATTGAATCAGGAGTTCCTTTTTATTTCGTAATTCTTTATTCCTGGATAGAATGTTTCATATTTTGCAACTTTTATGCGTTAAATACCATCAGGCATAACAAAAGTATAGTCTAGTACAATTTGATTTTATATGCAGCGAACTTAAAAATCGTTAAATCAATGACTAAAGAAGATAGTTTTCAGGAATTTATATTTATAAATATAACCAACTTAATTTATTAAAAATTTCTTAATATAAATAAAAGGCTTAAGCTTTAGGTATATTATATTTTGATTATATCAATGTCAATTTTAATAGAAAGAATGCCATTGAAAAATATTTTATTAGCTTCTTTTAAATAAGAAAAAAAAATGATATTTAATCTTAACTTTAATCTGGTTTGATTCTAGTCTGGAACCAAACATTTATAGCTGATTAAAAATCACTTAAACTAACAAGAATCATAATAAAAGGCATGAGATGAACCTTTTACCTTTAAAAAAAATGATTTTATGCTTTATAATCCCCCCAATTTTATATGCACTTACTATTTATTCATCAAATAATTATTTAAAATCAGATTATGAAAAAAAAATAAAAAATATTATGCTTTTCAATTCAAACCAAATTTATGAAGGTAAAATCTCTCTTGAAAAAGCAATTGAAAAAAACATAAATCATTTTATCCAAAAAAATTTTTTAGTAAAAAAAAATCTTATAAGCTTACAAATTTTCGTAATAGACAAATCCGGAAAAATTATTTATCCAAAACTTGATTTTAAAGAAAATAATCTTGAACAGGGCTTTTCCATAAATTCTGCAAACACAGCAAGAGAGAATTTTAAAATACTTGAAAAAGGATTAGAAACTCATATTTTAACAACCCTTTCTGACTGGCTCAAAATCGTAATTGGAATAATTTACTTTGCCATTGGATTTATTTTATTTTTAATCCAATATAAAAAATTAAGAGAAAATCAAAAAAACAGTCTTCAAAAAGAAGAAAAAAAATACAAAGATCTACTCTATGATCTTGAAAATCAGAAAAAAGGGCTTTCCAAAAAAATCTCATCTCTCAGGGAAAAATTTTGCGAAACAAAATCCAACGAAGAAGAAATGCTTGATGAAATAATCTCTCTTGAAGAGAAATTAAAAAAATTTGAAGAAATTCAGGAAAAAAAAGAGCAGGAAATTGAAGAGCTTAAAGAAAAACTGGATGAGCTTGAAAAAAAGAAAAATATAATTCACAGAAAAAAAGATTTTGATTTTCTTTCCAAAAGATTTGAAACCTTATATAAAAACGTAATAATGGAAAAAAAAGCCTACGAAGGGTTCAAAGAACTTGAAGAAGAACTTCAGATAAAGGCAGAAGAACTTATCCACCTTTTAAATAATGATCCTGAAAAAGTTATAATTAAAAGAAAAGTTTTTTCAGGAAAGAGAAATAAAAATACCTCTTTTGAAGTTATTTTCGGATATACAGGAAGACTTTATTTCAGCAGAAACAAAGACAATAAAACAATAATTCTTTTAATAGGTACTAAAAATACCCAAAATAAAGACATGGATTATCTTCATAACTTATAGAAATGTGATATGTACAAGTCATTTTATAAATTAAATAAAAAGCCTTTTGAAACAAAAACCGACCCATCTTTTTTATGGCTCGGTGAAAAACACAAAGAAGCACTAGCGACATTAAGATATGGTATTTTAAACAATATGGGCTTTCTTCTTTTAACAGGGGATGTTGGAACTGGAAAAACAACACTTATTAATGCACTTACTGAAAACCTTCCACAAAGTGTTCTTTATACATATATTTCCGATCCAAATCTTGAGCCCCTTGATTTTTATAATTATCTTGCTTTTTCTTTTAATTTTAAGATTGAAATATCAACTAAATCAGACTTTTTAATAATCTTCAAAAGATTTCTAATAAAGGCTGCACAAGCAAACAAAAAAATACTTCTAATAATTGACGAGGCCCAGCTCCTATCAGATCAGCTGCTTGAACTAACAAGGCTTTTGTCAAATATAGACAGAAGCAAAACAAATATTTTGAATATTTTCTTCATTGGCCAGCCAGAATTCAATCAAACTCTTTTAAAAGACCAAAACCGTTCTGTAAGACAAAGAATTTCACTTAACTACGATATAAAAGCTTTTAACAATAAAGAAACTCAAGAATACATTAATTACAGGCTCAAAATTTCTGGAGCTAGTTATGATATTTTTTCAAAATCTGCCATAAAAAAAATTCATTCAGCTTCAGGGGGATTCCCAAGAAGAATAAATATCATATGTGATCATTGCCTATTATCAGGATTTGTTAATGAGAAAACAATCATAACTAAAAAAATTGCCTGCGAATGTATAAAAGATTTGAGGCTTCCAAATGAATCTTCAAAAAACAAATTTTTCAAATCCAAAATAAAAAATGAAATAAAATCTAAAAGTCTTTTTTTTAAATTTGGTTTTATAATACTATTTTTAATCATAGTTGCAGCAAGCTATATCGGTTTAAAATTTTTTAATAGTTTTCCCATCTCCAAAAAAAATTTTCAAACAAGCATTCCTGACAAGGAATATCAGGTTCCCCCAAAAGAAGAAGCTAAAATTAAGAATAAACCCTTAGACAATCTAATTATCACAAATATCAAAGAAAATAATCCATTACAAAACTCAGAAGACATCACTCATTTTGATAAACTAGAAAGCAATAAAATAGAAATAAAAAACGACGATCCTATAATTGCCCTTCCTCCTTTTGAAGAAAAAACTTTTATTTTAAAATTTAAATACAATACAAATGAATTTGAAAACCAGGAACTTTCTAAAATAGAAGAATGTGCAGATATCTTAAAAAAATATCCTGAATCTAAAGCCATGATTATTGGATATACTGATTCAGAAGGCTACAGCCAATACAATTTAAAACTTTCAGAATTTCGGGCAAATATTGTTAAAGGATACCTGATTGGCAAAGGAATTTTCCATGAAAGAGTCAAATCAAAAGGAATGGGAGATAAAAACCCTATACAAGACAACTCAACTCCATGGGGAAGAAAAATGAACAGAAGAGTTGAAATTTTAATTTACCAGAATTCAAATTGACCTGTAACTACAACATAAATCCCTAGCATTAAATTTGTTGTTCCATGAGAAATTATTGGAGAAAAAAGATTTTTGGTTCTGTAGTACAAAAGGCAATAAATCATACCTGCAATTATCCCGGGAAGCCATCTGTAATGCTCAAAACCAAAGGCTATGGAAACAACAATAAATGAAAACCATGAAAAAGAAGCAAAAGGAATCTTTTTTATATCAGGATCAATCAAAACCCTTGTAGCAAAAGATCTCCAGAAAAGCTCTTCAACAATTGGAACTACAAAAGAAGCTCCAATAATTCTAATTAATATCCATGCATAGACAATTATTATTTTTTCTTTAACTGCAAAAGGATTAAAAAAATCATCATTACCTATAATTGGATAAAATCCTTCAAAAGAAATCCAAACAAAAAAAACAAAAATACCTCCAAAAAAAGCCAAATAATCAAACTTAAACCTTATTTCTTTTTTTATTATACTCCAAAAAAAAATAATTGTTAAAAACACAATTAAAATCTTTGCAGGATAAATATAAATTTTACTTATTCCTATATATGGAAACAAATATGTCAAAACTGCAAAAAGCAAAAAAGGGACAAGATAGGGTGAATAATCTTTTAAAATTGTTTTGTTCATGAGCTCAAATGTTTTCAGGAATAGTTATGTCCATAAATGGATTTTTTAGTGAATCATTGATTTTTATTTTTCCGTTAAGATCTTTTTCAACTATTTTTTTTGCTTCCTCAAGACCATCTTCTTTTTTACAAAGAACTTCATCCCTGTAAACTACACAAAGACTTTTGTCGACAACAGAAGCATTAATATAAATCTTGTTTTCCTTTTTTCCCCTGACAGATGCCTCAAATAGCAATTTAAAAGCATTATATATAAGATCATAGTCTGCTTTTATAATTGTCAAACCAGAAAAATGAGCTGAAATTTCATTTTCTCCCAATTTAAGATCTCTTATCAAACTTCTGACTAACCTTTCAAAATTAACATTTTCCGGATTAAACTTTACAGCATTCCCTCCAAAAAGTGCTTCCTGCATTTCAAGTTCAAGTGCAAAAAGCTGCAATGAAGTTTTTTCTCCTATTTCTACCTGAAAATCCTTTTTATCCAGCAACCCCATAGTAAGAAGCCCATTTTGTTCTTTTATCCAAATTCCATTTTTTAAAATTCTTTTTTCTCCAGACATTTTCAACTCCTCTGAATTATTATTGAGTATCAAATTTTTTTAAACCATTTATACAAAGCTTAATTAACTTTCAAAGTCATAATATTCCTCAAAGTCAAATAAAATTAAAAAGTCTTGTTTTAAATATAACTAGCTTAAATTTTATTAAAATTTTTATGAAAAAATCAATTAAGTTTAAATTAAAGATTATATTCAATACCTGAAAAAAACAATAAAATATTTTATTAAGTATGTATCAAAAAAATTTCATGCTATTATTTAACAATTAGCTTAAAAAAATGTTTTAAATACAAAAATTTTATTAAAATCAAAAAAAATAATCTTTAAAATATTAAGGGCACAGGACAGCCAAAAATTAAATTTTTTTGTTCACTTTAATCAAGAGGTATATTAGCAAAACAAAATTTATTTTTTTTAAACTTAAAGGAAATATTAATAAATCAGTATATATATTTATATTTTGAACAAGATTTTTAATTGACAGAAAGCCATGTTACGTAATATTTATCAACAATAATTCCGCTTTTACTTAAAATTTAATTTTTGCACATGCTTTTAAAACCTTTGGAGGATAATAATGAATTTTTTTATCAGGGTTTTACCTTTTTGCATTTTATTTTTTTTATTTTACGGCTGTGCCAGTGATCAGACTAAAAAAGAAAAATTTTTCAATAAAGGAGTGAAATTTTTCAATTCAGGCGAATATAAAAGTGCAGAACTTGAATTAAAAAATGCATTAAAAATTGATAAAAATTATCTTGAAGCCCTTGTCAAACTTGGTGAAGCATCTTTAAAGCTCGGGAATCCTCAGCAAGCATTCAGGGTATTTAAACATGCAGAAAAAATTTCTCCCCAAAAACCTGAAACTCTAATTAATCTAGCAAAAATATATTTTTTGGCACAAAAATACGATGAGGCTCTATCAAGAACTGAAAAACTTTTAACTCTTGATGATAAAAATATTACAGCCTTATATCTAATGGGAGAAATACTTTTTTCAAAAAAAGACTATATTAACTCAGAACAATATTTTAAAAAAATAATAAACCTAGATCAAAACCATATACCATCTCTTCAAAGTCTTTCTAAAATAAGTATAAAAAACAATGACTTTCTATCTGCTGAAAAATATCTAAAAAAAGCTGTAAATGCACAGCCAGATGAAACTGGTCCTAAATATGTATTAGCAGGTTTTTATATTTTATCAAAAAACTACAGCGAGGCAGAAAAGCAATTAATTGAATGCACAGAAAAAAAACCAAAAAATCCAGATGTTTTTATTTATCTAGGTAATTTTTATCTTAGAATGAACAAAGTGCTTGAAGCAGAAAAAGCATACATTAAATCAGTTGAAAACTCAGAAAAAAATATTGGTCCATATCTTGTTTTAGCAAGATTTTATGATATTTCTGAAAAAGAGGATAAGGCTCTAGAAACTTACAAAAAAGCTGTAGAAATCAACCCCGACAGCCTTGAAGCAAAAATTAGTCTTGCAAGATTTGAATACAAAAATAAAAATATTGAAAAAGCCAATAAAATTATTACCGAAGTTCTCCAAAAAAGACCAAATCTTTTTGCCGCACAAATGTTAAAAGCCGAAATTTTAATTTTCAAAAAACAATTTAGAGACGGAATTAATATTTTAACAAAACTAGAAAAGGAAGAACCAAGCTCTGAAAGAGTTCAATATTTCTTGGGTCTTGCAAATATCGGACTTGGCAATTCCAACCAGGCTATACCCTACATTGTAAAAGCGACAGAACTTAATCCTTCATATATAAAAGCAAAACTTCTTTTATCTGAACTCTATTTTGAGCAAAAATCCTTAAACCTCTCAAAAAATCAAATAGACGAAATTTTAAAACTAAATCCTGAAAACTTAAAAGCCTTGATGATTCTTGGCGATTTAAATATTGCTTCTGGCCAAATAGAAGAAGCAGAAAAAAACTTTATAAAAATTACAACTATAGACAAAAATAATGCAATTGCCTTTTATAAACTTGCGGTTATCAATGCTGAAAAAAGAAAATTTGAAGACGCAGAAATTTTTTTGGCAAAATCACAAAAATTTAATAAAAATTTTATTGAACCTTTAGCCCTTCATGTAAAAATAAAAACTTATCAAAAAAAATTTAACGAAGCTGAGACAATATGCTCTGAAAAGCTTAAAAATTTAAAAAACGAGCAAGTTAAAGCTCTAGTATTGAATATAAGAGCAAAAGTTTATCTTTCTCAGAATAAAATTGAAAAAGCAAAAAAAGACTATATGGAATCTATAAAAATTTTCCCGGAATATCTTCCTCCATATACCTCGCTTGCTTCAATTTATCTGTCACAAAAAAATATTAATGAGGCAAAAAATCAGTACCATAGAATAATTGAAAAAAATTCAAAGGCAGCGTCAGCCCACATGATGCTTGGAGTAATTTCAGAAAATGAACAAAATTTTGATAATGCTGAAGCACATTATAAAAAAGCACTTGAAATCAACCAACAATTTGCTCCTGCAGCAAATAACCTTGCTTTTCTTCTTGCTGAAAGAAAAAACAATTACAACGAGGCTCTTGATTATGCTAGAAAAGCAAAAGCTATTATGCCTGAAGACCCTGCTGTAATGGACACTTTAGGCTATATTTACTACAAAAAAGGCCTTTATGGAAACGCAGAAGGAGAACTCACAGACAGTCTGAAAAAAACAGAAAACCCTGTTGTTTATTATCACCTTGCTCTTGTATACGAAAAACTGGGAAAAAATGACCTTGCAAAAAAACAGCTCGATTCAACCTTTAAGATCAGCAATTCTTTTGAAGGTTTTGAAGAAGCAAAAAGACTTTATGAAAATTTAAACAAAGGATAAAAACATGAGAGCTCTAAAGATCATCTTATTTTTCATTTTTATCTTCTACACATTTTCTCAGTCTTTGCCGGCTCAAGAACTGAATGCAGAAAAAATTGCATACAATTCTTTTCACAGGGACAGGGGAGATAACTCAGTTTCTTCCTCTCAAATGGTTTTAATTGATGAAAATGGTAAAAAAAGATCAAGAAATTTTACGCTCAAAAGATATGTAGAAAATAAACTCGAACATCAGCTTATAAGATTTCTAACACCTGCAGATATTGAAGGAACAGGATTTCTTGCAATAGAAAAAGAAGGTTATGAAACAGACCAGTTTTTATATCTGCCAGCACTTAGAAGAACAAGAAGAATAGTTTCCTCACAAAAAGATCAACGCTTTGTCAACAGCGATTTTACTTACGAAGATATGGAAAGACATCCTCTAAAAAATTATGAATATAAAATTCAAGGAGATGCAAAAGTTAATAATATTGACTGTTATATACTTGTTTCAAATCCAAAGAAAAGCACTAAATCACAGTACGGCAAAACAATAAGCCTGATTCACAAAGAATCTTTTACTCCAATTTTGATAAAATTTTTTGATAAAAAAGATCATCATATAAAAACATATAAAGTTTTAAAATTTAATAAAATTCAGGGAATCTGGACAGAACTGACGGTATTAATGGAAGATATTACCAAAAATCATAAAACATATATAAATACAGAAAAAGTTATTTATAATACAAATCTTCAAAAAAATGAAATATCTCAAAAAATGCTTCACTATTATTGAAAAAGCAGTTTAAAAAAATGAAAATTTTTAAATATACTCTTTTTTTTATTCCTATATTTTTTTTTATTTCTGCAAATATTTCAGCAGCTCATTTAAGCATTGTAAAAAATATCTCATTTTCAAACAAAAATGATCATGAAATATTAACAATTATTTTAAAGAATACTCCGGAAATAAATATTTTTGAGCTAGAAAATCCCAAAAGGCTCGTAATAGATTTAGAAAACTCAAGAATACCTCAAATCATTACAAAAAAATATGTAAAAGGAAATATTGTAAAACTTATAAGAACAAACCAATTTAAAAAAAATTCTGCAAGAATAGTTCTTGATCTTAAAGACAATAATAAATTTTTATTTAACTTAAAAACTCAAAATAAAAAAAATTTTACATTTTTAAAAATTTACATTTTTAAAGACAAATTTAATTTCTCTGATGAAACAGATTCAAATAAACCAAAAAAAATCAAAATAAAAGCTGCTGAAGTAAAAACACAGCCAAGCGATCTTAAATTTGAAAATAAATTTGAACAAAAAAACAAAACAAATGACTTTGATGTTGAAACTAATGGTGAAGAAATAATTTTTGCTTTTGAGGATTCATTGTCGAAAAATATTTTCAATGACTCTCCAACTCCAAAAAAACCTGAACTTTCTATTTCCGGCACTATTAAAACAAAAGCCTCACATGACACAGAAAAATTAAAAAATAAAATAGAAAACAAATCAAGTCTTAGAAACAAAACCATTATTGAAGCAGAATACAAAAAGACTCTTACTTTTTCTGTTTTGTCCGATTATTTATATTTTGGTGACAATGAAACCTTTAATGAATATGATTTTGATATTTATGAACTTACATATCAGTATATCAATTCTAAAATCTCTTTTTCTTTAGGAAAACAAATAATAAGATGGGGGAAAACAGACCAGCTCAGTCCGGTTGATACTCTTAACCCCGAAGACATGAGAGAATTTGTAACAAATGATTATGAAGACAGAAAAATACCTCTATGGATGGCAGACCTAAAACTTTTTTCAGATATATTTAATATTGAATTTGTTTATATACCTTTTTTTGAAAAAGCAAAATACAACAATTTTGAAACCGACTGGTCAAGATTTCCACATTTAAAAAAAGAAATAAGACAAAACACCTTTTCAAATCCGCTTAAACAATATTTCGACAATATCCTAATCAGCGAAAATAAGCCTCACAATGAAAATGAATATGGAATAAGACTTTTCAAAACAATTAAAAGCTTTGATTTCGGCTTTACATGGCATAGATTTACCGAAGATGAGCCCTACATTTCCAATTTTCCCATAAAAAATTTAAATATTAATGGTGATTTTTCTGTTGAGAACTCATCATCTTCAATTAACCTGTCAGACATTACAAATGATAAAATTGAAATGAATTATAAAAAAACCAGTGCTTTCGGGTTTGAGTTTGAAACAATTGTTTCTGGATTTGGGGTAAGGGGAGAAGCTTTATATCAAAATAAAAAATCTTTTCTAAAAGAAGATGTTACTTCTATTAGAATGCCTGTTTTTACATATGTTTTGGGAGTTGACTATTCAGCACAAAGCAATATTTACATGAACTTTCAATTTTCACATGATCACATTTCAAGCTTTTCCAAAAAAATTTTGTATTATGAAAAAAACACATATTTAACTTTTGGAGAATTGAGCAAATACTCAGACAAATACTGGACAAAATTATCCCTTGAATATCTATATAATTTAAATGATAAATCAAGTTTGATTTCGCCAAAAATCTGCTATACTTACTTTAAAAATATTGAAATAATTATTGGTGCTGATTTTTTTAATGGCAACAATAACAGTTCTTTAGGAAGATTTAAAAATAACAGCCAATTTTTTCTTGAACTTAACCTTTCCTTTTAAAAACATAATTTATTTAAAAATTTAATATTGTATTTTTTATATTTCAGTGTATTATTAATACTAATATTCATTCCCACATAATACAAGCTGCAGATTTCAATTTTTCATTGAAATAATGTAAGTTTGTAACTAAAAACAATTAATCAAAGGAGATAGTTATGAAAAAAAACATTTTGTTTTTATTGTGCATTATGTTTTCAATTTTTTTATGCACAAGCGTTTACGCCTTTTCAATTTCACTGCCACAGGGTCCGATAAATATTAAAGCCAATGTTTATTCTATTGGTACAGACTACAGCAATGAAAATGATCTTACAAACCCAGCATTTACTGGTCCGGATTTCGGTTTTAATTACGGTGGATCAGGAACAGGCGGAACAAACACTTATGGATTGATAAGCATTACAAGCATCCAAATAGATTCAAATAATGACGGAGGCTGGGAAAATTATTGGTCACAGACTACAGGTGAATGGATAGTTGGATATTTTTGGGGATTAAGTGACAATGAACTGTTTGCTACAGATTCAGGGTATACAGTTAATGAAGTTGGGGGATATGTTAACCTTTATAAATCTACTACAGGATTAGACATTGCAACAGGACCAACAGTTACTCCAGATTATGATGGTCTTACTGATTTAGAAATGCCTGACTGGACAGTATGGAACGCTACTGGAGACAATAACCTTTGGTTAAGTGCAGACTTTACTCCAGGAGTCGTTATTGGTGACACATACACAACATATACAGAAGATATAAATGGTCTTACCTTCCCTTACAGCGGATCTTCCAATGCTTTCCTTGATGTTACAGGTGGTTCTATGATGACAGCTCTTGATTCCGATGCCATGCCTACAGGTATAGGAACTTTTGCAGACCTTGACATGAATGTTGTTATTACTGGAAACGCAACACCTTCTGGCTGGAATATTGGAGAAGACCCTATCAATGCAACAGTAGTTCCAGAACCTTCCACATTGATATTTTTTGGCCTGGGACTGCTTGGATTTGCAGGGTTAGCCAGAAAAAAAATTCTAAATAAATAATTTTTAAAAATTTAAAATTTAAAGGCCGTCAGATTATTTTGACGGCCTTTTATTTTATGTAGCTGCTGGATGAAAACGCTCTTTTTATCTATTCTAAAGTCAGATTCAAAATTTAATCTTCAAAATACTAATGTATTCTAAAGGTTAAATTTTCTTCTTCCTTAAACTAAAACAAAAATTCTGGCTTTCGGCCAATTACAATATAATTTAAGGAATAAAAATTTATGAATATAATTATAATAAAATTTACAGGTATTCTTTTCTTTATTGGAGGGATAATTCACTGGGTGATTATTGGTGGAATTATGAAAGAAGTAACTCCATTTTTTATTACAATATATTTTCATTCCCTTGCTTTTCTAAGCCCTGCTGCCGGATATGGATTATTGTTTTTAAAAAATTTTGGAAGAAAGCTTGGTTTTTTTATAGCAGCTACCCAAATACCGGCACACCTGACAATGATCTATCTTGATAATTTTAAAAACTGGAACAGCCTGGTAAGCTGGCCGGAAAGACTTATTGATATATTTTTTGCAATATTTTTCCTGATTTATTTTTCAAATCCAAAAATTAAAAAAATTTTTGAAAACAAAGATTAATCAATCTTTTTGCCAGGAATCTTATGAAGAAAAGGATCATAAAGACAAAAATCTCTACCAGAAGCAATTTTTCCCATATTTAATAAAATTTTCAATACTTCGGCTGCCATAAATACCGATGTAAGCCATACCATGGGAGCAAATGAAGGTATTTTTCCGCTTTCAATTCTTTCAATAACATCAGCAGAATAATAATCTATTATACCTTCTATATCACCAAGGCTATATAGAACTTCCCTGCCAAACTCATCAATCTGATCTTTGGAAAACTTAGAAAGAGGCTTGCCCTTTGTGGGAAGATTATAAACTTCCTCAAGTTCTGGTGTTGTTGAATCAAAGACCCTTACATTCCCAAAAGGAATAGCCCAGCCCTCTACAATTGGAATATTTTGTTTTCTTGCGGCTCTTGAAATAATTATACATGGCTCAAGTTCATCTATGGCAAGCAAAATAACATCAGCTCCAGAAATTAATTTATCAATATTTTCTTCATCAATTTTTTTATAAGTTTCTATATCAGCATAAGGATTTATTCTTAAACCAAAGTCTTTAGCAGCCTCAACTTTGTCCTTTCCAATTGTGTCTGTAAAACAAAATATCTGGCGATTTATATTTGAAGCCTCAAAATAATCTTTATCTACAATAGCAAAACTGCCTATTCCGGATCTTATTAAAATCTCAAAGGCTGTTCCGCCTATTCCGCCAGCACCAAAAACACAAACTTTTGAATTTTTTAATTTTTCCTGCTGTTCTTGAGTAATCAAACCAAGATTCCTGCTGAATAAATCATAATAATTATAATTTGCCTTATCCTGCGACATAGAAGACCTCATATTTTATGATGTAACCTAAATTGTGCGTTTCATATTTTTAAATTAGCAAATTCTCAATGAATCAAGCTTATTATATTTAAAAATATGAAACCCTGTGGGCTTTCCAAGTTTGCTGCATCTACGGCGTTAAATTGCATCACGCATAGCAAAAGTATAGCCTGATGCAATTTGCCTTGTATATGCAGCAAACTTGAAAATCGCTCAATTCAGGTGTAAATATTCTTTCTTTCAAAATCATGATCAATTCCATGACCAAAAGAAAAAAATTCCCAAAATTTAACCTCTAAATTTTTTCTTTTATCTGAATCAAAAAAAGTAAGAAAACTATTCTCATCCTCTTTTAAATATTTATAATTTTTTTTAAGCTGTAAATTAATTAAAACTTTATCATCATGTTTAATTAATTTAAAATTTCCGGTTAGCCTTGATGCCAGTTCAAAATTATAATAAAGAGCCTCTTTAACCTGATTAACATGAATGCTTATAGCTCCATTATCAACACTAAGATTTTTTCCTGTAATTATACCAAAAGGAAGCTTAAATTCAGGTAAAAATTCTTCATACCCAATAGAGCAGAGATTTTCTTTCATCTTTTCATAAGATACTAATTTGACAATATCTTTTGTATTATATCTGATTAAAGGAATTTTTGAATTTTCATCAAGAACAGATACTACCAGTTCAGAATTTTTATCTGTAGTTTCGAGCCAGTTTTGAAGAGGAATATATTGCATAAATAATGGTATAAATAAACAATCTCCGAAAAGTAAATTTCTCAATTTTTCGTCACTCAAAGCCTTGTTTCTCAATTTTATAAGGCTTATATTTTCGCTGAAAATACTCATTGAGATTTCAGAAAGACCCATATTAAAAGCGATAATACCAGTTTCAGGGTCCAGAAGATCAATATTAAGAAGGCTTGCCATATAAGAACGGTATGTTTCAGATATAAATTCACCGCCTGTAATAATATTAATTTTCATATCCCTTAGAGGAATCCCTTTTTTTATTCCCTCTTCAACAACTTTTTTCAAAAAAAGACTTTCTCCAACAATGATAAACTGATCATAGTAATTTTTCAATTTATCCAAAACTGCAACAACAACATCTTCTCTTACACTTGTTTCTGCAACAGGAAGAGTTCTTGTAAAAATTTTCACTCCCATGGGAAGGCAGTTTATTAAAAAAGTTTTTTTCTTGAATATATCAAAGGCATTATCAAGAAGAAACTCTATTCCCAATGCTGACCTCTTACGGTTTTTCCATGTTTCAACTCCAAAAGAAAAAACATTTGATGAACCAGAGCTTGAATAAACAAGGGAAATATCCTGAAGTGATCCATTTTTACAAAAATCTGAAAATGAATTTTTTGAAAAAACAGTTTCTTTATCAATTAGAGGTATATTTTTTTTAAAAGATTCCATTGAATCAATTAAATCCGGATCAATTCTATTTTCCAAAAGAAATTTTTTATAAAAAGGAAGGGTTTTTGATGTTGTTTTAAAGGCTTTTATAAGTTTTTTTTCTGAATCAGATATTATTTTTTCAGGGTCAGAATAAGTTAGATAATTTCTTATTTTTTTATATTGGCGAAAAACAAATTTGTCAAATATAGCATTCATGGCATTAAAGTTTTTTTAATTCATGTATTTTTAACATATCTTCTGCATTTACTGAATCTGAACTGCCTTTTTTCCCATAAAGCATTGATTTATAATTTTCACTAAAAATTTTTGTTTTTATATTTTCATCTATATCCAAATTTTTAATACAGTCTACAAAATCTTTAATCTTATGTACTTTTCCTGCATAAGGCATGGGATAATCTGTTCCAAAAATTATTTTATCACTGCCTATCCTTTCTATAAGATTTGAATTAAGGAGTTCTTTTATTTCATATAAATAAGCAGCAGTATCTATGTAGACATTTGGATTTTTCTCAACAACCATAAAAGATTCATTATGCCATAGGGTTCCAAGATGAGTAAGCATTATTCTTAAATCAGGAAATTCAACAGCAACATCGTCTACTAAAAGAGGGTTTGCCTGGGATAATCTGCAAAGACTTCCAAAAGGCGTAGTGCCTACATGAAAAATCACTGGTATATCAAGATCAACTGCTTTTTGATAAACTGGAAAAACTTTTTTATCATTCATAAAAAAATTCTGAAGAGGGGGATGAAGTTTAAGGCCTTTTAAACCTAATTTTTTTACAGCATATTCTAAATCTTCAACAGCTGTTTCAGAAAGCGGATTAACAGAAGCTATACCTGTAAACCTTTGTGGATAGAGGTCACACAATTTTTTAACATACTCATTTGAGGCATAAACAATGGGAGCTTCAACTGCAAATAAAAAAGATTCTTCTACACCTGCTTCATCCATTTGACTAAGTAAAACGTCAACATTTAGAAGAGGAAGAGTTGATTCAAGATCCTTTAAAACAGAAATACCGCCGGAAAGTTCAATATTTCCCATTTTTTCAATCATTTTATCAAGTTCTACCATATGCACATGGGAATTTACAATTTTCATTTTTCTGCCTTTTTTTAAATTTTACCCATTAATTTTGCGATTTTTATAAAAATTAAATTTTTAAGCGGGAAAAAAACACCAAACTTTGGCATATTAGAAGATTCAAGACCATAAACCATAAGATGGAGGAGCTCTGGTTTATTTCTAAAAACTTCTTCTTCTATTTCCTGAATATTTCCTAAAAATGGAATAACTGGACCAGAATAATCCTGTACAGGCCCAATAGCTTCAAATTTAAATGAAAAATGATTCAGAGCCTTGTTTAATTTCTCTTCCATGGCTGCATACCAGTGTGTGATCCCCCTTCTTTTACTTTCCATATACATCATTTTATACAGCCCGACTACTATTATAGGGCGTTTCCTTTTTTCTCTTATTTCCTTTGAAACCTCGTTATTCGCATCGCCATCATAGGACTCAACTCCAAACATTCCGTCATCTTTTCTTCTTCTGAAAGATTTATCAACTGCAAGACGTGAAATTTCTGCAAGATTATTGCGTGAAAAATCAATTTTTGTCTTATCATATTCTCTGCAATGATGCTCCAGAGGAAAGCCGAGATCTGAATTCAGTACCAGCCTTAATGTCCCAAGAACTTCATTATTTTCATTAAGAGCTGCAAAATGAATGGAATATTTATCAAATTCGTCAATCTCCATACTGTCATCATAATCATCAGGATTAAGATATTTTACTTCCTTACAATAAACCGAATATCTTAATTTATAGGCTTTCTCCATAAGTTCTTCATCATCATCAATACATAAAAATCTATATCCACTTATTTCCATTGGTTTATTTCCTTATGAAAAATTTTTATAATAACGGAGAAAAGAATTAATTAAATATATTTAATATATTAAATTATTTAAGATTTTTTTTAAAGAAATAATTTATTGATATTCATCTTATTTTATTATTTTTAACAAAACTGGCAGCAAAAATAAATCCGATACTACTGCAGAAATCATAATTAATGCACACAATACCCCAAATTGAAAAGTCGGAATAAAACTGCTGAATCCAAGCACACCAAATCCTATACACAAGATCAGAGAACTTGAAATAATAGCACTGCCTTTTTTAAACAAAACATGAGTCAGGAGCTTTTCTGCATCATTATGTTTTTTTTCATTTGTTCTGAATTCACTGATAAAATGAATTGTATCATCAACAGCAATTCCTATTGCAACAGCAGAAATTAAAGCTGTAGCCGTATTAAGAGGAATCCCTAAAAGTCCCATCACCCCAAAATTAATAAGGATTGGAAAGGCATTTGGAACCATGCTTACAAGACCTGTTTTAAATGACCTGAAAACAAAAAAGAACACAATGGAAATTATAATAAAAGCTGTGCCAAGGCTTTTAATCTGGCCTGCAAATATTTCATCTATAACAATAACATCCTGAAGAACTCTGCCTGTAAGCTTTAAGCTGATTTGATCATTTTCTGTTTTCTTTAAATATTTCTTAATTTTTTCAATCAGTTCTTTTTGTTTTAACGAGCTGTGCTCAGAAATACGAATTGTTATTCTGGCATGATTATAATCTGAGTTTATATAATCTTCTATATCATCAGAATCATAAAGAAGAAGGTATTGTGCTACTAAATTTGAAGATTCAGGAATTTTATAAAAATCATTATTTTCATTGTGAAACGATTTATTCATGTCTTTGATAAAATTGTTAAATGAAATTGTTTTGTCAATGCCTTCTAACGAGTTAATATATTTTTCTATTTTTTCCATTAAAACAAGATGTTCTGGATTCTTAAATGCATCTCTTTGAGTTGAATATAGTGAAATGTCAAAAGTTTCCACTCCGCTTAAATTTTCTTCCACAAACTCAAGTGACTGCCTTAAAGAACTGTTTTTTTTGAAAAATTCCACAATATTTGTTTCAATTTTTATATTTAAAATAAGAGCTGAGCATATAAAAAAGACAAATATTGATATTAAAATTATATATCGGCTGTAATCTAATACTATTTTGTTAATTAAATTCAAAAGATTCCAGATAAAACTTTTTTTTGAATGGTTTTTAAAAATTTTTTCGGCTTTAAAAAATAAAAGAATTGAAGGAAGAAGTGTAAAAGAAAATAAAAATTCAAAAAAAACTCCAGCACATGCAGTAAGTGCAAATTCTTTAATTGGAACAAGTTTGCTTGTATAAAGAGATAAAAAACCAATTCCTGTTGTAAGAGAAGTTAAAAAGCATGGCTTTATATTTTTTCTTAAAACGCTTCCCATTGCTTTTATTTTGTCGTTTCCGTTTTTTTTAAGCTCATCCAAAGTCATAAATGAATAGATATGAACTGTGTCACAAAGAGCTAAAGCCATAATAAGAGGCATTACAATACTTGTTACACTGTTTTGGGTAATATCTAAAAGTCCCATAAATCCCATGGTAGACCCAAGGCAGAAACTTATATTTATAACAGATACAATTGTTAAAATTATGCTTCTAAAAAAATAAAAAACGCATAAAGCTATAAAAAGATAGGATAATGGAATTAATAAATTCAGATCTTTTTCCATATATTGTGTCATGGAAGTATCTGTTACAGTTTTACCGGCAAGATAGAATTTTATATTTTGATATTTATTTAAAACCTGCTTAGTTTTTTCTATCAGCCTGAAACGGTAATCATAATCATCAGGCTTATCAAAAGCTTCAATAAGAAGAGCAAAAGTATTTCCATCATCTGAAATAAAATTATTCAGATACAATGGATTTGTTACAGCTCTTTTTTTTAAATTTTCAAGCTCAATGCTATCAGATGGTATTGCCTCAAGAAAAGGTCTTACTTCAAAAAAATCATCATAGCCAATTGTTTCATCAATGTTTGCAAGACTTTTTACATCTTTAACCTCATCAATCTCTTTTAATTCTTCTGTAATTTTTTTTAATAAATTCAGGCTGGCTTCTGAAAATAAATTATTACCTTTAAAGGCAATAATAAAAAATTCATCATTACCAAAAACCTTTTTAAAATCAATATAATAAAGATTTTCAGGGTCATCTTGAATAATAAAATGGTCTACATCTTCAACATTTTTGACTTTTGGAATGTGATAAAAAAAAATCAAAGCAAAAAATAGCGGAATAAATAAAAACAGTTTATTATGCTTTACAATAAAATCTGTATTCATAAAAAATCCATTATCTGTTAAAAATTTAAAAAGAATTGTCAGTAAAAATATAATACTATTGCGAAATTAATTAATATTCAAATATTAAATTTATACAAAGGATCACCAACCAGAACCATTTTCCAAGAAATATAGGGAATACTTAAAAGATAAGCTTCAGCAAGTGTAAATCTGCTTTTTAAAAAATATGCAAAAAAAAATTCCGGCACAGGAAAAGACTGAACATAAGGTTCTCCAACAGGGCCTATTGTTGCAGCAATGCCCTTATCCAGCATTTTTTTGCACCACACATTGGAATTTGGATTTTTAAGGGTTACACACTCACTGCTTGCTATATGATATCCAACAGAGCCTCTTGTCCAGGAAAAAGAATCAATATAATTTCCATGGCTGTACCATCCGCAGTAAATTGCAGCATCCAGACATTCCCCCTCATTGAAAAGATCCCCTGTATCATTTAAAACAGTTTCCATTATATTATTTTTTTTTACAAACCTGAAGGCATCATGGATAGACTTATCATAAAGTCCATAACCTTTTACTTTTTTATTTTCAGGATATTTCCATCTTGCGTCAAAATAGGCTTTTCCTTTTAAACCATTTTTCTCTGCGAAAAGAGAATCATCAATAATTCTTTTACATGTATCTCCATCTGGTCCGTCAATCCTTGAAACCATTAAAACTTCTTCTTTTTTCACAAAAATCTCTTTATTGGTAAACTCAATAAAAAATGGATTTGGAATCCACATTTTAAGATCATAATTATCTTTTTTAACAAGAAAAAGCTCTGAATCAAATGAAGCTGTTTTATCAAGTTTTCTCTTAAAATTCATTAACTGCCTGTCTATCTTGTTAAGCTCTTTTTTAATTTCAGAATTTTTATTTTTTTCATATATTTTTGCAAAATTTGTTTTTTTTTCATTCATTTTTTCAATTTCAAAAAGCTCATCTTCAGTCAGTTCAGGCGCTGCAATTCTTATTGGAAGACCATATATTGTAACAATGCATCTGATTTTTTTATTTTTTCCCAGAAATCTTCTTACAGGAACAATTACCTTTTTTTCATAATCTTCTCTTGAGCAGGTTTCTTTATCGGTAATCCAGAGCAATAAAAGATTTTTTTCAGGAATATTCCTTTTTTCCATATAATACTTTGCTATTCCCTTGCTTTTGGAAGCATTTCTGTTTGCTAAAACCATAACCTCCTCTGGTGCAAGGGCAAAAACGTGTAAAGCCGTTCCAATAAAAAAAAAGACTGAATATAAGGCTGTTTTTAACATTTTATCTCCGTGGTTTTGCGGCTGTGGATTTTTCATTGATTATTTTTAAAATTTCCGGAAGTTTTTCTATACACTCTTCCATACCCCGGATCATAAGCTTTTTTCCCTTATGGAAATCATCCCAGCCAAATTCTGAAACATCAGGATATAAAACAATATCTGCCTTTTTGGTAAAATCATTTGTGGCCTTGCCGTGTACAATACTTATGGTTCTTGAAACAACTTCTCTTATATCTATTCCTTTTTTGCCGGAACTGCTTCCTGAGCCTGTTTCTATACAGACTGCAATTACAATATCAGCACCTTTTCTCAAAAGAATATCAACCGGTACAGGATTTAATAAAGCACCGTCAACTATCCATCTGTTTTTATATTTGTTTGGTGAAAAAACAGCAGGAATTGAAATACTTGATCTTATGGCTTCTGTAACATCACCTGTTTCAAAAACAATTTCTTCTCCGCTCAAAATATCAACTCCGCAGATATAGGCCGGAATTTTTAAATCAAGAAAATCTGCCTTGTTTACAGCTTTTTCAATGAGCCTTGAAATTTTGCTTCCTTTAAGAAAACCTTTTATTGGAATGGTATAATCAAAAATCTTTTTTCTTGCTTCTTTTTTTGTTGAAATAATATCAATGGTATTTTTTCTTAAAGAATCTACACTGGGATCTGCAGCATAAAGACCTCCAACCAGTGCCCCCATGCTTGCTCCGGAGATCATATCTATATGAATTCCAAAATCTTCAAAAACCTTTAAAATACCAATATGAGCAAATCCCCTTGCAGCACCTGCTCCAAGTGCAAGTCCAAGCCTTATCCCGGCAATTTCCCTTGCAACTGCCCTTGGACCCTTTATTGGAAAATGCTTTTGAGTGTCAATCTTATCAAGTAAAGCAGTTTCTGTTCTTTCCACCCATATCTGGGGAGTTTCAGCAAGATTCAAAATTCGTTTTAATTTTTCCCTTGCTACTCCAATTGTCCCTTCCAGATGACTTACTCCAACCTTTACCCTTCCAAAAAAAGCACTTGGTCCAAATATGTTTTCTATTTTTTCAATATGGGAGGATACATTTTCCAGCCTGTCATATGTATTTGAAATTATGATATATGTCTGATCACAAAGCCTTATCAGGAGTTTTTCCATTTTTCCAAGTGAAGAGGAAAGATTGAAAAAAACAACATCAAAACTTTTTTTAATCTGCTCCATTATAAGAGGTATAACTTCATAAAGCCTGTCAGAAAAACCTGTGGAAAGATTTAGTACATAAAAACCGCTTTCATGTACAAACCAGTTAATATCTTCAAATTTATATGTCCTATCCGGTAAAAACATAAAAAGCTCAGGAACCGGACAATCAATTTTTTTAAGACCGAAATTTTTTAAAAGTTCAAAGGAATTTAAATAGGGTTCAATTATAAGAGTTTTTTTATTTGATTCAGTTGAAATGTGATATGAGCATGAATAAAGAAAATATGAGTTTCCAAGATTTTTCGCTGTTGAAGAAAGAGAGAAAAAAACAGGTCTTTTTTTAAGCTTTGATTCTTCCTTTGAGTTAATTCTTCTTGCATAATATCTGCTTAGATAAAGGCCTATACTTTTATTATTTTTTATTATTATTTCAAAATCTTTTCTTCTTAATCTATAAACCTTTGCATCTATTGAAACCCTTACTGTGGCGTTTCTTGGATCATTTGAAAGAAGTGCAATTTCTCCGAAAAAATCTCCCCTTTCAAGTTCTGCTGCAAAAATTTCCTTTTCTCCAATTTTTTTATAAATTGAAACAAGCCCGGAATAAATCACAAACATTGAATCGCCATCTTCTCCCTGGGTGCAGATTTCTTCATCTTTTCTGAAAAACTCAGGAGTAAAAAAGGAGGCAATTTCTTCAAGCTGTTCACTTGTAACAGATGAAAACAAAGGAACATTTGAAAGGAAATTTATTAAATCTTCTTTGTGATTTTGCATGGATTTTACCTGTTTGAAGTGATTTTGATAAAAGTATTATTAACTTTTACCATTTTTTTGAAAGGAAGGAAATTTATGAAGAAAATAAATTTGAGGATTTTATTTTTTTTAAAGCAAGAATAAAAATTACAGCCAAAAAAGCACCTGTGATATCAAGCAAAATATCAGTAAAAATGGGTATTTGATGTTTTTTAGATTAACCATATTTAAAAAAACTATCTATTATCTGAACAAAAAAATCATCTGTTTTGATCAATCACTGATAGTCAAAGGTTTCAATTATTTACTCTTTCCTTTTTTAATAAACCTTGAAACAATTATCAAAAGGCTTGTAAGCAGAATAAAAATTCCAATAAAAATCTGGCCTGAATATTTTTTATCAATTTTTTCTTCAATTTTTTTTAAAGGTGGCAGGTTAATATCATCAAAATCAAATTTATAAGTATAGGGAAGATAACCTCTAGGACCTATTCCAATTAATTTTTTATTTCCAGAGGTTATTCTCATTTCAGGAGTTCCAAAATCTGCAAGATCAGGATAAACATTATAAACACCATCACTTTCCCTTACAGGCAAAAAAGGCTTTTCTTCTGATCCAAACCTGTACCAAGCATTACCTCTAAATACAAAAGTCTCAGGAGATGTACCAACACCGACATTAAAATAAGTATTTACCCTTGGATCTGTTACAACAAAATTTTTTTCAAAAAAGCCTTTTTGGCATGAAACAAACATTTTATCTTTTGTTTCCTGTAAAATTCTTCCAACAAATTTTTCAGGAAGATAGAAGATATTGTGATGAACATATGTGTTTATTGAAGTAACCCAGGCAATATGTGCTTCTCCTCCAATAAATTTGCTTCCTGCAACAATAATATTTTTTGCTTCATAATCCACTCCAAATGGCCTGAAATATCTTTCTCCAGTCATTCCACCAATATTTACCGCCCTTGTGCCACAATTTAAAAAGACATTGTTTTGAACAAGAATATCAGAAGAACCCCCTTTTATCTGAATTCCATTTTTATTTCTTAAATTGGGTTTTCCTTCAATCAGAGAATATTCAATAATGCCGTTATGACACCCAACAAGATCAATACCAGAACCGCCCCATCCTTTTAACGAACAATTTTTTATTATAAAATTATCAGCTCCTGAAATTTTGATTGAATCCTGGTTTCCTCCCTTTCCTGTGTCAAAGATAGAAATATTATCAAGTATTATATGGTGTGAAGGCATTTTATTTTTCCCTGAATCATCAATATTAATGCTATTGCTTGAAAAATCAGCAATTTTTATATTTGCCAATTTAATATAGCTGCAGCTTCTCAATTTAAAACACTCTCCAATACCTGAAAAAACAGGTGGATTTTCTAGATCTTTCCCTGAAATAATAATTGGCAGATCCTCTGTTCCTGAAAGACCATCTACAGAAAAACCTTCTTTATAAAACCCTTGTTCTATGACAATCATATCTCCTGGAACTGCATTCAAAACAGCAGTTCTAAGTTCTAATGAATCTTTTACATTAACTGATCTTTGTGCTTCTGAATATTCAGCAATTAATAAAAACACTGAAAATACAACAAAAAATATTGAATATTTTTTCATGGCAATTAAGCTCCTTAAAAAACTAAATATTTTTTTATCTCGCCAGACTTTATTTTTTTCATCAAAGGAATTAAATATTTTACATATAACTTTTCTTTTTCAAATTTTGTTTGATTTATTC
The DNA here is from genome assembly GCA_034007295.1 of Desulforegulaceae bacterium. Lineage (GTDB taxonomy): Bacteria > Desulfobacterota > Desulfobacteria > Desulfobacterales > JACKCP01 > JACKCP01. The sequence continues at coordinate 92,160 of JAVERC010000003.1, read as the reverse complement.
CTGATGAAATCATTTTGTTGAGTTTTTTTACAAGATTTATTGCATAATCTGAAGTATCTATATTAATATTTTTACCATCATCAAAAATCGGAACAAACTTTATATTTCTTATAGAATTTTCCAGAAAATCTGCTGTTATAATTGCCCCTGTTCTTTCATATCTGTTCCATGTTAAAAAATCTCCGTCTTCCCAGAAAACAGGGTTTGAAATAAAATTACCAAGTGAATAAAAAATTGGTGCCTCTTTGTAAAACTCTGCTCCCTGAAGAACATGGGGGTGATGTCCTAAAATAATTGAAGCTCCTGCATTTATAAAAACTTTTGCCTGTTTTCTCTGTTCTGGTGAAGGAATCCTGAATCTCTCCATTCCCCAATGGGGATAAAAAATTACATGGTCAGTCTTTTTTTTAATTTCAGATATTTTTTCACATATTCTTTCTTCATCTAAAATACTTACACAAAATGATTTATCTATAAATTTATCTGCTCCTGTTGATTTATCAACGCAGAATAAAAAACCTATTTTTATTCCGTTTTTATTAATGATTATTTCTTTTAAAGCCTCTTTTTCATCAAAGCCAGCTCCGGAAAATTCTATATTAAAATCAACAAGCTTATTTTTCAGTTTAATAAAACCTTCTTCAAAACAGTCAAAGGCATGATTATTTGCAAGAGAAACTATATTTATTCCTGCATCCAAAAGAGAATTTATCTGACTTTCGCATGCAATTACCCTTGGTTCTGAGTCAACCATTTCTTTGCCTTTTAAAGTGCATTCAAGGTTTGCAAGCACTACATCGCTTGATTTAAAAATATCTAAAATCTCATTTGAAAGACAATCTAAGCCTCTGCCATTTCCTGTTTTATAATCAGTTGCAAAAAGAAGATCTCCAACAGCAGCAAATTTTATTTTTTTTCCCATATTAAATATCTTTTTTTAAATTTTCATTTTTTATCAGCCCTGCACACAAGCCGCCGCCAAAAGCAAAACAATAAATATCTGCAGGAGAAGGTGTTCGTGAAGAAATCATAAGCTGGCCCCCTTCCTGTAAAAAAGCAAGGCATGCACTTAAACAAACTGCACCAAAAATTCCGGCTGTGTTTTTTTCAAACCATCCAAACCTAAGCTTTAAAATTAAAATCAATAAAAACTGAAATACAATTCCCTGAAAAAATAATGCTGCGTGATTAAGTCCTGCACCAAGAGCATAATCATAAAAAGGAAGCCATCTAATTATTGAGGGAATTCTTTTTTTTATAACCTCAAAATCCAGCTCAAAATTAAAAGGATACCACCCAAGATAAAAAATATAGATTAATATAAATGCCAAGCATAAATTTAACTTTTGATTTAAAGAAATTTTTTTATAAAAAAAGGACAATATTGTCCAGCCAAAGCAAACACCTCCAAAAGCTGATGCAATATTTGCAATATTAAAATATCTCGATTTAATAAAAATTTTACCAATTTCCAAAAATATGGAAAAAATTACAACAAAACTTATTGATACAAAAATTTTTTTATCAGTTCTTTTTTTTAAAAATTCAGAAATAATTATTGTAAAAAATGCAAACAATAAAATTTTTATTAACCACCAATGCCAGGGATGAAAAAGAAAGCCCTGTGAGATTGAAAACTCAGAAATTTTAAGGCTTCTCCATACATCTTTTAAAAGAATACTTGGAATAAAAGGTGTAAAAGCATCCATGCAAAAAAGAATAATCAAGGCAAAAGCTATAAGATTTATAGCTCTATTTTCCTTTTTTTCATCCATATATTTATTAAAATAATTCCATAATTTTTGTCCGAAAAACACAGCGGATAATGCTCCAAAAACTCCACTGATTGTATTAAAAAGCCAGTCCGATGCTCCTGGAACCCTAAACTGGATAAACATCTGAGTTATTTCCACACAAAAACTTATGGTTGAACAAAACAGAACTGCAAACAAAAAAGAAATAGACTTTTTGTTATTATTTAAAATTTTTTCCAGGGTTATAAGAAAACCAAGGGGAGTATACAAAATCAGATTGCTTAAAACATCTGAACCGCTTATTCTTGAATTTATATTAAACGGCCAGTGATTCCAGAAAGAATAAAATTCATTATCAAAATTAACTTCTGAAAAAAAGTCAAAGGGAACAAGGCTGGCATAAACAAGAAGAAACAGATATATTAAATATAAAATCCTTAAAAATCCGGGTTTCATTAATAATTTCTTTTTTTCATAAAAACAGGTTTAAAACATGAAATTTATTATTGCCGTTGACTGCGAAGGCGTAAGCTGTGTAACAGGAACAAAAAACTGCTCTTTATCAAGATCGAAAGATTATAATTTTACCGTAAAACAGGCAACCTTTGAAACAAACTCATGTATAAAAGCTCTCTTTGATTCAGGAGCAAAAGAAGTTTATGTATGGGACTGCCACGGTGAAGGACAAAACCTTTTATATGAAAAACTTGACTCACGCTGCTTTATAATCTGCGGACAAGGTTTTAAAACAAGATTTCCCAATATTGACAATTCTTTTTCAGGAGTTTTAATGATTGGATATCATGCAATGGAAGGAACAAAGAATGCTGTTCTTTCTCACACATACAGTTCAAAAACCTACAAATCAATTAAAGTAAACAATCTTTTATGCGGAGAAATTTTTTTAGATACCTCAGTTGCAGGCGAATATGGTGTTCCATTAATTTTTTTATCAGGAGATGAGCAGACTTGCTTTGAAGCTGAAAAACTTCTTCCATGGATTGAAACAGTTGTTACAAAAAAAGGATTTGGAAGAAACTGTGCCATTTGCAAACATCCTGAAAATGTAAAAAATGAAATTTATTCCAAGACCCTAAAAGCAGTTAAAAATATTGAAAAAATGAAGCCTCTTAAATTTGAATCGCCTGTTGAAATTGAAATAGAATTTAAAACTGTTTCAAAAACAATAAAAGCTCTTTTAAAAAAAAGAAAAGGCTGGAAACCAAAAGGCTTAAAAAAAATATCAAAGACATTTGAAAACATGAAATCATGGAATTGCTGAGTTTATTTTTTCATAAGCTCTTCAGCAACTTTACTTATAACAGGCCTGTACTTTCCTGAAGGAGCAGGCTTTATATCATCAACTATTTCAACATAAACTTCATCATCACTTCCAAGGCGTTTAAGCACTGCATCTTTTACCAGAGTTTTACCGTTTTCAGGGAAATTATCATCTGTTGTAATAAAAACATTTATTTCTCCGATTTTTTCCTGAACAACCTGAAACTTAACTATCCCCTTAACAGACCTTGCAATATAAATAAATGAATAGCCTACAACCCATTTGCCGTCTTTTGTAACAACAAATTCTACAGCTCTTCCCCCGCTTATTTTAATGGAATTTAAAATTCTTCCACATTTGCACCTTTTATCTGAAAGGGTAACAATATCACCTGTTCTGTATCTTATAACAGGAAAGGCTGTTCCTGTTATGTTTGTCAGAACAAGCTCCCCTTCTCCGTTGCACGGCTTTAAAGTTTTGGGGTCTATTGTTTCTAAAATCAGCTGCTCATCCATTGTGTGCATTGTGTTGTATTCACATTCATAACCTATAAGACCGCCCTCTCTTAATCCGTAGGAATCGTGAACTTTAACGCCAAAAGTTTTTTCAATGAGTTTTCTGTCTTCTTTAAAAAGCATTTCACTTGTTGTGACAATTACATGAAGGCCTTGTTTTTTAAGTTTTTTCAGGTCAAGCCCGAGTTTATTGCACATTTTAATTGTAAGAACAAAAGTGCTTGGATATCCGAAAATACATTTAGGCTTCCATGAAATCCATTTTTTATAATATTCTCCAACTTTTTCTTCTGTCAGTTCAAAACCGTTTGTAAGTCCGTCATTTATAAAAAAATCCCTTAAATGCTTAAACCTGTCCTGTTTGCTCAGCTCAACCGGAGAACCCCAGTAATACATCTCCTTTTCGCCTCTTTTTATTCCTGCCCACTCGTGGCCCCTCATTCTTGCGGCATTTATGTGCGCCTCTCTTGAAGAAGAAGTGTAAAACTCAAGAGCCTCGTTTGTTGAACCGCTTGTTCTTACAAGCTGAACCCTTTTTCCTTCATCTTTAAAAGCCATATCTTCACGTCTTTTTCTCAAGGTATCTTTTTCAAGAAGGGGAAACTTTTTCAAATCATCTATACTTTTAATATCTTCAGGAGAAATACCGGCATTGTCCATAATCTCCTGCCAGTATTTTGTATTTGAATATGCACTGTTAATAAGCTTTTTTAAACGAAAAAGCCTTAATCTTTCCATTTGTGATTTAGTCCACCACTGGCTTTTTTTAAGGTCGCTTAAAATTGAAAAACTTTCTCTTCCAAGAATTTTTTCCTGAAGTCTGAATATATTTCGTGCTATTTCAGGATGCATAGGGTTCTCCTGTATTTTTTTATTTCTGAAAAAAACTTATTTTTTTGAACAATCCGTGCTTAAAACCTGTAAAAATTATTGGCAAACTGAACTGATTTTCCAAGCCCGGCTCTTATAGGATTTTTTATTTTTACCGGATCTGTTTTTTGGGGACTATATTCTTTTTTTTCAATTAAAGAACAGATTTCTTCAAAAGTTCTTGGGGGATAGTCTTCTCTGTTTTTATCAAGCCAGGCACAGAATTTTTCAAATCTTTTCTTAACAACCCTGTTTAACCTTGCTTTAGAATACTGCTTGTCCTTTACTTTAAAAAGACTGAAACTATGTAAAATTAAAACAGCGTCAGCTCCTGATTTACATATTTTTTTTACAGCATCTCTTGCTTCTTCAAAAGATATTCCCATTAAATCAAGAGGCTTGGATGAATAAATTCCAGGCAGAACCATTGATTCAAATCCTGACAATGCTGTTTCCAAAACATCCCCATACCATTTTGAACCGTTAAAAGGCTCTTTTTTGGAAAAAGCACACTGGCCTCCGGCAAAAGGATAGCTGTAACTGCTGTCGATTTTTATTCCTGCTTTTGACAAAATCTTTAAAGTTTCTTCATCTGCTCCAAGATTTCCGGCTCTAAATGCAATCGGCTTTTTTCCTGTCCATTTTTCAATCCGCTCCATTCCTTTATTTAAAAGCTCAAGCTGAAACAAAGGAGGACATTCATACATCTGGTCTGTAAAAACAAAAGGTTTGTTTTCAAGAAAAAGTTTATAATTATAATGATTTGGATGGATATGAAGCTCTATATCCTGTCCTCTTTCCATAAGATATGAACAGACTTTTTCAGTTTCATTTGGATAACCAAGCTCTTTATTAAAAGGTTCAACAAAAAATGCAGCCTTAAGATTGTTTTTTTCAAGAATATCGCAGATTAAAGGTATACCAAGCCTTTTATTTCCAAATTCTCCCATCATTCCCTTTGCAGGTGAAACAGGCTTAAGTTCGGGATTTTGCCAGGCTCCTCCCATACTGCACTCAACATCAAAGCTTATTATTACACCGGGTTTCAATTTTTTCCTCCGGATCTTTCGGGATTACCTATTATATCATAGGCCTGACTGCCTATTTTTTTAACCATCTCAAAAAAATCCACCATAAAAGGCAAAGGGTCTTTTAAAAGAAATGAATCGTCTTTTGCAAAAATACAGTTTTTTAAAAAAAGTGACAAAGCTTTAACAGGTTTTATCCTTTTCTGCTCAGGTGGAAGCCTGTCTTTTCGAATCATGGCAAGAAGCCAGTTTACATCTCCGCCTAAAATTCTTGTCCTTAAACCTTTTCTGTAGTTTCCTTTTTTCATTTTTTCCGGCTCAAAAAAACTCTGCCACAAAAGAAAGGCTGTATCAAAACCTGCCATAATAAGGGTTGGAGTACCTCCAATAAATCTTGGATTGATTTCAAGAAAAATATATTTTCCTGTCTCAGGCTCAAAGTGAAACTGAACTCCGGCAAGGCCTTCATAATTTATTGATTTCAAAAGTTTTACAGAATCATTTAAAAGATTTTCATGAAAGCAGCTTATTCTCTGAACTGTAACTCCTCCTGCAAGAGGCATGTGGTGCTCGCCTATATATTCGCCTGTCATAAAAACATTACCTTCATGCATAAGAACCTGAACATGGTCTTCAGCTCCGGGACAATATTTTTGAACTATTATATTATGAGCATAGTCTTTTACTTCCTCATACAACCTGTTCAAATCTTCAATATTTAAAGCATATTCTGCTTTCCATGGAGCAATTTTATCATTTGAATTCTGATTTCTTGTTCTCAGCACAAGGGGAAACCCCAGTTCCAAAGGATTTGAGTCCATTAAAAGGTCAAATCTTTTTCCTTTGGCAACAGGAATACCAAGTTCAAGACATTTTGAATGCATAAAGTCCTTGTCTGCGGCTTTTTCAAAACTATCTTTTTCAGGTGAAAAAATATGAATATCAGGTTCAAAAACTTTTCTGTTTTTTATCAAAACATTATGATAACCCTCTGAAACCGGCATGATTGAGCCGGCATTTACAATATTGGCAAGCTCTTTTAATTCTTTTATAAAAGAAAAATCATCAATTGAAGACTCAAGTATCCAGGCACTTTTTGAATATCTGCTCCATGCAGACTGCCCGCTTTTTGTTCTTACAACCGCATGAACATTTATTCCGTTCATTGCAAGGTTTCTTACTACCCAAAGCCCTACCTGGGTATCACCTACTATTGCAATTACATTTTTTCTCCTGTCCAAAGACTTTTTCTTTAAAGATTTTACCTCTATCATAAAAATATCCGTTTATTTTTGAATTATCTTAACTGCAATTTATTGGAACAGCTGCTGGATTATTTCAGTAAACAGGTTTTTTCTCAGTATTCAGCTTAAGAGCTGCGAATTATCTTTGAAAAATCCGAAATAACTTCCAGAGCAACCTCATCCCAGGATTTAATACCTGATGAAACAACAACTTCTTCCTTGTTCCAGCTTTTATTCAAGACATTTAAAAGAGCGTTTTTAAGTTCTTCATGGGAAAAAAGTTCAACTATTTCTCCTGCTTCAGGCGGAAGAATATCAGGAACAGCACCTACATTTGTTGCAACAACCGGAGTTCCGCATGAAAGGCTTTCTAAAACAGCATTTGGACATCCTTCTCTGTATGATGCAAGAACGCTTGCATCGGCTGCTCCAAAATAGAAAGGAATTTCTTCATAGGGCCTTGAGCCTTTTACAATAACCCTTTCCAGCACATTGTTTTCCCTGGCAGCTTTTTTTATTGAGTCTATTGTTCCCCCCTGTGCCTCTCCTCCAACCAGAACAAGAATTATATCTTCAGGAAGCTCTTTTAAGGCTTTTATTACTTCAAAATGTCCTTTTCTGTGGCCAAGATGAGCAATTGTTACAAGAATCCTTTTATTTATTGGAAGGCCTAATTTCTTTCTGCATTCACCTTTGTCCATTATGCAAAAAAAATTTTTATCAACACCGTTTGGAATGATTTTTACCTTTTTTTCATCGGCTCCAAGTTTTAAAGCTTCTTTTGCCATTAATCCTGAAACACTTATTACAGATGAAGCTTCTTTCAAGGCTTTTTCGCATTGTTTTTTCTGTGATTCAACCTTAAGACACTCGTAAATTTTCCCTCTTAAAGTTATGGAATAAGGAATCCCTGCTTCCTTTGCAAGAGAAGCAATACCAACCCCGTCCGGCCAGATAAAATGAGCATCTAAAATATCAGGTTTCCATTGATCCATAAGATTAAAAAACCATTTTTTAATTCCTCTTGAATACATAGAAGCATCACTGTTTTTAAAAAACTTTGGAATATAAAAAAAGCCTGGTCTGTAAACTTCAAGGCTTTTAAATTCTTGTTTATTTTTATTCCTAAGGTGATTTTCAGGTTTGATTAAAGGGAAAAAAGGAACCGGAGAACAGACTTTTAAGTCTTCATATTTTGACATTGCATTAAGCCTGTTATAAACAAAGATTCCCCAGTTTTTATTGAATTCATTTGGAAAGCAGTATGAAAAGGAAAGAATTTTCATTTATTATTTCCTGAAATAATTTTTTTAAAAAAACTTAAATATGAATCTGTCATTTTATCAATACTGTATTCTTTTTTTGCAAGATTTTCTGCTTTTTTTCCAAGCTCATCTTTATTTTTAATAATTTCCTGCATTGCTTCTGAAAGCTTTTGAGGGTTTGCAGATTCTGTAAGAATACCTGTGTCTCTTATTGTTGAAGGAACCCCGCCTACTTTTGTTGCAACAACTGGAAGTCCTGACATCATTGCTTCAAGAATTACCATTGGCATTCCCTCACTTCTGCTTGAAAGAACAAAAACATCGGCCGCCTTATAAAGATCTGGTGTGTCACTTCTAAAGCCAAGAAAAGTTACAATATTTTCAAGCTTTTTTTCTTTTATTTTTTTTTCAAGCATTTCAAAGTAAAAACTTTTGTTCAGGGTTCCGGCAACAAGCACTTTAAACTTAAAATTTTTATTGTTTTTTAAAATCAGTGAAGCTGCATCTATAAGATCTTCAAAACCTTTTTCCGGTCTTGGGTTTCCAACTGCAAGATAAAAAATTTCATCTGGTTTTATATAAAGTTCTTCTCTTATTAGCTCTCTTGTTTTACTGGCTTTTATAAAGGGAACTCCGTTTGGAATTATTTCAATATTTTTTTTTAAATTTAAAAATTTTTTATGCCTTTTTGCAACTTCTTGTGAAACCGTTGAAAAGCCTGATAAAAATTGAGAAAAAAATCTGCATCTTTTTTTTAAATTATCAAAGCCTTCGTACAAAAGGCCATGTCCTGTAAAAACAAGGGGAACTCTGTAAAAAAGAAGAGACGCTGCAACTGCATAGGGAAGACTTGAATAGTCATGGATACTTATTATGGAAGGCTTTATTTTTCTCAAATATCTGCCAAGAACAAAAACAGCCTTTAAATCAAGACTTTTATAACTTCCAATGGATTTTACAGGAATTTTGCTTTTTTTTAAGTCTTTTGCAAGAACTCCATATCCCTGAATGCATATTACAGACGGGTCATGTTTTTTTTCTTTTAAATCTTTTGCAAGATTTAATACTACTCTTTCCATTCCTCCGGGTTTTAATTCGGAAAGAATAAAAACTGGTTTAATTGTTTGTTTCATTTGAATCCTGAATTTAAAAGGACTAAATTTTCATCGATGCCGAGATAGACTTAAAAAGACCTTTTTCGTTAAGCAATAATTTAGTTTGAAAGCGGTTTATGAGGCTCAATTGGCTGATTAAGCAAAATTTTTTCTTTTATTTCAAGCAACCTTCTTTCCCAATGTGACTTTATTTTTAATCCTGCATAAACTGCTTTTAAGGCTCCTTTTTTATCTCCTGCCATATATAAGGCTTCAGCAAAATAAGCCCAGACCTTTGCATCCTTTGGAGATCTTATTAAAAAAGTCACGTAGTCTTTAACAGCCATTTCTATCTGATTCATGGCAAAATAACAGTCTGCCCGAAACCTTACTGCATGAGAATAACTTTTATTATTAACAAATCTGCTCAACTCATTTATTGCGTAAGGATAATAACCTGCTTTTCCAAGAATTAGTGCTCGTTGATATATAAACTCCATTCTTTCTGGCTGAATTTTTATCGCTTTGTTTATATAGATTATTGCAAGTGAATAATTTCCTGTATTACAGTATTTTAGTGCATGACTAGCCAAAAGATTGCCTTTTTTTTCTAAGTCAGCAGCACTTATTTCCCCTGAAAAAATAATAATCATAAAAAAGGCAAAAAATTTTACATGGGCAATCTTAAACAAAGAAGAGTGAATTTTTTTCATATTGAACTCTCTTTTTTATTTAAATAGTGATTTGCAAAAGTAAACTGATACTCCAATAGTTCAGTTAAGCTAAATATGACTCCTATTTTTCCAATGATATAAGCTCATTTTCAAAGCTTCTTCTTATACAGCACGGAAGCATGAGAAGAATCCAGGTCATTTCAGTATAAATCATTGTTATTGTCAAAGCACAGGTAAGATATATTGTAAGACTTACTGCAACTCCAAAACACATCAGTTTCAAATCATGAGCTTTTTCCTGTTTAAGATTTTCCGACTCACGTTTAAGCCACCTGAGCTGTCTGTAACTAGTAAATATAAAAATCATAAATACTAAAATCCCCTGAACGCCGAGTTCAGCAAAACATTTTACATATGTATTATGAGAATCCTTTCCTTCATATTCAGGAATATATTTACCAATTGTCTGGTACCAGTTTCCAATACCTATTCCAAGAGGCTTGTCTGAAACCATCTGAACTCCTGCAGCCCATAAAAGAAAACGACTGTTGGCAGATTCGTCCCTTTCTTCATCTTCAGATACAACTATTGTTGTAAGCCTTTCAAGATATTGTTCATCAGTTACATATAAACCGCCGATCACACCTAAAACAAGAAGAACAATAATCTTTTTTCTAAACTCTTTTGGTGACATGAAAATTGCAGCAAAAACTCCTGCAGCAATTCCTACAAAAGCTCCCCTGCTTCTGCATAAAACAACAGCATTTGCTGTAAATGCTGCAGAAAAAAAACAGATAATTCTTGGAATCCATTTTTTGCTTCTTAAAAGCTGAACCCCAATAAGCGGAAGCATGGAAGCCATAAAAGCTGCAAAAAAATTTGACTCAGAGAAATCTGCTCCGCCAATTCCCTCAAGCCTGCCCCTGACAAAGGCTCTTCTTGGAAGATCCCAGGCCTGAAGACCTAAAATTAAAGCACATAAAACAAAAACCCAGATTAAATTATCAAACTTTTTCAAATCAGTAATAATGTGGGTAAGAAGGAATATAAAAATCATAATTTTAGTAAATTTTACAGTAGGATGGTCTGTTGTTGTGTATCTTCCAACAGTTGCATCTCCGATTAAAAGAGAAAACCAGACAATAGCAAGAAAAAATAAAAGCAAAACTTCCTGATTTTGGAAAGCTGCTGCTCCAAATTTCATTTTATCCTTCTGAAGAATAAATCCCATTACAGTTGCAAGGGCAAGAGTAAGAGAGTAACGGATTCCAAGTCCTGCCAGAGGTGCTTCCCACCATTGCTTTGCAGGTCCAATGCAGTAATCAGCAATATATCCGAAAACTCCCAGATGCGGAGCAAAAAGAGCACCAATTGTGCATAATCCAAAAAGTCCGGCAAAAATAACTGTCTTGATTGAAAACATAAATTAATTTTTTCCTGGTGATACTATTTTTTCAAGTTCCCTGCATTCATCTTTCATTCTTTCTTCCCAGGTTTTAAATTGAGAAGACAATTTTTTTTGCTCCCTGCCAAATTTACTTCTTAAATCTTTGTCTGAACAAAGTTTTAAAAGCTTTTTTCCCATTTCCTCATGATTGTCTTTTTTTGAAACAAAAGCATTTTTACCGTCAGTTAAAAGATCTTTTGTTGAAGGATCCTTTACAGAAACAACAGGAAGACCTGCCCATGCAGCTTCATAAAGAGGATTGCATCTGTTTGTTACATCATTTGTAATCATAAAAATATCTGCAATATTCATTAAAGACCAGATTTCATCATGGGCAACAGAGCCAAGCCAGACAACATAATCTGAAACCCCGATTTCCTTTGCAAGTTTTTCAAGATATTTTTTTTCAGGTCCTTCTCCTGCAATTACAAGCTGGCAGTCTGTGTTTTTTTGAACGCAGTATTTCAGGGCATAAAGCATTCTGTCTATTCTTTTCCAACTGCTGAGTCTTGAACATGATACTATCCAGATACTGTCTTTTTTTAAATTTTTGCCATATTTTTCAATGAATACTTCTTTATCAATATTCACTGACTTTTCAGGAAGTTTTATCCCATTTTGCCAGAATCTGAATTTTTTAGGGTTAATTTTAAATTTTCCAGCAACTTCATCTCCCCTTGTTCCGTCATTTGCACAGATAAGTAAATTTGAGGGGACAAAATATCCTGCGGCAGCTGTTGGATATCTTAATGAAACAAAAGGCTTTTTCATGAGATCCGCCAGAAATGTTCCATAAAGTCTTGTGACGTTTGGTATTTTCCAAAATTTTGCTAAAAGAAAACCTGCCATGGATGAATATTGATTATGACTATAAATAAGCTCTGGAGAAAAATTTTTTTTTATTTTAAATCCCTTTAAAACAAGAGAAATCGTAAAAAGTTTAAATATAGACAGATTTATTATCCACCTTAATATGTATGGAATTTCATTACCGTGTTTTTTAATTATTTTTTTTCGAAAAGATTTTATTGGATAAAGCCAGGGACATTTTACTATATGAATCTTTATTCCAGGATTATTGGTTGAATCAATAGGTTCTAATTCATTTGAGAATAAATCATACTCAGGTAAAATCATTTCAATTTCATGGCCTGCTTTAGCATGACCCCTGACTGTTTCAAGAAGAGAAGGCATTCCTCCCCTGCCGTCCATTGACCAGAGAGGAAGTGCTGATATGTGCAGGATTTTCATTGGTGAATTCTTTCCTAATTTTTTTAATACAAAAAGATGAATAATAGTTGAATTGAATACATCTAAATTTTAATAATCTTTTTTTTATGAGATAATCTTTTTTTTGTTAATAACTCATTAAAAAAATTTTTTGAATACTCATTTTTCATAAAAGGGTAAAATGTTTGAATAAATTTGCTCCCAAGATGAGAATTTATTTCTATAAATTTAAAACTTTTGTCTGTTACCACGATATCAAATCCAACAAAAATAAGATTTGGAAAACTGCAGCAAATTTCCTTAACCTTTGTTTTTATAAAATCCCAATGAGGAACCAATCCTTTTATTGGAACATTGCTTTCCGGATGCCTTTCAAGTTCGACAACCCTGTTTTTTGAGGTAATTCTTGGATTAAAAATTCTTCCGCTTTCTATATCAACACCGCAATGAACAGCTCCTGCCCCTGAATTATCTATCATTCCAGTCACTTTTGTACCAAATCTGATGGATGCAGCTGTTATTTGAGGTGAATTTTCCCTATCATTTATAACAACTAGCCTAATAACATTGGGTGTATTTTCATATATTTTCCTTATATCTTGGTGTGGAATAAGATATTGAGTTACCAAATAATTTTTAAGCTTTCCAAGCATTTCTTCAACATCTTTTTTTGACTTTAACCTATTATTTAAAAAATAATCTTTATTTTTATAAGAAAGCTTTATAAAGCCTTGACCTCCTGTCCCTGAACACGGTTTTAAAGCAAGATTTCCTTCTTTCTCAACCAGATCAAAAATATTACTTAAGCCTTTATTCTCATCTGAATAAGTATCAATTAGAGGATAAACCTTTCCATAAGAAATGAGATAAAAATATTTAGGCATATAATCTGCAAATTTATCAAATGCATACCTCATCTTTAACTTATCGTCTATAAAGCCCGTCATTTTATTTATAGGCTGAAGTTTCATATAATCAAAATCTGATAAATAGTCTTTGTAGTTTGAATCATTTAAATTATATCTTTTAATTTGCTCACTAAAAAACCCCCTTTGGTAAGCCCATATTTTATCTTTAAAAGAAACCTCTCTAAGATTAAACAAATCATTTACAAAACAATCAAAAAATTTTGGTGCTGTATATGTCGAATAACCAGCTTTTCTTATAATTTTAACTCCTGTTTTCCTTAGTATTTTTTTTATCATCTTAATTTTCCATAAATTTTTATTAAATAGTGATTGGCCGAAACGAGAATTTTTTGTTCAGTTCAAGGAAGATGAAAAATTTAACCTTTAGGATACATTGAGTATTTTGAGGATTAAATTTTGAATCTGACTTAAGAATGGACAAAAAAGGCCGTTTTCGTTCAGCAACGAAATAAATAAACAACCTAACTTTTAATCAAAAAATAAAAATATACTTTTAAATAAGCCTTGATAAATCTTTTGAAGTTTGCTCTTTTTTTCCAATTAAAATAAAAAAATTTTTTATTTTCTTTATCCTCATCATTAAAAATAATTTCGCCAACCTCATAGGTTTTTGGAATAAAAATTGGGGGGAAGTTTTCAAGTTCATTTATTTTAACCCAATCAGCAAAAGGACATATATATGTCTCTTCATTGTGGGTTTCAATTTTTACATGAAGTCCAATATCTATTCCAATAGAGTCTACAGCAACTTTTATTTTGTTTTTTTCCATATCAAAAAAAAGTTCTGCATTACTTTCAGTACGGATTTTCCACCATTTCGAAAACTCTGAAAGTTTTACGGGTTTAACCATTTCATAAGACAAAGCTTCTTTTATTATAAATTCTAAAAGATCGGTATTATTCCCCATTCTGCCTTCAATATCCGGATGTCCGTAAAAAAAAAAAGGCTCTCCTGCATCATACTTTTTTTTAATCAGTTTTTTAAAAAAAGACCTTGTTTTTTCTGAGTCAAGAGGCATTCCAAAATTAACAAATCTGTCTCCAAGACAATGAAAGGGAATTTCTAAAACCTTTCCCTGTTTTTTGCCTATTACAGGATAATAGGGAAGCAAATCATGACTTAAACCAAATGAAGAAGAATATAAATACCCTTTTTTTTCAAGAGCTTTATACATTGATTTATGCCAGAAATAAGCAGGAAAAACAAAGCCTGAAGGTTTTTTAGCATAGGTTGATATTAGTTTTTCTGCCTTGGATAAAGAAATAAAATTGGTTAAATAATCTTTAAATATTATATGCCAGAAGTTATGACTACCTACTTCAATACCTGCTTCATGGCTTTCTTTTATAAGATTGGCCTTGCTTTCATATTTTTCCACACAAAAAAAAACCGAAGAAAAAGAGAAATAGGGTTTTAATGCTTCCAGCCAATTTCTTAAATTTTTTTCTGGTCCTCCATCAGCATCCCCTCTTATGCTTAATACAGTTCTGTAATTTTCTGGATAATACCATTTATGTACATAAGGAAGGCCTTGGAAAAAAAAGGCTTTTTTTATAAGTTCTCTTATTACATGAAAAAGATTCTTTTTGTTAATACTGCACATTTCTTCAAAAATATTTTCTTTTTCACCAATTTGAATAAATCTTTTATCATGTTTTTTTGAAGTCCATTTAGATTTTAAGGAAAAGGGAAGCAGAAAAGCCTTGCTTTTATCCTTTGATACAGTGTTTAAATCAAAAGAAAGGGAAAAGTCAGATTTTCTAAGTCCGCAAAAGTTTTCTTTGTCATAAGGAAACTTTATTGATTCCTTTTCACCAATAATCTTATTATTAAAATATTTTGAATCAGAAATAACTGATAAATTTTTGTTGTAGAAGTCTGAAAGAATTTTTTTACATATTTTTTTTGGTGCATTTGAAGGGACTATAACTACTAAAGGAAAAAATTTTGATTTTGTGTAAAATTTTTCAAAAAAAATTCCTTCAGAATTAAGAAGAGAAACCCATGCGCTTTCTTCTGATGCAAGGCAAACATTTAGTTTAAAAATATTTTCCATATATTTACTATCCGAAATTTTTACAAAACTTTAAAGGTTTCTTTTTTAAATAATACTTTTCTTATAATAGCCCCGTTTTTACGCCATCCAAGGCTCTCAAACATTTTTTTAGAAGCAATATTGTCTTTTTTTACAATACATAATATTTCTTCAAAACCTTTTTTAACAGCAAGTTCATGTGCATAAGAGATTCCCTCGCGTCCAACTTTTTTATTTCTGAATTCTTCAGGAACAAGTGTTCTGAAACTATATAAAGTTTTTTTTCTTAGCTTCTTTTTTTTCTTTATTTCTAAAAAATCGGGCTCTGAATCAGAAAGCCAGGATATAAAACAGATTTTATCAGACTCTTTTGTTTCAAACCCGGCGATCAGTATTTTGCCATTATTTATTCTTTGTAAAAGAACTTTTGCTCCATTTTTCCCAAAATGACCTTTGAACTGTTGAGCAACAAGGCTAATATCTTTTTCCTCTTTTACTTCTCTGAATACAAATTTTCTTTGAAAATTTCCTTCCTGTCCCAGCTTTTTTTCATAAATATCATAATTTTCAACCAGCCAAACTTTTCTTAATTTTTTTTTTAACTTTTTCATACTCAGCAATATTATCTCAATTTTGTTTTAAAATTTTTTTAATTTTGTTTTTTAACCTGCCGCTGTAAGAACTTATTACTGGCAAAGGATCGGTAATACTCCAAAACGGATTTACTATAGGCGGTGTTATTGATTTTATCCATTTTAAATAGTCAAGCTCACCGGCATTGATCTGCTCCATTGCTGCTTTATAATCGGCTTTCCATCTTATCCATTTTCTGTTGAAAAACTTTTTTTTAAATTTGGGAATTTTTTCTCCAATTGCATCTATATATGTAATATACGCCAGTGGAATTCCGTTTCCTTCAGCAAAGCTGTTATTCCAGTCAAGTCTTCCTATGGTTGGTTCAATATAATAATATTTACCTGTTACAGAATCTTTTTTAAATTCCATTGAACAGGGACCTATATAATTTATGGTTTTAAAAAATTGTTCGGAAAGTTTTTCAACTTCAGGACATTTTACAACCCTGCATGAACATGTACTTCCACATTTTAAAGGCCACTGCCTTATTTTTTTTCCTGTAATTGAAGCAGCTAAGTTGCCTTTGTTATCATAATACTGAAAACAAAAATAAAGATTATCATCGCCTCCTTGAACATACTCCTGTACAACAGCCATTGGGGAGGCTTTAGAAAATAATCTATATGAATCTAAAAGACTTTTTCTGTTTTGGGGAATAAATGCTTTCTGGGTTCCGTTTTTAATAAATTCATGGTTTCTAAGTTCAGGTTTCAATATACAGGGAAAGCTTATGTTGTCTGCAATTTCAGCAAGTTCCTCTTCATTTTTAATAGAAAATGTTTTTGGAACCAAAAAATTATTACCCATTGCTATTTTTTGAAAACCGGTTTTGCAAAGGGAAGATATTATAACATCAGCTGGAGGAAGCAAAATTTTATAATAGTTTTTTATTTCATCATATCTGGAAGCTATTGCATTTACAGTTGCATCTCTTACAGGAAAAAGAACAGGATTATTTTTTTGTAAATCTTTGTTTACTAAAAGCATTTCAATAAGTTCTTCTTCTGAACCTGTAAACAAAAATGCTTCATTTATATATCTGCTTTTACAATCCCAGTTATTATTATTTTCTGTAATAATAATTGTATAGACACCCCTTTTCCCAAGTGATCTTGCGATGCCTAAACCGTTTCCACCTGATCCAAGGATAAGTGCCGGCGGATTTTTAATTTTCATAATTTTCCCAACCATCAGTTTATATTGCTAAAAATTTTTTTCTCAGCATCTGTAAAATTGTTTTTTTATCTTTTTCATGAAGCAAGAAAATAAATACAAGAGGAATGTATAGTAAAACTGAAAATCCTACCTGAACAAAAAATCCAGACCATGATTGTATTATAAATAATTTCTGGACAAAAAAGCATATCCCGAAAAAAATTACTGCACTTAAAAAACCTCTTGATCCCATTTTTAAAAGAAATTCAATCCAGCTTATTTTTACTTTTTTAAATGCATGAAAAGGGAGAACAAAAACCTGAATAGTGAGATTTGAAACAAGAGTTCCAAGAGCAATACCCTTTAAACCAAGTCCGAAAACAAGAACAAAAACAAGGGAAAGACCAAGGTTTATAAAAGCTTCAACTATAATCATATTTGCTGCAAACTTGATTTTATCAGTAGCTGAAAGAATACTTCTGCTAAATGAACCAGGAAGAAGTATAAGTTTTGCAAAAGCAAGTATCTGCATTACAACTGAAGCTTTATAAACTGATTCCATTGAAAAGGTTTTGGGATCATACATCCAGAGTTTTATAAAATCCTGGCAAAATGAAAAATATCCGACATATAATAAAATCCCGACACTCAGGTAAAGTCTTGTCTGCCTGTACATAATAAACTTAACTTCTTCCAAATCTTTAGTTGTAACCGCTTTTTGAAGAGAAGGGAAAAGTGTTCCATTTATTTTTTTTGTAAAACTGTCAGAATAATAAATAAGCATTGCACCAACACTGTATACTGCAACAGAATTTACATCAATAAAAGCTCCGGCAATAACAAGATCTGTCTGGCCAATTACTTTTGCTGACACTGCAAGCATAAAGGCGCCTATACCATAATTATAAAGTTCTTTTACTCTTTCTTTTTTTAAAAGCAGAGGCCAGATTCTTAAGTTTTCATGAATTTTTCTGCATAAAATTATATTAACGACTAACCCTGCTATATTGCTTGCTATAACAGCAATTGTCAGCCCTATAAGAGAAAGCCCCATTTTTAAAACAATTATTGTAATAATTGTTCTTAAAAAAAGCACTACAAGCTCTGAACCGTTTGATAAATCAAATCTTTCATATGCAGCCAAAAGACTTGAAAGAACGGTTCTTAATGCAGAAATCCATAGATTGACAGCAAAAATCGGAAATAAAACAGCTATAAGCCTATGATAAGCTTTTGGAATCCCTTCAAAAATTTCAGGGAAAAAAATACCGAGAAGAAACCCTGCTCCAAGAATAAAACCGCTTAGAACAGAATATATTCCAAGACCTGTTCTAATTGTTTCATCAACTTTATTAATGTCATTTTTTGCAAGATAAAGAATTATATATCGCCCCGTACTTGCCCTTATGCCAAGATCCATTATGCCCATATATCCGGTAAGAACAATAAGAAGCTGCCAGATACCGTATTCAGTTATACCTATGGAATGAAGAATAAATGGGGACAAAAAAAACATTACAACAAGATTGGCAGAAAGCCCTGTCCAGTTTGCCAACAAATTTTTAAAAAAAACTCTGTTACTTATCATTTATTCATTTATTCTTTCTTCAAAAAATAAAATTTAAGCTCTCTCTGTGTTTCTTTAACATAAATCTGTAAACTAAAATGATGATGATATTTTTTTTGAAATTATCTCAAGCTTTTGATTCCATGTTTCCACTTTCATTGCATTACACCTTTTTTCAAGAGCTTTTGCGTCCTTATTTTGAAGAATTTCTTCACAGGCTACAATAAATTCCTCCGTATTTTTAACAATATAAACCAGAGATTCGTAAAGCTTAACTTCAGGCATTGGAGTAGAAATTACAGGAAGACCTGCTGAAAGATATTCCCTGAGTTTTATGGGATTTACTGCAAAGGTAAGCTCATTTACCTTAAATGGGATAAGTCCTGCATCAAAATATCTGCAGTAAAAAGGAAGCTCCTCATATTTCTTTCTTCCAAGAAAATAAATATTTTTAAATTTTTTATATTTTGTCAAATTCACATTTGAGTCTGCATCGCCAATAAAAATAAAATTCCAGTCAGGTCGTTTTTCTGCAGCTGATGCTACAAGGTCAAGATCAACCCAGTCTCTTATAAGACCGAAAAAACCAAACTTTGGCGAAGGTATATTCTTTATTTCTTCAGGACAGGGTAAATCTTGTGTGACAGCTTTGTTAAAATGTTGAAAATCCACTCCGTGTGGTACAAGCACAGTGTTTTTGTTCCAACTTTTTTTTGCTTTCTGAAGAGCTGTCGAAGTTGTAAGCACCAGATCAGAATTTTCACAAAGTTCCTTTTCATCCCTTAATACCTGGTCTTTATCATATCCGGAAAAAGCTGCATGATCATCAACGCAGTAATACAAAACCTTTTCCTCATTAAAACTGCCTAAAACATAAGAAATATCTGGTGTGAAAGACCAAATTTGCAAAGGCCCTTTTTTTATTTTTTTTAAAACAGCCTTAATCTGAAAAATAAGAAGTTTTCTGTTTATTTTCTTTACAAGATCAGAAGAGGGAAGAGGAATAACCAAAGGGGTTAAAACATAAAGATTTTTTCTCTTTTTTTTAACTCCTTTAAATATTTCAAATAACTTTTTTACCATGTACGACAAATCTGAACCGCTTGCTGAAGGCGTTCTTGAGGCATGATAATTAACCCATAAAACTATATTTTCTTTTTCCAGAAGATGCATGATGTGATGCTTTCCCGTTGGCGGTGCATCATAACCGCTTGCAAAGCATAAAATGGTTTTATTTTTTATCATATTTTTTTTCCTGCAGATAATTTTCTTTCTAAATCAGACATTGAAACTTTCCATGAAAAATTTTTTTCCACAAAATTTCTGGCATTTTTTCCTGTTTTTTCCCTTAATTCCCTGTTTTCAAAAAGCTCTATTATTTTTTGAGCAAAGTCATGTTCAAAATCAGCATTACAAACTTCATTTTTTGTAGCGTTTATGCCTTCGAGTGCCTTTGAGGTTGAAACAACAGCTTTTCCCATTGACATTGCCTCTAAAACCTTATTCTGAATTCCCCTTGCTATTCTTAAGGGAATAACACTTATATCCGCATGCTGGTAATAAGGCCTTATGTCTTCAACAAATCCCGTAACAATGATTCCATTGATTTTCTCAAGCTCTGAAACTTCATCTGAAGGATTACTTCCTGCAATGCAAAAAATTGAGTCCGGATATTTTTCTTTTATTACAGGAAAAATTTTTTTAGCAAACCACAAAACTGCATCAATATTTGCATAATAGTCCATAGCCCCGGTAAAAACCATTACAGGTGAAAAGGCATTTTTTTTAAGGTAAACATTCTCTCTTTTTTCATCAAACGAGAAAAATTCATAATCAACACCGTTTGGTATTGAATATACATTTTTGCATTCAGGAAATTTTGATTTGAAAAGTTCTGCTTCTGGCGAAGAGACAAAAAAGGAATTATCAAAAAATTTATTAACTTTTTTTTCGTACTCAGATAAAAGATTTGATTCTTTATTGTAAATTTTTCTTTTTATAAAGGAAGAATTCTTTGAATACTGATTCCATTTGTCAGAGTCGAGATCGCAAAAATCCATTGCAAGATGGATGTCTTTTATTTTTTTTTGGTACTTGCATCTAAACAGATACTCTGCCATTGGAGAACAGAAACATAAAACTGCATCATAGTCAGATTCTTTTATCCATTTATCAAAAACATTTTGAAGACCAGAAAGATAAAAATAACCGGCTGATATGGGTCTGTTTTTTAAAAGCGATAAAAAACCTCTTAATAGAGCAGTTTTTTTATCAAGAAAAAAAACTGATACTTTGCCGCATATTTTTTCAAGCTCTTTTACATAGACAAGGTCTTTTTTATCATCAGCAAGACAAATAAGGTCAACTTCATTTTTTTGGGACAAATATTTTATTTCATTGAAAGATCTTATTTTATCCCCTTTATTTGGCGGATATGGAATTCTGTGTGCAAGATATAATATTTTCATTTAAAGACCGATATTTTTTCTTATCTGCGGACCTGCAATCTGAGTCACTGAAACAGGAATTTTCTGCCAGTATTTTACCATGCCGCCGAATTTTGATTTTTCAGACTCCAAGCTGCTGTTTTCCATGGAAAAATTGTACCAGAAAAGTTTTTCTGGTTTTGCGCCCCATTTTTTCTTGAATTTAAAAGTGTTGTCCAAAGGTGCAGATCTTCCGAAATCAAAATATTCATATCCGTTTAAGCAGGCATATTCCAGCATTTTCCAGTACTGGAATATATTTGTGTTTAAATATCTGTATTCCTTTAATGAAGACGCCCATGGGTTTGAAAGAGTTTTTTTATGCCCGATTGTAAATATACAGGCTAAAGCTTTTTTTTCTTGATAAACAATTCCAATTCTTGCTTTTTCATTGAAAAGATCAAGTATATTTTCAAAAAGACTTTTTGAGTGTACTGGAGAACCAAGATCTCTCATATTTACACTGAAAATTGAATAAAAATCATCTAAAAGCTCTTTTCCCCCGATTTTAAACTTAAGGTTTTCTCTGAAAGGTTTTTTTATGTCATTTTTAAATTTTGATTTGTAGGAATTAAAAAGATATGTCGCTTTTTGTGGAAGATTTAAAACCATTCTTGCTTTGTCACTTGAAGTATTTTTTATAAAATACTCTTTTTTTTCAAATTCATCCTTATTAAAAATTGCTTCCTTTAAATATACAGACTCTTTTTTTTCTCTTATTTCAAGAGAGTCTGCTTTAAGTTTTTTAAAAAGTTCAATGGAAAATTCAAGCAGTTTTTTTTCTGTTTCAATATTATCTGCAAGAACTCCTCCAATATCAAAATAAGGAAGAGATATTAGTTTTTTACCAAAAATCAGGCTTTTTAAATATGCAAGAGGTAAAATGCCCCTTATTTTTCCACTATTATCAACGGCTTTAAGATAATATGTTTTATGACCGTAGGTTTTTTCAATAATTTGTTTCCATTCAAAAAAATGATATAGATTCGAGTTTTTGTTTTTAAGAACAAAATCATTCCATGAATTCTTGTCTTTTTTGGAACAGAGTTCAATTGAAACAGGAATTGAGAGCTGAAAATTCATAATTTTTAAAAGACTTTATTATTGAGTTTAATTTCATTTCTGTTTTATCAAGATTTATATAGTGCCTGAACTTAAATCCTCTTGAAGCTTCATTTACCCTTGGCTGATCTGGATCAAACTCCCAGGGGTGTGCATAAAAAACAAAGGCATTATCCTTTTTTAAGACACTTTTCATACCTGCCTTGAAAAAAGCCGTTGGGAAAAGTCTGAAATAACCTCCTCCGCCAAGTGGTATCACTTTTTTACCTATTGAAAGATTGCTTAAAGGTATTTCATAAAACTTATCTGAAACCTCAAAGAAAAACTCTTTTTTTTTCCATGACGATATATCAAGCTTTCCATATCTTCCGTGCATTGAAAAATTATTGTAGCTTGAATCATATAAATAACCGGCTTTTTTTATTGTTTTCAATATTATATTTGTAACCGCAAAACTTGGTGCTCTGTAACCTGTAACAGGTTTATTTATTAAAGATTCTAGCTTTTCCCTGCTTTTTGTTAAATCATATAAAAGTTCATTTTCATTAAATTTTGTACAAAGCTCATGATTATACCCATGCGATGCAACTTCATGTCCTCTTTTATCAATTTCTTTTACAAGATCGGGAACAATATCTGCCAGCCAGCCTAAAATAAAAAAAGTTCCTTTTACCTTAAAAGGAAAAGAGTCAAGAATATCTAAAACTTTTATTGTGTTGGTAAAAACTCTTAAATCACGTTCTTTCCATGATGAAAAACTTATATTTTGCTTAAAGTTTTCTACCTGAAACCAGTCTTCAACATCAAAGGTTAGAAATATTTTTTTCTTTAAAGGACTGCCCATATTTATGCTTTTTTAAATTTTTCAATATAATTAAGAAGAATATAAACAAGATATGTAAAACAAAGAGCCGCACCAAACACAACAATTCCAGACATGTCGTGCAAAATGCCGTGTGCTGTTTCAGGACTGATATAAACCGCTGCAAAGGCTGTAATTATAAGCCTTAAAATATTAACTGCAACTGCAATTGGAATTGCTGAAAAAAACAAGAGCCATTTACTAATATTTTTCAATGGAGAAATATATGCGAAAGCACCGCTTAAAGCCAGAAGCGAAGTAAGAGACCTTAAGCCCGAGCATGCATCAACAACTTCAAGACTTGTGTTTACAAGATGTAAAACATTTCCTTCTCTTAAAACTGAAAGACCAAGCATCTGAACAATATTTGAAGCACCTGCTGCCGCAAAAAGCTGCAAAGGAAATGCAAGCTTATTCCAGATTATTGAAGGAATTGGAACCATTAAAAAAAGATATAAAACAGGAATTAATACTTTCTTAAAAAGAGTAAGACCTAAAAAATAAATAATAAGACCTGCAAGGGTTATTATCATTGAAACGCGCATTACAAAAAGCTCTGCTCCAAGATTTCCAGCAATATGGCCAAGCATTCCAAAAATGATAACAATAATTCCAAAATTTGAAGTCTTTATTTCTGTTTTTTTAAGTTCTTCAAGTTTAAACCAGACCATATAAGCGGAAATAAACGGAATTAAAAAACCATGTGAAAAATTATCGTCTATTGACCAGTCTTTTACAAGTTTTAGAATTGTATTGAAAAAAACTGCACAAAAAACCGCTGTAATTATTGCAGATTGAACAATAACTTCTTTTTTTAAATTTAATTTCATGACGGGATGTACTCGTTTAAATATGGATAAATATCTATTGTAAACTCTTTTAAGGTTTCAAGTGTTTTTTCTCTTGTTTCGTTAACAGGGGAAATAATTCTTACAAAAGAACCGTCAGTTCTTCCTTTTGTTATAGAATCAATAACAAGCCAGATTTTCTGCCAGTATTCGGAAGAGATGATTCTGCCCCTTGACTGAAACCAGTACAAAACTATCTGCTCTTCACTGTCTTTTTTTAGATTAAGCCTTATTACCTTGATTTTTTTATTATTTTTTAAATTAATTTCTTCAAGTCCTGAGTTTACGATATTCCAGCCTGAGCCTGGCATGCAGTTTTTCGGGGAGTGAATCAGATCGCCTTCTTTCTGACTTCTGTAAAAACCTACATACAACTGAACATACCTGTTTTCAGCATCTTTGTAATGAGCAAGAACAGAGTCGTCAACACCAAGGATATCGTAAACTTTTTGGTCAAAAAAATCATTTTTACCCTGCCATTTGCCTATTTTTAAAGGAAATTTTGAAAAATTATTTAAAGGAGATATTTCTTTTGATTCTTTTGCAAAATTAAGAATAAAAATAGAAAAAAACATTATAAAAGATACAATTAAAATTTTTTTATATTTCATAAAAAATTTACTTTATATTTAAAAAGTTTAATTTTTCTTGCTAGTAATAAGGTCTTTCTATCTTCTAGTCCTTATTATTTGCTTACAATTTTTGAAGGGATAGATGGAATTAAGGTCATTGTAATTCCAGCCTCATTTTCTTCATAATCTCCACGTGATTTTGAATCTGTATCAAAATTTGTATATGAATAGTAAAGCCTTGCATTCATCCACTTAAAAACAGTCCAGCCAAGACCTGTAGAAAGTTCAAGTGTATTGTCTTTTCTGTCAGATACTTCTTCCTTGAAATCCTCAGTTTTATATGAACCTGTCAAATCAAGTGAAATTCTTCTGGAGAGAAGATAGCTATAATTATATCCCCCCTGATAATAAATATTAAAACCAAGGCTTGCAGCATCTTCACTTGTCTCTTCATATCCGCTTGAAGCATATACAGACAAAGAACTTCTTTTGCTGAAATCAAAAAGCTTATAAATATCTGCATCAACAAAAAGATCGTTTGAATCTTTTTGATCACTGTATTTATTGAATAAAACACCAACACCAAGAGAAGCTCTAGACATTTCAGAAATATTCCAGTCAAAGCCAGCTGATGGATTGTAAATTTTATGGATTTCATTGTCTTCTTTTGAATATGACTGCTTATAGGCTATATATGTATCAAAATGTTTTGTTATTTTTCTTGAAAACTTTATATTTCCTGAATAAGTATCTTTATCTTCATCTGTTTCATATGTGGTTTTTTCAGCACTTAAGCCTGCACTGTAACCGTATTTTACACTGAACCAGTATGAAATATAGGTGTTTATATTATAGGTTTTGTGATCATCTGAATTTAAAGTATCATAATTATCACCTGAAAAAGAAGCCCTTACACCCAGGGAGCTGTTTTCTGCAAACCTGTTGTTTAATCCCAAATTTGCAGAATATGTATCGTGATCTTCCCATTTCCCTGTTCTAAGGCTTCTGTCTTTGCTTGATGTAAATGTGTTTGAAAAATTTATGTCTGTAAATTTTGTTATATTAAAAACTGAATCAAGATTGAATAAATGCTCCATTGAATCATTGTCGTCATGCTTGTGACTGTCAACATAAGTAGGATTGTATAAAAAACCAATCTGTGAAGTTCTTGTTTCTGAGTTAAGAGAAAAATTTAGCCTGTATTTTGTTGAAAAATCTTCTTCCTTGTCTTTGTTTAGTTCATCCTGATTATAATTATCAGTATAATCTTCTGTAACTGAAAAGCTTGGAGTAAAAAGTGTTAAAGCTTCGCAGTGACAAAAAAGAGAAAAATAAATTAAAATCAGGTAAAAAAATTTTTTATTCACTTTATTACCAGTCCTTTAAGGAACAACAATTATGTCATCTGCTCTTACAGGAATATTTTTAGACATATCCCCTTTTACAATGTCTTTATAATTAATCACTATTTTTTCTTCTACACCTTTATTATACCTGAAAAGAAGTATCTCTTTTTTGGATGCCCATTCTGTAAAACCTCCTGCAAGGGCAAAGGCCTGCATTACACTTAAACTTTTCAAAATGGGATATTCTCCGGTTTTGGCAATTTCGCCAAGAATATAGAATTTTTTACTTGCTGAGTCTAAAAGAGTAACTGTCACAGTTGGAGATTCAACAAATTCTCCGAGTTTTTTCTGAATTATGTCTTTGAGCTCCATTGTTGTAAGGCCTGAAGCCTGAATATCGTCAAGAAGAGGAAATGTGATCTTACCGTCAAGCCTTACCCTTGCTGCATCTATTGTAAGATCAGGTTCTTTCCAGACTCTTATGCTTAATATATCACCTTCGCCTATCAAATATTTTGACTCAGATAAAACTTCTGCTGAAACAGATAAAGAAAAAATAAAAATAAAAAATATGGAAACTAAACATTTTTTTGACTGCATTTTATTTTAATCCTTTAAAATTAAAATATTATTATCTAGAACCACGTCCAAACAGCACAATTTTTACGGTTCTTATCAAAATAAACAAATCAAGAGTTGTAGTCATATTTTTGATATAAAAAAGCTCATAATTTAATTTTTCCATTGAATCTTCTACTGTTGCAGCATAATCAAATGAAATTTGAGCCCACCCCGTAAGCCCTGGCTTAACAAGAAATCTCTGTGCGTAAAAGGGAATGTCTTTTTCAAGACTGTCTGTAAAATGCTTTCTTTCTGGCCTTGGACCAACCAGACTCATTTCTCCTTTTAAAACATTCCAAAGCTGGGGAAGTTCATCTATCCTGAATTTTCTTATAAATTTACCCATTTTTGTTATTCTAGGATCATCTTCTCCTGCCCACACAGGACCGGTATTTTTTTCAGCATCATTTACCATTGACCTGAATTTATGCATCATAAATTCTTTTTTATTCTTACCCACCCTGTCCTGTGAAAAAATTATAGGCCCTTTAGAATCAATTTTTATTAAAATAGCAATTAAAACCATTAAAGGGGAAAGCAAGATCAACATTACAACTGAACCAAATATATCTGTAAGTCTTTTTAAAAATTTTCTTGTTATAGATTTTTTAAAACCTTCTGAAAAAATAAGCCATGAAGGATTTATTTTATCCACTAATATCTTTCCTGTAAGCTGTTCGTAAAATGAAAATCCATTTATTATTTCAAGACCTACACTTCTGCATTGAACAAGTTCTCTTAATGGAAAAGATCCTCTCTGCTCCTTCATGGCAACTACAATTTTTTTTATTTTTCCGGATGTTGCTGTATTATAAAGATTATTGATATTATAATAAAAAGTAATATCTTCTCCAAATTTTTCAGTGTTATTATCACCAGCATCTGGAAAAACAGCTTTAATACTATAACCACAATCAATGGTTTCTGTTATATTTTGATATATATCAAAAGCTAAGTTACTTGAACCTACAATAATAATATCTTCATTAAAAATACCGCTGGTTAAAAGCCCTAAATAAAAAAATCTCCATCCTGTAATAAATACAATAAGAACAAGAACGCTTGACACATAAACATATTCATCAATTATTGCCATTGGAAAAGCATAATAAATAATAGCAAGTATTATGGAAGCTATTCCAAGGGACTGCAAAAGCCTTATGGACATCTCAGGAAGTGTCTTAACCAGCTGAAAATCATAAAGATCATTATAATATAAACATATAATGCACACTATTGTTGCAAAAATTATTTTTAAAACTAGAATAACATCAAAAAGATAGGATGGCGAAACAGTTAAAAAAACTGTAAGAGCAAGAAAAGTCAAAAAAATAACAAGACCTTCCAACACAAAAAACAAAACATTACGTATAGGAAAATATTGTTTTAATAATTTAAGCATTTAAATAAATCATTTCCTTTTTGTTTTTGAATAATAATAACGGTGATTATAACCGTAATCCAAACCAAACATTCCTGTAGCAAAATTTTTAACAACTCCAAGAATCTTTTCCTTACCATAAATATCAATAAGATCCTGAAGTCTTTCTTTTCTGGTATGACCTTGTTTTACTACAATAATCACACCGTCAACATAGGTTGCAAGTGCATTTGCCTCAGATGTCATATAAGGAGGTGGTGCATCTATTATAATATATCTGTCATCATATCTTAATTTAAGTTCATGAACCAGTTTTTTCATCTGTTCGGAAGAAATAAGTTCTGATGGGTTCAATGGTGAAGGACCTGCTGGAACAAGAGTAAGCTTTTTTAAAAAAGTTTTAACAAGAACTGACTTTAAATCGCATTCACCAGTTAAATAGGAAGAAAGTCCTTTTGGAGTTTCAATTCCAAATATTTCGTGAATAGAAGGATCCCTTAGATCTGAATCAAGCAGCAAAACATAGTCATCTATACTGACTGCTATGCTCACAGCCAAATTTGATGCAACAAAAGATTTGCCTTCTCCTTTATCTGTGCTTGTTACCATTATTGTTTTAGGAGGGCTTCCAGAATCAGGGAATAAAATTGAATTTTTTAAAAGTCTGAACTGCTCAGCTTCTACAGAATGCGGTTTGCTTACAGTAATTAAAGTTGAGCATACATTTTCTCTTTTTGAAAATAAATTCCCTTCGTGTGTACTTGAATTTATTTCTTCAAATTCTTGAAAATTATCATCAAAACTTAGATCTAAATCAAAATCTTTTTTTAAGTTCTGCTCAGAACTTGATGGAGATACAAAGTTTGCTTCTTTTTTTTCAAGTGCCTTATAAATTTTACCCACTTAAAACTCCGTAATTTAAAAGCTTAAATCAAACCAAATACAAATTTAATGATATGATTAACTGAATACATAATCTTAAACTAATTCTTTAAATATAAAATTTAATTAAATTTATAGTTTTATCTATTCCATAAAAATTCAATACAAAAAAACAGCTGATTATTCCCAAAATATATAATGATAAAAAAACAAAGCCGGTCAATGCCAGTTTTTTTCTTAATTCATCACCTGGTTTTTTTATAGGGGCAATTTCTGCAAGTATATTTAGGCCAAAATCTTTTTCTATTTCTCTATTTGTCCTTATCCTGCTGTCAAATAAAAAAATAATAAAGGATAAGCCTCCTGAAAGAACAAGTCCTGCTCCGAAAAACAAAATAAAAATTTTTTTAACATCAGGTGAAATTGGTTTTTGGGGAATTCTTGCATGGTCAAGGATTCTAAATTGCTCTCCCTTTTGTTTCTTTTCCATATTAACTGAAATTTCAGCTTCAAGTTTTCTGTCAAGCAAAGAATTATAAATTCCGTTTATGTTGGTGTAATCCCTTTGAAGAGCCTGAATTTCCTGCTCTCTTTTTGGAGTATCTTCAACTCTTTTTTGATAAATCTGCATTTTTTTTTCAATATCTTTAATTTCTGATTCCAAAATTTTAATCTGCTTTTCATTCTCATTAATTCGATCTCTTAAGCTTGAGAGCCCAAAGTCATCTCCAAACAAATGTTTTTCGTCACTTTCCTCTGAAGATAAGTCTTTTGCCCTCTTTTTAGCCTTTTCATCTTCTATCTTTTTTTTAAGTTTTTCTACTCTTGCTGCAAGCTTTAAAACATCAGGGTGTTTGTCCGTATATTTCAATAAAAGAATGTCCATTGTTTCTTTCATTTTAGCCAAATTTTCTTCATCTGCTGAAACATAATTTCCTTCAAAATCAAAGGAAGGTATTACAATACTCTTTTGTGAATCCATTTGAGATTTTAAACTTGAAATTTCCTTTTTAAGTTCGATTAAAGATACATTTTTAGCTTCATGCTGCTTTTGGAGTCTGTCAAGAGTTCTAAGATTACTATCAAGCTCTCCTGGAAGTCCGCCCATATGCTTTGTTCTGTACTCTGTAAGCCTTTTCTCCATAAATTCGAGGCGTTCCCTGGTCTTTTCAAGTTCAACATCCAAAAATTCACTTGTTCCAACAGCTTGAGCTTCTCTGAATTTAAGATTCTCATCCATAAAATAACCTGCCAGAGTATTTGTAATTCTCATTACCCTGTCTGGATCGCTTCCTCTGTATTTTATTGTAAAAGCTTCAGAACCCTGCTTTGCTTTTGTTATATTGACATCAATCTTATTTCGCAAAATTGTTATTTTATCTTCAAGATACATATCTTTATTTTCAGCAAAAAGGCCAAATTCCTGTATTATTTTTTCAAGATTGCTTCTACTCATTATTTGTTGTGAAATTGTGCTGATTCTTGCTTCAATACCAATTGAAACAACTGATCTTACGAAATTCTGAGGAACCTTTTGGGGCTGAACAAGAATTAAAGTTGATGCCTCATAAATTCTTGTGGTTAGAAAGGTTTTTATTAAACCTAAAGTAAGTGAAGCTGCAATAAAACTTATAATTATCCATTTATATCTAAATAAAGCATCAAAAATCTGTTCTGGTTTAATTTCGTTTGGGGAATTTAAATCTGGCATATTCAAGAAATTTTCTTTGTAAAAAATTTGTGATTATTTTTTAGAGATAAGTCTATTCTAAAATAAGATCAAAAACAATATTTTTATATACATACATATTAATGTTTAATTGAGTTAAAAAAAGCTCCGCATTCTGAGTTACATTTCAGCCTCATTTTTAGCAATTTCGTCTAGTTAGCTGATGAACGAAAATTGTCTTTTTATCTATTCATTTTTGAGTCAGATTTAAAATTTAATCCTCAAAAGAACCACAAATTTGTAAAGATTAAATTTTTTACTAAACTTAAAAAAATTTTTTATTATAAAAACTTTTCAAAGTTATTTAACTATACACGAATTTTACTAAAAAATATTGTTTTTATTAAAAAATAGACAAATAATCGCAAGACTTATATTTATATAATACTGACTAAATTAAAATGATACCCTGATTTATATATCAATTAACTTAATGTCAAGAAATAACAATTTATCTCTAATATATTTTAGACTTTATTAAGAAATCTATTATACGCTCAGCTGCCTTTCCATCCCAGAATTTTGGAATTTTACCCGCTTTTATAACTCCGCTTTTAAGGCTGTTATATGCCAAAAGGATATTCTCCTTTTTATTACCAACAAGAGTATTTGTACCCTCTTCTATCGTAACCGGCCTTTCAGTATTTTCCCTTAAAGTAAAGCATGGAATTCCAAGACCTGTTGTTTCTTCCTGAAGACCACCACTATCAGTGAAAACAGCTGAGGAATCCTTCCATAAATAAAGAGAATCTTTAAATCCAAGGGGATTTAACTGAAAAATATTTCCTGATACATTAATTTTAAATTCATCAAGTTTTTTTCTTGTTCTTGGATGAACAGGAAAAACAAAAGGCACTTCCTCTGAAATTTCATTTAAGGCTTCAAAAATTTCTTCAAGCCTTTCTTTTAAATCAACATTTGACGGCCTGTGGAGGGTCATGAAAAAATATTTATTATTTTTCTTTTTAAATTCTTCAAAAAAAGGATTCTCAGGCTTAACAAGCTTTTGTTTTTGATACAAAAGATTATCAATCATTACATGGCCTGAAAAATAAATATTTTTTTGTGATTTTCCTTCTTTTATAAGATTTTCCCCTGCTGCTTTTTCAGTTATAAAAAAATAGTCTGTTATTGAGTCTGTGACCATTCTATTAATTTCTTCAGGCATTGAAATGTCAAAACTCCTTAAACCCGCCTCAACATGGGCAACTTTGATAAGAAGCTTTTTTGCTACAATTGCAGCCGCCATTGTAGAATTGACATCACCAACAACAAGGACAATGTCCGGCTTTTCAGCAATACATACATCTTCAAATGAAACCATTATATCGGCCGTCTGCCTGGCATGGCTTCCTGAGCCGGCATTCAAGAAATAATCAGGCTTTGGAATTTCAAGATCCTTGAAAAATGCATCTGACATTTCATAATCATAATGCTGGCCTGTATGAACAAGAATATAGTTCAGGTGGTCATGTTTTTTTATTTCTCGAATTATTGGAGCAATTTTCATAAAATTTGGCCTTGCTCCGGCAATTATGCAGATTTTCATTATAATCTCCAGAAATTCAGACCTTCATTTATGGCTTTTTCAGGGTCAAGAACTGATTTAACATCTATAAAACAGCCTGCTTTTGAAAGTTTGGCTTTATAATCATTAATTGAAATTTTCTTATAGTCCTTATGGGAAACTGCAAGAATTATAGCATCAAGCACACCAAGCTCTTCCCATGATGAAAGGTTGATTCCGTATTCTTCGAGAGCTTCTCCTGAATCTGCAATGGGATCATGAACCAGAACAGAAGCACCGTAAGACTCTAATTCAGATACAATATCAACAACCCTGGTATTTCTCAGATCAGGACAGTCCTCTTTGAAAGTAAGACCAAAGACTCCTATTTTTGACTCCTTTATATTGCTTCCGGCCTTTATCATTTCCTTTATGGTTTTTTCCGCAATGAATTTTCCCATATTGTCATTTATTCTTCTTCCTGCAAGAATAACTTCTGGATGATAACCTATGGTCTGGGCCTTGAAAGTGAGATAATAGGGATCGACTCCTATACAGTGCCCTCCCACAAGCCCCGGTCTGAAAGGAAGAAAATTCCATTTTGTTCCTGCTGCCTCAAGAACATTTAAAGTATCGATTCCCATTTTGTCAAAAATAAGAGAAAGCTCGTTTATCAAGGCAATATTCAGGTCTCTTTGGGTATTTTCTATTACTTTTGCTGCTTCAGCTTCTTTTATTGTTTTTGTCAGATGAGTCCCTGCCCTTATAACCGACTTATACAAATCATTCAAAAGAAGAGCCACTTCCTCTGTATCTCCAGAAACAACTTTTTTAATATCAGGAAGCCTTCTTTCCATATCTCCTGGATTTATTCTTTCAGGTGAATATCCAACATTAAAGTCTTTTTTCCACTGCAAACCGGATTCTTTTTCTAAAACAGGAACACAGATCTCTTCTGTCGCACCTGGATAAACAGTTGATTCATAAACAATGATAGCACCTCTTTTCATATTTTTACCAACTGTTTCAGAGGATTTAACAAGTGGAGTCAAATCCGGATGTTTAGATTCGTTTATCGGAGTTGGAACAGCAACAATTATAACATCAGCATCATTTAAATCTTTTGGATCATACGTATATTTGAGCTTTACTGCTGCTTTTAATTCTTCTTTTGTTACTTCAAGAGTTGAATCTTTTCCAGCCTGACACTCTAAAACTCTTTTTTGGTTGATATCAAATCCTATTGTTTCATAAATTTTACCAAATTCAACGGCAAGAGGTAGGCCGACATAGCCAAGCCCGATTACTGCAATTTTTTTATTCATGTCGAAATCCTGATTGTAAAATTGATTTGTTTATAATTAAAAATTTAAGCTAATAATTGCTCAAAACAATTTAATAGTCAATTTTAAAACCTTATTTTATAAAATTTCCTGTTTACTTGTTATGCAATATTTAATGTAGGCTCTTATATTGATAGGATTAAAAAATTTGTAACAATTTACTAATTAATGATTGGCCGAAAACGAGAATTTTTTGTTCAGTTCAAGGAAGATGAAAAATTTAACTGCAGAGATACATTTAGTATTTTGAGGATTAAATTTTGAATCTGACTTAAGAATGGACAAAAAAGGCCGTTTTCGTTCAGAAACTAATTAATGAATTAATTTTAGTGCTTGTAAGATGACTTGAGATTTGTTTCATTTTAGGAGGATAAAATTTCAATTAGCTTAAGAATAAAAAAATTTTTAATTTGAAAATAGGGCCCCTTAAGTTAGGAACCCTATTTGGAGAAGATTTACTTAAAAATCCTGGTCTTTCATTTTGTATGCATCTTTAAGGCTGTATACCTCATCCCAGATTTTGTTGAATCTTTCTGTATTTGGAACAGGGGATCTAAGAATTGCCTTTGCAAGCTCCCTTTGATCATCGCTGTTGCTTGGCTTCATCATAAGCTCTGTTGCATATTTTGAGAAATCTCTTACCATGAAGTCAAAAATCTGATCAAGCATATCATCAGTTACACCCATATGATCCTTGTTTTCAAGAATAAGCTGACCATAAGGAATAAGACAGAAAATATCTCCAAGATTAAGAAGATAATCAATGTCTTTTGCCTGATTTTTATCCGGAGTTGCCTTGATAAGGAAATTTCTGAATGCCTTTATCTGCTCTTTGAAAACTGCAAGGTTTGGAGTATCAGCTGAATCATAAGCCTTATTGTAATCATGAAACTGAATTGAACCAAGACCTTTTGTTGGTCCCTGATTGAAAAGAAAATCGTCATTGACTGTATCATGTCTTTTACCAATTTCAGGAAATTCACCAGGATTAAAAAGATAGTTATTCATAAATTTAACTATAAGAGCCATGTTTACATGAACTGTACCTTCAAGTTTTGGAAGCATTGGGGTTTCATGTGCTGCAATTTCAAAGAAAGGTTCTGCTTCAAATCCCTTGGCTGCAATAACATCCCATAGAGCTTGAACAACGCCTTCACCTTCCCTTGTAACCTTCATTTTAACCATTGGGTTGAAAAGAAGATATCTTCTGTCTTTTTCGCTTCCTGATCTCATGTAGTCTATTGCTCTTTCAGAAAATACTTTCATTGCAATAAGACGGCTGTATGAATCAACAAAAATTCTTCTTACATGGGGAAAATCTGTTACATATTTGCCGTAAAGATTTCTTCCTGCACCATGTGAAATTGCTTCATAAAAAGCATGGGTTGCAAGTCCAAGAGAACCCCATCCAAGGTTAAATTTACATACGTTGATGGTATTGAGCATATTGTCCCAGGCTTTAGGACCTTTTTCCATTATATCTGCTTCAGTGATTGGATAATCGTGAAGAACATATTCAGCAACATAATTTTGCTCATTAACAGTATTTTTTACACATTCATATTTTTCATGCTTGCTGTTTGCTGCAAAAAATACATATTCTCCGCTGTCTGCAATTTTTCCAAAGGTTGATGCTATGGCTGCTTCGTTTCCGTTTCCAATGTAGTATTTATCGCCGTTTGCCTTATAAGTTCCGTCTTCCTGAGGATAAAGCATCATATCAGATGAATATATGTCAGCTCCGTGCTCTTTTTCTGAAAGGCCAAAAGCAAAAACTTCACCGTCCTGAAGAAGCTTGGCTGTTTTGTTTTTGATTTCTTCGTTCGAACCCATCCATACTGGCCCAAGTCCAAGCATTGAAACCTGAAATGTATACCAGTAAGTAATTCCGTAAAAGGCTGAAACTTCAGCAAACATTGAGTTTCTGAAAGTATCCCATCTTGAATCTTCTGCACCGTATCCTGAAGGAGTCATAAGGGTGGCCATTACCTGGTTTTCTTTCATGAATTTTACAAAATCATGGTTCCAGACTTTTTCATGCCAGTCTTTTTTAATTGACTTAAGACCTTTGTCTTCAAAATAGTCAATCACCTTCTGCATCATGCCGCGTGTTTTTTCATCGCTGTATTTTATGTTGTGCTCTTTGGGATTGAAAAGGATCATTTTTATCTCCCTTTTATATATTGGTTTAAAATTTATCTTCCATACAATTAACTTGTATACAAGATAAATCACTATAAAATCAATATTAGAAATTTATTTTTTTGTTTTTTTTAAAAAACCTAATTTTAGTAAAAACAAATTTTAATTATTGAGTAACAAAAACTATAATTTTTTGTTACTTTTAAGGATAATAAATTTAATATTTAGGATAAGCATTTTTAGGATTAAATTTTGAATCTGACTTAAGAATGGACAAAAAAGGCCGTTTTCGTTCAGCAACTAAATAAAAAATTATTTAAAACTACTGAATTTAGCATTAAAAAAAATGGTTAATTGGATATAATTAAACCAGCCCTGAATGCTTTTCTAAAAGTCTCTTCAAAATATTCCTTAAAAAATTTTCTTCTTCATCTGTAAATGATGATAAAAAATCTTTGTGTGCTTTTTCAAATAATTTGTCTAAAACAGCTCCTTTTTTTCGACCTTCTTCTTTTAAATAAATTAAAGTTGAACGTCTATCAGTCATGCTTGGCCTTCGCTCTACCAAATCAAGAGCAACAAGTCTGTCAATTATCCCTGAAACAGTTGCACTATCAAGTTTGACAAGAGAGCTCATTTCACGAGAAGTTATACCATCTTGACGATTCAAAAGAATAAGAAACATTGCCTGCACTGTTGTTACATTATATTCAGAAATATAATCAGCCCAAAATTTGTATCCTGCCTGTGAGTTTTTAGCCAAAAGAAAAACAATACAATCTTGTAAATCCATCTTTTCTCCGTTTTTTTATATTCTACATGAACTAAATCTATATCCATTCTAGTCCAATTTGAGCCTACAGGCCATTTAAAAAGATCATATTTTTATTTAAACCTAATAACAATTTTCAACTTTGCTGCCTACAATGTGTTAATTGAATCAGGCTATACTTTTGCTATGCCTGATGCAATTACCACATAAAATGCGGCAAAAATTGGAAAGCCCACATGGTTTCATATTTTGTTATATAAAATTTATTACTTTTAAAAATATGAAACTTCGATTCATGTTAAAATAAACAAGGTTTATTTACACGGCCTATAAGGTCTTAGTAATTGAATAAAAATTATATACATAAATTGCATCAGGTTATTATTTTTTTCCTGATACAATTTATATTATCTAAAAAAGTTATCTATCCAGTCCTGCCTGAACAAAAGAAAGAATATCTCTTACATCTTTTTGAAAAAAGCAGCTCATTCCTTCCTGCCAGTTTTCTTCCTTAAGTCTTTTCTGGATTTTTTCTGCAAATTCTTTTTTTAGAACTTCTTTCATTCTTATAAAAGGACGATTAGGGGTATCAATCCATAGCGATACTATAGCCTTGGCTCTATTAAGAAGATCATCAGATTCAACAACTTCATCTACAAGACCTAGTTCTTTTGATTTTTCAGGCCCATACATTTCACCAAAATACATTATATTTCTGAATTTTTTATCAGTATCAAGACCAAATCTCATTATTTGTGACTGTGCAAGAGTAAGTGGAAGTCCAATTTTTATTTCGCTCATCCCTAATTTAATTTTAGGATGATTTGCAACAATTCTATAATCTGAAGCCATTGCAAAAATCATCCCTGCTGCAGCTGAGTGACCGTTCATCGCACATACAACAGGTTTTTTACACATAAAATAATTTACAAGAAACTCTTCTTCCTGATTAAAAAAATCTACTGCTTCATCAACATTTTTAAAACCTAAAAACATGGGAAGATTAAATCCGCTTGAAAAAAATTTACCTTCTCCTGTAAGAACAAGACCTTTTATATTGTCATCAGTATTAACCTTTTCAACACAGGCATCAATCTGCTTTAATGTTTCAAAATCGATTGAATTTGTTTTACCGTCGGTTAAAACAGCTATAAGAATATTATCTTCAATTCTTTCTTTAATCATTTAAAACCCTCCAGACTTTTATTTTAATGTTTAATTTAATAACAATTTTATTTATACCTAGATTGACCAATTTTACAGCTTGTTGCATATATCTCCAGAATCTATCAGGCTATACTTTTCCTATACTTCACGCAACTTAAAGCATAAAATTTGGCAAATTTACAAAATACACATGGTTTCATATTTTTAGAGTAATAAACTTAATATTAAAATTTTTTAAATTTAAAATATGAAACTCTTCATTCAGATTATAAAAAAATTAATTTAACTAAAACTAAAATTTACCAATAAGGCTCCACATAACGCCAGCAGCTATAGCTGAGCCTATTACGCCAGAAATATTTGGGGCCATTGCATGCATTAGTATATAGTTACCCGGATTTTCCTTTGATGCAACTAATTGTGCAACTCTTGCAGAGTCAGGTACCGCTGAAACACCTGCAGCACCAATCAATGGATTTAT
Source organism: Desulforegulaceae bacterium (assembly GCA_034007295.1). GTDB lineage: Bacteria > Desulfobacterota > Desulfobacteria > Desulfobacterales > JACKCP01 > JACKCP01. Next base: position 54,233 of record JAVERC010000003.1, on the reverse strand, counting down.
CTTTTCTTTTAAAAACATATTCATTAATTTTGCAAACAAAATTCCACACATTGTGGCAACTGCAAAAGAAATCACTCCCAAAACAAAAATCAAAACTGACTTTCCTGTTAAAAAAACATCTGCCTGGGTGCTTGCACCAACACTTATCCCAAGCAAAATTGTAACAATATCGATTAAAGGGCCTTTTGCTGCCTCAGCAAGTCTATTTGTTACTTCAGCTTCTTTTAGGATATTTCCTAAAAAAAGCATTCCAAGTAAAGGAAGGGCCCCAGGAGCTATAAGACAGCATAAAACAAGAGCTCCAACAGGAAAAATTACTTTTTCCTTTTTAGAGATTTCCCTGAAATCAGATCTCATAACAATCATTCTTTCTTTTTTGCTTGTTAAAAGCTTCATTATGGGAGGTTGAATAACAGGAACTAAAGCCATATATGAATATGCAGCAACGGCTATTGGACCGATCAGCTCAGGTGCAAGCTTAGATGTAAGAAAGATAGCTGTTGGCCCATCTGCTCCGCCTATTATCCCTATAGCAGCTGATTCAGAAGGAGAAAATCCTAAAAAATAAGCTCCTATAAAAGTAATAAAAATCCCTGCTTGTGCGGCCGCTCCAAGAAGAATAAGAATAGGTCTCGATAAAATATATGAAAAATCTGCCATTGCACCAATACCTATGAAAATCAGAGGCGGATAAACTCCCTGAGACACCCCTTGATAAAGATAATACAAAACGCTTCCCTCACTATAAACTCCAAGAGACATAGATGCAGGAGAAGGGATATTACCTATTACCATTCCAAAAGAAATTGGGACTAAAAGTAAAGGCTCATATTTTTTAAATATACCGAGATATAGAAAAAAAAATGCTATCAAAAGCATTATAAAATGCTTGTATGTCAAATAATAAAAGCCTGTATTTTCTATAAAAGAAACTAAAATATTTTCCATTTATTCACTTTTTAAATATTTGTTTCCAACAATCTGATTTATCATTCCAAAAGAATTTACCTGTTTCATCCGGGCATATAATATTCTTTTTTAACAAAAAATCTATTATTATCCATGGATTTTCCTGCCCTTTCATCAATGCTTTTTCTATAAGATCCGGCAGGTAAAATAAACCATTACCACTATCTGATAGGTAAAATAATTTTTTTACGTCTGTTCTTATATTTTGAGTTAGATAAATTTTTTTTTGCTTTTTTCTAAAATTATCTAGTTTTAAATTTTCAAAAAAAAATATTACTCTATGTATATTAGAAACAGCAAATGAAAGCAAAGCTAGACCTGAAAAAACTATAAACAATCCATATATCGAAAATAAATAAGGGTTTATTTCCATTTTTATCTCTTAAAATATTTTGTTTTAGACAGAAATTCGTTTTTTAGCCTTATTAATTTTGAATTGATTGATGCATATCTTTTTTCTACATTAATAAGAGTTTTACCTGTCAAAACCCCACAGACACCCTTTTTTGAAAGACAAGTACATGTTGTTACATAATAGTCTTTATCAAGAAATGGTTCAGTGCCTATAATATCACCTGAATTCATAAGGGTAAAAGCTCTTTTATCAGGAAGATCAATCAAAAAATGACCATCAATAAGAATATAGATATTAGAAGCCTTTTCTTCAGCAAAAAAAAGTTTTTCACCTGACACATAAACTTCTTTTTCCATTTCACCTGCAAGCTGCCATAGTTCATTATTGCTAAAATCTTTAAATATATTATTATTCTTAAAAGCAGATATTATTTCTTTCATTTACTTTTTTTACTTTGAATTCTAAATTGTTATTGTTAAAAAAATTATTAGTTCTTTTTTCACTTATTTTTCAAAAATTTCCAAAATATTTTTTGGAACATAATATATATATAAGGTTAAAACCAGAATTTTCATTCTATTTTTAAATTTATATTTATTAACCAAACAAAAAATAAATAAAAGGAGTTTACTAAATGAAACAATGGGAATGCGGAGTCTGCGGATATATTCATAAGGGAGATGAACCTCCCGATACTTGTCCTGTCTGTGGTGCTGATAAATCTGCTTTTACTTTAATTAAAGATGATAATACAGACGAAAACCAATCACCTGAAATAGAAGATAACAAGACTTTTTCTGATACTCAAACTCAAGATATAAAAAATAATACTTTAAAAGAAAAAATTGACCAGGCAATTCTAGATCATCATTTGCATCCAATTTCAGTTCATATACCAAATGGTGTTATTCCTGCTGCTGTTTTTCTTCTTATTATAGGCTCAGTATTTAACAATGAATCACTTATCACTGCTGCTTACTATAATATTAGTTTTGTTTTTATTTTTATGCCCGTTGTTCTTTATACAGGATACATAGAATGGATAAACAGATACAAAAAGGCCATGACAAATATTTTCAAAGCTAAAATTTTATCCGCTTGTACAGTTGCTTTACTAAGTACAATTATTGCTTTATGGAAAAGTTTTTCTCCAGAAGCTGACGGCGGCTTTTATCTGATTTTACATATTATTATGCTTGCTGCAGCAGGTATAGCTGGTCATATTGGCGGTAAATTTGTTTTTAGAAACTAAATTTTAAAAAAATGCCGGGGTTTAGCTTCCGGCAATTTTTTTAATTAAATAAATTCTATTTATCTTCTTCCTCTGTTCCAATTCCAAGATAATTATCATCAAATTCTGTAACAATTGCCATTGAAACAGGCATAAGCATATCACCCATACGGGTATATTTTGTATCCATATTTTTTACCATTTCATTGGATATCTGATAAAGATATTCATAAAGCTTATCCATTTTTATAGTCGGATATTTTTCACCCTGGATAAAACCAGTTCTTCCACATATATGGCTTGTACCGCTTGTTTCTGTTGGAACTCCATATACCCTGCAATTTAAAGGCCTGTATTCATAAAGATCACATTCATTTTTCTCGTTTAAAAGCGGACATCTTACTCTTTCCATTGCCATTCTGCCAATTATTTCAATGTCTGATGCTCCGTTTTTCTGATCATCAAATGCTTTTTTCTTAAGCCTGTAAATTTCTCTGTCTGCTTTTGCTGCTCGATCAATTATTTGATGCCTTTTTATATCATCAGTATATATTTCTCTAAATTTTTTACTTATATACACAGCTTCAATTAGAGTTAAATCAAATAACGCATAACAGCAGTCAGAGCAGCCAGGCTTGCAATTCACTTCATTTGGAAATTCATTTGCTATTTTTCTAAATGCTTTATTCACAGAATCAGCAAGTTCTTCATAGGCTTTAAAATATTTTGTAAAATCCAAAATTTACTCCTTAAATTATTTTTATAAAAGAAAATTTATTTTCAATAATAACAACTACTAGCTTTTATCAAACAGATTCTCTTTATTCAAGCTTCTTAATTGTTTCACGTGAAACAATTTTTAAATAAAATTTATAGTATAATAAATATTTTTTTGATAAATTGATAAATCAACTAAATTCCAAAAAAAGAGATAAATAATATGGATTCCTTAATTTTTAAAATTATGAGTGGATTATTTTTAACTGGTATTCTTTTCTGGTTTATAATTAAAGTTATTGAAAAGACTAAATCATCTGATAATTTAAATGAAAAAAAAATTGGAAATTACAAGGCAAGTTCATCTCCAAATATTAGAAAATATGATAGAATAAATAAAAATTTTCCTGTTGAAATTAAAAGAAATAATGGAATAAATGAAATTTTTATAGCAGAAACAAAAGATATCAGTATTATGGGAGCATTCATAATTTGTAAAAATAAAATAAATATCAATGAAGATATTCAAATTAATTTTAACTCTGTTTTAAAAAATAATATTTGGCTAGATGCAAAAGTAGTCTGGTCAAACACACATTTACCTGAAAAAAAAGTTATTATTCCAGGTTTTGGTGTTAAATTTTTAAACCTTGAAACAGATAAAAAAAATATTCTTTATTCTATAATTGACAACAGTTTTTGCTGAGTAATTAAAAAAAGATGATTAACTTGTCTAAAATATTAAATTTGACGGCAAAATGGACAAAAAGACAATTTTAACTTAATTTATCAATTTTATTTTCCAATACAGAAATCACCAAAAACCTTATCTAAAATATCAGGTGAAACAGTCTCTCCTATAAGTTCGGAACATAATTTAATGCAATTATTCAAATCATAAGAAATAAGTTCTATTTCAAAAGAATCATCACTTAAATTTAAAATTGTATCAATATTGATTTTAATTTTTTTTAAAATATGAAACTGCCTTTTATTAGGAACTATATATGATTCTGTTGAAGTAAAATTTTTTTTAAAATATTCAATAATATTTTTTTTTAATTCATCAATCCCTGTATTTTTTGATGCTGAAATAAAAACAGGATTATTATCATTAAATAAAAATGTTTCACGTGAAACATTTGAACTAAAAAGATCAGTCTTATTTACAACAAAAATATAAGGAAATTTTTTAATTTCATTAAAAAGATCATTGTTCTGAAAATCAAAAGATTTACTTCCATCAACAAGAAAAATAATAAGATCAGAATTTTTAAGAAGATCTAATGATCTTGAAACTCCAATTTTTTCAATTTCATTATCTGTTTCTCGTATACCGGCTGTGTCTGAAACAACAAAAGGAAACCCATCTAAATTCAAAGATTCTTCAATTATATCTCTTGTTGTTCCTGGAATAGAAGTTACAATAGCTCTTTCCTTGGAAATCAGTCTGTTTAATAAACTTGATTTGCCTGCATTTGGAGGACCTGCAATGGCTATTTTGTAACCATCTCTTACCTGGTGGGAATTATCATAATTAAATATCAGTGTACTTACTACTTCCTTGATTTCATTTAAAGATTCAAAAAAAACAAATCTATCAAAATTGTCTTCTATATCATCTGGAAAATCTACCAAAGCTGTAATTAAAGCTTCAATTTCTACAAATTTATCCCTTATAATTAAAATTTTATTTTTTAAATCTCCGGAAGAAAGGCTTCTGGCAATTTTATGGGAAGCTTCACTTGAAGACTTTATTATATCCATAACAGCTTCAGCTTCTGTGAGATCAATTCTTCCGTTTAAAAAAGCTCTTTTTGTAAACTCTCCTGGTTCTGCAGGAACAGCTTTGAAATTTAGAACAAGAGATAATATTTTGTCCAATACAAATTTGCCTGAATGGGACTGAATTTCAACTACATCTTCAGCAGTATATGAATTTGGAGATTTCATAAAAACAATTAAAACTTCATCAATATTTATATTATTTTCAGAATCATGAATTACACCATAATAAAGATATCTATATTTAAGTTTATCTTTATTTAATTTTGTATAATTATTTTTTGATTTTAACTTAAAAAGATTTATTCCAATATCAAAGGAATCTGGACCTGAAATTCTAATTATTCCTATTCCGCCGTTACCTGGCGGGGTAGAAATTGCTGCAATTGTATGTGAATTTAAGAGGGAATTTATCATTAGATTTTATAGGAACCGGAATTTCCCTGAGCAAAAATTCCGGTTCAATTCTTTAATTGTTTTTTGTAACTCTGCGTTTTCCCTTAGGCCTTCTAGATGGAAAAACAACAAGTTTTCTATAATAACCTTCACCCATACTCTGGGTTCTTACTCTTCTGTCATCTCTAAGTGCTATATGAATAAATCTTCTTTCATACGCAGAGAGCTGGCCAATCGTAGCTGGCTTGCCTGATTTTTTTACTTTATCAGCATATCTAAGAGCAATGGATTGAAGATTCTGCTTTCTTCTTTCAAGATAATCCTCAATATCAATAAGAACCCTGATTCTTCCTTCTGAAACTTTATTAACAATTTTATCTATTAAAAATTGAATTGCTTCAAGGTTTTGACCTTTTTTACCAATAACAACTCCAGGATTTTCAGCCTTTAAATTATAAATTACTTCATTTGCCTTAATTTCCGGGGAAATTTCAAAACTTTCAGCCAAAAGAGGAAGAATTTTTTCAAGGGCTTCCCGTCCTTTTTCTACTGCCTCTTCAGAAATTTCAACTGCTAATGATTCATTTTCTTCTTCATATGAATCAAAAACATCATCTTCAACAACAGATTCTTCTTCAATTTTTAAATCCTGTTTTTTTTCTTCATATTCTGATTTTTTATTTTGTTTCTCTTCAATAACTTCTTTTTTAAACTCATTTTTTTTCTTTTTTTCTTTATCCGGCTTAGAAAAATATGATTTCTTTTTTTTTTTTGTTTCTCCAGATGAAAAAGCTTCATCAACAAGAGAATTAACATTTTCTTCAGATCTATCCCCTGAAGAAACTTTAACCTTAATCTTTGCCTTTTTTACACCAATAAAACCAAATAAGCCGCTATTTCCATATTCAATTACTTCATAATTCAATTTATCAGCCGAAACACCAAGACTTCTTGAAGCAGCTTCAATTGCTGATTCAACATTTTTGCCTTCATATTCTTTATGAACAGCCATAAAAACCTCCATCATTTAGAAAGGGAACGGGATACATAATACTGCTGTCCCATTGAGAAAATATTGTTAACAAGCATATAAAGAACAAGTCCTGCAGGAAGATTTACAAAAATTACAGTAATAAAAATCGGCATAAAAAGCATTATTTTAGCCTGAGTAGGATCTCCTCCAGACGGAGTCATTTTCTGCTGTAAAAACATTGATGCACCCATTATTATAGTAAGAAGAGGCAATCCATAGGGCTCCTTCATAAATGGAATAGCAAAGCTTAGATCAAAAAGTCTGTCAGGTGCAGACAAATCCTGAATCCAGAGCATAAAAGGTGCATGCCTTAACTCAATGGCACTAAACAACATTCTGTAAAGCCCAAAAAATATGGGAATTTGAACCAGAATAGGTAAACAGCCGCTCAGGGGATTTACTTTATAAACTTTATATAAATTCATCACTTCCTGGTTCATTTTTTGTTTGTCATTTTTATATTTATCTCTAATTTCCTTCATCAAGGGCTGAATTTTTTTCATCTGCTCCATTGATTTTGCACTCTTTGTTCCAAGAGGCCAGAAAATTATTTTAACAAGAAGGGTTAAAATAATTATTGAAATCCCATAATTTGGAATAACTTTATAAATATAATTCAATACCCATAAACATGGCTTGGATATAGAATCAAAAAAACCAAAATCAACAGATTCCTCAAGATTAAATCCAGCTGCTTTTAAAGTATCCATACTTTTTGGACCTACATAAAAATGATAATTAAATATTTTTTTCTCACCATTTTGAAGGGTAAAAGGATTAGAAATAAAATCTGCTTTAATATATTCTTTTTTAGAACCTGAATATTTGTCTTTTAAAACTGAAAAATCACAAATAATACTTTCATCAAAACTAGGAACTACTGCTGTTATAAAATAAACTGACTCCAAAGCTCCCCAGTTGATTTTTGAGTTAAAATTCCCCTCTTCATCAATATTTTTTATTTTAATCTGATTAAGTTTATTATTTTGATAAACTGTAGGTCCAACAAAACCAATCTGCATTGCTTCTGGCTTTTCAGAATTTATTGAAACACTCAGCTGATTTGAAAAAGAACTGCCAGTATTATTTATTAGAGTAATATCACAGTCAAAGAGATAAGAATCTTTATAAAAAATGTATTTTTTTCTTAACTTTAATCCTGACTGGGTCTGATATTCAAAAACAAGATCAAATTTTTCCGATGAAACATTTATTTCTCCTGAATTTTGCTTTGAATAAAAATTGGCTTTTTTTAAATCAATACCAGTTCCTGACTTAAGTTCAGAAAAAAAACTCCCAGACATGAAATCATTGTCTATCATTTCTTTATAGGGTGAATTTTCCTTGTTTCTTTCTTTGTAATTTTTAAGCTGAAAACTTTCGAGCTTTGCTCCAATACTTGATATTTCAGCAATATAATTATCTGTTTTAATTATATATTTTTTTTCATCAACAGGAAGACTTCTTATAATATCAGTTTTTTCTTCAGAACTGATATTGTTATTAACAATAGAATTATTATTTATTTTTTCTATATTTTCAGGTTTATCAATAGATTCGACAATAGAAGTATTTTCAGGTTGAACCTGATTTTTAGAATAAAAATAATTCCAACCGAAAAAAACTATAAAAGACAAAACTACAGCGAGTAAAAGACGAAGCTGTTCCATATTTCCTCATTAAAATTTTAAAAAGTTTTAAAAAATCAATCCTTTATAAAAGAGGATCATAACCTCCAGGGTGAAAAGGATTGCATTTAAGTATTCGTTTGATTGATAAAAATAAACCCTTGATTATCCCGTATTTTTCTATTGCCTGATAAGAATAGGCAGAGCAGGTTGGATAAAATCTGCAATTATTTCCAAGATAAGGGGATATTGCCAGCTGATAAAAACGTATCAGCAAAAGAAAAAATTTCTTAATCATTTCTTTTTTCACCTGTTTTTTTAAAAAGAATAAAAAGAGATTTGAATAATTCCCTGGAATCCATGGACGAGGCATTTTTTTTGGCAATTACATTTATATCAGGAATTGAATTCAATGAGTATTGATTAAGCCTCCAGTATTCCCTGACAAGACGTTTAATTCTGTTTCTCTCAACAGAATTTCCAACTTTTTTAGACACAGTAATACCTATCCTGCCAAAACCGTTTTTGTTCTCTTTTTTATCACAAATACCAATAAAATATTTGGAGTGAACAACAATTCCAGTATCAGCAAGTCTTAAAAAATCATGTCTTTTTAAAAGACGCCTGGATTTTTCAAATTTGTATTCTGCCAAAGTATATCTTAAATATTTAAATTTTTATCTTCAAATATAAGAAAACTGGTATCTATATTGATTAACAAAATACCAGTTTTTCAAATTTTGATTTATTAAGCTGAGAGTTTTTTACGGCCTTTTGCTCTTCTTCTGTTTATAATGGCCCTTCCCCCAACTGTAGACATTCTGTGTCTGAATCCGTGTCTTCTTGCTCTTTTAATTTTGCTGGGCTGAAATGTGCGTTTCATAATAAATTTCCTTGTAATTTCTAATATTTGTTACATTATAATCATTTATCTTCAACATTAACCTGAACAAATAAACACAATATATTTGATTTGTCAATTTTTTCCATCACATAAATAAAAAAACATTAATTTATACAGGATTTTGCTTTATCAAAAAAATTGTAATTTTTTGTTCATTTAAAAAAAATGAAAATTTAAAATGTCTGAATAATAACAAAAACCAATAACTTTTTAATCAGACCTTAAATTGACAAAAAAATTTTTGTCATCTGTTTACCATGACTCAGGTTTTCTTGTATTTTCTATAATATCAAACTGTTCCCTGAAATAGGTTGATACTGGATAAACAACAACAGGCTTATCTGTAAAATCTTCTATAATATGAAGAATTTTTGCTTCCTCTCCATGAAGAAGTGCAGCTATTTCAGGATTGCATCTGATTGTAAAAGATTCTCCCTGCATATCTGCAGCTTTTCTTTTAACATCTCTTACAATATTATAGCATATTGTTTTTCCTGAATTTAAAAAGCCTCTGCCTTCACAATAAGGACATGACTGACAAAGTGTGGAATTAAGGGATCTTCTTTCCCTTTTTCTTGTCATTTGAATAAGGCCAAGCTCTGTCATTGGAAGAACATATGTTTTTGTTTTGTCTTTTTTTAAAACTTCCTTTAATACCCTGAAAACTCTTTCCTGATTTTCAGTTTCTTCCATATCAATAAAATCAATTATAATAATTCCGCATAAATTTCTAAGCCTTACCTGATAAGCTATTTCTTTTACAGCCTCAAGGTTTGTCTTTAAAATAGTTTCTTCAAAATTCTGTTTTCCAACATAGCGGCCTGTGTTTACATCTATAGCAACCAAAGCCTCTGTATGCTCGATTATTATATAACCACCTGATTTAAGCCATACTTTCTTTTTTAAAGCTCTTTGAATATCACCTTCAATATTGTAGGCATCAAAGATTGGTTCCTTACCCTGAAAAAGCTCTAATTTTACAGGAAAATCAACCATGTGCTTTTTTAAAAAATTTTTTACAGCCTTGTATCCGTCTTTTATATCTATAACAACCATATTTACTTCATGGGTTAAAAGATCTCTTACAGCCCTTAAAGTAACTGAAAGATCTCTGTGAAGACAGACTGGAGCAGACTTAATTTTATTTTTTTCAACAATGGATTTCCATAATTTTTCAAGAAATCTCATTTCCCTTATAACAGCTTCTTCCTCTATACCTTCAGCTGCTGTTCTTAAAATAAAACCGTAATTATTCATTCTTTCTGTTTCGAGAAGATGCCTGAGCCTTTCCCTTTCAGAGGAATCTCCAATTCTTCTTGAAACGCCAATATGATTAATTGTAGGCATAAGAACGAGATAACGGCCTGGTATGGAAATATGTGTTGTTACCCTGGCACCTTTTGTTCCCATTGGACCTTTAGATACCTGGACAACTATTTCCTGTCCCTCTTTTAATACTGACTGAATTTTAAAATTTTCCTCTTCCGGCGGTGAAACAGTATATCTTTCAGATTCATCGGTTTCTTCAGATAAATCACCATTGAATTTTTCTAAAAATTCCTCACTTTCAAGGTTTAAATTATCTGTCTGAATAACATCGTCTACATAAAGAAAAGCTGCTTTTTCAAGTCCTATTTCAACAAAAGCTGCCTGCATTCCAGGAAGTACTCTTTGGATTTTTCCCTTATAAATGCTTCCGACAATGTTTTCGTCAATCCCCCTTTCAATAAAAAGTTCTGATAAAATACCGTTTTCCAGAAGAGCTACTCTTGTTTCATGCAAAGATGCATTAATAATCAGCTCTTTTTCCATTAAACTTTGTCCATTTCTTTAATTTTATATATTTTTAATTTTCTTGTTTCTTCTTTACTTAAATTTAAAACATAATTTAGAAAAATATCAGGTCGTAATGTTTTACCATTTTCAGATAAAATTTTCATTTTTATTTTATCTGTGCCTGTTATTTCTATATTAGAAAACCAGTATTTCAGATCATAAATTCTTGGTTTTTTCTTTTTTAAAAGAGTTATTTTATAATCATTTAACAAATTGAATTCATTTATCTTATTTACATAATTTTCAATATTATTCAAGTTTACTTCATATATAGATATATAATTTGGATAAAATTTATATTTTTTTTCTCTTTTTTCAATATCTTTAACAAAAAGACCGTTTGGAAGAGTTTTATTAAGATTTTCAAGCAGATTTTCAATATTTGTGTCATAGCAGTCTATTGTCATAAACTCGCAATAACTTTCCATACCAAGGGGGAGTGCATCTTTAAAATTCATTTTTGGTTTTGGATGAAAACCTTTGGAAAAATCAAATTTTAACTTAGATCTGTCAAATGCTCTCTGAAAAATGCCTATAAGTTCAAGATGTCCGAAAAATGCTGCATTCCCTGTTTTTTCAAACAAAATTTTTAGTCTGAAAATATTTTCATCTGAATTTTCCAATTCTTGTAAATCATTATATAAATCATCTGAAACACCTGATTTGTCGAAAACCTTTGGATAAATAGTTTTAAAATCACATACTCCGCATCCACTGCATTTACTTATTCTGCAATCTTGGGTAACAATAGCATTTTTAGATTTATCAAGTTCTGATAAAAGATATTTTTTTGTAACTCCAATATCAATTTTATCCCAGGGAAGACTTAATTCTGTATTTCTTTTTCCTATAAAAGAATCAATATCAATTCCAAGACTTTCTATACATTCAATCCATTTTTCATATTTAAAATGTTCTGTCCATCCGTCAAGATGACATCCATTTTCATATGCCTTTACAATTAAGGGTGAAAGTGACCTGTCTCCCCTTGAAAAAAGTCCTTCAAGTCTTGTATGTTCAGGATCCTGCCATTTGACATTTACACCGTTAATTTTCAGGTTATTTTTAAGATATAAAAAATTTGCCATTGACTCTTCACGGCTTAAAAGTCTTTCCCATTGAAAAGGTGTATGAGGTTTTGGAATAAATGTTGTAAGGCTTACATTTATTTTACTTCTTCTGGCTTCAGGAAGAAATTTAAGTTTTTTAACAAGCAAAATCAGCTCATCAAGGTCTTCTTTAGTTTCACTAGGAAGACCTGTCATAAAGTAAAGCTTGATAATCTGCCATCCCATATCAAAGGCACTTTTTACTGTTCCTACTATTTCTTCTTCACTTAAATCCTTGTTTATAACATCTCTAAGCCTTTGAGAACCTGCTTCAGGTGCTATTGTAAAACCTGTTTTTCTTACCTTTTGAATTTCTTCCATAAGATCTTTGGTAAGTCTTCCTGCTCTTATTGAAGGAAGCGAAACAGATCTTGCTTCTTTCATGTATCTTTTCATAAGAAAAAATAATAATTCAGGAAAACATGTATAATCTCCGGTACTTAAAGATAAAAGAGATAAATCTTCATATCCGGTATTTTCTATGGATTTTTCTGCAATCTCTAAAAGTTTTTGTACACTTCTTTCCCTTACAGGCCTGTAAATCATTCCTGCCTGACAAAACCTGCACCCTCTTGTACATCCTCTTGAAATTTCAAGCCTGAGTCTGTCATGGACAGGTCTTCCATAAGGAATTATTGGTTTTACTGGAAAAGGTGCATTTTCAAGGTCTGATACTATTCTTTTATTAATTTTTTTATAATCTGGAAAAACATTGTCCAAAAAAAGATTTTCATTATTTTTATCTTCAAAAAATATAGGAACATAAACACCTTTTATATCTTTTACTGAATATAAAAGATCGTATTTTTTCCTGTTTTTATTTTTTTTCCACTCTATAATTTTTTCAGAAATTTCAATTATTGCTTCTTCTCCGTCTCCAACAAAAACAAAATCAAAAAAATCTGCAACAGGCTCAGGATTTACCATGCATGGACCGCCTGCTATTACAAGAGGATAAGTTTCATCCCTTTGAGAAGAATAAAAAGGAATATTTCCAAGATCCAAAATTTCAAGAATACCTGTGTAATTTAATTCATATAAAAGAGAAAAACCTATAATATCAAATTCTTTTAAAGGCTTTTTAGTTTCAAGTCCTCCAATTGATACTTTATTTTCCTTTAACTGATCTCTCATGTCAGGGGAGGGTACAAAAACCCTTTGAGCATAAATATCTTTATGATTATTTAATATGTCGTATAAAATCTGAATTCCAAAATGCGAAGATCCAATTTCATAAAGATCTGGAAATGCAAGTGCAAAATTTAAATCAACTTCTTCTTCATTTTTTTTTACACTATTAACTTCATTACCAAGATAATTTCCAGGATTGTTAATATTTAAATACATTTGTTTATATCTCATTAATATTTCCGCTCTTATATATTTTTAAAATAATTTAATATGAACCGCTTATTGCAATCCATCCATTGTCATTATAAATTTTTTCAGGCTTTATTTTAAATTCTTCCATTTTTTTTATTACCATATCTTTTTTTTCTTCAATTATTCCGGAAAAAATAAATCTGGTATTTTCTTTTGAAACTGATTGTAAGTCAGGAATTAATTCAACTATTACTTCAGCAAGAATATTTGCTGTTATAAGATCAAATTTTGAATTTACGCAGCTTAAAAGATTGGAAGTAAAAACACTAAATTTTGAGTCATCTATTTTATTAAGCCTCATATTTTCTTTTGAAATTTCAACTGCTGTCACATCATTATCAATTCCTGTAACAAATGAAGCTCCGCATTTTTGTGCAGCAATCATTAAAATTCCAGAACCGCATCCAATATCAAGAACCTTATCATTTTTTTCAATTGTTTCCTCAATCATTTTTACACAAAGACTTGTAGTTGCGTGCGATCCACTTCCAAAGGCCATTCCAGGATCAATATTAATTATTATTTTATAATCCTTTTCAAGTTCCCTCCAGGTAGGCTTTATTACAATATTTTTAGAAATTTCAACAGGATAAAAAAATTCCTTCCATGAACTAGACCAGTCTTCTTCTAAAATATCTCTTGTTTGAAAATCAAGTTTTACATTAAAAGAATTTAAAATATCTGAAACATCTTTTTTTATAAGTTCAATTTTTTCAAGTTCAAGATAATTTATATATCCGGATACAGAAAAATTCTCACTTACAACAGGATCTTCACCCCATTCATCTGTCAGTTCTACAGGACTTTCAATAACAACTCCGGTTACATTATTTTTGTAAAAACAGTCTGCTATTAATTCAGATATCATTTCAATATCATTTTCAGACTCAAAAACTATTTTTAATTCTTTAAGTTTATTCATATTCAAATATCCTTTTAATCCAACATAAATTATTAAGTTTATTATAAAATTTTTTAGTAAAATATAAAAATCATGATTATTTTTTAAAATTTATTCATATACCAGTTCATTAGTATTGATCATAGCTTTTTCTTCTGTTAAATAATACATAATTAAATTTTAATACGTATTATTTTTTTAATACGGAGGTAATAATGGCAAAAAAAGTTACTTTAAGCGTACCAGATGATCTGCATGAAAAAATGGATAAATGGAGATCATCCATAAATTTTTCAAAAGTTTTTCAAAAAACAATAAATTCAATAATTTCTACAAAGGAGGGTTTTAATAAAAGACTTAATGAAGACGCAGATCTGTCCAGTATTCTTTCACGACTAAAAAAAGAAAAAGAAGATATTGAAGAAAAGTATAAGCAGATAGGTAAAAAATTAGGGCTTGAATGGTCCAAAGCAGCACATTACTCGGATCTTATTTATGCCTTAAAAATTAATCCAACCAAGGATCCAACAAAAGATGAAAGGCTTGGAAGTTATTTTAATGAAATAATTTCTAAAGATCCTTACTTAAAAGCAAAGAAAATTATTGAAGATAAAAATACAGATATTATCAAACTGATTTCCGGTTGGAAAGAATCAGTTAACGAATTCTGGCATAATATAAAGGATAAATTATGATATTTACTGATATTTCATTAAAATTTAAAGAATACAGATCACCTTTATTAAAATTACTTTACTATCTATACCAGCCTTATAAATGGCTTTTTTTTGTTCCTTTTCTCATAATAATGAATTTTGCTATTTTTATTTTTATACCGTTTACAGCATTTTTCTGTCCAAAATATCTGGATCTTTTAGCTGTTATATGGTCTCGATTAAGCCTTTTTGCAACTCCGGTTTTCACCGAAATTAAAGGAAAGGAAAACATTGAAAGGGATAAATCTTATATAATTGTTGCAAATCATTCAAGCCAGTATGATATATTTGTATTGTATGGATGGCTTGGAATTCCTTTTAAATGGGTAATGAAGGAAGAACTAAGAAAAGTTCCTGTAATAGGTTATTTTTGTGAAGTTGCAGGACATATTTTCATAGACAGATCAAAGCCTGATGAAGCAATAAAAAGAATAAACAATGCAAAAGAAAATCTGATAAAGGAAAATAAATCCATCCTGTTTTTTCCTGAAGGAACCAGAAGTCTTGACGGAAGAGTTAAAAACTTTAAAAAAGGCGCTTTTCAACTTGCCCTTGAAATGAAAATACCTGTACTTCCAGTTACAATAAAAGGAACACATTCAATTCTTCCATCAAAAACAACTGATCTTTTACCTGGAAGGGCTGAATTAATAATTCATAAACCAATCAATGTTGAAGATTTGGATAAAAACAGTATTAATGGTCTTATTTACAAAACAAAATCTATAATTGAAAGCAGTCTTTAAACTTTTTCAGTTCAACTTAAAATTAGAAGATCATAAAATAAAAAAACTGTCCTTAATAGACAGTTTTTTTATTTAGTGACTGGACTAATTTACCCATTTCTAAGTCAGATTGAAAATCTTTACCATCTAAATCCCCCATAAATCCTTAAGATTAAAAATTTTATCTAACTTGAAAAGAACAAATAATAGCCGTTATAGTACAATTAAAAATAAATTTATTAAAATCTGAATTTTGTAACAGCTTCTCTTAATTTATTTGCAAATTTTCCCAAAACTTCAGCACTTTCAGATAACCTGTTAGTTCTATTTGTTATCATATCAGCAAATACATCCACTTCAGAAATATCTGATGCTATTGATTTTGCAAATTCAAAGCTTTCCTTAATATTTTCATTTACTTCATCAATACCTGTTGAAGCCTGAGAAATATTTTTTGCAATTTCATTTGTTGAAACAGACTGCTCTTCAACTGCTGAAGCAATAGTAGAAACTATCTCATCAATTCCTGAAATTACTGAACTTATTTCTTCAATTCCTTTTACCGTAATATCGGTATTATTCTGAATCCCAGAAATTTTATTTTTTATTTCTTCAGTAGCCTTTGTAGTTTGAGATGCCAGTTCTTTAATTTCAGAGGCAACAACAGCAAAACCTTTACCAGCTTCTCCAGCCCTTGCAGCTTCAATTGTTGCGTTCAAAGCCAATAGGTTTGTCTGTTCAGATATATCAGTTATGACTTCTATAACCCGGTTTATTTCATCTGCTGCCTGTTTTAATTCCATAACCTGATTGCTGGTATTTTCACTTCTTTCAACTGCCTTTCTTGTAATATCTCTTGCTTTTGAAGTATTTATGGCTATTTCATTTATAGTTGAATTCATTTCTTCTGCTGCAACAGAAACCATATTTACATTTGAAGATGTATAATCCGTTGTTTCTGTCAGATTCATCATATTATCTCTCATTTTATCTGCTGCAATTGTTACAGATTTTGATTTATCAACCAGCTTTAAAACAGTATCCTTAGCAGACTCAGATATTTTATTAAGTTCATCTGAGGATTCAAATAATAAATTGCCTGTATCAGAAATATCAGACATCATTATACCCAGATCTTCTTTTGTTCTGTTAAAAGACATCATCAATTTTCCGATTTCATCTTTTCTGTCAAGATTTAATTCGGCAGTAAAGTCGCCTTTTGCCATTTTTTCTGAAAAATAAAGACTCTCATATACAGGTTTTGTAATTGCTCTGGTGAGAAAAAAACCAAAACCAATGCTTATCAAAAAAGTTAAGACAAAACCCATTAAAATTCTTTTAGAAGCAAGATTAATTTTATCAACAGTATTTTTTACTGATTTTATTGTGTTTTCTATATCTTTTTGTACTGAAAGCGAAGCTGTTTCAAGTATTTTTTCAGCAGAATCACTTAACCTTGACTCGAAAACATTAAGAGATTCCCAACTTGAAATAAGAATATTTGCTGATTCCTTAAATGTAACAGCTCCTTTTTTTATACCCTTTATTTTATCAAGAGAATCATTGTCTGAAGTTGACAATTCAAGCATATCAACATCATTTAAGATAAGATCAAAAATATTTACAGATTCTTTTAAAAGAGATATATCTCTTTCTGCAAAAGCTTTTTCAGCCTTTTTTTCAAGAAGTGTTCCAAAAGAAATAATATCATTAAGAGATGAAATCTTGTCAAAATATTCTGAAATTTTATCCTTATCAGGATTTTTACTGGAAACCTCGCTATAATACATCTCTTTTTCAGATTCCAAAAAATCAAGACAATTGGTTCTGTATATTTCAGATGCTTCATTTAATTTATTTCTATGAATTTGAATATTTTCAATTTTTTCTGAAGATCCTTCAATAAATTCTTCAAAAACCTTTATCTGATTATTCAAAACTCTTGCAGAATCTTTAATTCCTGGGATATTAAAGGCTTTTTCAGATAAATTTTTTGCTTCTTCCATGTATTTCTTTACATTTGTAAAATTGTTTTCAACATCGCCCAGAAATTTTTTATCCCTTGTATAAATATATCCGCGCATTGAATAAACTGTATTATTAAGATTTCTTTCAATGTTTGTATAAATTGAAACATCAGGCATAAATTCATTTTGAAGAATAAGGGATTCATTTTGTATAGACTTCATTTTAATTATTGTTACACCAAATAAAACAGCAACAATAAAAAGAATAGTTCCAAGACTTAAACCAATTTTTAAAGAGAGCTTTAAATTTTTCACAATAAAACCTCGTTAATTTAATAATCTAAAGTTGAAACTTCCAGAGCATGTGTTTTAATAAAATTTCTTCTTGGCTCAACTTCATCGCCCATTAGAAGAGAAAATATTTCATCAGCTGCTTCAGCATCTTCTACCTTAACCTGCAGAAGCTGTCTTGTTGAAGGATCCATTGTAGTTTCCCACAGCTGATCAGGGTTCATTTCTCCAAGACCTTTATATCTTTGAATTGAAACACCTTTTTTAGCTTCTTCCATTGCTTTTTTATAAAAATCTCTCAAAGTATCACAAGTTACAACAGAAACTCCCTCTTTTGATCCAATATAAAAAGGAAGATTATAATATTTTTCAATTATTCCCCAGTCTGACAATATGCTTTGATATTCCTTTGAAAAAACAAGCCTTCTTGAAATTCTTACAGGCTTTTTCTCTCTCACCCTTGAAGATTCTTCGCTTTCATGATCTTCTTCAACTTCAGGCGGAGTTAGAATAAGTTCAAATATTTCCTTTTCCTCATTCCAGATAAATTCATCTATTATAAAATTATTTTCTTGAAACTTATCCCTTAAAAGACTCATTTTTTCTTTATCTCTTAAGTATTCCTTATCAGATACTTTTTCATCAAGCATAATTTTTACAATTCTTTTTTCAAAACCCATATTATCCAGTGAAGAAAGATTTTCATAAAGACTTATAAGTTTTAAAATAAATTCAAAAGCTTCTTCATCTGTTAATCTTTTTTTATCTTCGCCTGATTCTACATATTTAAGTTCACAAAATCTTGATACAAGATATTCATTAAAACCTGATTCATTTTTAAGATAAATTCCTTTTTTGCCTTTACCAATTCTGTAAAGCGGAGGCTGTGCTATATAAAGATAACCATTTTCTATTATTTCAGGCATGTGTCTGTAAAAAAAGGTTAAAAGAAGTGTTCTTATATGTGCACCGTCAACATCGGCATCAGTCATAATAAAAATTTTATGATATCTGATTTTTTCAATTTCATAATCATCTTTTCCAATTCCAGCTCCAAGAGCTGTTATCATATTTTTTATTTCATCTGATTTTAAAAGTTTATCAAACCTTGCTTTTTCAACATTTAAAATTTTACCTTTAAGGGGTAAAATAGCCTGATATCTTCTGTCTCTTGCCTGTTTTGCAGAACCCCCTGCAGAATCACCCTCCACAAGATAAAGTTCTTTTTCTTCAGGTTTATTTGACTGACAGTCTGCAAGTTTTCCTGGAAGAGTAGTATCTCCAATATTTGATTTGCTTCTTACAAGGTCCCTGGCTCTTTTTGCAGCATCCCTTGCTCTTGCAGCATCAACTGCTTTTGCAATAATTTTTCTGGCATTTGCAGGATTTTCTTCCAGATAAATAGCAAGTTTTTCATTTACAAGCGATTCTACAATACCTTTAACTTCACTGTTTCCAAGTTTTGTTTTAGTCTGTCCTTCAAATTTAGGTTCTTTTAATTTTACACTTATTATTGCAGATAAACCTTCTCTTACATCATCTCCAGATATTTTGGTTCTCTGATTTTTTGGAAGACTTTCACTGTTTGCATAATTATTTAAAGTTCTTGTTAGAGCACCTTTAAATCCGCTTAAATGATACCCCCCTTCTGAAGTATTAATATTATTTGCAAAGGTATAAATTTTTTCATTAAAAGTGTCATTGTACTGAATTGCTACTTCTACATAAACATCTCCGTCAGTTCCTTCTATGATTATAGGATCATGAACTGCTGAACAATGCTTGTTTAAAAATTCCACATAGGTTTTTATTCCGCCTTCATAAAAAAAACTGTTTTTTTCATCTGATCTTTCATCTTCAATGGAAATTTTTATGCCTTTGTTAAGAAAAGCAAGCTCTCTCATTCTTCTTGATAAAACTTCATAATTAAAATTATTGGTAGACATTATGGTTATATCAGGTGAAAAATGAATTTTTGTTCCATTTTGATCAGTAGAACCTATAATTTCAAGCTCTGTAATTTTTTTGCCTTTTGAAAATTTCTGGTTATAAATATTTCCATTTTTCCAGATAGTCATATCAAGCTGTTCTGAAAGTGCATTTACAACAGAAATACCAACACCGTGAAGACCGCCTGAAACTTTATAAGTATCATTGTCAAATTTTCCTCCAGCATGAAGTTTTGTCAAAACAACTTCAGCTGCAGGAACACCTTCTTTTTCGTGTAAATCAACAGGAATACCTCTGCCGTTATCTATTACAGTTACACTGTTGTCTGTATGAATCTTAATATCTATTTCAGTACAGTATCCAGCCATTGCTTCATCTATACTGTTATCTACAACTTCATATACCAGGTGATGAAGACCTGCTTCATCTGTATTTCCAATATACATTGAAGGTCTTTTTCTAACAGCTTCAAGTCCTTCAAGAATTTTTATACTTCCTGCGTTATATTCTCTTTTTATATCTGACATTATTTATCCTTAAATTTTTAAATTTTTATAGGCATTATGGCAGCTGCATAATCTATATTTTCAATACCTTTAATAATACAATGTGAAGTTTTATCCTTTAAATACATATAAATTAAATCATCTTCAATATCTTTTATAATATCAAGAATATACCTGGCATTAAATGCTGTTTCAAAACCCTCTCTTTCAAAAACAATTGCTGTTGATTCCTTTGCTTCACCTAATTCAGGGTTACTAGATGCAATGGTTAAAGTATTATCTGAAAAATTAAAATAAACTATCGGAGTTTTATCATCTGCAACAATAGAAACCCTTTGAAGAATATCATTTAAAATATATTTATCAATTTCTATCCCAAATTCTTCATTTGGAATAATAAGACCGTTGCAGTCTGGAAAATCACCTTCAAGAATATTTACAGAATAAAATTCTTTTCCCTGGCTTACACTAAACAATTCTGGTGTAAAAGAAAGGTTTACTTTTTCTTCATCCATAAATTTAATTAAATCAGGAATACTTTTTTTTGGAATAAGAACAGTTTTTGAATTTAAATTTTCAGGAATTAAATTTTCACTTCTTATTTCAGTTTTTACAATTCTTTTTGTATCTGTTGAAAACATTTTTATAGAAGAATAATTATCCATATTAAAAAAATATAAATTAATACCTAAAATAAAAGGTCTTAATTCATTTGTTTCAGGGTGAATTGAATTTCCAGCTGTAAGCATTTTTTTAAAAGAAGAGGAATCACTTTCAAAATAAATTGAATTAAAATTAATAGAAATATCAGGAAAGTCTTCAGGGGATGCTCCAACCAAATGAAAAAATACATCTTCATTACCTATTTTAATCCATTGAAAATCTATTTCTTCTATAGGAATGTAATCATCTGGAAAAAATTTAACTATATCAAAAAATTTTTTTGAATTAACAGCAATAATACCCTTATTTTCTATTTCAGCTTCTAAAGTACAAAAATATTCCGAAGTAAGGTCAGTAGCCTTAATTGAAATTTCATTATCTGATACAGTTTCAATAATTACATTTTTAGTTATCTGAAGAGAAGTTTTTTGACTGGTCATTCCTTGAATTTTTTCTAGAACTTTTTTTAGTTTTTGTTTTTCTATTTTTATTTTCATATTTTAAAACCTTTTATTATTATACTTTGTCAATATGTGTATTACTTAGTTAAATCTTTGTTTTTACTTGTTTTTTTATTTACAATAATTTTTTTATAAATTGAACTTTTTTTATTGTTTTATTTTTCATGTTAATATCTCTTTGTTCTTTGTTCAATCCATTGACTTATTTTTGACAATTCAATATTTTTCCATTCATCTGAAATTCTTAGCAAAATGAATTTTTGGAAAAGTTTATCAACAAGGCTTGTCAATAACTCTAAAAAGTATACTTTTTCTATAACAGATCCTTCAATTTCTTCTGGTGCAGTTGAAAATTTGTATTTTAAAACATTGAATCCGGTTATATCTAAACTTTCACCTTTTATAAGAAATTTAATTTCAATATCTTCACCTGTTTTGAAAATAATTTTAAGCTCTGTAACAAGAGCTCCTTTTTTTATAGCAAGAACGCCTTCATCCAGGTTTGCCTTGTCTCCGTTTATGGTAATTTTTTCTGTTGAATCCTCTTTGAAATTTTCAATAACAATTTTATCATCAATGCAGAAATCTTTTATATCAGGTGAAATATTTTCAATAATATCAGGCTCTGTCTCAGTTATAAACCAAAGCCATGTTAAAAATTCAAATCCTGCAAATTTGTATTTGTTATATGCTACAGCAATATCTATCATTTAAGACTCCTGAATATTTATATGTGATGAAGCGTAAAAAACATCTTTTTTCATATCAGAAATACCCTCGTCAAAATAAACTCTTGTGTAGGGAAAGAGACGGATAATTGAAGTTTTAAATGTAAGCCTGAAAAGTGTTTCAAAAATTTCAT
This sequence comes from Desulforegulaceae bacterium, assembly GCA_034007295.1. Lineage (GTDB taxonomy): Bacteria > Desulfobacterota > Desulfobacteria > Desulfobacterales > JACKCP01 > JACKCP01. The sequence continues at coordinate 31,845 of JAVERC010000003.1, read as the reverse complement.
TAACACTTTTTTGGGTTGTAAAAAAAATAACTTCTTTTTTTTCAGGCATCCATAAAACATCATAAATATCTGGAATAGAAGGCATTTGAAGGCTTAATCTTAAAAGAATATCTTCTTTTAATTTTCTTTTTTCATTTTTAGAAAGATAATCTTTATTTGTTTCCTGCATTATTTTTTTTGATTCTATGGCTATATATTTGTCTACTATTTTTTTTGGAACTGTTTTTTTATCAATTCTCAGGCAGAAAATAATATAATTTCCATATTTTATATGATCTGATTCAAAGTCTGGATCAAAGTGGTTTTCATAGCTTGTCCATCCAGAAACTGCTTCAGACATTTCAGAATCTGCAATTTCTGGAAACTGGTTTTCTTTGAGACAAAGCCTGATTTTTTCTAAAGAAAGTTCTTGTGATTCATCATCAATCTTATATCTTAAAAAGGAAGATGTTGAGGTTAGAAGACCCATGGTTAACTCCTTTTACAGGTGAGTTTAATTATTAAATAGAGCCTTAATTGAGTGATTTTTAAATATAATGGTCTTGATTCATTGAAAATTTTTTTATTAAAAATTATGATACGCTCAATTAAGGTACAAACATAAAGAATATATAATAACAGTCTTATAAGGCAATAATAATATGAAATTTTTGGCAGATCTTCATATACATTCCAAATATTCAATGGCAACAGCAAAAAATTCAGATCTTGAAACCAATTATATTTATGCTTCCAAAAAAGGAATAAATGTTGTTGGAACTGGTGATTTTACCCATCCTGCATGGTTTAATGAACTTGAATCAAAGCTTTTAGAGGATAAATCTACAGGCCTTTTTGTATTGAAAAAAGATATTGAAAAGAATTTAGATGATTATGTTAATAAATCTTTTAATCAAAAAATAAGATTTATGCTTCAGTGTGAAATAAGTTCAATTTATAAAAAAAACGGAAAAGTAAGGAAAATCCACAATCTTGTTTATTTTCCATCACTTGAGTCAGTTAAAAAATTTAATTCAAAACTTGATTCAATAGGAAACATCAAGTCAGATGGAAGGCCTATTCTTGGACTTGATTCAAGGGATCTTTTAGAAATTATACTTGAAACAGACGAAAGGGGTTTTTTAATTCCTGCTCATATATGGACTCCCTGGTTTTCCCTTTTTGGTTCAAAATCTGGTTTTGATAAAATAGAAGAATGCTATGAAGATTTAACTTCAGAAATTTTTGCTCTTGAAACAGGACTTTCTTCTGATCCTGATATGAATTTTTTTATTTCTGATCTTGATAAATTTACCCTTATTTCAAATTCAGATGCACATTCGCCTGGAAAACTTGGAAGGGAAGCAAATATATTTGACTGTGAAATGTCTTTTTATGAAATAAAAAATGCACTGAAAAATAAGGACAAAAATAAATTTATGGGGACATATGAATTTTTTCCTGAAGAAGGAAAATATCATTTTGACGGCCATAGAAAGTGCAATGTTTGTCTTTCACCAATGGAAACTTTGAAAAATAAGGGAATTTGTCCAGTATGCGGTAAAAAACTTACACTTGGGGTTTATTACAGAATAATTGAACTTTCAAACAGAACAGATATTGAAAATATAAAAAAAAATTCACCGCCTTTTAAAAGTATAGTTCCTCTTACAGATATTTTATCTGAAATATCTAAAGTGGGTCCAAATACAAAAAAAGTAAAAAGTTTATATGAAAAGGTTATAAAAAATGCAGGTTCTGAATTTGATGCTTTATGGATTTGTGAAAAAGAAACCCTTGATAAAATTGATATTCCTCTTTTATCTGAATCAATAAAAAGAATGAGAAACAGAAATTTGAATATAAATCCAGGCTATGACGGAGAATTTGGAAAGGTAAAAATTTTTGATGAAAAGGAACTTGATTCATACCTTTCAAAAGGACAGGTAAGCTTTTTTAAAAATATAGATAAAGATACTAATATTTTTGAATATAAAAAAAATGATGATCAATTCAGTCAGGCAAAAAAGCTTTTTAATGATAAAAATAATGAAAATATAAAAAAAATTGAAGAAAAAGAGTTAAATATTGAGCAGTTAAAGGCAGTTAGTTCAAAATCAAAAAATATTATTGTAACAGCAGGTCCTGGAACAGGAAAAACAACTTGTCTGACAAACAGATTTTTTCATCTTTGTGATAAAGAAAAAATCAATCCTGAAAATATTGCAGCCATAACATTTACAATAAAGGCTGCAAATGAAATGAAGGAAAGAATTGAAAATAAAAAATATAATAAAAAACCTTTTACAGGAACATTTCACAGTTTTGCTCTAAGTTTTGAAAAAGATAATAATTTTAATATAATAGATGAGACTGTAAAAAAATATATTTTAAAAAATCTTTGTAAAAAATATCTTGAAAAAACAAAATTAATAGAAATTTATGCTTTTTTATCAAAAATAAAGCAGTCACCTGATTTTTTAACAAGAAATGATTATGAATTTTTTGAGGTTATAAATAAATATGAAAAAGTAAAAAATCAAAATAATTTAATAGATTATGATGATATTTTATTAAATTTTTTTAAAAAAACTGAAAATGAAATATTTAAAGAATTAATAAAGAAAAAATATTCTTATTTTTTAATAGATGAATACCAGGATCTAAATGAAATTCAATATGAAATTATCAAAAGGATAACAGATGATTCAAGTTCTGTATTTGCAATTGGTGATATGGATCAGTCGGTCTATGGTTTCAGGGGAGCTTTGACAGATTTTGAAACAAGATTTTCAAATGATTTTAAAAATGTTGAAAAAATAAATCTAATAAAAAATTATAGATCAAGTGAAACAATTATTGATGCTTCTTTTCAGATAATTGAAAAAAGTGAATCCAAAAACAAAAGAAACAAGGTTTATTCAGGTATAAAAGGTGAAAAATTTATAAATATAATTGTTTCAGACTGTGAAAAGCTTCAGGCAAAGTTTATTGCTGATGAAATTCAAAATCTGGTTGGAGGAACAGACTCTTTAATTACATATAAAAAAAATTTTAAGGATATAAGCAGTTTTTCATTTTCAGATATTGCAGTTTTATGCAGAACTAAAAAAGAAACATCTGTTATTTCTTCAGTTTTAGAAGAAAATTTTATTCCTTTTTCAAACATTAATGAAAAAAATTTGAGTGAAGAAACCGGATTTAAAAAGCTTTTTTCATACATGAAATTAATTTTTAATGAGCTGGATATTTCGGATTTAATATTAAAGCCTTTTGGCATAAAAACTGAAATTAACGATATTGAAGAAAATATTAAAATTAATGAAAAAATTTTTAATAAATTAAGTATATTAAGAAATGATCTTCAAAATAAAAAAATAAGTGAAATTATAAATTATCTAATAAAAAACACTGATTTAAATAAATTTGAAAATGATTATTCATTTATGGATAAAATTAATTATATAATAAAATATTCTAATAATTTTAATAAATTAAGTGAGTTTTTAACAAGTATTAAACTTATGAAAATTTCAGATATTGGAATTAAAGGTGAAAAGGTAAGACTTATGACTCTGCATGCTTCAAAAGGTCTTGAATTTGAGGCAGTTTTTATTCCAAATTGTTTTAACGGAAATATTCCTTTTATAAAAAATGGAGAGTCTAAAAAAGAAAAATCAGATGAAGAAAGAAGACTTTTTTATGTAGGTCTTACAAGAGCTAAAAAAAGACTTTATGTTTTAAGGCCTGAAAAAGCTTTAATTTTCGGGAAAAATAAAAAAACAATTCCCTCTCCGTTTTTAAATGACCTTGAAGATAATATATTAAATGAAAAAACAATTAAAAATATTATAAAAAATAGTGTAAAAAGAGATAATCAGCTTAAGTTCTTCTGATTTTTTAAAAAAGGTTGTTTAAAAAATGTTTAAGTATTTGTTTTTTTTAGTTTTTTTTATGTTTATAATATGTTCAAAAGTTTATTCTGATATTTATGTGTATGTTGATGAAAATGGAATTTTATCTTTTACCAATACCCCTGTATCATCTGATTACAAGTTTTATATGAAGGAAACAAAATCAAATGAAGGTTCAGGATTTTTTGTTACAGATACTCATTTAAACAATATTTTAAAATATGTTTCAGTAGTAACTTCACTAGAAAAGGAACTTATCAAGGCTGTAATAAAAGCAGAATCAAGTTTTATAAAAAATGCTGTTTCAAAAAAGGGAGCAAAGGGATTAATGCAGCTTATGCCTGGAATTATAAAAAAATATAAGGTGAAAAATCCCTTTGATCCGTCTGAAAATATAATGGCTGGTTCAAAATATTTAAAAAATCTTTTGGATACATACAAAGGAAATTTGAATCTTGCTTTGGCAGCCTATAATGCTGGTCCTGGAGCTGTAGCCAAATATAATGGAATACCCCCTTATCCTGAAACTCGAAATTATGTAAAAAAAGTAAATTCTTATTATCTCAAATATAAAAAAGCTGATGTTTATTCATTTTGAGGAATTTTAATTTTTTGGTTTTTTTCATTACTGCTTTTCCTGTATAAAATAAGTGTATGTCCTATAATTGACACAAAAAAAGCTTTTGTTTCATTTACTATGGTTTCAGATATCTGATTTTTAAATTCTTTTTCCTTGTAATCTATGAATTTAATTTTAATAAGTTCATGTTTTTCAAGAGCCTGATCTACAGATTCAATAAAATTTGTTGTGGCACCGTTTTGTCCTAAAAAAACAACAGGCTTTAAATCATGTGCCAGAGCTTTAAGATATTTTTTTTGAAAACTTTTAAGTTCTTTCATAACCTTCTCTTTTTGTTAAATTTTAAAAAGCATCACACAATATAAGTTTATATAATAAAATACAATATTTATTTTTTTATCTTTGATAAGATGTAAATTTAAAAAAAATTTCAATATAAAAAAAAGCAAAAAACTATGATGAAAAGAAAGAATCCTTTTATAAAGTTTTTAACATTTGTATTTCAGACAGAAAGAATAAAAAATGTTTATCATGTTTATGAAGATATAATTACTAATCCTGTCTTAATAACAGCAGTTGTTTTTGTTTTAATACTTTTTTTAGTAACAGGATTTACCCTTTTTTATGATTTTTATAATGTATTGTTTTTAAGGGATCTTATGGTCGAGGCACATGGTGTTGTTTTTGATATTTTTATGCTTGGTGTTGTTATTTTCTGGCTTCAGCAGAAAGGAAAAAACAAGGTTGAAAAAAGAAGATATCAGGATGAAATTGACGACTTCAGGGGATGGAACAGTGAAGAAGCCTCAAGAAGAATAAGAGGAAATTTAAGAAGGCTTAACAGTTTTGGAGTAAGTTCAATAGACATAAGCAATTGTTTTTTGAGAAATATGGATTTAAGAAAAACAAATCTTTCAGGATGTTATGCCTGGGGAGCTGATATAAGCTGGGCTGATTTGAGATTTTCAAAACTTTCAAAGGGAAATTTTGAAGATGCAAATCTTTCGTTTTCAAATCTTTCAGGTTCAGATATTAAGGAAGCATATTTTTGGAAGGCTGATCTTTCAAATTCCAATATAAGAAATTCTAATATGACAAATTGCGTAATGATTGAAACTGATCTTTCAGATACTGATTTTACTGAATCAAAAATGAATAATTCATCATTTGCAAATTCTAATTTAAAAAATTCAATTTTTTGGGGATCAGATCTTGAAAGAGCAGATTTTGATATGGCAGACCTTGAAAATACAGATTTTCAAAATGCAAATTTAAAAGATGTAATTGGACTTAAGGAAGAACAGATAAAAAAAGTATTTTCATTTTACAATTCAAAAATGTCAGATGACCTTTTAAAAATGATAAAAAAAATAAAACCCTCACTTTTGGATCCTCCGGAATTAAAAGATACTCCGGATTTTTAAAAAAATTTATTTGCACTAATAATTTTATTTTAATACATCACAACAAATAAGTTTTTTAATTTTTATTTTGTTTAAGGACAATTGTTTATGAAATACAGAGCTTGTGCTGTTGTGGCAAATGAAAAAGGTGAAATATTTGAACTTGAAGGATATTCTGCAGTTGGAATGGCAGGAAATGACCTTTATATATTAAATGAAAAAAATTCTATAAAAATTCCAGATTACAGCGAACTTATGTTTCTGCCTGACAGAGCTCCGATTTTATTTAATAATAAAACAAAACAATATGAAATAGTTGAATTTAATCCATATAATGAAAATGAAAAACTTTTTCCAGTAGCTGCCTTTAATTCACCAGGATATGTTATTACACTTAATTCTGCATTTGATGAAAATGAAGATGCAAAACCTCTTCCGCTTTTTTCCTATGGAGCAGTTGGAGGACTTGACGATGATTTTGTAAGTGCTGTTTATCAGGTAGACAAGGAAGATCGTCAGGACCTTTCTTTAATGCCTGTAGAAAAGGTAGAAGAAGGTTTAATGGAAAAAATAAAGGAATATCCTAAAAACAGACTTATTTATCATATAAAGAAATGTGCTTTGGAATGGGGATGTCCTGCTGCAAAAAATTTTTTTCTTAAAAGATATGAAGCACCTCTCCCAACCTCAAGAGTTTGCAATGCAAATTGTCTTGGCTGCATTTCACTTCAAAAAGACGAGTTTATATCAAGCTGTCAGAACAGAATAAATTTTACACCATCACCTGAAGAAATAGCAGAAATTGCCTTAAGTCATATAGAAAATGTTGAAAATTGTGTTTTAAGTTTTGGCCAGGGCTGTGAGGGTGATCCTCTTCTTGCCTTTGATGTTATTTTGCCTGCAATAAAAATAATCAGGTCAAAAACAGATAAAGGCACTCTTAATATGAATACAAATGCAAGTCTTCCCAAAAAAATGGAAGAGCTTTTTGATGCAGGACTAGACAGTATAAGAGTAAGTACAAATTCATTTCAAAAAAAATATTATCTAAAATATTTCAGACCAAAATATGAATTTGAAGATGTTTTGGAAACAATAAAAACAGCAAAGAAAAAACACAAGTTTGTATCTGTAAATTATCTTAATATGCCGGGCTTTACAGACACAGAGCCTGAAATGAAAGAACTGTTTAAAATAATTGAAAATTTAAAAATAGATTTTATTCAGTGGAGAAATTTGAATTATGATCCAAAACTTTATTTCAGGCAGATGTTTGGTGATTTATCAAAAGATTTAATACCTTTTGGTATAATAAATTTAATAAAACACCTTAAAAAAAATTATAAAGATCTTCATCATGGGTATTTTAATCCTCCAAAGGGGAAATATAAGATAAATTTTTAAGTATTTATTAAAAAATGTTAAAATTTAAGATTTGAAATAGTTAATTTTTAAGGATTAAATTTTGAGTATGATGGAGAAATTGGTAAAAAAGGTAGTTTTAGTTCAGCAACTATAATACATTTTTAAAAACACCCATATATTCCATAACCTTAATTTTCAAGTCTTCAATTTCAGAAGTTCTAAGCCTTAGTTCGTAGCATGACCTTGAATTTTCAAGGTCAATAAATTCTTGTTCATACATTGAAAAACCAATTGAATTTACAAGAAGATTTGCAAAATGCACAATAAGAAAATCTGTTGAAGGATTTTTAATTTCTTCAATTGAGTCATGATACATTGAAACTTGAATAAATTCTTCCGGAAAAGACCATCTTTTAAGCAAAACAGCACCGAATTTTCCATGGTAATTTTTTAAGGTTTCATTAAGACCCTGATCTGTTAAGGTTTGCGTAAATTTTCCTTTAATTTCAAGTTCTCCAATTATCTGCAAAAGAACAAGTTTTCCTATGTCGTGTATAAGTCCTAGAGTAAATGTGTCATTGTCTGTTTTTAAATTAAGCGTGTTTGCAATAAGTTCTGATGCATATGCACAGGAAAGGGAATGCATCCATAATTTTTCCATTAATGCAAAATATTTTTTGTTTTTTGCCGTATAAAGGCTTCTGTTTGAAATAACTTCCACATATTGTCTTGTTGTTGAAAGTCCAAGTCGTGATATTGCATTTTCAAGTGTTTTGTTTTCTTCAACCCCTTTATACAGGGCTGAATTTGAAATATTAATTAAAGTAGAGGAAATTGCTATATCCTGTTTTAAAAGAGATGCAAGTTCATTTATATTTGCACCTTTTGATATTAATTTTTTAAATTCAATATTTATTTGGGGAAGGGCAGGGAGGTTTATTTCGCCTTTTTTGAATCTGGATATTATTTCTTCAACAAGGCTTAATTCTTTTTTAGCAGGCTCTATCTTATTTTCATTTGTATCAGCTATTGTTTGTGCTCTGTTGTTTTTTTCATATTTATCCTGTAATTCAATTATTTTGTCCTGAAGTTCATTTATTTTTTCCTTAAGTGTTTTTCTTTCCTGAAATTTATTAATAGCATCTTTTATTGCAATATTTAAAATTGAAATATAGTTTCCTGCTTTTACAATATAGTTAAATGCTCCAGCTCTTAAAGCTTCAACTGCACATTGCGGATCATTATCCGGTGTAAGAAAAAGTACAGGTACGCTTTTATGAATATTTATATCCATTAAAAAATCTATTGCAGAATGCTCGGTAAAATTATGATCTAGAAGCATTATGTCAAAGTTTGTATGGTTTTTTTTCATCATATCAGAAGATGTTATTAAAATGGATTTGTAATGTTTTTTTAAGACATTGTTAATTATTTCTAGTTCTTTGGTTTCTTTGGAGGCTATTAATACTGATTCCATTGAATTTCCTTGTAAATTGGGATAGATAGATACAATCTATATTTCATTTATAAGTTTAATAAGTTCCTGTTGTTGTTCAATTGTTTCAAAAATAAATCTAACCCCAATTCCGTTTGAACTGTGCCATACAACACAGCCTTTTATTTCAAAAGGTTTTAAATCACTAAATTTTATTTTTAAGTAAAGTTCCTGGCCTGTAAAAAAATTATTTTCTGTTTCAATAAATGTTCCTCCAGGACTTATATCAAGTATAAAATCATTAAAATTTTGGTTTTTTGTTTTGTAGGAAACCTCTGTCAAATAAGATTTTCTTGAAAATCTTCTTTGTTCGCCTATAAGCATTAGAAATTCTTTTTTTTCCTGCTCACTTAAATTTTCAACTGCCTTGAGCATTCTTAGTGTAAGTTCTGAAATTGATGAATTTATATCTGGCATTTTTAACCTTGTATGTTTGTTAAATTTAAAGCTTTAAATTATATTAAAACATTAACTATGATATTAAACACTGTTTTTTATGTCAATTATATTGATTTTTGATTTTTTTAAAATGGAATTTTAGCTCTCAAATTTTGTTTCTCAGTTTATTTGAAATAATCTTGGGTATTTTTTAATGTGATTTTTTTATAGAATAAGCTAATGCCAAATTTTTTTAAAAATAAAAAATTATAAAAGAGGTGTAAAATGGAAACTAAAAAATACAGAGTAAATTATCCTGATTTCATGGTTTCACAATTAAAAGAAAACTGCCTCTGGATTAAATTTTCAGGTAATTTTTTTCATAATTTTATAAGTTTTGACAACCGTGATTTTCTTCATGATTATTTTATTGAAGTTTCAAAAGACAAGGAAATCAAGACAGTTGTCATAGAGTCTTCCTACAGCGAATCTGGAAGTGATGAATATCTGCGTTTTTTCCTTATGGAATGTCCTAATATGGATATAGGACATTTTGGATTTACAAATACCATGGACCGTTATGAACTCCACCGTTTCTGCAATATCATAGATCAGACAATACTTGATATAGTAAGTATGGACGCATTTGTAATTCATGTGTGTAAAGGTGATGTTTTATCTGTTTTTATGAATATTTCCCTTGCATGTGATTATAAAATAATTTCTACAAATACAGTTTTTCACAATGTTTATCAGGAAATAGGAATGCTTCCAAAAGGCGGAGGTCCTTTTTTTCTAAGCAATTTGATAGGTCAGGCTAAAACTTGTGAACTTTTAATGATGCAGCCTGTGATAAATGCAGAAGAAGCTTTAGAAAATAAAATTGCAGATTTGGTTGTGCCTGTTGAAAATCTTGAAAGTTCAGCTCTTGAGGTTTCCAAAAAATTAGCTCAGATACAAAAAAAGACTTTAACCGGTACTAAAAGGCTTATTAATTATTCATTAAAAGATCTTAAATCCTATCTTAAATTTGAAACAGAGGAAATTATTAAAATTGGCCAGCAAGATGAGTTTTTTAACCAATAGAAAAAAATTTTAAAATAAAAAATAAGTATTGAAAAATCTTTTATTAAAGTATTAAAAGAGAAAAAACGATTATATAATAAAAATATAATGAAATCATAAAGTTATATTATATAATATATTTTTTAGGGAGATAGAAATGGAAATCAAGGTTGGCAGGCCTCTTGATTTGAGGTTTATGGAACATGGAGACAAAAGAAGAGGCTCTCCAAGATATGGAGAACTTAAAGCTAAGGTAATTGGTATAAGGAATTCAAGAAAAAATGCGGTTGTTTTAGATACAGGATTAAGGGACAGAAGATCTAAAAGAATGTTTCGTGATCCTTCAAATTCTAAAGTTGTAACTCTTTTGATTGAAAATGGTGATATGATTCCAGATGATATTGATACAGGAAATTATAAAATAAGTATTAAGTTTATTAAGGAATAGAAAAATTCAATCTAGATTTACTATTAAATTTTAAAAAAAAAGGCCTTTAAAAAAAGGCCTTTAAATTTTTTTTATAAAAAATCAGGAAATGATTTTTTCAAGTTTTTCTGAAATAGATTCAGCAGTAAAAGGTTTAACAACATAATTTGAAACTCCTGCCTGAACTGCTTCTATAACGTTTTGTTTTTGTGCTTCAGCAGTAACCATAAGAAAAGGAATATCTTTATATGTTTCGTCTGCTCTTACTTTTTTTAAAAGTTCAATGCCGCTCATTTTAGGCATATTCCAGTCACAGATAATAAGATCAAAGGAATTTTTTTGTAACTCTTCCCATGCTGTACTTCCGTCGTCTGCTTCGGAAATATTTGTAAAACCAATTTGTTTTAATATATTTTTCAGTATTCTACGCATTGTCGAAAAATCGTCTACTATAAGAACCTTTTTGGAAACATCCATCTTGGGTGACCTCCTGAGTTATTCTAAACGGCATTTTGTTTTTTATATCATAAAAAAATTATATCTAAAAATAAAAATTTACTAAATTAAAACTCTATTGAACCAGGTGTTCTTGGAAAAGGTATGACATCTCTTATATTTGAAACTCCTGTAACAAGCATCATTATTCTGTCAAAACCCATTCCAAAACCGCTGTGATATACACTTCCGTATTTTCTAGAATCAAGATACCACCAATAATCTTTTTCGTTTATAGAGCATTGTTTCATTCGTTTTAAAAGAATATCATATCTTTCTTCTCTTTGGCTTCCTCCTATCAGTTCTCCGATTTTAGGCACAAGAAGGTCCATTGCAGCAACTGTTTCATTATCGCTGTTAAGCCTCATATAGAAAGGTTTAATGGTTTTTGGATAATTGTATACAAAAACAGGTTTTTTAAATTCTGTTTCTGTTAAAAATCTTTCGTGCTCAGTTTGAAGATCTGCTCCGTAAACAGGATCATATTCAAATATTTTCCCTGATTTTTTCAAAATTTTTACAGCATCTTCATATGTAATTCTTATAAATTGGTTTTCCAGTATGTTTTCAAGAGTTTCAAATAGAGTTTTATCCACAAATCTGTTAAATAATTCAATATCTTCACTGCAATTTATCCTTGTTCTTTTAATTATATTTTTAATAAAATCTTCTGCTACATCCATATTTTCTGTTAAATCACAAAATGCCATTTCAGGTTCAATCATCCAGAATTCTGCGGCATGCCTTGATGTATTTGAATTTTCTGCACGGAAAGTAGGTCCGAATGTGTAAACATCTCCAAGGGAAAGTGCCATCATTTCTGCTTCAAGCTGGCCTGAAACAGTAAGGTTTGCAGGTTTTGAAAAGAAAAATCCGTTTTTTACGGCATCTGATGAAACAGAAAACATTTCGCCTGCACCTTCACAGTCTGAGGCAGTAAGAATTGGAGTATGAATATATTTGAATCCTTTTTCGTAAAAATAAGAATGTACAGCCTGTGAAAGTTCTGCTCTTATTCTGAATATTGAACCAAATTTATTGGTTCTTGGCCTTAAATGAGCTATGGTTCTTAAAAATTCGTCTGAATGTCTTTTTTTCTGCAAAGGAAAGTCTTCAGGTGAATTATTGAAAATTTCAATTTTTTCGGCCTGAATTTCCCATTTCTGCCCTTTTCCCGGAGATTCAACTATTTTTCCAAAAACTGAAATACAAGATCCGGTTGTAAGCTTTGCTATGTTTTCATAGTTTTCAATTGCTGAATCAGCAATTACCTGAATATTTGAAAGACATGATCCGTCATTTAGTTCAATAAATGAAAATGTTTTTGAATCCCTTCTTGTTCTTACCCAGCCTGCAATTAATCCTTTGTCTGGAGGATTATCATTTGAGTTTATTTCTTTTATTTTGAGTCTTTTCATATTTTTTCTGCTTTTGTATTTCAGGTTAAATAAAATTTATAGCATTATTGGATTTGTTTAACAACAGATGAGGCCTTAACAAATTCAAACTCTTTTTTTATTTCATAAATATTGTTTTTAAGTGCTTTTATTGTTGTATCATATGGATGACCTATACCTATAGAATAACCCTTTTGAGCTGCTATTATCTTTAATTTTTTAATCTGGCCTTCAATATATTCCACTTTTTGAATATTATCCAAAAAAATATCTCTTTTAGCAAAATCTACCTTAAACATTCTTGCAGATTCAATGCATTTGCTGTTTGGATTTGTAAGAGAATCTACAAAAAAAAGATTTCTTTTTTTTATAATGGTGAAAACCTGGTTCATTATATCTGAATTTTGAGTAAGTTTTGATCCCATGTGGTTGTTTATTCCCTTTATGAATGGAAAGGAATCAAGATCATTTTTAAGTGTGAAAATTATGGTGTCAGGGTCCATTGAGGATAAAAGAGCACCTTGTCCTGGATCAATAATCGGGTATTCAACAGGTTCCATTGGAATATGAAGCATGAATTCAACTTCTGGAAGTGAAGTATTATTTATTATTTCCTTTGCATAGGGAGTAAAGGGAAGAACAGAAAGAGTTATGTTTATTCCAAGGTCGGCAAGCTCATAGGCATTCTTTTTGTCAAAACCTATATCATCAATAATTATGCAGATTTTAGGAAGACCTTTGTAGTCTGATTTTTTGTCTGGAAGGGTTTTTTCTTCAATTTTATCATAGATTTCATATAAAAAATCCTTGTTTGTTTTAAGTGCTTTTTTTCCATGGGTATAAAGAACAGGTTTTTTTGCAGAAATTTTTTGTTGTGTTTTTTGTTTTGTATAATCGTTTAATTTTTTTTTCTGGGGAGGAAATAAAAAATAAAGAGCTGTAAAGGAAATAAGGCAGACTGAAATTAAAACAAAAACAGAAATAAAAAATTTTTTTGAATTATTGTTTGAATTTGGAGTAGTTTTTGAATTTTTAGTTTTATTATTATTTTTTTTTGTCATTTAACTTCATTCTTTTTTAAAATAAAAATATCTGAAAATTGAACACCTTCTTTTTCAAGCATTATTTTTTCTTCTAAAGTAGCACTTCCCCTTATATTTTTTGGTTCTTCGACACCATAATGAATTTTAAGTGCAGTTTTTGCAAAATCATGGCCTGTATCTACAAAATTTTTTTCAAAATATGCAGAAATTTTTTGCAAAGATTCGTCTAGTGATTTAATGTTTTCATCTGCATTGGCTTTTTTTTTATGTACCGATGCCCCTAAATTTTTTATATAGCCAACAGGGCTTAATAACATTGATATACAGGTGCTGCCACATAGGGGACACGATATAAGACCGGCTTCAAGCTGGGAATTAAAATCTCCAGCAGTATCAAACCAGCCTTCAAAATTATGTCCGTTTTTACAGATTAAATCATAGGTTATCATTTTGTATTGCCTTGATAAATTTTTTGATTTCTGGTTTTAAAGCGATAATATCATATTGACAATTAAAATTTTTTCAAGAAATTCTATTTTTACATATAAAATTTAAATAAAAATAATTTTAAATAAAAAGGAAAAGGACATGAAAAAAATTATTTTATTTCTTATATTTTTTTCGCTGACGACAAAAGGCTTTGCTGCATTTCTTTATGTTACAGATTCCTTTGAAGTGACAATGAGAACGGGTATGGGAACCCAGCATAAAATTGTAGCAATGGTTCCCTCTGGAGAAAGGCTTGATGTGATTGAGTATGGAGATCAATGGACAAAAGTAAAAAGAAAAAATGGTCTTGAAGGTTATGTTCTGACAAGATTTTTAAAAGATGAGCAGCCAAATTCCCAAAAACTTTCTAAGCTTACTTCTAAATTTGAAGAACTTTCCTCTGAAAATGAAAAAAATAAGGAAGAGTTGAAAGTTTTAAGGGAAGAGAATTCAGAATTAAAAATGGAGCTTAATTCAGTAAGAAAAGATTATGAAGAGCTAAATGAAAAATATATAACTCTTAAAAAAGAAGCAGCAAATTATCTTGAGCTTAAAAAAGAATATGATGAAAAATCAAAACTTTTAGAAGAAAGAAATATTGCAGCTTCAGAGCTTGAATCTAAGCTTATGGAAAGGAATTTGAAAATATTTCTTGCAGGTTCTGCTGTTTTGCTTGTTGGTTTTATAATAGGTCTGAGTACAAAAAAGAAAAAAACAAGCAGGTTATACTAAAATAAAAATTATATGAAAGATTAATAATGGAAATAAAAACAGATTTTCTTGTTATAGGAAGCGGTGTTGCAGGATTAATGTTTGCACTTAAAGTAGCAGACAAAGGAAAGGTAAGTGTTGTTACAAAAAAAGATATATTTGAAACAAATACTTCAAAGGCACAGGGAGGAGTTGCTTCAGTATTTGATGACAAGGATTCTTTTGAGCTTCATGTAAAGGATACTTTAGAAGCAGGCGACGGTCTTTGCAGTCTTGAAGTGACTGAGATGGTAGTATCTGAAGGCCCCCATATGATTAAGGAGCTTATTGATATGGGAGTAAAATTTGATCGGGTTGAAACAGATGAAACAAAACTTGATCTTGGAAGAGAAGGAGGCCATTCTGCTGAAAGAATAGTCCATTCAGTTGATATGACAGGAAGAGAAATCCAGAATGTTTTGGTTGAAAAGGTAAAAAAACATCCAAATATTGATGTTTATGAAAATCATATTGCAGTAGACCTTATTACCAAATCAACAGTCATAAACAGGGGCGTTATTGTAACAACCTGTGAAAGAGAATGCAGCGGAGCCTATATTCTTGATAAAACCACAAATAAAGTAAAAAGTTTCAGTGCAAGAAAAACCGTTCTTGCCTGCGGAGGAAGCGGAAAGGTTTATCTTTATACAAGCAATCCAGATGTTGCAACAGGAGACGGAATAGCAATGGCATATCGTGCCGGAGCAAGTGTTGCAAATCTTGAGTTTGTACAGTTTCATCCAACCTGTCTTTTTCATCCCAAGGCCAAGAACTTTCTAATATCAGAGGCTGTACGAGGCGAAGGTGCAGTATTAAGGGACGCAAGGGGAAAAAAATTCATGAAGGAATACAGCCCTCTTGAAGATTTAGCATGCAGAGATGTTGTTGCAAGGGCAATAGACCATGAAATGAAAAAATCCGGAGATGACTCTGTATTTCTTGATATTACACATAAAGATCCTGAATTTGTTAAGAAAAGATTTCCAAATCTTTATGAAAAATGCCTTGAATACAATATAGACATGACAAAAGATTATATACCTGTTGTTCCTGCTGCCCATTATATGTGCGGAGGTGTTGCAACAGATCTTAACGGCCATTCAGATATAAAAAACCTTTATGCTGTTGGTGAAACAGCATGTACAGGGCTTCACGGAGCAAACAGGCTTGCAAGCAATTCTCTTCTTGAAGCTTTGGTTTATGCTGACAGGTCATCAAAAGATGCTCTTAATTCAACAGATTTCAATATTCCAATTGAAGATGTTCCTGTATGGGATGAATCAGGAACAACAGACAGTGATGAAGCCATAATGGTTTCACATAACTGGGATGAAATAAGGCTTTTCATGTGGAATTATGTTGGAATAGTAAGATCTGACAAAAGACTTGAAAGGGCAAAAAGAAGAATAAAGGCAATTCAGGAGGAAATAAACGAGTATTACTGGGATTTTAAAGTTACTCCTGATTTAATAGAACTCAGAAATATTGCACTTGTAGCAGAGCTTATAATAAAGTGTGCAAGAAAAAGAAAAGAAAGCAGAGGCCTTCATTTTTCAATAGATTATCCTTTTAAAAATGAAAAAAATATTGAAAACACATTAATAAAGATGAAAAATTAAGTTTAAAAAGACAGTAAAATTTTATTTTCTGTTAACAGTCAATTAAGCCCTGATGAATTTATCAGGGCTTTAATTTATTTTTCCCCTGTAAAAAGGGTGCATATTCCAAAAGTAAAATTTTTGTATTTTAAATTTTTAAATCCTGCACTTTCCATAATTTTTAAAAATTCCTGTGAAGATGGGAAATTAATAACAGATTGGGGCAGATAAGTGTATGCAGAATAATTTTTTGAAAAAAGTCCGCCTATTGCAGGAAGTATTTTTAAAAAATAGAATAGATAAATTGTTTTTAAAAATTTATTTTCAGGAGTTGTCAGCTCTAAAACAGCAATTTTACCGCCTTTTTTCAAGCTTGAATAAAAATTTTCAAGAGCTTTTTTTCTGTTGACAATATTTCTTATTCCAAATGCTATTGTAACCGCATCAAAGGTTTGATCTTTAAAAGGAGAAAAAAGGGCATTGGAGGAAACAAGAGAAAATTTATCTGATTTATTTTTAATGCCTATTTTTTTTTTGGAAAACTTAAGCATTTCCCATGAAAAATCTGCTCCTGTAATTTGGGCAGTTTTATTTTGTTTTAAAATTTCAAGGCCTATATCACAGGTTCCGCAGGCCATATCAAGTACTTTAGGATTTTTTGTTTTTAGTTCAAGAGATTTTACTGCTTTTTTTCTCCAAGACACATCCTGCCTGAGGCTTAAAAACCTGTTTAGAAAATCATACCAGGGTGCAATTTTATCAAACATGTTTTTTATAAACTTGCGTTCATTCTTATTCATTGACAATACCGTTTTATGTATTAATTATTATTATAAAATTTTGGCTTCCGGAAAATCAGGGTCGGAAGCCAATTTTAATTGAGAACGGCAAAACATTTAGCACAAACTTAAACTTTAAACAACAAACATAAAGCTCAGGTTTTTTATAATGACAACAAAAAAAGACTATTACGAGATTTTAGGGGTTGAAAGGGATGTTGATTCAGACACCTTAAAAAAAAGATACAGAAAAGTTGCAATGAAGTATCATCCAGACCGAAATCCCGGAGACAATGAAGCAGAGGAAAAATTCAAGGAAGCATCTGAAGCATATGCAGTTTTATCTGATGTTGAAAAAAGAAAAATTTATGATCAGTACGGCCATGAAGGATTAAATGGTGCAGGTTTTTCAGGGGCTGGAGATTTTAATGATATTTTTTCTGATTTTGGAGATATTTTTCAGGAATTTTTCGGTTTTGGCAGGGGAAGGCGAAGAAGGTCAGGTGCTGTTAGGGGATCTGATTTAAGATATGATCTTGAAATAGAATTTGAAGAAGCAGTTTTTGGAGCAGACAAGGAACTTGAGCTTCTCAAAAATGAAAAATGCGAAAGATGTTCAGGCACAGGAAGCGAGCCTGGAACTTCTCCTGAAGTATGTCCTGCCTGCGGAGGTTCTGGACAGTATACTGAATCCCAGGGGTTTTTTACAGTAAGGTCAACTTGTCCATATTGCAAGGGAAAGGGTTCTATAATAAAAGAGCCGTGCAAAGAGTGCAAGGGAAGGGGCGTTGTTCAGAAAAAAAGAAAAGTTTCCTTAAAAATTCCTAAAGGAGTTGATAATGGATCAAAACTAAGACTTACCGGAGAAGGTGAATCAGGAACCGGAGGCGGTCCAAGCGGAGATCTTTATATTTTTATTGCAGTTAAACCCCATAAGCATTTTGAAAGAAGGGGTACAGATTTAATCTGCTATGTTGATATTACTTTTATTCAGGCAGCTCTTGGAGATAAAATAACAATTCCAACCATAAGCGGTGAGCTTGAAATAGAAATCCCCAAAGGCACCCAGTTTGGAGATAAAATAAGATTAAGAAATGAAGGTGTACCATCTCTTAGAACTGGACAAAGAGGGGATCAGATAGTTATTTTTCATATAAAAACACCAACAAGCATAAACAAGAAGCAGGAAAAGCTTTTAAAGGAATTTAACAAGCTTGATGAAAACAAGATTACAAATAAATTAAAAAATCTTTTAAAAGGATTTTAAAATATGTATGAACTTAAGGTTACTGGAAGTTTTGCAGCAGCACACCGTTTATCAAATGTTACTGAAAAATGTGAAAATCTCCACGGCCATAACTGGAGAACAGAACTTTATATAAAATCTGACAAGCTCAATGAATTTGGTGTTGTAATAGATTTTGGCATAATAAAAAATTATTTAAGGGAAATTCTTGGATATCTTGACCATAAATATTTGAATGAACTTGAGCCTTTTAAAAATATCAATGCATCTTCTGAAGTTCTGGCAAAATTTATTTCAGATGAAATTGAAAAAAGAATTGAAAATAAAGACATAAGTGTTTCAAGGGTAACTGTGTGGGAATCTGATAATGCAGCAGCTACTTATTATCCTGAAAAATAATTGTTTCAACTTGAACAGAGGTTTCATATTTTTAAATTTAAAAAATTTTAATGAATTAAGTATTAGATCTAAAATATGAAACCCTGCAGGATTTATATTTTGTCGAGTTTTATGCTGAAATTGCATCACTCATAGCAGCAAAAATACGGCCTGATACAATATGGCTTTATATAATAAAATTTAAAATCGCTTAATCTAGGTTCTAAATTTTTTTTAGTAAAAACCCCTTTAAGTTTTGTGCTTAAAAGGGTTTTTTGTTTTATTTAGTTGCTGAACGAAAACGGCCTTTTTTGCCCATTTCTGCGTCAGATTCAAAATTTAATCCTCAAAATATTTAATGTATCCTAAAGGTTAAATTTTTCATCTTCCTTGAACTGAACAAAAAATTTTCGTTTTCGGCCAATCACTATTTAGATATTTTTGTTATTGATTTTCCGTGTAATTTATTTTCATCAAATACAGAAGAACTTCCAACGGTTTCGTATATGGAAAGACCGTCGCACAAAGGATAAATAATTTCGTTTAGAACTATGCTTCCTTTATCAGTTAAATCAGGAGCCTTAAAAGCTGCAAGTTTTAAAAGGGAGTCTCCAGAAGATTTGATATTTTCCATTAATTTTACTGTATTTAGAAATGAAATCATATGAAATTCATCAGGAAGTTCTTTTTTTATGAATTTGAAATTTTTGTTGTTTTCTATGGAATTTTCAGAATTTGCAGCATTAATAATTTGGGTAAAAACCTCTGAATTCATAGCAAATATAAAATAATCATTAAAATAGCCCCAAGAAGGCTCAATTGCTTTTCCAAGGGGAAGGGGAATTGATTTGATATTTGTATTTGTTATTGTTTTTTCCTGAACTGGTATGGCATTATTTTGTTTTTTTTGTAAAAAATCAAAATATTTGTCAAAAAAACTTCCTGCATTTTTATCAAATACAAAAGCAAGTGAAGGTATAGGAAACATTCCATTTGTATCAGTATCAATAAAAATAAGTCCTAATTCACCCTTAAATCCATTGTAAAATGTCTCACTGTCAATACCTGAGTCCATGAGAAGTTTTTCTTCAAAGTCTTTTATTTTTTCAGGGTCAATTAAATAATCATTAAGTATTTTTTTAAGATCAAAATTGTTCTGCCATGAAAAACTTACAAGATCAGATGGAACCATTGATAAAAATTTTTTGGCATTTTCTTTTGGAATGGAATTTGTGTAATTTAATTCAATTTCTGAAATTGATTCATAAAAAGAGTCTGATTTGTCAAACCCACAAAAAATTAATGATTTTAAATCTTTGTTAAGTCTTTGGTTAAAATTGTTCAAAAAATCAAAATCAGGGTTTTTTGATAAAGTTTCAAGTTTTGATATTATTTCATCTGAGTTAAAATAAACAAAAAAATCTCTTGTTTTGGAATTAATTTTATTTTTTATTTTTGCAAATTTTTTTGTTGAGGCAAGTGAGTTCTCATCTTTTTTTGTATCAATAATTTTTTTTGCTGTTTCAGGATTAAAAGTAATAACAATGTACTCATTTTTTATAAAGTTATAGAAATCAAAACTGTCTTTATATCTTGTTTTTGAAATAGTTGTATTTTTGTAATTAAAATCCTCTTTTTTTTCTATTTCAGGAATTGTTTCTGAAATAAATTGAGAAAATTTGGCGTTTGCTTTTGGTTCAATTAAAAAAACAGCATCAAAAATTTCAGGATTGAATTTTTTTGTTTCAAAATTATCAAAATCAATTGAAATTAATGCTAAAGAAAAGTTTTTCCCAAAAAAATTATAAAAAACTTTTTTATTAAGTTTAGAATCAAGGCTTGTTTTTATTGATTGAATTTTTTCTATAGTTTCCTTAGGGAGATTAATTTTTTGTGCAGTGGAAATAAAATTTATTTTTTCAATATTTTTTCCAAGTTTATTTTTACTTATTTTTTCCATATTTTTTTCAATATTTTTTATTTGCACAAAAAAAGTTGTATCCCTTGGAAGGATATTTTCAGGCATTGTCGATAAAAGAACAGGAGCTTTTGCAAAGTAAAAATAAGCCCCTGCTCCTGCTGCAAATGCAATAATAAAAAAGGAAATAATAATTTTTTTCATGTCAAGCCTTTCATTTAATTGATTTTTAAAAAAAAGTTTACAGAGCTAGATGTTTCGAGCATATTATTTAGTTGGTGAATGAAAACAGTGTTCTTTTAAGTTTCAGTTATAAAAGTGATATTTTAATTGCTTTTTTAAATTTCTGAAATTTTTTAGGAAAAAGAGCTGTTTTCCCCGAATAATTGTTGTTTATGATAATATATTTGACATTAATGTAAACCAAATTAAAAAAGGGGAGAGGTTTATGGACGCTTTTCTGAAATCTCTGGAAAATTTTATGGGAATGCTCAGCGGATGGATATGGGGTGCACCGTTGCTTGTATTGCTTGTTGGAACAGGTCTATGGCTTACTATAAGATTAAAAGGACTTCAGTTTACAACACTTGGTGAATCTTTATATCTTGCTTTTATCAAAAAGCAGGATGCTGATGACGATGAAGAAGAAGGCGACATTTCTCATTTTCAGGCTCTTATGACAGCCATGTCTGCAACAGTCGGTACAGGTAACATAGCAGGTGTTGCTACAGCTATTGCCCTTGGGGGTCCTGGTGCATTATTCTGGATGTGGATAACAGGACTTGTCGGTATGGCAACCAAATATGCCGAAGCTGTTCTTGCTGTTGTTTACAGGGAAAAGGATGCAAATGGAAATATGAGTGGTGGTCCAATGTATTATATTACAAACGGACTCGGCTGGAAATGGATGGGTGTTCTTTTTGCTGTTTTTGCAGCCATAGCAGCTTTTGGTATTGGAAATATGGTTCAGTCAAATTCCATGGCCGATGCCCTTAATGCAAACTTCAATGTACCTTTCTGGGTTACAGGTCTTGTTACAATGATTTTTGTTGGACTTGTAGTAATAGGCGGTATTAAGAGCATAGGAAGAGTCACAGGTTTTATTGTTCCTTTTATGGTTCTTTTTTATGTAGTAAGCTGCCTTATTGTTCTTATAGTAAACTTTGCTGATATTCCTTCAGCATTTGGTATAATATTTAACCATGCATTTAATCCTACAGCTGCTACAGGCGGTTTTGCAGGTTCTGCTGTTATGCTTACAATCAGAATGGGTGTTGCAAGAGGGGTTTTTTCAAACGAATCTGGTCTTGGTAGTGCTCCTATTGCTGCTGCTGCTGCAAGGACAAAGCATCCGGTAACACAGGCACTTGTTTCAATGACCCAGACTTTTATTGATACAATTATTGTTTGTACAATGACAGGCCTTGTTATTGTTCTAAAAGGTGCATGGACAACAGGTAAAAACGGTGCTGACCTTACAACATACTCTTTCCAGCTTTCAGCTGTTCCAGGCGGAGAATATATTGTAACAATAGGACTTGTTCTTTTTGCTTTTTCAACAATTCTTGGATGGTGTTATTACGGAGAAAAATCAATTGAATATCTTTTCGGAGAAAAAGCAATAATGCCATATAGAGCGGCTTTTGTACTTTTTGCAGGAATTGGTGCAATGCTTAAGCTTAGCCTTGTTTGGACAATTGCAGACGTTTTTAACGGTCTTATGGCGTTTCCAAACCTTATAGCACTTATTGCTCTTACACCTGTTATTGTTAAAACCACAAAGGATTATTTTAATAACAAATAATAAATCTTATTTAGAGCAGTTGTAAAAAGAAAAAGCCGCATTTAAATTTTGCGGCTTTTTTTTTGAAAATTAAAAAATTTATTTTTTGATTCTTTGCTCTGCTTTTTCAGGATCAACCTGAAAAATACCTAAAGGATCAACCTGAAAAAACATGGCTTTAAGCCAGGCAAATCCAAACTGAAGAAGTTCTATATCATCATCAAATTTATCAAGAAGTGTTTGATCAAGATTGTACATATCCTTAAATCCGCTTTCAAACACAAATCTTCTGAAAGAATCAATATTATAGCAGACCATGAAAAAGAGTTTCTTGCTTTTTTCAGTAAATTTCATTGTGGTTGTAGTTGTCTGTTTTCTAACAACAAGATCCATCCACCCTGAATTTATTCTGTCCCTTTCTTCTATTCCCTGATCCTGACGCCATTCTTTTACTGTCATTTCATTTTTTTCAAGATGGCCTTTGCACATTGGTTCCTTAATAAGAAAAAAGAAATCTTTGTCTTCATTTTCCTGCATTTTATGGCTTAATGCACCAAATCCTACAGGGTAATATCTGCATATTGTAGGCCTGTCTTCGTAAATAATACATCCTTCCCCATCTCTTACAAAAGGACATGATTTTCTTTCATCATCTAACATTCGCATTGAAATTACAGGAAGGTCAGTTTTTTCAAGCATATTTGGCTCAGTATAAACAGCAAGAAATTCAGAAGAATCAATTTGCATTCTGTTTTTTAATTTGATTATATCGTATGGAGTAAGCATTATATTTATGTTTCTACAGCAATTTGTAAAACAGCTTACTCCAGGATGGCATTTAAATTGGAAGGTGCTGTTTTCATTCAATTCAATTGGTTGAATTTCCGCTTTTATATTTTCTGTCATTTTGTATCTCCGTTAATTAATAATAAAAAATGAAAATACCATTAATTTATTAAATGTCAAATCAGGTCTTGAAATTTTTTTTAAAAAATACTTATATTGTTTTAATAAAATTTAAGTCAATTTCCAATTAACGGAGCAGCGGCCATGGATTTAAAAATCATCAAATCTAATCAACTAAAGGAAAAACCGGCTCAGGACAAGCTGGGTTTTGGAAAAAAATTTACAGATCATATGTTTATAATGGATTATGAAACAGGAATTGGGTGGCATGATCCAAGAATTGTACCTTTCGGCCCTTTTACAGTCTCTCCGGCAACTTCTGTCTTTCATTATGCCCAGGCAATTTTTGAAGGGCTTAAAGCTTACAAAAATCCTAAAGGCGAAATAGTTCTTTTCAGAGCAGATGAAAATTTCAAAAGAATGAACAGATCCGCAAAAAGAATGTGTATTCCAGAATTTGACGGGGACTTTGTTTTAAATTCATTAAAGGAGCTTATAAAAATTGATAAGGACTGGGTTCCATCAAAGGAAGGAACTTCTCTTTATATAAGGCCGGCGATAATTGCAACAGATGAATATGTCGGAATAAAAGCTTCTGATCATTACAGGTTTTTTATTATTATGTGTCCGGTTGGAGCTTACTACTCAGCAGGTTTTGATCCTGTTAAAATCTGGGTTACAAAGGATTATGTAAGATCAGTTCCAGGAGGAGTAGGAGAGGCAAAAACAGCAGGAAACTATGCTGCAAGCCTTTATGCTTCTGAAGAAGCAGCAAAAAAAGGATATAATCAGGTTTTATGGCTTGATGGAATAGAAAAAAAATACGTTGAAGAAGTAGGGTCAATGAATATTTTCTTTGTTATTGATAAAGAAATTATAACTCCAAAACTTACAGGAAGTATTCTTCCCGGAATAACAAGGGATTCTGTAATTGAAATGGCAAAAAAAGAGGGCTATAAAGTCCGCGAAGAAAGAATTGCCATAGATGATGTAATAAAAGCCCATAAAAACGGAAAACTTGACGAGGTTTTTGGAAGCGGAACAGCTGCCGTAATATCTCCGGTTGGAGAAATTGCATATGGGGATGAAAAAATAGTTGTGGGTGACGGAAAAACTGGAAAAATTTCAGCAAAGTTTTTTGAAAATCTTACAGGCATTCAATATGGAAAAAAGGAAGATCCTTTTAACTGGATGATAAAAGTCTGCTGATAAAATAAATTTTTTGTTTTAAATAAAAAGGCTGATGTCTGAAAGGATATCAGCCTTTTTATTTAATGCTTGGCCGAAAAATAAAATTTTGTTTCTTTTCAAGAAAAATCACAAATTTAACCTTTAAAATACCTTGAGTATTTTGAGGATTAAATTTTTAATCTGACTTTATAATAGATAAAAAAGGCGGTTTTTTTCAGCGGCTGTTTTTATATTAATCATTTAATATAGTCTTTTATAAATTCAAGAAGCTCGTCTTTAATTTCAGGCTGATCCATACAGAATGCAAAATTTGCTTTTTGAAAACCTGCCTTGCTGCCACAGTCAAACCTCTGGCCTTTAAATCTGTAGCCGAAAACAGGCTGAGATTCCATTAATTTTACCATGGCATCTGTAAGCTGGATTTCTCCTCCTGCACCTTTATCTGTATTTCCTAAAATTTCAAAAATTTTTGGAGTGAGTATATATCTTCCAATGATTGCAAGATTTGAAGGAGCATCTTCAGGCTTTGGTTTTTCCACCATTTTTTTAACTTTTACAAGGCTGTTTCCCATTTCATCAGCATCAACTATTCCATATTTGTCAGTATGCTTTGGATCAACTTCCTCAACTGCTGCAATTGAGGCCCTTACCCTGTCAAATTCAGTTATCATCTGTTTAAGTACAGGTTTTTCTGATTTTATAAGGTCATCAGCAAGTAAAACTGCAAAAGGTTCATCTCCTATAATATCCCTTGCACACCAGATTGCATGTCCAAGTCCTTTTGCTTCATTTTGCCTTGTATAAATAATTGTGCCTGATTCAGGAACAAGATTTATAACGCTTTCCAAAAGCTTGTCTTTTCCTTTGGTAAGAAGGGTGTTCTGGAGTCTGTATGAATAGTCAAAATGATCTTCAAGAGCACTTTTACCTCGTCCTGTAACAAAAATAATCTGCTCAATTCCGGCCTCAAGAGCTTCTTCAACTGCATACTGAATAAGAGGCTTGTCAACAACAGGAAGCATTTCCTTTGGCATTGCCTTTGTTGCAGGAAGAAATCTTGTTCCAAGTCCTGCAACAGGAAACACTGCTTTTTTTATTTTCATGGTTATTAAAATCTCCAGTTTTTAAGTCAATTAAGAATTTAGCTTTTAAGTTTAAACCGGGCGGATGCCTTACTTTCTTAAAACCGGCTTAAAAAAAATAAAGCATCCGCTTTGACAGTAATCAGGCTTTTTTAGATTTACAGCTTAATAATTTATTTTGCCTGCTCGTATGCTTCTTCTATTCTTTTTTTAATATATAAGGTTGTTTCATCTGTTCCTTCATCAAGATCAAAGCAGTGACCGTCTTCACCAAGAAGACCTCCCGGAACAAAGTCACCCTGTTCATCCGGGTCATTTATTGTGTCTCCGTAAAAACATACTGAAAGCCATCTTTCTAAAGGATCATCATCAATTACATCAAGAAGAACAAACAATGGCCTTGACTGTCCTTTTTTCTTTCCTCTTAATGAATAGCTTATTCCAGGCCTTGAATTTAGTTCAAGTTCAACATCTTTTTTTGATTCAAGAAAATCTTTGAAAATAATAAAACTGTCTTTTGTTTTTGCTCCTGAATCTTTCCATTCTTCAATAAATTTTTTTAGTTCTTCCATGATATCTCCTTATTTCAAGATCTTATGTGATGTACAATATGTTCAACTTCAGGGAAAATAAGAACCTTGCAGGCAAGTCTGCATGCATTTAAGCTTCCGGGAATTGAAAAAACAATAGTTTCTCCAATAACTCCAGCTGTTGCTCTTGATAAAATAGCAGCAGAGTCAATCTGTTCAAGGCTTATTGATGTAAAGGCTGCTGAAAAACCTGTAAGCTCCTTTGTGAAAAGCGGCGATAATGTTTCTATTGTGATATCGTCTTTTGAAAGTCCTGTTCCTCCAGTTGTGATTATGCAGTGTGGATTGTCATAAAAAACAAGGTCTGTTACAGCAGAACTTATTTCTGTAAAATTATCTTTTACAACAACTCTTTTTAAAAGAACATGACCCTCTTTTTTTATTCTTTTTTCAATCCATTCACCGCTTTTATCAGTTTTTGTGCTTCTTGAGGAAGAAACAGTTACAACAGCAATATTTAATTTTTTTAATGCTTTTTTCTTATGTTCCTTTAATCCCATTAATTTTCTCCGGTTATAAATACCAAATCTTTGCCGTCTGATTCTTTTACAAAAACATTTACTCTTTCATTTTTTTCAGTCTCAATAAATTTTCCTGTAACATCAGGCTGAATTGGAAGTTCCCTGTGGTCTCTGTCAATAAGTGCCGCAAACATTATTCTGCTTGGTCTTCCAAAATCAAGAAGTGCATCTATTGCAGCTCTTGTCGTTCTTCCCGTAAAAATAACATCATCTACAAGAATAATTTCCTTGTCATCAACTGAAAAATAAATTTTTGATTCCTTAACTTCAGGCTGGGCAGATATCCTTGTCCAGTCGTCCCTGTAAAGGTTTATGTCGATTTCTCCAATTGGAAAATCAAAGCCTGCTATTTCATCCATTATTTTTTTAAGTCTTTTTGCAAGAAAAGCTCCCCTTGTGTAAATTCCTACAATTGCAAGATTTTTAGGAGCTGAAATTTTTTCAAGAATTTCATAGGCCATTCTTGTAAGCATTCTGGATATTTCATTTTCATTTAGAATTACACGTTTTTCTTCCATTTTATGACTCCGGTGATATAAAAGTTATCGCAGATAATAGGACGTTTGACAAATACCTTCAACAATGAATTTTAATTATGAATAATTACGGCATTGTTCTTATTCACAATAAAGAACAAAATATTTCAAAAATCAATTATGAGCTTGAAAATGCAAACAGATTTTTTGAAAAAGCAGTTGTTGTATCTCAATATCCTGAAGTTTTTGATGAATTTTCATTTCCTGTAATTGTTCCATTTATAAAAAATTCTTTTTTTTCATGTGTTTATTCAGGTCTTTTTTACATGGAAAATAAAAATATTATTGTATTTGATTCAAATTTATTTGAGTTTGACTTAAAAAAGACAGAAAAATTAATGAAAAATCTTCATAACAGCGTTGATGCAGCTCTTTTTTATGAAAATAATCAATATGTGTTAACACCTGGTGCATATTCATCAAAAATTTTGAACAAGTTTAAGAAAAATGCCTTTGATAATTATGATGAGGTTTTTTTTAAAAGGCTTAAAATAAATAAAATTATAAATTAAGACTCAGAAAGAATTAAGCATGAGTTCTAATTTAAGCTGAACATATACTAATTTTTTTTCGGAGAATTATGAAACGCTTTACCATATTTTTAATTTTTGTACTTTGTTTTTGTTCATGTGCTTCAAAACAAAATTTGAAAAAAGATTTTTTTAAGGAAGTAAAAAAAAGAAATTATCCGGTTTTTCATGATGACATGGGTTATGACGGACTTTTAAGGGCAATTGATATGTCTTTGTCATATTATAGTGCTTTTAATGATAATAAGGAGTTTAGTTTCGGGGAAAATAAAATTTTAAAAACAAAGCTTGAAGAGTCTTTAAAAAATTTTAAAATATTTATTGAATCTAATCCTTGTTCAAAAGAACTTGAAAACTATATTTCCAAAAACTTTACAATTTATTCTCCAACTTCCAAAAATAAAGATAAATCCTTTTTATTTACAGGATATTATGAGCCTGAACTCAAAGGAAGTTTAAAAAAAACAGATAAATATATTTATCCGCTTTATCTTCTTCCTGAAAACATAGTTTATGTTGAACTTGAAAAATTTTCTTCTTCATATGGAAACAAAAGGCTTACTGCAAGAAAAGAGGGAAATAAAATTATTCCATATTTTACAAATGAGGAAATTGCCTTTGAAAAAGCACTTGAAGATGAAGGAGAAGTAATTGTCTGGTTAGACAGTCAGGTTGATTTGTTTTTTCTTCAGATTCAGGGGTCTGGAAAAGTTTATCTTGAAAACGGTGATGTATTAAGGGTTCATTATGCAGGCACAAACGGACACGGATACAAAAGCATAGGAAAATATCTTATAGATCAAAATAAAATGACTTTAGCTGAAATGTCCATGCAGAGTTTAAAAAAATATCTTGAAGAAAATCCCGATGAATTAAGAGATATTCTTTCCTATAATAAAAGTTATGTTTTTTTTGAAATTGTTGAAGGAGGGCCATATGGTGCTCTTTCAAGGGAGCTTACCCCTGGAAGATCAATTGCTTCGGATTTAAAAATTTATCCAAGAGGTGCTCTTGTTTATATTGAAACAAAAAAGCCTGTTGTATCAGGAAACGGTGAAATAAAAAAATGGACTGATCTTAAAAGATTCATGCTTATTCAGGATACAGGCGGAGCAATAAAAGGATATTTCAGGGGAGATATTTTTTTCGGGTGCGGTGAATATGCAAAAACAGCAGCAGGTCATCTTGCAACTAATGGAAATATTTATGTTTTAATTCCTTTAGAAATCAAATAGCTGCAAAATAAAAACAAAATTTCCATTTTCAGCCAATAATAAATTAAAGAGAAACAAAGCCGGGCCAAAACCCGGCTTAAAATTTTTTATGCCTTGTACTTTTTGATTTCCTTAATAATTGCAGGAAGAATTACTTTTGCATCACCTGCAATTCCAAGGTTTGCAAACTTGAATATTTCAGCGTTTGGATCCTTGTTTATTGCAATTGTGTATTTTGCATTTGTAATACCTGTTGTGTGCTGAACAGTACCGCTGATTCCGCATGGAATGTAAAGTTCAGGGCGGATATTTTTACCTGTCTGTCCAACCTGTACTTCGTGTGGAATAATATGTTTTTCAACACATGGTCTTGAACCGCCGATTTTTGCACCAAGAACCTTGGCAAGTTCTTTAACGTATTCTACGCTTTCAGGATCGCTTGCTCCAATTCCTATACCCACAACCTTTTCAGCATCTTCAATTTTATCGCCTTCATGTTCCTTTTCATTGCTTTCAATTACCCTGACTTTTATATTTTCAGGCTTTATTTCAACAGGAACATTTATAATTTCACCTTTTCTTGAAGCATCAGCTTCTGGAACAGCCATAACTCCGGGTCTTACAGTAGACATCTGTGGTCTGTGTTCAGGACAGATGATTGTTGCCATGACGTTTCCGCCAAAAGCCGGTCTTGTAGAAACAAGAAGACGCTTTTCTTCGTCAATGTCAAGCTCTGTACAGTCTGCTGTACATCCTGTATTAAGTCTGAATGAAATTCTTGGAGTAAGGTCTCTTCCTATTGCAGAAGCACCAATAATAAGAATTTCAGGTTTTTCCTCAATTGCTTTTTTGCAGATAATCTCTGTGTAAAGCTCTGTGCGGTATTCTTTAAGTTCAGGGTCTTCGGCAAGAAAAACTTTGTCTGCACCATAAGCAATAAGAGTTTCTGCAGAAGTTTTTACATTGTCTCCAATAAGAAAGGCAGCAAGCTCAACTCCAAGCTTGTTTGCAAGCTTTCTTCCTTCTCCAAGCATTTCCAAAGACACCTTGGCAAGTTTGCCGTTATTTTGCTCGGCAAATACCCAGACATTTTTATGTTCTTCGATATTAGCTTTTGTAGCCATTATTTCACCTTTTATATAAGAAATTTCTCGTTAAGTTTGTCTGCCACCTGACGGGCTATCTCTTCAGGGGTTCCTTCAAGCATCTGAACCTTGCCTTTTTCAATCTTTGGAGAGAATACCTTTCTAAGTTTGGTAGGTGATCCCTTAAGGCCAAGATGAACAATATCTGCATCAACGTCATCTGCTTCCCATACAGGTATTTCCTTTTCAAAGGCTTCAAGAATTTTGTCCATTGGTGTTACCCTGTATTCGTTGATTTCTTTTTCAACTGTAATAAGGGCCGGGAAATCTGCTTCAATTTTACGTTCGAAATCTCCAAGTTTTTGCTGAATCTGAACTTTTTTGCCGTCTGATTCTATTCCAAGAGCATAGGAAAGAAGAGGAATACCAAGAAATTCCGCCATCTGCGGGCCAACCTGTGCTGTGTTTCCATCCATAGCTTCAACACCTGAAATCACAAGGTCATAATCGCCGATTTTTTTAATAGCACATCCAAGTGCATATGATGTTGCCCAGGTATCTGCACCTGCAAATTTTCTGTCTGTAAGCTGAATAGCCTGGTCTGCTCCCATGCACAGAGCTTCTCTTAATGCACTTTCAACCTGGCCTGGACCCATTGATATTACAACAACTTCTCCGCCGTGTTTTTCTTTAAGCTCAAGAGCTGCTTCTATGGCATGTTTATCAACAGGGTTTATTATAGTTGGAAGGCCTGCTCTAATAAGAGAGCCGTCCGCATCCCATTTTACCTTTGTAACATTTGGGACCTGCTTTATAGTTACGATAATTTTCATTTTATTTCCTCTTGTCCGTATATCGCTTCACAAACTTTTAAGTCCGTGATGATTTTAGCCTGTTTATATTATTTGCTCATTAGAGCTGTCATACCGACTATTGTCTTGTTGATTTCAAGACTGGAGGCAACAACACCTTGATGCATTGCTATCCTGAAAAGTTTTTCAACAAGATATTCCTTGGAATATCCGTATGAACCGTGGAACTGAACAGCCATTCTGGTAACTTCCTGGATAAGAGGTGTTGTAAAAACTTTTACTTCAGCAGATGCAGAATCAAAATTTTTACCTGCATCCTGTTTTAAAACAGCATTGTGAACCATGAGCCTGCATGCATCAATTTTAACTTTCATTTCCCCAAGCATCCAGTAAAAACCCTGCATATATCCCATTGGCATTCCATTTACTATTCTCTGAAGGGAATATTTTTTTGCTTCAAGATATGCCTGATGTCCAACACCAACCATTCCTGCTGCCTGCTGGATTCTTTCTCCTGAAATCCATCTTAGTAGAACGTTGAAGCCCTGTCCTGGTTTGCCGAGAATATTTTCTTTGGGAACTCTTACGTTATTAAAGTAGATGTCGCATGTGTCTGCACCGTCAAGGCCTGTAAGTTCATAATGACCTGAGCAGCTGATTCCAGGGGATTTTTTGTCGATTATGAATGCTGTTGAGTCATGGGGCTGTCCTTTAAGGGAAAGATCCTTGCATATGAAAACACCGTATCCTGGCTTGTTTGCCATACTGATAAAACGCTTGCATCCGTTGATGATGTAGTCGTCTCCGTCAGGTGTTGCTGTTGTTGTAAGCATTTTAGGATCTGAGCCTGTGTCTGGTTCTGTAAAAGCCATGGTTGCCCATGCAGAGCCGTCGCA
>JAVERC010000057.1:0-17985 GCA_034007295.1 Desulforegulaceae bacterium | reverse complement strand
TTCAGATCCCCAGTGGCAGATTGTTTCAGCAACACTGTTGTTCATAAGAAGGGGAAGAAAGCAGGTTGAACCTGTTTTTCCAAATTCTTCAATCAAAAGAATCAGGTTCAGGTTTGTTGTTGCAAGCCCGCCATATTCCTTTGGAACGTCAAATCCAAGCATTCTTGCCTTTGCATATTTTTGAAGAAGGTCAGGAGGATAATCTCCGTGCTCAGCCATGTAGGCGTCGATTTCTGGAACTATGCGTTCACAAAAATCTTTTCCTGCCTTTATGACCATTTTGTTGATTGGTGAAAGAGTGAAGTCCATTTTGTCCTTTCCTTAAACCTTAAGGTTGATATTTAATGTTTGTGTACAAACTATCAGGATATAATAAAAAGGCAAAACATTTTTTGTGTTTTAATAATAAATTGTATGCCCTTTTTTTTAAAAAATTATGACCTTTAATAATTTTTAAAAAATTCAAAAAAAATTACTGGTCAACCAATTTAAACTAACCCCCTGATTTTGTTTTAACCTTAACTTAATACTTTTTATTTGGAAACTGCTATCAGAATTATTAAAATAATACAATATCAAATATTTAAAAAAAATAGTTTGCATACAAACTAAAATTTATGTATTATTTTTTTCAACTGATTTTTCAGTGGTCTAAAACTTAATTATGGGGGAAATTATGACTAAAGTATACTTGCACAAAGACCCGCTTTTTGTTCCTGTAAAAATTTTAAATCTTGAGCTTGAAAACAGAATTTATCTTCCTGCCATGCACCTTGGAATGGCAGATAATTATGAAGTAACACAAAGAATTGAAGATTTTTACCATGAACGGGCACTTGGAGGTGCAGGGTTTATCTGTGTAGGTTATGCAACAATAGACGATAAATCAGGTAATACATTAAATATTGGTGCCCATAAAGATGAATTTATTCCGGGCCTTAAAAGACTTTCTGATGCCATAAAAAACGGAGGTTCAAAGTCCTGTATTCAGCTTAATCACTCAGGAAGATACAATTATTCTTTTTTTATTGGAAACAGACAGACTGTAGCTCCGTCTGCCATTGCAAGCAGAATGACAGGTGAAACCCCTCATGCTCTTACAGAAGAAGAAATTTTGGAAATAGTTGAAAATTTTGGAAAAGCTGCAAAAAGATGCAGGGATGCAGGATTTGACGCAGTTGAAGTTCTTAATGGAACAGGATATCTGATAAGTGAATTTTTATCTCCCCTTACAAATAAAAGAACAGATAAATACGGCGGAAGTTTAGAAAACAGAATGAGATTTGGCCTTGAAGTCATGGAATCTGTAAGAAAACATGTTGGATCAGATTATCCAGTACTTGCAAGAATAAACGGAAATGACATGATGGAAGGCGGTCAGGACAGGCATGAGCTTAAAATTTATGCAAAACTTTTAGCTGACAAAAAGCTTGTTGACTCAATATGTGTAAATGTTGGATGGCATGAAGGTTCTGTTCCCCAGATTCAGGCTCTTGTTCCAAGGGCTGCATTTGGATATCTTACAAGGGAAATGAAGGAAATACTTGATATTCCGGTTATTGCAAGCCACAGGATAAATGATCCAGAAACAGCAAGGGAACTTATTGCAGACGAAATATGCGATATGGTTGCAATGGGAAGAAGTCTTATTGCAGATCCTTATCTTCCAAAAAAAGCAAAGGAAGGAAGGGAAAAGGAAATAATTCACTGCATTGCATGTGCCCAGGGGTGTTTTGATCATCTTACAAAACTTAAACCTGTTGAGTGCCTGTGTAACCCAAAGGCTTCCCATGAAAGGGAAACAAAAATTGAAAAATCAGATACTCCAAAAAAAGTAATGATAATTGGCGGAGGAGCAGCAGGAATGAGTGCAGCTCTTGCAGCCTTTGAAAGAGGACATGATGTTACAATTTATGAGTCATCGGACAGGCTCGGCGGACAGCTTTTTTTAGCAGCAGCCCCTCCTGGAAGAGCAGAGTTTGCACAATTTGCCAAAGACCTTGATTATCAGATAAGAATGAAAAACATAAATGTAAAATTTAATACAATAGTTGATGAAGACCTTATTAAAAAAGAAAATCCTGACCATATTGTTCTTGCAACAGGAGCAAAACCTTTATGTCCTCCAATTGAGGGAGCAGACAAACCCCATGTTGTTCAGGCCTGGGATGTTTTAGACAAAAAAGTTTTTACAGGAACAAATGTTGTTGTAATAGGCGGAGGAGCAGTTGGTGTTGAAACAGCCATTTTCCTTGGAGAATGCGGAGCCATGTCTTCTGACATTGTAAGGTTCCTTCTTGTAAATAAAGCTGAAGATCCTGATGTTATAAGGCAGCGAGCATCAAAAGGAACAAAAAATGTAACCCTTATTGAAATGACAGACAATATTGGAAAAGATATTGGAAAAACAACAAGATGGACAATGCTTCAGGAGATGGAAAGAATTGGAATAAGAACTGGGGTTCAGACAAAGGCACTTAAAATTGAAGATGACAGGGTAATTGTTGAAACTCTTGAAGGTAAGGAAGAAATTTTAGCGGACTCAGTTGTCCTTGCAGCAGGTTCAAAATGTGAAAATTCTCTTTTAAAAATAATTGAAAGTCTTGATATTCCCTTTGACTGTGCAGGAGACAGCAGCAAAATAGGCCTTGCCTTTGATGCAGTTCATCAGGGTTTTAAGGCAGGTATGAAAATATAGCAAAACAGGCAGACCCCCATTCATTATAACTCAGCAGTTTTGGAAATTTAGTTCCAAAACTGCTGAATATTTTGATACTTTTGTTTCTGATTCAAAAATCAAATAAAAGGCGGATAATGAAACCTTTAAAAGGAATAAAAGCTGTTGACCTTTCAAGACTTTTGCCAGGTACTTATGATTTAAACAAAACAGTTACAAATACTCATGAATTATTCTTTAGTATTTCAGGTTCAAAGATGCGACAAAAAAGCCTTGTGAACCATAGGCATTACAAAAAGCTCAGGCAGTTTGAGTTCTGATATTACTTTCCTGCACGATTCCATGCCGCAGTCGCCGGAGTGATAAAATTTTTTCACTTTATCATCAATTTCATTAAGATATTTTTCTCCTTTTTCAATAAAACTGATTATTTCAGTGCTTCCAGAAACCGGCTCAGACCAGGAAGAAATCATAATGTCAGTATTTTTGAGCTGTTTGAGAAAAGAAAGAGAATTTTTAAGCTCATTGAAATTGTCGTAGTTTGGAATGTCTTTTTCCAGTGGAACGCAGTCTCCTGTGAAAATGATATTTTTATCAATCAAAACTGAAACCGAGCCCCTTGAATGACCTGGGGTATGAAAAAATTTTATGGAAAAATCATCATCAAAATAAATTGTCTTACCATGTTCGATAAACTCGTCTATTTTTACAGATGAGTCAACAAGACTGTAAAAACCTGGAACAGGTCTGATTTTATTTTGAATTTCAATATTTTCTATCCAGGTTTTTTCCTTTTTGTGTGCAAGAATTCTGCATCCTGTCTGGTTTTTTATAAAAGCTGCTGAACCTGTATGGTCTGGATGTGAATGAGACAGAACAAGATATTTTATTTCATTGGTTTTTCTCCCTGACGAATGAATAAATTCAAAAATTTTTTCGTGGGAGCCTTTAACTCCGCTGTCAATAAGAATGATTTCCTTTCCGGTAAAAATTACAGCGGAATAAACAAATCTTTCAAGCATTTTATCTTTTGAAACCGGTACATTGAAGTCGTGTCTCAGGATATGGATATTTTCTGAAATCTGCATTTTTCAATCCGTATTTTTATTGTCTGTCAAAAGTTATAGTACCTGTTACCTTGGTTTGAAAGCTTTTTGTGCAAAGAAATCCTTTTCTGTCTTTTCAATGATTTTTTCCCAGTTGTGGTTGTCAAAGCGAGGCATCATTTTAGTTTTATCAGGCGGAAGGTCGTAAATTTCAAAAACAAAAATCTGGTCATAGCCCCCTTTAATTGAAATCCATCTCATTTTTTCAAGACAGTCTGCATCAGATGTTGAAAATCTTGAACCTGAAATGCTTGTTTTTTCAATTTCTGAGAGCGGTATTATTATTTGTCCCGTTCTTTTTACAATGCCAAGTTTTCCATCCATTCCAAGACCAATTACATAATTTGCGTTAAATACTTCTGTTGCCCCTTTTATAAGATGCTGAACACCGAAATCCTGATTTACAGGAACAGCCTTTGCAAGTGCTGCAAGGGTTCTTGCCCATTCTGATTCTTCGTAAATAAATCTTAAATTTGTAAGGTAGCATGAACCAAAAACCGCCTTTCCACCTGCCATGAAATCAGCTTCAGGAACAAGTGAACAGCTGTTTGCCCTTATTACATATTCTCCTTGAATAAGAGGTGCTTTAAGAAAGCTTTTGTCTTTTTCTGTCTGCATGGCTGTTTTTGTGGTGCAGGAAAAAAGGAAAGAAACCATGAAAAAAACCATTAAGAATTTTTTCATTTCTTTGCTCCGGTTAAGTTTTTTGAACTAATAAAAGATAAATATTTAGTTTAAAACATTATAGATCAATATTTTTAAATTTGAAAATCTAGTTTAGTTGCTGAACGAAAACGGCCTTTTTTGCCCATTTCTGCGTCAGATTCAAAATTTAATCCTCAAAATACTCCATGTATTCCTGCGGTTAAATTTTTCATCTTCCTTGAACTGAGCAAAAAATTCTCGTTTTCGGCCAATCACTAGTTTAGGAAGTTTAGAATTCAATAAACTCATTAAGCGTAGAATTAAGAAGATAATAAATTTCTTCCATATTATTCTTGAGTGATTCAGCAAAAACAAAGCCAAAAACCGGATATTTTGTATAGTCAATTTTTCTGTATTCCAGTACACAGGAAAGAGTTCCAAGAAGTTTATCATAATCAAAGGATTTTATTTTTGAGGTTTCAACTCCGGTTGAATTATCAAGAACAATAATTGAAAAGATTTTGTCTTTTTTATTTTTTAAAATTTCATTCCAGTCCGGCTTTTTTTTGAAAAAATAATATTCGTAAGGGTTAAATCCATATGAATAATAAGTCATGTCAGCTGTTGAACACCATCCTCCAAATCTCATGGGGTTTATTTCTATGGGAATAATATTGTTTTTACTGTCTTTTTTCAGTTCTGCATGAACAGGGAAGTTTTTTATTTGTGCAAGATTTCCTGTTTTTTCAAGAAAAAGACTAAACTCTTTTAAATTCTCTTCAATTATTTCCTTTGAACTTATGTAAACTCTGTCGCTTACATCATGATCTCCTGAAAAAAGGTGCTTGTAAATTCCAAGAATTACTGGTTTTCCATTATTGTCAAAATAGGCATCAACTGCAAATTCATCTCCAGCAGCTTCTTTTTCGACTATAAAAGAATCTGTTGCCATGACTTCAGGCGGATAAATATTTTCAAGACCTTTAATTTCATTTTTAAGTTTATTAATAACCTCTACCCATTTTTCTTTATTTGAAACCTTATATACTCCCATACTGAAAAAACCAGTTGAAGGTTTTAATATAAGCGGAAATTCAAAGTTTGCAGGGTCTGTTTTAAAAAGCTCATCAAATTTTATTTCCTTGAAAAAATAGTCAGGATAATTTTTTTTTATGAGATTTCTGAATTTTACCTTGTTTTTAAAAATATCAATTTTTTTACCTAAATCCGTAAAAGTAAGTTTTTTGTTAATCCAGCCTATGGAGTTTTCAGATGTCGTATAAATGGAAAAGTTATTATTTTTTATGAAATTTACAGCTTCTTTTGCAGATAATCCTTTGTTTTCAAAATTGAATATTTTGCCTTCTGAAAGGTCTGTAAAAGGAAAATTATTTTTGATTATTGTATCTTTTAAAAGGTCTGAAACATAAGGCTTGTCAAGCAGAATCATTTTATAATCCATTTTTTAGTGTTTTAAATCCATATCAAAAAAGTCTTTATAAGAGAAATGAGGTGCAAAAGCAAGATTTGTAAAAAAGCAATTGATCAGTTTTACGGCTTGTTTTTTTTGTTTAAAGTTTTAAATAGTTGTTTAAAAGACTTGAAAGTTCACTTCTTTTAAAAGGTTTTGGAATACTTGCTGTAAATCCGTATTTTAAAGGATTTGTCATTACAGGATCTTCTGAATATCCGCTTGAAACAAAAATAGGAATTTCAGTGTCAATTTTTCTGATTTCAGTAGCAGCTTTTACACCGTCCATTCCTCCTGGAATTGTAAGATCGCATATTATTGCTGAAATATTTAATCCTTTGGCTTTAGATTCTTTGAAATATTCAATTCCTTCTTCTGCTTTTTTTTTGCCGACGGCTTTATACCCAAGCATTTCAAGCATTGATGAAGTCATTGATATCAAAAGTTCCTCGTCATCAATTATAAGAATTTCACCTGAGCCATAATGGTTTTGCTGATATGGTTTTTCTGTTTTTAGAGATTCGCTTTCATTTGCTGGAAGATAAATTTTAAAAATACTTCCTTTTTTTGGTAAAGATTCAACTTCTATTAAGCCTCCATGTTTTTCAATTATGGAATAGCTTGTTGTAAGGCCGATTCCATGGCCTTTTTCTTTGGTAGTGAAAAAAGGATCAAAAATTCTTGGCTGGATATTAAGCGGAATACCAGGGCCTGTGTCCTGGAATGATATTTCTATATAATGACCTGGTTTAAGAATCGGATGATGATCCAAAAATATATTTTTAGCTTCAATATTAAGCTCTCCCCCAAGAGGCATTGCTTGTTTGGCATTTATAACAAGATTGTCAACAACCTGTCCCATTTGATTTTTATCAAAATTGCACATAAGAAGATTATCTTGGATTTTAAAATTGCATTTTATGTTTGAACCGCTAAGAGCAAAATCAGCTGCCTGTTTTATAAAAGGAAACAAATGTCCTGTTTCTTTAATTGGAGCTCCGCCTTTTGAAAAAGTAAGAAGCTGGCCTGTTAAATTTTTTGCTCTTTCCATTGCATCCATTGAAAGAGTTAAAAATTTTTTAATTTTTTCTTCATTTGATAATTCAAGGGCTAAATCTATGTATCCGAAAATCCCTCCTAAAAGATTGTTAAAATCATGAGCTATTCCACCTGCAAGAACCCCAAGTGATTCAAGTTTGGCTGTTTTTTCAAGAGCTTCCTGCATTTTTTTCTTTTCTGTCATGTCTCTGAAAACAAGAACAACTCCAATTGTTTTACTTTTCATATCTTTTATTGGAGCTCCGCTGTCTGAGATAACCCTTTTATCTCCGTTTTTTGAAATAAGAATAGTATGGTTTTCCAGCTCAACAATTTCACCTGTTGAAAGGACTTTTTCAACAGGATTTTCATGGGGAACACCTGTTTCTTCATTTATTATATTAAATACATCTGTTAGATTTTTTCCTTTTGCTTCCTGCAGATTCCAGCCGGTAAGGCTTTCTGCCACTTTATTAAGAAGGACTATTTTTCCTTGTGTATCAGTTGTTATTACTCCATCTCCAATACTTCTTAATGTTACTGCAAGCCTTTCTCGTTCTGCTGCAAGATTTTCCTCGTCTATTTTTTTTTCTGTTATATCTTCACCTATGGACTGGAAACTTATTAGTTTTTTATTATTGTCAAAAATTGCCCGATCAATCCATCTATGCCATCTTAATTTTCCATTTGAGTCTATTACATGGTGCTCGGTTTCATTTATAGGTGAATCAAAAGTAAGAAGAGAAAGATTTTTTAAAGCAGTTTGTCTGTCATTTTCAGGCAGAAGCTCAAGAAAATTTGTTCCTGTAAGTTCTTCTCTTGTTTTATTGAAATATTTGCAATAAGCGTTGTTTGCAAAGGTTATTGTTGCGTCAGGTAAAAAAGCACATATAAGGCTTGGGTTGTCTTCAACAATGGATTTGTATTTTTCTTCACTCTCTTTTAAAGCATTTTCTCTTTTAGCCAAGATTTCATGCATTTTTGAAAAGCTTTTATTTAAGTGATAAAGCTCAAGAAAAGGTTCACTTTCCAGGCTTTTGGTTTCTGATATTTTAATTAAATGTCCATTTGATTTTTTTATAAGATCAATTTTTTTTGCAAAATCTGAAACTGGAAGAACAACAGATTTGTAAAGTCTTTTATTTAAAAGAAAAATAAATAAAAAAAATAAAATAAAAACAGCACAAAGAAATGAAAATCCAGAAATAATAACAGGATTAAATATTGTAATGGCATCTTGTTCTAAAACTACAATCCATTCAGCAGAATTTATTTTTGCACAGCTCATAAGTTTTAAGTCGTTTTTTTCCAAAAAAAAACCTGAGACTGATTTTTTGTTTTTCAGCCTTTTAATTATTTTCATATTTGCAAAATTTTCCTGGGAATTTACAAGTTTACTATTGGAATGAGAAATAAGGTTTCCATATGAATCTGTAATAAAAACAGAGCCTTTTTTTATTGAATCTGTTAGTGATTTTATATAATCATCAAGACCTGATAAATTTAGCTCTGCCAAAATAAATCCATTATATTTGTCGGTCTTTTTGAGCATTGCAACTGTAGTTTTGCTTTTTTGAATGGAATAATATGGAGAGCTGAGAAAAAAAGTATGGTTTGTATTTTTTTGATTTATCAGTCCTGTAAAATCACCCTTAAATGAGTATTCTGGAACAGACTTAATTGTTCTCATATTTTTGTCTAAAAGACAGATTGCATTAAACGATAAATGTGATCCTGCAACCTCCTGTAATTTTTTTGC
Organism: Desulforegulaceae bacterium; assembly: GCA_034007295.1. Taxonomy (GTDB): domain Bacteria; phylum Desulfobacterota; class Desulfobacteria; order Desulfobacterales; family JACKCP01; genus JACKCP01. The sequence goes on along the minus strand of JAVERC010000057.1, from coordinate 9,289 downwards.
GACAAAATAGGGGTTGTCAAGGTGAAATTCAGCATGGCTTATGTTGTCGCTGCAATTTGATAAATAGGCTTTTACATGCTGACTGATATTTTTTGTGTGATAGAGTTGTAATTGTTTTATTTCCTTAAATTCTATGCAGATCCAGAAAGTGGAAAAAAAAATTGTAAAAACTATTGCCGGAATAAGAAGCCATTTGATTAAAAATGCATTTATAATTGATGAAAGTTTTTTCACTTTAAAAAATTCCTTTTTGGCTCGATTTCCAAAATTTTATCTAATTTCCCATTTTTTACCTGAACAATACTTACTGGAAGGATTGTGTCTCCAAATTCATCAATTGTTAAATTCCCCTGAAAGCTATTATAATTTTTTATATTGGTAATTGCATTTTCAAGGCCTTGTTTTTTACCTTTTGTTTTTTCTAATGCCAGTGCTAAAATTTTTACTGACAAATATCCTTGCTCTGCTGAAAATGAGGGGACTTTTCCAAAACGGGCTATGTATTTTTCCAAAAAATTTTTATAATCTTTTCTGGTTTTCTCTGTAAATCCGGTTTTGGCAAGATAGGCATTTTCAACCGATTTTCCACCGTGTCTTACCAAAGCCTCGGTTGCACCCCAGCTGCTTATAAACAATAAAGGCTTTTTTTCCATTTGATATAGAACTTGAGCAATTACAGTTGTTCTTCTTGCAGACGTTATAATTAAAATTCCCTGATAATCTTTTTTAGAATAAATATTTATTAGAAAATCTTTTACCTGCTCAATTTCTAGTGGAATGGTTTTATGTGTAATTGGGGTATTGTTTTTAGCAAAACATTTTAAAAAATTTTTTTGATATGGTTCTGTAAAATTTTTGTTGTCTTCTGTTTTGAGTATAAGGAAATTTTTTATGTCAAAATTTTGGGATGCAAAACTGCCAAGAGCACAAGCACTAAATTCCGAACTTCCCTGAATCCTGAAGAACTTATCTTTTTTTTCTGAAAGAAGTGGGGTAGAAGTTGTGGGGCTTAATAAAATGACATCTGATTTTTCAATTTCAGGTAATGCAGCCATGGTTTGAGATGAGGTCATATGGCCTATGATAGCTGTTACACCTTCTTTGATAAGTTCTTTGTCTGTTTGTTTTGCTTTTTCCGGCTTTCCTTCATCATCTTTTACTAAGAGACTTAATTTTTTGCCGTTAATTCCTCCTGAATTGTTTATTTCTTCAATTGCAAGAGCTGCACCATTTCTTCCATGAATGCCAAGATCCGAGTTTATGCCTGTTAATTCTCCTGAAAAGCCGATTAAAATTTCTTTTTTTTCACAGGAGCAAAGAATAAAAAGGCTTATGAGTATAAAGATAAAGGGTTTCAAATGTTTGTAAAACATGACAGCCTCCCATAATTATTGGGAAAATTTTTAATGTGCAGAATTTTTAGAATTAATTAGTGATTAGCTGAAAACAGGAATTTTTGTTCAGTTCAAGGAAGATGAAAAATTTAACCTTTAGGATACATTAAGTATTTTGAGGATTAAATTTTGAATCTGAGTTTAGAAGTGACAAAAAAAGCCGTTTCCGTTCAGCAACTAATTAAAAGATTAATCATTTTTATTATGCATTAAAGAATAATCTTATACAAGATTTTCTGTAGGGCTTAATATATAAAAAATTGGGGATTAATTATCTAATGATTCTGTAATTGGCCAAAGACAGCATCTTTTTAGTAGGAAACTAATTTTTTCTCAGTTTATCGCTAAAGAGTTATATTATTTTAAGATTAAATTTAAGATTTGATAACGAAATTGTAAAAAAAGCAGTTTTGTTCATTAAATAATATTGAGGAAAAATGCTTTTAATATTTGTCTGCCATTAATTTTATAGGCAGACAAAAATGTTTAATTTTTTAGTTTTTATCAAAATAAAGAAATCATCATTCTTGCACCAAGAATATACAAAAGACCTGCAAAGATTTTTTTCAGTTTGTCAACAGGAAGGCTGTGTGCAAGTTTTGCTCCAAGGGGTGCAAATGCCATGCTTGCAATTACAATTCCAAGAAGTGCTGTAAGATTTACAAATCCAAGGCTGTATTCCGGAAGGCCTTTAATCCCAAGTCCAGTAGTTATATATCCAGCAGCACCAGCAATTGCTATTGGAAAACCTATTGCAGCAGATGTTCCAATTGCCTTGTGCATTTTGGTATTGCACCAGATCAGAAAAGGAACTGAAAGTGATCCTCCGCCAATTCCGACAAGACTTGAAAAAATTCCAATTATTGAGCCGGCAGCAAACATTCCAGGTGCTTTTGGAAGGGTTCTAGCAGGTTTTGGTTTAATTCCAAGCAGCATTTGAGTTGCCACATAAAATAGAAAAACACTGAAAAAAATTTTTAAAAAATTTGTTGAAAGCATTGATGCAAGCCAGGCACCTGAAAAAGTTCCGGCAAGAATCCCAGGGGTTATTTTAAATACAGTCGGCCAGATTACAGCCTCTCTTTTGTGGTGGGCTGCCATGCTTGATATGGATGTGAAAATAATGCTTGTAAGTGAAGTTCCAAGAGCCATATGCAGAATATAGGCTTCGTTTAATCCAAATGATGTAAACATTATTGTAAGAACAGGAACTATGATAAGTCCTCCGCCGATTCCCAAAAGTCCTGCAAGAAGTCCTGCAATACTTCCAAGCGCCATGTAAAGCAAAAACGATGTCATGATTTAAGTCCTTTATATTTTTAGTGATTCTTTTATTTCTTTCATGTGTTCCTCCATAAGTTCAAATGCTTTTTTTGAATCTTTGTTTTTTATTGCATCAAGCAGTTTTTTATGGAGAATAATTGAATTTTTTATTCGCTCAGAACTTATGAGATTTTCTACCCTTGTTTCAGAAATTATATCTGTAAATTTGTCATAAAGGCTTAAAATTACAGAATTTGAAGAAGCTTTTGCAATTGTTTTGTGGAAAAGTTCATCAAGTTTTCCAAAAGTTAATTTTGAACCAGAATTTTTTTCCTGTTCTTGAATAATTTCAACAAGTTTTTCAATCTGCTTTTGTGTTATTTTTTCAGCAGCAAGAGCAGCAGTTCCAGGTTCAATTATTTGCCTAAGCTCAATTATTTCATTAAGCCGTTTTTTTCTTTTTCCAAAAGAGTCTTCAAGTGCCTTTGAAATGGTTTGTGCTGCATTTTGAGAAACAAAAGTGCCTGAACCTGTTTTAGTGAAAACTGCTTGTTTTTCCGCAAGAATTTTAACTGCTTCTCTTATTGTGTTTCTTGATACATTAAAATCCTTTGCAAGTTTTCTTTCAGCAGGGATTTTGTCTCCTGGCTTTAGAATTTTGCTTGAAATAAGGCTTTCAATTTCTGATGCTATTTTTTCATATATTTTTTCTGTCATAAAAACCTCTTAATTGGTCCAACCAATATCAATAAAATAAAATTGAATCAAGAAAAATTTAAAATTTTTAATATCAGGTAAAAAATTTTTTCATGCAAAAATAAAAAAACCGTTTTTGCAAAAAAAGTAAATTCTGCAAAAACGGTTTTAAAATATTTATTGATGACCTGAAACAAAGATTGTTTTTTTCAACTGCTGCTTAATTTGCTGCTGAAGGAAAACGGTTTTTGTCCATTTGACGTTAGATTTAAAATTTAATCCTCAAGAAACTAAATTTATTCTAAAGGTTAAATTTTTAGTCTTCCTTGAACAAAAAAATCCTTGTTTTTGCCAATCATTAATTTGATTTTTAAGGAAGTCTTGACAGTTTAAGATAATTGACTGCCATTGCATATTCAACAAGTTCATCTTCTGTTACACTGTTTCCGCTTATTGTAACAAGAAAACGGTTTACAACAACAATTTGAATTTCTCCGCCTTTGTTCATTTCATTGTATCTTACAACTGCTTTTTGATTTTTTATTTTTTTTAGTTTGCCTCCGTCAGATGAAACAAGCATTGGATTTGAAATCATCATCATAACACCCTGCATCATTGGAGAATCTGCAAGAATTTGAATGCTTATTGAACTGTTTTCTTTGTTGTATGATTTTTCAGCTGAAAGGCCTCCGCCAAAAAATTCGCCTGCTGCAGCATTTGAAGTTGCAGGATTAGATGTCCATCCGGGAAGTGCTTCTGGAAGAATGGTTTCAAGGCTTTCCCCTTTTTTCTGCTGAATAAGCTGGGTTGCGTATCTAAGGGATGAAACCGAACTTGTGAAGTCACCGCTTTTATAATATTCAAGGCCTTCGTTTATTGAGTCTGTAATTTCGTCAGCAAGGCAGGGTAATGAATAAATTATTAAAACAAGTAAAATACAGATGGGTTTTAAAAATTTTTTAAAAAAGCTCATTTTTTTCTCCTGAAATTTAATTAAAAAGTAAAAAAGTGAAGTAAGTAAATTATATAAAAAACTAAAATCATCTTATATGCAAGTAAATATAGACTGAAAATTTATTTTTTATTTGTGATTTTAAAAACTTAAAAAAACTAAAAGCTGGATTATTAAAAAATTCTATTGGTTTTAAAAAATTAATAGAATTTACGTATTTGACATAAGCCATAAGCTTACCTTTAATTCCCGTAAATTAAATATTTTTTTAAATATTTATTGGTTTTTCAAATAGTGAAATTTTGAAAACCAGCATTTTTATTTCAGCACAAAATTAGAAATTTTTAGAAATTATAAAATTTTTGTTTATCAGACCAAAATTCAAGGAGGAGATTAATGCAGGGGAAAAATTTTTTTGCCTTAAAATGGGGAGTAATAGGAGTTGGAGCTGTAATTGGAATTTTTGCAGCACTTCTTCAAAAATTTGGAAACCCGGGAAATATGGGTATTTGTGTTGCCTGTTTTGAAAGGGATATTTCGGGAGCTCTTGGATTTCACAGAGCAGGTGTTGTCCAGTACATAAGGCCTGAGATAATAGGTTTTGTTCTTGGTTCAATGGCAGCTGCATATATGTTTAAGGAATTTCGTCCAAGAACAGGATCAGCTCCAATAATCAGATTTTTTCTTGGTGTGTTTGCAATGATAGGTGCTCTTGTATTTCTTGGATGTCCCTGGCGTGCGGCATTGAGACTTGCAGGGGGAGACTTTAATGCAGTTTTAGGTCTTCTTGGACTTGCAGCAGGTGTTTATATTGGAACTCTTTTTTTAAAAAACGGATACAATTTAGGAAGAACCCAGAAAACAAACAGCGGAGCAGCATGGATTCTTCCTTTATTTATGCTTGGCCTACTTGCTCTCATGCTTATTTATCCTCAGGTTGATGGAAGTGATAAAAGCGGAGTTCTTTTTTACAGCCTTAAAGGGCCCGGAGCCATGCATGCTCCATTGATTGTTTCTCTTCTTGTGGGTCTTGGAATAGGCTTTCTTGCACAAAGAAGCCGTTTTTGCACAATGGGAGCATTAAGGGATCTTATTTTGTTTCGCCAAACCCATCTTTTCGGAGGTCTTGCAAGTTTAATTATTTTTGCATTTCTTGCCAATTTAGTACTTGGACAATTCAATCCCGGATTTGAAGGACAGCCTGTATCTCATACAATGCATTTTTGGAATTTTGCAGGAATGGCTCTTGCAGGACTTGCATTTGCACTTGCAGGAGGGTGTCCTGGCAGGCAGCTTTTTCTTTCAGGTGAAGGAGACACCGATTCAGCTGTATTTGTAATGGGAATGATAGTTGGAGCTGGTTTTGCTCATAATTTCGGCCTTGCAAGTTCACCAAAGGGAATCGGGCCCCATGGAATGGCTGCTGTGATTGTTGGATTTGCAGTATGTCTTTTTATTGGTTTTACAATGAGCAGAAAAAATGCATAGGAGGATATAAAAAATGTCAGAAAAAGTAGATGCAAGAGGACTTTCCTGTCCCCAGCCAGTAATTATGACCTTAAATGCAGTTAAAAAAGGTTTTGATAAAGAACTTGAAATAGTTGTTGATACTAAGACTTCAATGGAAAATGTGTCAAGAGCCTTGCAAAGTAAAGGCCTTAAAGTAAAAGAGGTTTTGGAAGACGGAGAACTTTTTACAATTAAAGCTTCAAAGGAATAGCCTTGATAGGATTTTTCAAAAAAATAATAAAATCTAAAAAAAAATCCGCAGACCGCGGGATTATGGTTTTTGAAAACACAAGCGAAGTTATCCGAGCTGAAAATATTTTAAAGAAAACAGGGCGGTCAGTAAGTGTTATGGGGCCGCCCCCCGAAATAAGAACAGGTTGTGATCTTGTAATTGAATTTCCATTAATTGAAGAACTTGAGCTTAAACGTGAGCTTTCCAAAAATAATATTTTTCCCATAAAAACTGTTCCTGTTGGTTCAGGGCTTTTAGAACCTGTAAGTCTTTTTCAGACAAAAGATTTTGGTGAATTTCTCATGGTTCGTGCGGCAAATATGAAGATTACAATTTCCAAAAACGACAGGAAAATTGTAAATATTTCCGGCGGCGGATGCCCTGATGTTCCGTATCTTGCTGAAATAATGACTGGAAAAATACTTGAAAAAGCACCAAATCCAAGGGATTTAGGGCACACACTTTGCGGTTATGCACTTCAGCTTGCATATGAGGAGATTTTGAAAAAATGATTGGTATAGTTGGAACAGTCCCTGATGATAATTTTCCTCTGGTTCATGGAAAAATTGAAATTTCAGGAAATGAAATAAAAATAAAAAATCAATCTGTTTCAATAAACAGATGCACACCTGCTCTTATGGCTGCTGCAATAAATGCATCAAAAACCATAAAATGTCCTGAAATTTACGGATTTTTGGTTGGAGACACAGGAAAAGGTTATGGAAGCAGAAAACTTTATGAGTTTTTAACAAAAAATCTTTCTTCCTTTGATCTTGATGTTTTAACTTTTCACTATCTTCAGCCTGATGTTGACTGGCACAACAAGGTTCTTTTTGCAGTGGAAGATATGAAAAAAAGGCCTGTTCTTATTGCAGATGCAGGATTTATGTATGCAGCAAAAATGAGCGGACAGGCCCTTTCCTATGATTTTTTCACCCCGGATGCAGGAGAACTTGCATTTCTTGCAGATGAGCTTGCACCCCATCCCTTTTATACAAGGGGATTTATCCTTTCAACGGATGAGGATTTGCCATCACTTGTAAAAAGAGCATACAAGCATGAAAATGCTGCAAAAAATTTAATAGTTAAAGGTAAAACAGATTATATAGTAAAAAACGGAGAAATTATTAAAACAGTTAATTCACCTTCCTTTGATGCAATGGAGGCAATAGGAGGAACAGGAGATACAATAACAGGGGTTTTAACATCACTTGTGGGTGCTGGTTTTGACTTTGTAAAGGCAGGTGAAATGTCTTGCATCTGCAACAGGATTATTGCAGAGCTTACCTGTCCAACTCCTGCAACCCAGGTAGCTGAACTTATTGAAAAAATTCCTGATGCTCTGGTAAGGATCTTGGACGGTAAATTTTAAAAATTTAATCTTGTTTAATCGAGTAGTCAGGTTTTTTTTATTATTAAAAATGAGCAATCAGGGTTATTATTTATTATTGACTAAGTTTAGAGCTTGCGAGTCTATTAAGACTAACTCCTGCTTCAGCAGCTTTTATTGCAAGCGAACGGTGAATTTCAGGTGGAATTCTAACCATAAATTTACCACTGTAATTTTTAGTTGATATTGGTTCGGTAATTTATACTCTCACAAGCTTCATTAAAGGTTCAAAAGAGTATAATGCAGGCCTTCTACCAGATGCTTCTTCTATTGTAAGGATAAGATTTTTATCTAATAAAACCCTGGCAAATCTTGCTGCACTTGCTGTAGGGATACCACTTTTAGTTGTAAATTTGTTATTTCTAAATACTGGATTTGTAAACACAAAATCCAATGCATTGACACTCCATTTAGAAGAAAGAACATCTGAAAATACAATCTTCATCTCTTCGTAAAGTGTCCGTATATCCTCTGCAATAGAAAGATTTCTAATAGCTTGTTTTTCAACAGCTTCAAGAAAAAAACCACACCAGCTTTCCCAATCCCCATGGCCAGATACTTTTCGCATTGTGTCAATATAAAGATTTTTATTATCTTCCAAGTACCCACTTATATAAAAGTGGGGTGCAGATATTATGCCCGAAGACCACATCATTAATGTAATCAACATACGACCAATGCGACCATTACCATCTTTAAAAGGATGCAATGCCTCAAATTCAATATGAGCAATACCCGTTTTTACCAGTGCAGGGTGTGTACTTTGTTCTATATATTGAAATAATTTATCTAATCCTTCTTGGAGTTTTTCAGGACTTATAGGGATAAATAATATTTTTTTTTTAAACTTATCTGCCAAATAATTTTGTTCGTTCTTTAACTGACCTGGTGATTTAGAAGCACCCCGACCAAAAGACAGTAAACGCTGATGGATGCCTTTAATGAATGATTGGGATAGTGGATACCCATCAGTCATAGCTTTTTGAGCAGCCATCAAGGCTCTTTGATAAAGGATGGTTTCGATTACTTCAGATCTTACTTTTGCAGCGTCCCCTGTTTCAGCGTCATGGTCAGCTTCATATTTAAGAATTTCATCCATGGTACTTATCGTACCTTCCATTCTTGATGAAATTACAGCCTCTTGATTCCGTAACGGAGCCAAGAGAATTTCGCTGTTGTGCATATTTTTCAACATTTGGTCATATCGAGCCACTGCATCAGTCGCTTTTATTAAAGGCTCCACAAATTGTGCATAATCCAAATCCTTTGGTGGGAATTTGTCGTAATGATAGTTGACTGCATTTTCTAAACTATGTTCCATATATTGCTCTCTGTTATTTTGACGTTATTATTTTTGAATATATTAAATACAAAATGAATTGATGTCAATATATTTAAAAATTTTATAGTCAATATGGATGGATTTTAATAGATTCAGATTAAAATCGTTTGTCTTTCAATTTGATCCATATTTGAGAGACAAACGATTTAGGTCTTAATAGCTTTAGATCAAAAAGGTTTGTCTTGCATTTTGACCTATATTTGAGAGACAAACGATTTAGGTCTTAATAGCTTTAGATCAAAAAGGTTTGTCTTGCACTTTGATCCATAGTTGAGAGGTGGTCAGATTGAATTCTCGATCAGGTACCCAACGTGTGCTTCACCGGCCAGCCGGCGAGACGCCGTAAAAGGTTCAAAAATTAAATGCTTCCAAAACGGACAAGCTGAGGATGTTCAAAATTCTGTGTCAGTAAACTAAAAACTGATATATTCAGTAAAAAAGGAGAGCTGACATGTATGAAGAAAAAACAAATTTTGATTTTGAAAAAGCCTTGAAAGGAATTCAGGCTGGC
>JAVERC010000021.1:0-57172 GCA_034007295.1 Desulforegulaceae bacterium | reverse complement strand
CCTGAGGCAGAAATCCCTTTGTAAAATCTCTTGCATGTTCTTTGTATGAAAATAGTTTTTTAAAAAAATCGTCGTGATTATTTGGCATTTTTTGTCCGTTTTAGATATTTTATTTCCTGAAGAAAAGTTCAATAATTTATTTGGGAAGTATAAAATTGGTATTTGTCAAGCGGTGTTTTTTCAAGATAAGTCCATTTGTCGTTGTAATAAATTCTACATATTAACTTCCTTAATATAATGGGACTGTTTTTACTAACATAATTATTCTTTGATTTTGACTGTAGATTTGGTTCTATATAGCTAAGGCACAGCTCCGCTCTTTAAGTTGCATTTACAGGTAACTTATTGAAAAAATAATAAAATTTAGTTTTCTGGTGACTGCCAGATCAAAAGATGCGGTCTTTCTTCAAGTTTGTTTTTGAATTTTTCGAATTCATTTTTTTCAAGCACCAGATGTCTTATTTTTCGATTCAAATATCGTTCAGTTTTTTTGGTCAAATCATGCAAATGAAAATTGTCTATATTACCAATAAGAAGAAGGTCAATTATTCCGCTGTCTTTTCCAATGGCATAGTCATCGAGTAAATATGCAAGTTCAAGTTTGCCAAGCCTTGTTATTATGCTTTCAATAACTTTGTCTATTCCCATTACTTTTTTAGTCATGGATGAAAGTTCAGGGAAAAGAGGGTGGCTTTTATTTGCTTTATATAAAACTTTCCTGCCGTCTTTTTCAGATTTTATAAGTCCGCTTTCTGTGAACTGGTTAAGCTCTGTTCTTACAGCATTGGAAGAAACATCAAACTCATTGGAAAGCTCTCTTAAATATGCACTTGATTCAGGATTCATAAAGAATCTGATTATCATTTTTATTTTGAGCTTTGATGTTATTATTCCTGAAAGTATATTATTCATAAAAATCTTTTATTTTTTGTATATAATTATTACTCATAAATAAATTTTAATATTTTGTCAAATTGAAAGTAAAAATACAATACTCGGTGAGTATGCTAATTACTAATAATGATTTATTACAGGTATTTATTAAATATTTTTCAAAATATTAAAAACACAGTCACACGAATTTGAAAAAGCCTTGTGAAAATCCCACTTAAATTTGTTTCTTTCACCTGTTTCATTGCTTGCAGATCTTATTTCAATAAATGGAATTTCATATAAAAAAGATACATATGCTGAACCAGCACCTTCCATGTTTTCCATTCCTGCACAATAATTTTCAAATAAAATCTTGGCTTTTTCTCTTGTGGAAGTAACCTCTGAAACAGTCAGAAAAGGGTAAATATCAGCATTGTAGACTGTTTTTGTTCTGATTATATCAAGAATTTCAAGGTTTATTTTTTCATTGGTTTTAAAAATATTTGAGATTGAACTTCCCTTTGTAAGGGAAAAGGGCAGTGGAGAGGGAATAATACGGTTTTGAGGATTTTCAACTCCAAGGTGAAGATAGGTTTCACTAGATGCAATTCCAATATCACCAAGGGATATATTTTTTTGAATAAAACCGCCGGCACACCCGGTCTGAATAATCAGGTCAGGTTTTTCATTGTTTTCAAGATAAACTGTAAGAGAATGAACTGAATTTAAAATGCCCGGACCAGACACTAAAATGTCTGTATTTTTTCCTGCAATTTTTCCCTTTTCAATAATCATGGCATTCTTGATTATTGATTCGTCTTTTTCAAGATGCTTTAGAATAAATTTTATTTCATCAAAAACAGCTGAAACAATAAGAATTTTACCAAACATTTTAAAGACCGTTTTTTAAAATTGAAATTATTTCATCAATCAGTTCTTCACATTTTTTTTTGTCCGCTAGATATATATCAGCTCCCGGATCTAAAAATGGAAGAATTCTTGTCTGTAAAAATCTGTCCATAACTGCTTCAATTGTAAAGGCTGCAATTTTTATGTCTAAATCTTTTCTTATTTCATTTTTTTCTTTTGCATCATAAAGAAGCTCGCATAAAAATTCATGGGCATATTCCCTTATTGATTTCTGCATATCTTCTCTTAAAGGAATATCTGAATTTAAAAGCATGCGAATATAAATTCTGTAAATATTTGGATGTTTGTCTGTAAAATCAACACCTGCCTGAAGAATTTTTTTCAGTCTTTCAAAAATATTTTGATCTTTTGTATTTTCCCTTACATCTCTTAAATAATCTTTTACCTTTTCAACTGCAAACTTGAATATATGTAAAAAAAGACCTTCCTTGTCTCCAAAATAAGAAAAAATTGAACCTTTTGCAATTTTAAGTTTTTTTACAATGGAGTTTATGCTTGCTCCCCTGTAGCCTTTTGCAGCAAATTCATTTGTAGAAACAGCTATTATTTTTTCCCTTTTTTCATCAGGAAGGTTTAAAAATGTATTTTTGGTCATGATTTAATTATTTGTGCCAGTGCCTGAAGAGCAAGAAAATAGACCATATCCCCAAAACCGCAGATAACTCCGGCTGCAATATCTGAAAGATATGACTTGTGGCGGAATTCTTCCCTTTGATAAATATTTGAAAGATGAACCTCACAAACCGGAATCTTGTGCATGGAAACAGCATCTCTTATGGCAATGCTTGTATGAGTGTAGGCTGCTGCATTTATAATCAGGCCGTCAATTTTTTGAAATTCATGGTTTAATTTTGAAACAATTTCGCCTTCAGAGTTTGACTGGAAAAATGAAATTTCAATTCCAAGATCCAGAGCTTTTTGTGAAAGCTCAGTATTTATTTCATCAAGGGTTTTAGAGCCGTAAATTTCAGGCTCTCTTTTTCCAAGCATGTTGAGATTCGGGCCGTTTATTACAAGAATTTTTTTCATTATTAACCTGCAAGAAGTTTTAGTTCATCAATTTCTTTTTTATAATTGTCTTTGCCAAAAATTGCAGAACCTGCAACAAATATATCAGTACCTGCAAGGGAAATATCTTTAATTGTGCTGGAATTTACTCCCCCGTCAACCTGAATTTTTGTTTTAAGGTTTTTATCATCAATCATTTTTTTTATGATTTTTATTTTCTCTATGGAGTTTTTTATGAATTTCTGTCCGCCAAAACCAGGGTTGACACTCATAACAAGAACAAAGTCAAGTTCTTCAATAACCCATTTTAAAACATCCGGGTCTGTTGATGGATTTAAGGCAACTCCAGCCTTAACATTCTGCTCCCTGATCTGCTGAACAACTCTGTGGAGATGTGGGCATGTTTCAGCATGAACAGAAATATAGTCTGCACCGCTTTTTGCAAATTCTTCAATATGCTTTTCAGGTTTTTCTATCATAAGATGCACATCTAATGGAATCTTTGTTAGCTTTCTGCAGGTTTTAACAATAATTGAACCATAGGTTATATTTGGAACAAATTGTCCGTCCATTACATCAATATGAATCCAGCCTGCACCTGCTTTTTCAACCTCTGAAATTTCTTTGCCAAGAATTGAAAAATCAGCAGAAAGAATTGAGGGAGCAATAATTTTATCCATAAATAATTCCTTAAAATTTTTAAAAATAACCAGGGAGGTTATTAAAATCAGTTAAAAATTTATTTTGTCTGTTTTTTTGAAAAGCTTTAAATGTTTTTTCCTCAACAAACTCTTTGTCTCTAAATATTGTCACAACTGCATCCTGATCAAATGGAACTGCAATTATAATTTTTTCTTCAGGACTGAAATACCCTTCATGGATAACAAATTTTCTGTTGTAAATTTCAAGTTCAGTTTTAATATGAGATTTTAAAACCCCGGGAGGAAGCTTGTAAAAAAACATATTTGAACCAATTACAGGAGAAATTATTGAAGGGGTATCCATGTGGTTTATTACAAGACTTACCTTGTCTTTTTCCTTTACCCTGACTCCATATCTAGGCGTTTGGGATAAAATTACAGACTGTTTATGGTCTGGAGAAAAAATAGTTTCAATTTTATCTATCAAAAGATTTTTTTTAGCTATTTCATTTTCAGCCTCTTCAATTGTCATGCCTATAATGTCAGGCATTATGTATTCTTTTGGTTTTTGGCCAAGGCTTACAAGAAGTGAAACCTTTGTTCCTGACTTTGTAAATACTCCCTGGGAAGGGGAAGATGCAATTATATGATATTTAGAAATTTTTTCATGATGACTGTAGGAAATATGATCAAGTTTAAGTCCACTTTTAAATATTTCGATTTTTGCATCGTCAATGTGTCTGCCATATAAAAAAGGCATTAAATCGGTTTTTTTGCCTCTTGATATTGTGAGATGGATATCTCGTCCTTTTTTTACTGTTTCACCAGCCTTTGGTATTTGTGCAATTATATGGTTTGAGGGAATCACCTGACTAAATTCAAAGCTTTTTATTCTAGGTATAAGAGAAACAGATTCAATTTGTTTTGTACAGTATTCCACATCTTTTCCTGTAAAATCAGGCACAATTATTTCAGGCTGGTTTTTAATCAGATAATGAATCGTTACAAAAGCAAAAACTCCTGTAATTATAGTAAAGATTGCTAATAGAATAAAAAATCTGATTACTTTAAAAATCATAATCTATATTTTTTTGTCCTTTACAAGAAGTGATGCAAAAAAACCGTCTGTATTTGAAGTGTGAGGGAAAATTGCAACATCTTTGTTTTCGTCAATAAATTCAATGCTTTTTAAGCTTAAATCAACTCTTTTAAAGTCTTTGTTTAATTCAAGAAATTCGTTTATTACTTCTGTTGTTTCTTCAGGTTCAAATGAGCACACACAATAGAGCAGAAGACCGCCTTTTTTTAAAAGAGAAGATGTGTTTTTTAAAATAATTTTCTGGATTTTAGCACATTCATGAATATCTTTTACAGTTCTTTTCCATTTTGTATCAGGGTTTCTTCTTAAAACTCCAAGTCCTGAGCAAGGAGCGTCAATAAGAATTTTATCAAAATATCCTGACTGAATTTTCTGAGAACTCTTTGTGAGATCAATAACTGTTGTTTTTACTGAGTTGCTGAATCCAAGTCTTAACATTTCTTCCTTTAAGGCTTCAAGCTTTGCTTTATTTGAATCAGCAGCAGTTATTTTTGCCTTTCCTTTTGTAAGCTGAACAATATGGCCTGTTTTTCCTCCAAAACCTGCACATGCATCCATTATATTTTCATCTGGTTTAGGATCAAGAAGAGTCGTTACAAATTGAGCCCCTGAGTCCTGTACCTGAAAAAAACCTTTTTTAAATCCCGGAAGCTTATTTACAGGAAATTTTGGTTTTACAATTGAAATTGAATCTTTTCCTGAAATATCCTGCCATATATTTTCAGCAGCAGGGGCTAAAAGCTCGCACAAATCTTTTTTTGTGGTTTTAACTGTATTGACTCTTAATGTTATTGGTGGAACTTCATTATAAAAAGTACATAAATCTTCAGTAATTTTTTTGCCAAATCTTTTTTCCCAGCGTTTTGTCATCCATTTTGGAAAATCAGCTGAATTTTTTTCATATTTAAAATATTTCTGACGGTCAAAGTCCCTTGAAAAATTTCTTAAAACTCCGTTGACAAATCCTGAAGCACTTTTAAATCCACCCGACTTTACAATCTCAACACTTGTATTTACTGCTGCACTTACAGGTATTTTTTCTAAATACACCATCTGGTAAATTCCAGTTCTTAATGCATTTAGGACTGGAACATCAATTTTGTTAAGATTTTTATCTGAATTTCTTGCAATTATTTTATCAAGGTTGCCACGTTTTCTTAAAACTCCGTATAAAATATTAAAAAAAAGACTTTTATCCTTTGGATTCATTTGGTTAATGGTATTGTCATGGTCGTTTACAAGTGAATCTAATATCAGATTCTTTGTTTCGATAAGAGTAAGAAGATATACTGCAAGATATCTTGGATTTTTTTTATAATTTTCTTTAATTATCAATTAAGCACTGCTCCCTGTCTGATATTATAACCTTTCAAAAACTGAGCGGCACTCATTTTCTTTTTACCTGCAGGCTGGATTTCTTTGATTATTAAATCATAATTTCCAGTTGAAACTATAAGGTCTGGTTCATCCGCCTTAATTATTGTTCCTGGGCTTTTTATGCTTGGATTTAATGTTTTTTCAACAGAAAAAATTTTAAGCCTCTCGCTATCAAGAAAAGTGAATGTTCCCGGCCATGGATCAAAGGCCCTTATTTTTGCGTCAATTTTATCTGCTGTTTCTTTCCAGTTTAAATGACCGTTCTCTTTTTTTAGAAGAGGGGCATAGGTTGAAATCCGGTTGTCCTGTTTTTGTCTTTTAATTTTTTCAAAATTTTTTAGTGTGAAAATAATTGCATCGGCACCTAAACTGCCTAGGCGGTCATGAAGGCTGCCTGCTGTATCGTTTTCATGTATTTTTATTTTTTCAATGTGTAAGATATCTCCGGTATCAAGACCTTCGTCCATAAACATGGTTGTAATTCCGGTTTCTTTTTCCATATTTAAAATTGCGTGCTGAATAGGAGATGCACCCCTGTAAAATGGAAGAATAGATGCATGGATATTTATTGGTGCAAATTTTGGAATTTCAAGTAATTTTTTGGGAAGTATTTGACCATATGCTGCAACAATAAGAAAATCTGGATTAAGTGACTTAATTTTTTCCATTGCCTCTGGTTCTTTTATTTTTTCCGGCTGGAATACTTCTATTCCAAGATTTAAAGCCTGCATTTTAACAGGTGGGGGCAATATTTTTTTACCTCTCCCTTGTTTTCTGTCAGGCTGTGTAACTGCAAGGCAGATATTGAAACCTTCATTCTTAAGAGCTCTTAATGGAACTGCGGCAAATTCAGGCGTTCCCATAAAAATAATTTTATAATCTTTCCAATCCATTAATTAGCCTGTTTAACAAGTTTTTTGTGATAAAATTTTTTCTTTAAGCTTGAAAGTCTGTCTATGAAAACTGTTCCATTCAAATGATCTATTTCATGCTGCAAAATTATTCCTACAAGATCAGTTCCTTCCATTTCAATTTCTTCACCATCTAGATTTAAGGCTTTGACTTTGACTTTTGCATATCTTTTCACATCAGACCTGATTTCTGGAAGACTTAAACATCCTTCTTCCTTTGAAATTTGGCTTCCTTCTTTTTCAATAATATGAGGATTTATTAGAACAGTATAATTCCTTTTTTCAGCATCTGCTTCAGGATCGAAAACAATAATCCTTTTTGTTGAATTTATCTGATTGGCTGCAAGGCCTACGCCTCTTGACTCATACATAGTGTCTGCCATATCTTCTGAAAGTTTTTTTAAATCCTCATCTATTGTTTCAATATCTTCAAGTTTTTGTCTTAAAATAGGATGGGGATAAATCATAACATCTAAAACTGACATAATTAATGCTCCATAATTAATCTTTAAATAATATTCAGCTATTTAGTTGCTGAACGAAAACGGTCTTTTTTGTCCATTTCGGCGTCATATTAAAAATTTAATCCTCAAAATACTCAATGTATTCCTGCGGTTAAATTTTTTATCTTCCTTGAACTGAACAAAAAATTTTCGTTTTCGGCCAATCACTATTTAGTTTATGAACGAAAACGGCCTTTTTTGTCCATTTCTGTATGAGATTTACAATTTAATATTCAAAACAACAAATAAATCCTAAATTTTTGGTCTTTGCTGAACTGAAACAAAATCTTCGTTTTCGGCCAATCACTGTTTTAAATTCTGAATTCATCATAAATTTAGATGGGGTACAGAATTTAGGTCATAATATAGAAAATAAGATTTGAAATGGGAAGAGGAAATTTTTTAAAAAAATTTAAGTTGTTATTATAAAATACATTTTGATTTATATAATTGAGCTTACAAGTTCTTTTGCTTGTAAAACATCCTTTGAAATCTGTTGTGAAAGCTCATCAATTCCTGAAAATTTTTTTTCGCCTCTAAGTCTTTGTATAAAGTTTACTTTTATTTTTCTTCCATAAAGGTCTTCTTTAAAATCAAGTAAATGAACTTCTACTGTAAATTTGTGGTCTCCAAAAGTTGGGCTGTAACCTATATTTGCAACACCTTTGTATTTTACTTCGTCTATTTCTGGAATTACAGCATAAACTCCTGTTTTAGGGCATAATTCATCTATAAGCTCAAGATTTGCTGTTGGAAAGCCTATTTTGTTTCCCCTGTTTCTTCCGTGCACTACAGTTCCCCTGATCTGATAAAATCTTCCAAGCATTGTTTTGGCTTCATCAAGTTTTCCGCTCATTACAGCTTTTCTGATGAGAGTTGAGCTTATTCGTTTGTCAGAGAATTTTACAAATTCAGGAATATAAACTTCAAAGCCATGCTTTTTTCCATATTCCTTTAACAAAGTAATATTACCTTTGCGGTTTTTACCAAACATATAGTCTTTTCCAACAACAATACCTTTTACTTTTAAAATATTTACTAAAATATTTTCAGTAAACTCTACAGCGGTAAGATTTGCAAATTCAGTTGAAAATTTAATCACAAGAATATCATCAATTCCAAACTGGCTTAATAATTCAATTTTTTGTTCAAGTGGGGTTATTATTGGCGGATGATCTCCTGGTTTTATGCATTTGATGGGATGTGGATCAAAAGTTACGGCCATTGTTCTTAAATTTTTTTCTTTACCTTTTGTTATAGCAAGTTTTATGAGCTCCTGATGGCCTTTGTGCACTCCGTCAAAATTGCCTATTGTTACTATTGTATTGCCATTGTTATGTTTAATTTGTTCAAGTCCGTAATATTCCGCCATAATAAGGTAAATTCCCTTGTTTTTCATTTAATCAACAAAGAGCATATATAGAATTTTTTATTTTTGAAATCAAACAATTTTTATTAATCTTTAATGACTCTTGCGGTATTGTGGAAATTAAATACAAAATTAGTGTAATTGGTGCATATTTATTGTATAAGCTATTTATTACAAGCAAAAATGCATATTTTATAACCAAATAATTTTATAATCTGGAGTAAAAATGTCTGATTTATTTTTAAAACCGGAAGTAATCTGGTTTTTTGCAGGGCTTCTTATGCTTGCTGCAGAGCTTGCAACGCCTGGTTTTATAATAATTTTTTTTGGTTTTGGGGCATGGGGAGTTGCTCTTATTTGTCTTTTTTTTGATATAAGCTTTGATGCTCAGCTCAGTATTTTTCTTGCTTTATCAATTATCCTTCTTTTTCTTTTAAGAAAAAAATTAAGTGCCATTTTTAGTGGAAGCAGGCAGGAGGCCTCAGATGGTGAAATAGATGATATAATAGGTGGAAAAGCTGTTGTATCTTCTGATATTATCCCTGTTTCAGGCGGGAAGGTTAATTTTCGTGGAGCTTATTGGGATGCAGATTCAGATTTTGAAATAAAAAAGGGTGAAGTTGTTATAATAACAGGAAGAAAAAGTATAAGACTTATTGTAAAACCATTTAAAAAAGAGGAGTTAACATGACAGGCTATTCACTGATAATAATAGGTCTGGTTATTTTTGCAGTTATTGTTGTTGTTAAAACAGCAAGAGTTATCCCCCAGAAAGAAGCATTTGTTGTTGAAAGACTTGGAAAATACAGAGCAACACTTCATGCAGGGTTTCATATTCTTTTTCCTTTTCTAGACAAGGTTGCATATAAACATACTTTAAAGGAACAGGCCATAGATGTTCCTCCGCAGACATGCATAACAAAGGATAATATTTCTGTTGAGGTTGACGGTATTTTGTATATGCAGGTTCTTGATGCCAATAAAGCATCATACGGAATTGACAATTACAGATTTGCCTCAATTCAGCTTGCTCAGACAACCATGAGAAGTGTAATCGGTAAAATGGAGCTTGATAAGACATTTGAGGAAAGAGACAACATTAACGGAACTATTGTAGAAGCTGTTGACAAGGCCTCAGATCCATGGGGAGTAAAAGTCACAAGATATGAAGTGAAAAATATTCTTCCTCCCCAAAGCATAAAAGACGCAATGGAAAGACAGATGAAGGCTGAAAGGGATAAAAGAGCTGCAATTGCAGAATCAGAAGGTGACAGGCAGGCAAGAATTAACAGAGCTGAGGGTATGAAAAAGGAAGCAATTTCCATATCAGAAGGTGAAATGCAGAAAAGAATAAATGAAGCTGAAGGCCGTGCCCAGGAAATTTTAAAGGTTGCAAATGCCATATCAGAAAGTCTTAGAATTGTTGCATCTGCAATAAATGAAGAAGGCGGTTCAGAAGCTGTAAACTTAAGAATTGCAGAACAGTACATTACTGAATTTGGAAATATTGCAAAGGAATCGACTTCTCTTGTTATACCTACTGATCTTTCAGATATTACAGGCTTTGTCAAAACTATGGGAAGCTTTATGGATAAGGGTAAAAAGGTTTCCTGATTTTTTATGATAAAACCTTAATTACGTTTTAAATTATCATAAACGGCATTCAGCTTACTGTGGGTGCCGTTTATGGTTTTTGTTCGCTTACTGCCATCCAAGTGGATCATTACACGAGGGATTTGTGCAAAGAAGACTGCAGAAATCTTTATAATTATCCAAAGCAAATGGATAAGGCACTTCAAAATGCCCGTAATTATCCTTGCATACCCCATTGATGCAGCTAAATGATTTAAACTGGCATGTAACAAGATGGCCTTTTACAACCTTGCCATCCAAAACCTTGGTGATGGCGTAAGGGTGGACAGTACAGCGCTTTGAAAAGTAGTCCGGGTTTTGGCTGCAAATAAATGTCTTGGCTGAAAGTTTTTCTGCTGCTGCAAATATCTGCACTGCAATTAGGATAAGAATCCAAACTTTACAGGAACCAAAGATATTAAACTTAATAAGCCTATTCATTGGGGCACCCCCTCATTTGTATGTTAGCTTGGTTCCCAAGCTAATTAATGGGAATTGTGTGCTGTTAAAACTACCAATATATCAGAAGCTGCGTTCCAAAACATGATCTTTGAACGGGTTTAGATTTCAGTTTATTTATTTTGAAAAATACAGGCTGGTTCCTAAACTTCTGCTTGGGAACCTTGTATTAAATATATCAGCGGATTAAATTCTAAGCTGGGAGTTTTGCAACGAGCACAAAACACAAAGACTCGAATATCTCTTTACCATCCTTTATCTTGCTTGAATAATTTCTTTTATTTCCACTTAATAGCTGATTAATAATAATTTATTTTAAAGACTTGTATAATGCTAACTAGTTTTATAATTGACAATTCCAAAGCTGTCAACAAAGCAGATTTGATCTGGTTATATAATGCTTTGAAACTTAAATATTTTCCTTTTTAACATAAAATCTGATTTCAGCTCCTGTAACCTCGCTTCTTCCCATATACCAGAAGGTAAACATAAAAATTGACTCAAGAAAAATAATAACTGAAGGGTTCCATACCATTGAAATTCCTTTTGTAAAATCAGGCACAGGGGTTTTATCAGGGAGGATTAAAGTTAATATTATGCCGTAAAAAACAGATATAAGAGCAAAAATCTGGTATGTTGAAAGAATAGTGTATCCTCCTCTGAAGTCAAACCTAAGTGTTTCAGAAAATGCTCTCCAGAGCTGGGTAATTACAAGAGATAAAATAAATCCTGTTTTAAAATATCCCATGAAAAAAAGATAAACAGAAAAAAGAGCTGTAAAAACATAGAGAACAGATGTTATTCCCTGAATTGGAACAAGAGAGCAGTTTTCAAGGTCTGATTCATATGATGCCTTTTTTGTATTTCCGGTAAATATAAAATTAAATTTTTCAAATAAAGGTCTTAAAAATTTATTAGTTTCTTCAATCTTTTTTCCGTAGCAGCATCCAAAACTTATGCATGCAAGCCTTCCAAGACCCTCGCCAAATGCATAGGCAATAATCATTGCACACATTAAGGGGATTACCGGAAAATCAAGATTGTGAAAAATAAGTTTTTCAGCCATCAAAAACCAGAACGGAGCAATTATAAATCCAAAAAAAGATGCTCCTCCTATTGTGAAGGTATGTTTTTTGTTTTCAACAATTCTTGCAATAAGCCTTGAAGCAGGAATACAGGCAAAAAGGACTGGTAGTCCTGCAATAAAAACAGATTTAAAGTCATTTAAAATTGAAAGTGAGAGGAGAAGATATATAAAAACGCCTGCCATGTATGCAAATCCGCTGATAAACCCGTAAAATGTCAACGGCCTTGCACTCCAGTTTCCATCAGCTTCCTTTTTTAGAGGATAAGCTCCCATCATCTGCCATTTTTCATGTGGAAGAAATTTAAATCCTGCATACATCAAAACAAAAGAAATAATTCCTGTGATAAAAATAAAAACAATTAATTCCATTAAATAAATTTCCTTTTATAATTTCACTGCAATCTGTTCGCGTACATTCAAGTCAATTTCAACAAGTGGATTTTCAAAGTCATTTGTAAAAATTGAAGGAATATTTTTTAGCTTTGAAAAAAACAAAAGGTCTTTATCAAACTTTACTTTGTTTTTTTCAAATAAAAGAACAACACTTGAGCTTCCCGGTGCAAACCTGCTTTTTGGCATGCCTTTTTTTAAAAAAAGTCCTTTTTCCATTTCTGTGTTTTCATCATAAAGATTGCTGCTGAAGCACTGGATTATCCTTCCAATCATAAGTGCTGCAATTTCAACCATTGCGACCATTCCTGTGTTTGTTCCGCCTGGAACATCAGTATTTATGATTGTTACTGCACGCTTATTTTTTGAAAGAGGCTTTTCAATTTTTTGAACTGCATAGGGATTGCAGGAATGGTTTGCACCTTCAATTTCATAAAAATCTTCAACAATTCCTGAAACAGGACAATGATTATAATGATATTTGTCCGGTGTAAGCCGAAATACTGCAAAATTTCCAAGCTTAAAAATATCAGACCATTTTTTTTTGCTTATAAGTTCTTCCATTGAAAAAAATTTGTTTTTGATAAAAAAAACAGAGTTTGAATTTTCATCTCCAATTGAAATTCTTGAGTCACATGGAGATACAATGGAAAAATCAGAATCAGGCATTGGTCTTTTGGTTAAATAATTTATTTTTCTTTCAAAAACAGATTTTGGGGTTTTGTATGATTCAAGGTCCGGATAAAGTTCGCTTTTTTCAATTGAAAATTCATCTAAAAGTTCGTTTACCGATTTTAAAGGATTAAGAGCTGGTAAAAAGTCATAATAAAAAAAAGCCGCAGCCTTTGAGCTTCTTGAGCTTGTAAGCATTTTAAAGAGAAAATTGTAATTTTCCCTTAAAGGATCATATAAAAATTTTATCATTGAATTTGAAAAAAATTTTTCTTTTACAGGTTTTCCTGTTTTTCTTTCTATGTAGAAATGTTCCATTTCAGACCTTTAAATTGATGATTTTATATCAGTGCTTAAAACTATAAGCATAAGTGAAATAAGTTTTGAAATTTCAAACTGGGTAAGTGAATTTTCAAAAAAATCTTTTTTCCTTTTTTCCAGAAACTCATAAGGGCTTTCATTCTTTAATACTGAAAAAACAGCTTTTTTAATTTTATTGTCTCTAAAAGAAATAAGTTCGAGTTTTTTTAATTCCTGTAAAACTTCATTATAGGCTTCTTTAAGGTGTTTTAATCTTAGTGTGTGTCTGTAATAATCTTCCATTGACTCATTGAAGTCTTTAGCATTGATATTAATTGGGGATTTGTTTTTAAAATTTTCCATCACAGATTTTGTCATTTTTGACGCTGCTGAAAGCTCTGATTCATTTTTTAGTCTTGATTCAAGGTCTTTTATTGCAAAATCAAGACCTGCTTCCTTAATTATTTGTTTTGCATCCTGTTTAATTATTTTTAAAAGAGCGTTTTTGTAATCTTTTGTTTTTACTTCAAAATATGTTTTGTATTTTGAAGATGTTTTTATGTCTTCCATGTGTGAAAGAATTTTTTTTAAAAAATTATTTGTTGTATTCTTTTTTACATAAAAAATATTAATTCCTGCGGCCTCGCAGAATACAGGCTGTCTTCTTTCACTTTCAGTAAACACAGTGTCTGGAATATCTCTGTGGCAGAGCTTTTCTTCTAAAATATATTTATATGCAAGTGAGGTAATGACAGCCTGGAGAATCTGTGCAAATCTCATATCTTCGTTAAAATTTTCAAATGTTGAATAAAATCTTGCCTCAAATCCGCAAAAACCGCATTTGTCAAATTCTCTTGTTCTGAAAAGAAGATATAAGGGCATTTTTTCATTGAATATTCCTGAATTTGAAACCTCTTCAAGAAGTTTTTTCTGGTTTCCAGGTTGTCCGTCAAGACATGGGGATGAAGGTGAACTCATTACAGATACAAAATAATCCAGAAGTCTTATGTCAGGTATAAAATCTCCCTTGAACCTGAAAGTTTTTTTGATAAGAAAATCAAGCCATTCAGGGCCAAAAGGTGTTATGTGCCTTGAAAAAATTGAGTTTTTTGCTTTTGATTTCCAGTTCTTCCAGAACATTCTCAAATGAGTGTAGTCAAGCTGGTGCGGAAGAAATCCAAGTGCCTTTTCAGGGTGAAAATCAGTAAAATCCATTCTGTATGGAGATGCGGAATAAGTGTTTATAAAAAGGGGGACAAAATGCTCAAATATTTTTGTTACAAGATCCCCTGTGTTTTTTTCAATAACTGAATCATATAAAGAATCTTTTTCCAAAAAAGCTTTTGTAAGCTTCATGCTTCCGGTACTTATGTGAGTACCGTTATTTGCAAGGCATGTGTTTGAGGTGTTTGGAAGAACAACAAGATTTGACTGAATAATCTGGCAGTCTTTAAGCTTTTTTACGGCATTTAGCTGACTTCTTGAAAGAACTTCATGACAAAGGGACATGTATTGATATTTTTCTTCTCCAAATCTCCATCCTGATAAACACGGACTCATAAAAAGTTTTCTGTAAAATGAATCAGGAATAAGTTCATTTAGTTTTTTCTGTTTTAAGGGAGTGTGTGAAGCAAAATATATCATTGCTGTCTGGCCGTATTTTTCAAGCTCAAACTTTTTATTGGAATACTGGATTAAAAGGTTTGTAAGAAAAAGCCTTTTAAGTGTTTCTTTTACAAACCCCTTTCCTGCATCTTTTCCTGTTCCCATTTTTGAAACATAAAATGAAACAAGCTCTGGAGAGGTATTGTCATTTAAATATGCTCTCATTACCTTTTCTCCGGTTTGTCTTATTGTTTCATCGGTTTTTTCAGAAAAACTTATTGAATCTGCAACAGCAATTTTTAAAAGATAGCTTATTGGAATTCTTAAAAATGTTTCATTGTTTTTTTTTATGAAAAAATTTTCCTTATCTTTTCTTAACTCAGATTTTGGGTTATTTCTGTCTGATCTTAAATCTGAAAAAAAGACAGCTTTTGCAAATGGAGTAAGCTTTTTTAATGGAAATTTGACAAAACTGTTTTCATAGATTTCATTTTCTTTTTTATAAAGATTTTCAATACCTTTTATTAATGAAGGAGAAATATCTTTATTTAGAGTTTTTTCCGACATGTTTTTAAAAAAAGCAGATTCAAGTATCTGAGTGCAGATGTCAATATCTTTAAAATTGCCTTTACATGAGGCTTGCAGCTCATTTTCTATTCCAATTGTGCAGTCATCTCCAAAAAAAGGAAGGTCTTTTGTTTTAAGTTGTGGCTGTGTTTTTTTGATAGAAAATAATCCGGAGGGGGAAGGGTTATTTGCCTGGAAACTTGGATTTGTCTTAAATGTGGTTTTCAATTTTTACCTTGAAGCTTTATGTTTTTTCATCTCCGGATAATTTTTTCTGCCGGTTTAATAAATGTATAGTTTTTTATGATTTAGCTTTTATTAGGGAAGTGTATAATTTAGATAAATTTTTTAGGATTATTTTATTGATTTATTCCAGATCCTTTACTTTTTTGTTAAAATCAAGTTCCTTTCAAGATATTGGTTTTGACAAAAAATATATATAAATGTATGAAAATTCTTTTATTTGGATTTAACCTTAACGGCTTAATATTTAAAAAAATTAATAATATTTATTTCCAGGGGAGGAGAAATGCTTAAGTTTATTGAGAATTATTTCGGGCTTAAAAGTCACGAAACAAATGTAAAACAGGAAGTGATAGCAGGTATCACCACGTTTTTGACCATGGCCTATATTATTTTTGTAAACCCGGATATTCTTTCTGCAACAGGAATGGATAAGGGCGCTCTTATTACTGTAACTATTCTTGCTTCATTTATTGGTACAATGCTTGCCGGAGTCTGGGGGAATGTTCCTTTTGCAATGGCTCCTGGTATGGGTCTTAACGCTTTTTTTGCTTTCAGCCTTGTAATAGGAAAGCAGGTGACCTGGCAGACAGCACTTGGAGTTGTTTTTCTTTCAGGTGTATTTTTTCTTCTTCTCACTCTTCTTGGAATAAGAAAATGGATAGTATTTGCAATTCCAAAGGAAATAAGACTTGCAACTGCTGCCGGAATCGGGCTTTTCATAACACTTATCGGGTTCAAGGGAATGGGGCTTATTGTGGCTCATCCTGCAACTCTTGTTAGTATTGGAGAAATGACAACCCCTGTTGTTTTAGGTCTTGCAGGCCTTGCAATAATTGCAGTTCTTGAAGTTTTAAAAATTAAAGGAAGCATATTAATTGGTATTGTTTCAGTCACTGTAATTGGAATGATAACAGGGGATGCTTCAATTCCTGAAAAATTTATTTCAGCACCTCCTTCTCCAGGGCCGATTTTTTTCCAGTTAGATATTATTGGGGCTCTAAAGTGGAGTTTGTGGGGAGCAATATTCTCATTTATTTTTGTTGACCTTTTTGACTCCCTTGGAACAATTCTTGCCTGTTCATACGAGGCAAAACTTGTAAAAGAAGACGGAAGTATTGATAAAATAGATCAGGTACTTGAAGCTGATGCTGTTGCAACAATAGCAGGAGCACTCATTGGAACAAGCACAACAACAACATATGTTGAATCAGGTGCAGGTATTGCAGAAGGCGGACGTACAGGACTTACAAGTGTTGTAACAGCTCTTCTTTTTCTTCTTGCTCTTCTTTTTACACCTTTTATTGCAATAGTTCCTCCCTTTGCAACAGCACCTGCTCTTGTAATTGTTGGAGTTTTTATGTTTAAAAATGTCGGGATAATAGATTTTGCTAAATTTGAAACAGGTGTTCCTGCGTTCCTAACAATGATTTTAATGCCTTTAACATATTCTATTTCAATGGGACTTGCTGTTGGATTTGTTTCCTACTGTATTCTTGGTGCTTTTTCAGGGAATTTTAAGAAAATTCATCCTCTCATGTGGGTTATTGGTGTTTTTTCTCTTGTTGATATAATTTTAAATACTATTTAATAATTCTAATCTTTCACCGGTAAAAATAAATAATTTAATATCAGTTTTTTTGCCGGTGCTTTTTATATTTGGAGCAGCTGATGTCTGATAAAGTAAAAAAATTTTATATTTCACCTGAAATGCTTGAAAATGACTCATGGGGATTTGCAAAAAAACTTTTTAAAAAAAATCTTGATTTTGACCTCTTTGTAGGCGTTACAAGGGGAGGAGCCCAGGTTTCGGTTTATATTCAGGAGGTTTTTGCTGTCCTTACAAAAACAAAAAAAAAGTATGCAACTATTCAGGCACAGTCATACAAAGGTGTTTATGAGGCATCAGATGAAGTTCTTGTTGACAATATTGAAGGTGTAATGCGTCAGATTGAAGATGGAACTAGAATAATTGTAATTGATGATATATTTGACAGGGGAAAAACCTTTGAAGCTGTGAAAAAAAAGCTGCTTGAAAAAATTGATAAAAAAAATGTTTCTCTTACAATGGCAGCTCTATATTACAAACCAGAAAATAGAATTGCAGACATGGTTCCAGATGAATATTATAAGACCTTTGAATCCCACCAGTGGATTGTTCTTCCCCATGAACTTGAAGAGCTCACAGAAAATGAAATGAAGGCCAAAGGATTTATTTTTCCAGAATAATTTTAACCTGAATTGAGCGATTTTCAAATTTGCTGAATATAACGGCAAATTGTATCAGGCTTTTGCTTTGCTATGCGTGATGCAATTTAAAGCATAAGATGCAGCAAAATTGGAAAGCCGGCAGGGTTTCATATTTTTAAATATAATAAGCTTGATTCATTGAGGATTTGCTGATTTAGTGATTGGCCGAAAACGAGAATTTTTTGTTCAGTTCAAGGAAGACGAAAAATTTAACCTTTAGGATACTTAAAGGATTTTTAAGTATTAAAATTTGAATTTTGCACCAAAACTGGAAAAATTTTTTTATTCAGCAGTTTTAGATAATAATTTATCAATTTTGAAATAAAAAACGGAATTCTTTATAAATAAATTCCGTTTTTTATTTTCAACTTTTAATTAGTTGATTTTATCTCTTAGTTTGCCTGAACACTTGAATGTAACAATTTTTCTTGGCCTGAGCATTAAATCTTTCCCAGTCGCAGGATTCCTTCCTCTTCTTGCATCCTTGTCCTTGAGACAGAATTTACCAAATCCTGAGATTAAAATATCTTCTCCGCTTTCAAGGCTTCTTTTCATTATTTCAAGAAGGGTTTCTACATGCTCTGATGCATCTTTTTTGCTAAAACCCAGTTCATAAACCTGTTCGATAATGTCATTTTTGGTCAGTGCCATTTAAACTCCTAAATTTTAATTCCTGCAAGACTTTAGATTTATAAGGGGAAATCCCCTTTTTTGTAAATATGTTCAAAACAATAATCGTAATAAAGTGCCTCTTTTTCAATAACAGACTTATCAGATTCCTTAAGTCTGTTTTCAGTTATGTCCTTTATCCATATCCTTTTGGAAAAGGAATAAATTTTTTCATAAATTTTTTGGTATTCCAAACCTTCTCCCTGTTTTTCAAAGTATGATTTCATACCTTCAAGAACTGATTTTACAGAATTGACATAACCTGTTCCATCGTCTGTAGGATTATGGCTTTCTCTGCAAAGGGAGATTACTATATCTTTAGTAATTTTAGTGAGATGCTCTATTTTCCCTTTATTCATGGCAATTCTCCAAAATTATCAGGTTTTGTCAATTCAAAATACCTAAAGATCGATGAAATATATTTTTATTTAATGTTCGTCAAGCTATCTTTTTATTCTTTTTTATCTTTTTGTGCTTAAAATATAGGCACTTGAAAAAAAAGAAAATTGATTGTAGAAGAAAACAGCTTTAAATATTAAGATTTTTAAAAAATTCAAATATTTTTAGCTTTGTTTTTTAATTAATTGATTAGGTTCAAACACATTTAAAATTAATTTCAATTAATTAATATTGTTAAAAAATATTTTTTTGTCTTAACAGTTTACTTAAATGAAAATCAAGAAAAAAATTAATGGATTTTACTCAAGAATTAAAAAGTGCTGAATTTAAAAGTTTTGAAATATCGGGAATAAATTCCGGATCAAGCGGATATATTATATCAAGAATAAAGAGGTCTTTGTTAAAACCTGTTTTTGTTTTTGCAAAGGATGAAGAAGAATGCGAAAGGCTTGCTCTTGATACCTCATTTTTTTTAAGTGAGGATGATATAAGAATTTTCCCGGGCTATACTCAAGATATTTTCAAGTCCGATTCCTTTCATATGGAAACAGCTTCTAAGAGAATAAAGCTTTTGTTTGAAATTTATCAGGGTTTTTTCAATAAAGTTGTTTTTATTCCCTTTGCCGAGGCTCTTCGTTTTATAATCCCACAAAAAAGGCTTGAGGAAAGTGTTGATATTTATGGGGTTTTTGAAGATATAAAAATGGACGACATAATATCAAAATTATCAAAGTCTGGCTATTCAAGAGCATCTATAGTCGAAGAACCAGGTGATTTTGCTGTACGAGGAGGAATCCTTGATTTTTATCCCCCATTATATGACGACCCTGTAAGAATTGAATTTTTTGGGGATCAGATAGAATCAATCCGTATTTTTTCTGTGGTAACCCAGAGAAAAATCAAAGATATAAAAGAAGTATTTGTTGCACCTGTAAGTGAAATTGTTTTTTCAGAAAGTGAAAATGATGCAATTTTTTCTAAAATAAGAAAAAAAGGTGCAAATTCAAAAGTTTCGGTTGATTGTGTAAAATCTGTTCTTGAAAAAATTAAAAATGAAGGCTGTTTTCAGGGGATAGAATCCATTCTTCCGCTTTTTTATGAAACAAAAACAAATTTTACAGATTATCTTCCAGAAGATTGTGTTGTTGTATTTTCAAATTTTTCAGCATTTGAGGAAAGTTTTCAGGAAGTTTTTAAAAAAAATGAAGAAAATTATTACAATGCTATAGAATCAGGTACTTTTATTCTTCACCCAAAAGACCTTTTTGAATCAGAAATGATTGTAAAAGAAAAACTTTTTAAATTCAAAAATATCAGTTTAAAAAATCTTCCTGGAAGTGAAAACAAAGCAAAAAGCATTTTTTTGAAAATTGATGATAATTCAGTTGTCAAATCCCGGCTGAAATTAAAAACAGGATCAGATTTTCCCCTTTCCCCTTTATCAGAATGGATTTTTGAAAAAAAAGGGAAAAATATTCATCCCTTAATTGTATGTTCTTCAAAAACCCAGTGTGAAAGGCTTTCCTCTGTACTTAAACCTTACGGAGTTGATGCAGAAATTTATGCAAAGGATTTTTCTTTTGAAAATTTTTCGAAAAAAACTCATATTTTTGACCCTTTTATAGCAGCAGGAGAATTAGCTGAAGGGTTTACATTTGAAGATGAAGGCATTGCAATAATAACTGAAAATGAAATTTTTGGTGTAAGGCATTCAAGAAGAAAAAAGGTAAGAAAACTTGCCGGAGAAAGAATTTATTCACTTAATGAATTAAATATTGAAGATATTGTAGTTCACGCAGAACACGGACTGGGGAAATATAAAGGCCTTGAAAAAATAAACATAGGAAATATTCAAGGCGAATTTGCAATAGTAGAATATTTTGACAATGACAGGCTTTATGTCCCTGTAGACAGAATAAACATTTTACAAAAATATGTTGGAGCTGAGCATTCAAAGGTAAACCTTGACCGTTTAGGCGGCAAGGATTTTACAAAGGCCAAGGAAAAAGCCAGAAAAAAAGCTGAAAAAATTGCAAAGGAACTTTTGTCTGTTTATGCAAAAAGAGAAATTGAATCAGGATATGCTTATAGTCCTCCAGATGATCTTTTTAAAGATTTTGAGGCTGGCT
The DNA here is from genome assembly GCA_034007295.1 of Desulforegulaceae bacterium. Classification (GTDB taxonomy): domain Bacteria; phylum Desulfobacterota; class Desulfobacteria; order Desulfobacterales; family JACKCP01; genus JACKCP01. The sequence continues at coordinate 36,059 of JAVERC010000021.1, read as the reverse complement.
TTCCCTATGTTGAAACAAGCGGACAATTAAAAGCCATTAAAGATGTTTTAAAGGATATGACATCCAAAAAACCAATGGATCGTCTTATCTGCGGAGATGTGGGATATGGAAAAACAGAAGTTGCAGTAAGAGCTGCTTTTAAGGCATGGAGTGAATCAAAACAAACAGCAGTTCTTGTTCCCACAACAATTCTTGCAGAACAGCACTTTAAAACATTTTCAGACAGGTTTGAAGGCTATCCTGTAAAAATATGCGTTCTGAACAGATTTAAAACAAAAAAGGAACAGCTTGAAATTATAAAACAAATGAAATCAGGTGAGGCAGATATTGTAATTGGAACCCACAGACTCTTGCAAAACGATATAGAATTTAATTCACTTGGTCTTCTTGTAATAGACGAAGAGCAAAGGTTTGGGGTAAAGCACAAGGAAAAAATAAAAGGAATCAGAGCTTCAGTTGATGTTTTAACACTTACAGCCACACCTATCCCAAGAACCCTTCATCTTTCACTTTCAGGAATAAGGGACATAAGTATTATTTCAACTCCGCCGGAAGCAAGACAGCCTGTTAACACATATATTTCAGGATTTGACGAAAGTGTTGTAAAAGAAGCTGTATTAAACGAAATAAAAAGAAACGGCCAGGTTTATTTTGTTCATAACAGCATAGAAACAATTGACGGGATATGCAGTTTTCTTGAAAAGATTCTTCCAAATATCAAAATTGGAAAGGCTCATGGAAGAATGCCTGAAAAACAGCTTGAAGAATCAATGAAAAAATTTATTCATAAACAAACAGATGTTTTAGTGTGTACAACAATTGTTGAATCAGGCCTTGATATTCCAGACGCAAACACAATGATAATAAACAGAGCTGACCGTTTCGGCCTTTCCCAGCTTTATCAGCTTAGGGGAAGAATCGGACGGGGAAGAAACCAGGCTCATGCCTATCTTTTTATTCCCGAAGAAAACCGTCTTACAAAGGAAGCTTCAAAAAGGCTTAAGGTTTTAATGCAGTATTCAGAGCTTGGTGCAGGTTTTCAGCTTGCAATGGGAGATCTTCAGATAAGGGGAGCCGGAGATATTTTGGGAGCATCCCAGTCAGGACATGTTTCAGCTATTGGCTATGATATGTTTTTGACTCTTTTGCAAAATGAAGTTTCTCATCTTAAAGGTGAAGAAATAAAAGAAGTGCTTGAGCCTGAAATAAATATTGGTTTAAGTGCCTATATTCCAGAGGTTTATATCCCAGATATTGATCAGAGAATGATTATCTACAGAAGGCTTTCAAAGCTTACTGAGCTTAAAAAACTAAGGGAATTTAAACTTGAACTTTCAGACAGATACGGAAATCCTCCAAGGGAAGTAGAAAATCTTTTATTAAAAATTATGCTGAGAATAATTTGTGTAAAAACAGGAATTATTCAGCTAGATATGAATAAGAGCGGTCTTACTTTTATTTTTTCAAAAAATTATGTTACTAATCCCCTTGCATTAAAAGAATTTGTTCAAAAAAATAAAGGCTGGAAAATAGACAGTAATTTAAAGCTTTTTGTTGACACCAGCGGCATAAAACCTTCATTTTTGAATGTAAAAAATATTCTTATCAGTATAAATGAACATGTTAAAAACTTTGGAAAATAACTTAATTTAGGTTTTTTATGAAAAAAATTATTTTTACTTTTATTATTATTTGTTTATTTTGTGGATGTTCTTCAGAAAATGAAAAAAAAAGCAAAAACAAAACAATTGCAGATGTTGGAGGTTCAATAATAAGTGTTGAAGATTTTCAGGCTGCTTTTGAAGTTATAAAACTTGGCTATGCTCATAATTATATTTTAAAAAATCTTGCATCTTTAAAAGAAGATGTTTTAACTCAGCTTATTGAAGAAGAACTTATTATGGACTGTGCTTCAAAAAAAGGAATTGTTTATTCAAAAGAAGAGTTCTTAAGGGATTTAAAAAATGTTAAAAATGAATACCCTGACAATGTTTTTGAAGAGCTTCTCAAGGAAAATGCAATAGAACCTGCTGTTTTTGAAATAAGATTTAAAAGGGAAATGGCTGTAAAAAAAGCTCTTTCAGCAATATTAAACACAAATGTTGAAATATCAGAGGAAGATTTAAGGAATGCGTTTTTAAAATATTGTGAAAATAACAATTTAAATCCAGACGATGTAAGAGACAATAAAGATATTACTGAATTAGTTTTAAGAAATGTAAAAAGAATAAAAATTCAGTCGGACTATGACAGCCTTCTTGATGAACTAAAAAAAACAACAAAGATAAATATTGATAGAGAAAATTGGGCTGATGTATTAAAAGAAGGCAAATTATAATTTAACAGGATTTTGGAATGAATATTTTGAAGTATACAATTGTTTTTTTACTTTTATTTACCCAGTTATGTTTTGGCGAGCAAAAGCTTGTAGACCGTATAGTCGCAGAAGTTGACAACGAAATTATTACCTACAGGGAGCTTGAAAAAGAAATTTTGCCTTTTGTTGAAAAAATAAAGGCTGCCGGATATTCAAAAAAAGAAGAGCAGGAGCTTATTGATGAAGTAAGAGCAAGAATGCTTAGAAATCTTGTTGATGAAAAAATTGCTGAAATTGCTGCAAAAAGATCTAAGGTTGAAATTGATGAAAGTGATATTGAACAGTTTTTAAACAATATAAAAATTGAGCAGAATTTAACTGAAAAAGAACTTGAGTCAGCTCTCATGATGGAGGGGATGACACTTGAAGATTATAAAGAAAAATTAAGACAGCAGATTTTAAAACGAAAGCTTATAGATTATGAAGTAAGATCTAAAATTGTAATTACAAAAGAAGACGTAAAAAAATATTATGATGAAAACTCCATAAAATACGGCGGGGAAGAGGCTTTTGAAATCTGGCATATAACAATTGCAAAAGAGAACTATACAGATGAAGAAAAAGAAAATATTTTAAAATTATTTGAAAATATAAGAGAAACAGCTGTTCAAAATAATAATTTTACTGAAATTTCTTTAAATCCTGATTCCTATTTTAAGGGGTATGAAGTTTTATCTGGAAATCTTGGATATTTTAAAATGGATGACCTTTCAGATTCCATAAAATCTGTTATAAAAAATTTTGAAAAAGGAGATGTTAGTTCTCCATTAATAACATCACGGGGTATTCAGATTTTTTATGTTTCAGATAAAAAAATAACTAATAAAACAGAGTTTGCAGATGCTGAATCTGAAATAAGAAGAATATTATACAATATGGAAGTTGAAAAAAGATTTGAAAAATGGATAGAAAACTTAAAGCAGAATATGCACATAACCATAATTGAGTAAGGATATCTTAAATGCACCAGGCTTCCTTAAATTCTGTACTTTTAAGAAAAACAGAGTTTGGAGATTTTGATTATATTCTGACATATTTTACAAAAGAGCTTGGTAATATTTCTGTTATTGCAAAAAATGCAAAAAAAAGTAAAAAAAGATTTTCAGGAAAACTTGAGCTTTATACTGTTTCAAAAATTATTTATTCATCGGCAAATAAGGGCGGATTGCCTGTACTTACAGAAGTTATGCTTGAAGAGCCGTTTGAACAGATAAGAATGGATGTTTTAAAACTTGCGTTTGCATCATATTGGGCAGAAATAATTACAAGCTGGATTCAGGCAAATACTCCCCAGGAAAAAATTTATGATCTTCTTACTTTTCTTCTTGGAGTTTTAAATGAGGGTAAAATCTCACCCCAGGCTGCAAATTTATATTTCCAGGTTCATTTTTTAAAATTTCAAGGATTTGATCCAATGCTTTCAAGGTGTGCCTCATGTGGAAATGAACTTGAAAAAAGCCTTAAAAACTTCAGGTTCAGGTTTGACAAAGGCGGTATATTGTGCAGTAAATGCTCTGATTTTTACAATGGAAGTCTTTCAACTGTAAATTTAAAACAGCTTTTGTGGATCAGGGAAAATGAGTTTGAGGCTGCATCAAAACTAAAGTTTTCAGTAAAAAATATTAAGGATTGTGCAAAGTTTTTAAGCGGTTTTCTTTCCTACAGTACAGGAAAGGAATTTAATTCTCAAAGAATTATTAACTGCCTTGAAACCCATGCCCTATGACTTTCAAGGTAAAATAGAAAAAGGAATTTATCAAAAAGCCATGATAAATTTAGATGAAGTTCTTGAAAAAAAGACAGTTTGTGCATCAGCTCCATGCAGAATAGATTTTGCCGGAACTCTTGATATAAATACTTTCAGCTTTCCAATGGCAGATCTTTGTCCTGTTACCTTTAATATGGCAATAGATCTTAGAACAAAAGTCAGTCTTTTGCCCTATGAAAGAGATTATATTAAAGTGAGTTCAAATGGATTTGAAGAGGCATGCTTTGAATCAAAAAAGGCACCCTATAACCATGAACTTGGTCTTGTGTTCGCAATATGTGATGCCTTCGACTGTGCAGGGCTTGAAGTGAAAATTGAATCTTCATCTCCTCCTAAAAGTGCTCTTGGAGGTTCTTCTGTTTTTGCGGTTGCCCTTGTTTCTGTTTTTATGAAAATTTTAAACGGGGAAAAGGTGCTTGCAAAAGATGCAGCCTTAAGGGCACATTTAATTGAAAGTGCCGTTGCTGGAGTTCCCTGCGGTCTACAGGATCATCTTAGTGCAGCCTATGGCGGTGCAAATGCCTGGCACTGGACAGATGTATGGTCGTGGCCGGATTTTAAAAATTCTACACTTTTAAGAAAACATGAATTTGAAGATGCAGCAAAGCATTTTATTGTTGCATATACCGGAAAAACCCATGATTCACACTCTGTAAATACCAGATGGAGAGAGCAGTTTGTTTCCGGAAAATACAGGGATCTTTGGAATGAGATAGCTCTTTTATCACATGAATTTTGTCTAAGTTTTGCTGAAAAAGATTTTTCAGGTCTTGGTAAAATTGTAAACAGGGAAGTTGAACTGCGTCTTGAAATGACTCCAGATGTTTTGGACAATTCAGGAAAACTGCTTTATGAGCTTGCCAAAAAAAATAATTGCGGAGCAAGGTTTACAGGTGCTGGTGCAGGAGGTTGTATGTGGGCCGTTGGTTCAGAAAAAGATATTTTAAATTTAAAATCTTTATGGAACAGGGAACTTTCAAAAATTAAAGGTGCCATGCTTCTTGATACCAAGCCTGAGCCAGATGGCATTTTGTTTGAAAAGCTCTAGCCTGAATTGATAGTTTAAAAAATTGTAAATTCAGCTGCTTGAAAATCAATTAATTTAGGTATAAGTGAGAAATTTATTTTTTGTATAAGAGTTTAATTATTAACTTCTTTCCAAAAAACCTTTTTAAAACTGTGATTGGCACTATTTTTTTTTGGGGGACAGCTGATTAACGAAAGGATTTTTTGGTAATTAAATTAGAATATTTAAGGAAAATTTACTATGAATTTTCAAGATCTTGTTTTAAATCTTCAAAAGTACTGGGCAGATGAGGGATGTTTTTTATCCCAGCCCTATGACACAGAAGTTGGAGCCGGTACTTTTCACCATGCAACACTTTTAAGATCTCTTGGCCCGGAACCATGGAAAACTGCATATGTTCAGGCTTCAAGAAGGCCAACAGACGGAAGATACGGAGAAAACCCAAACAGACTCCAGCATTATTATCAGTTTCAGGTTTTAATAAAGCCTTCTCCTTCAGATATTCAGGAAAAATATTTAAGAAGTCTTAAAGTACTTGGGATAAATCCACTTGAACATGACATAAGATTTGTTGAAGACGACTGGGAATCACCAACTCTTGGAGCTTCAGGTCTTGGCTGGGAAGTGTGGCTTGATGGAATGGAAATAACCCAGTTCACATATTTTCAGATGACAGGAAGTATTGAGGTTAAGCCGGTTTCAGTTGAAATAACATACGGCCTTGAAAGAATTGCAATGTATATTCAAGGTGTTGACAATGTATATGATTTAAAATGGAATGATGAGTTAAGTTACGGAGACCTTTTCCATACCCAGGAAGTTGAGCAGTCAAAATATAATTTTGAGCTTGCTGATACTTCACTTCTTCATGACTTTTTTTCAAAATATGAATCTGAAGCACACCGTCTTATAAAGGAAGGTGTTGTTCTGCCTGCATATGAATTTTGTCTTAAATGCTCCCACACATTTAATCTTTTAGATGCAAGGGGAGCAATAAGTGTAACTGAAAGAACAGGCTATATCGGAAGAATAAGAAACATTGCAAGGGCATGCTCAGAAGCTTTTCTTGACCAAAGAAGAGAAATGGGTTTTCCCCTTCTAAAAAAACAGAATACAGGAAATTAGGATATGACTGATTTTTTATTCGAAATATCATCTGAAGAAATTCCAGCAGGATATATAAGTCCTGCACTTGATTTTATGTCTTCTTTCCTTGAAAAAAATCTTTTGGATAAAAGAATTGATTTTAAGGAAATTTTAAGATTTTCAACTCCAAGAAGACTTGCTCTTATAATTAAGGATATTTCAGAAAAACAAAAAGAAGCTCAGACAAAGGTTATGGGGCCTCCTGAAAAAGTAGCTTATAAAGATGGAAAGCCTCAGATGCCTGCAATAAAATTTGCTGAAAAAATTGGTATTGATGTAAAAGACATTGAGATAGAAGAAACTGAAAAAGGAAGATATTTATCTGCTGTAAAAAAAGAAGATGCTTTTTTTACAAAGGATATTTTAAAGGAACTTCTTATAGAACTTGTTAAAAAAATTCCCTTTCCAAAAAGCATGAGATGGGCAGACCTTGAAATGACTTTTGCAAGACCTGTTACCGGTTTTACTGCACTTTTTGGAATAGAACTCATTGAATTTGAAATTGAGGGAATAAAATCTTCAAAATATACAACAGGACACAGGTTTCATAAAAACGGCAGTGTTTTAATTGAAAGTCCTGATGAATATGAAAAAAATCTTGAAAATGCATTTGTTATTGCAGATTCAGATAAAAGAAGAAATTTTATTAAAGACCAGATAAAAAATGCTGCTGTTAAAGCCGGAGGCCATGTTTTTGAAGATGATGAGCTTCTTGATGAAGTAACAAATCTTGTTGAATATCCTGTGGTTTTAACAGGCAGATTTGAAGACAGATTTTTAAACCTTCCAGATGAAGTTTTATATACTGCAATGAAAAAGCATCAGAAGTATTTTGCAGTTTTAGATAAAAATGAAAAAATGCTTCCATATTTTATTACAATTTCAAACATAAAACCTTTAGATGAAAAAATTGTAATAAATGGTAATGAAAGAGTTTTAAGGGCAAGACTTTCAGATGCAGACTTTTTCTATGATGTTGATTCAAAAACTGATTTTGAGACATGGAACATGGAACTTGAAAATGTAATGTTTCAGGCAAAACTTGGCTCAATAAAAGAAAAAGTTTCAAGAATTGTTAAAAATACGGAATTTATCTGTAAAAAACTCGGGTTTAATGAAAATGAAACAAGCGATGCAAAAACTGTTGCATCAATTTGTAAAGCTGATCTTGTATCCCAGATGGTTGGTGAATTTGCAAACCTTCAGGGTATAATGGGAAGAATTTATGCAAAAAATAAAGGCTTTTCAGAAAATATTGCAAAAGGAATAGAAGAACATTATATGCCTGTTGGTGCAGGTGCAAAACTTCCTGAAACAAAAACAGGATATGCTGTTTCAATCGCAGACAAGCTTGACTCAATCTGCGGATGTTTTTCAATCGGACTTGTTCCAACCGGAGCATCAGACCCTTATGCCTTAAGAAGACAATGTATTGGTATAATCCAGATTTTAAAGGAAAAAAGAGGGTTTTTTTCATTAAGGGAAATGGCAGAATTTTCACTTGAGCAGTTCTCATCATTTATGACAAAAGATAAAGATATTATTTTAGATGAAATAATGGAGTTTTTTGCAGTAAGAATGGAGCAGATTCTTGTTGATGAAGGATATTTAAGAGATCTTGTAATGGCTGTAATTTCAGCTGACTGCGATGTTATTCCAAATGTATGGGAAAGGGTTTCTGCTATCACACTTTTACGTGAAAGCGACAAAGAACATTTTTCATCCCTTGCAAGCGGTTTTAAAAGGGTTGGTAATATTTTGAAAAAAGCAGGAACAATACCTTCTTCAATAGATGAGTCTCTTTTTGAATCAGATCAGGAAAAAAATCTTTATATAAAAGCAAATGCTGTAAAGGAAAAATCAGAAGTTTTTGCAAAAGAGGGTAAAATCAAAGACGCTCTTTTTGAAGTTGCCTCAATAAAAGATGAAGTTGACAGCTTTTTTGACAATGTAATGGTAATGGCAGAAGACGAAAAAATAAAAAATAACAGAATAGCTCTTTTATCAAATATAGCTGATATTTTTAAAGGTTTTGCAGATTTTTCAAGAATATCAGGATAAAAAATTTCGGAGGTTAATATGGCAGGATTTGATCCTGAAAAGGATAAGGTTTTAAAAGAATGGAGATGCGAAGAAACAGGACTTGTTGTTTCAATAAATCAGTACGCTGAAGGAGAGCCCAAAGTTCAGATAGGCCCAAGAATTATTATGAAAAAAGACGGAACAGAAGGTGCTCCAAGAAGAGCTGGAAGACTTAGTGTTGAAGATATAATGTGGCTCCATGAAATAATTGATGAAATAAGAGATGAGCTTCAAGACCTCTCTTTACCCGAATAACAGAAATGAAAAAGGTCTTGTAAGGCCTTTATCAGTTTCTGAAAAGCCTCTTCCTTTAAAAGGAGTTTTGTGTGCAGTAAAAAAAGATTTTGATTTTTTACGGCAGAAACTTTCATTAAAGGCAAGAGGTTTTGGTTTTTTAATGAGCCATGTTTATTTTGATGATTTCTGCTTTATTGCAGGACCATATTTTGGTTCACCATATGCTTGTGCTCTACTTGAATCTTTAAAAGAATCAGGAGCTGAAAATATTTTGTGCATTGGCTGGTGCGGCAGCCTTGATTCAGGTTTAAATTTTGGTGATATAATAATTCCGTCATCATTTGAAAATGAAGATTCAACTTATCAAACTTATATTTTGGAAAATGAAGATTTGGATTTTAATTCACCTTTTAGAAAGCAAATCAAAAAAAGTTTAACTGAAAACAGCATATTTTTCAGAGAAGAAAAAGTCTGGACAACAAATTCTATTTTCCGGGAAACAAAGAAAAAGGCAGATTTCTTTAAAAACAGGGGAGCTGTTTGCGTTGAAATGGAAAATTCCGCACTTTATTATGCAGCAAATTTTTTAAATATAAATCTTATATGCATAAATATTGTTTCGGACCTTGTTTCAGAAGGAAAGTGGATTAAGGGTTTTAAATCAAAAGAATTTAATAATTCTAGAAAAAAAATTATTAACTGGGCAATTGATTATGTCAAAAATTGAAGCTGAAAAAAAGATTTTGGAGCTTTCGCAAAAATTAAACTATCACTCCAAAAAATACTATATAGATGATGACCCTGAAATTTCAGACAGAGAATATGATCTTCTTTTAAAAGAACTTATTTCTTTGGAGGAAAAATATCCTGAATTTAAAACTTTAGATTCTCCGACAATAAGAATTGGTTCAAAACCAATTTCAAAATTTGAAACTGTAAAGCATTTTGTTCCAATGATGAGTTTAAGCAATGCTTTAACTAAGGAAGAGTTTTTTGATTTTCACTCAAGGGTTGTAAAAAATTTAAAAACTTCTGAAATAAGATATTCAATTGAGCCAAAACTTGACGGAATAGCCGTTTCTCTTGTTTATGAAGATTCTGTTTTGATTAGGGCGGCAACACGCGGAGATGGTTATGTTGGAGAAGATATTACAGAAAATGTAAAAACAATAAAAACCGTTCCCTTAAAACTTTCAAAAAAAATTAATGGAATTTTTGAGGCAAGGGGAGAGGTGATAATTTCAAGAAAAGGTTTTGAAGACTTAAACCTTGAAAGAGAAAAAAAGGCAGAGCCTTTATTTGCCAATTCAAGAAATGCAGCAGGAGGTTCTCTTCGCCAGCTTGATTCAAAAATTACAGCAAACCGTCCCCTGGAAATTTATATTTACGGTGTTGGAAAAACAGATATTAAATATTTATCATTTACTGAAATGTTTTCAGATTTAAAAGAAATGGGCTTTCGGATAAACGAGCTTAATAAATACAATCTTTTGCCTGAAGAAGTTATTAAAATTTATCAAAATTATCTTGAAAAACGGGACAGCCTTCCATACGAAATTGACGGAGCAGTTGCAAAGGTTGATGATTTTAAGCTCCATGAAATTTTAGGTGCAACCTCAAAAGCTCCAAGATGGGCAATTGCAATAAAGTTTCCTGCAAGGGAAGAAACTACAAAAATTTTAGACATAAAAGTTCAGGTTGGAAGAACCGGTGTTCTTACGCCTGTTGCAGAGCTTTTGCCTGTAAAAATTTCAGGTGCTTTAATAAAAAGAGCAACTCTTCACAATATGGATGAGATTGAAAGAAAAGATATAAGAATAGGCGACACTGTTTTTGTTCAGAGATCAGGTGATGTAATTCCAAAAATCATAAAGGTTGTTGAATCAAAAAGAACAGGTAATGAAAAAAAATTTGAAATGCCTGATCTGTGTCCCTCATGCATGGAAAAAGTTGTAAGGGATAAAGACCAGGCAGCATACAGATGTGTCAATGCATCTTGTCCTGCTCAGCTCAAGGAAAAAATAAAACATTTTACCTCAAAGGCAGGTTTTGACATTGACGGATTTGGTGAAAAAATTGTTGAACAGCTTGTGGATAAAGGTCTTGTTCATGAATTTTCAGATATTTTTAAACTTTCAAAGGATGAAATTTCAGCACTTGAAAGAATGGGGGATAAATCTGCAAAAAATCTTTTGGATGCAATAAACAGCTCAAAAAATAAAACCCTTGATGTTTTTGTTTATTCACTTGGAATAAAAAATGTAGGAAAACACATGTCTGAAATTTTAGCTTCAAAGTTTCAGACTCTTCAGGATTTGTCAGATGCTTGTGAAGAAGGTCTTTTAAATATTGAGGGAATAGGGCCTGAAGCTGCAAATGCAATAAAATCATTTTTTGATAATGAGACAAATAAAAAAATAATTGAAAATCTTTTTAATTTGGGTGTTGAAATTAAAAATGATCAGTTTGAAAAAACAGCAAAACAAACTGCTCTAACAGATAAAACTTTTGTAATAACAGGTAAAATTGAAGGATATTCAAGGCCTGAACTTGAAAAAATAATTAAAGATATGGGCGGAAAAACTTCGGGAAGTGTAAGTAAAAATACCAATTATCTTATTGCAGGTGAAAAAGCTGGTTCAAAATATGACAAGGCAAAAAGTCTTGGAGTTGAAATAATTGATATAGATTATTTTAAGTCAGTTTTTTTAGAAACTAACACAGGAAAATAAAATGTCAGAATCAATAGATATTTTTGAAGAAAATTTCAGGGTAATGTATTCTGATGTTGATTTTAAAGGTGAGATTAAAGCTGTAAAAATTTTAAACCTTTGTCAGGATATTGCAAGCAGGCATACTTATAAAATGGGTCTTTCAGCTCTTCATATGGCCAAAAAAGAAAAAATATGGGTTGTTCACAGATACAGGCTTGAATTTAAGAAAAAACTTTTCTGGGATGAAGAATTTAAAATTAAAACCTGGAGATACCCTTATAAAAAACTTTATGAAATGAGAAGATTTGATTTTCTTGATTCAAAAGGAGAGCTTTTTGTAAAAGGTCTTTGCTCCTGGGTGCTTGTTGATAAAAAAACAAAAAGACCTTCAAGGCTTGATCGAGCTCTTGAAAAAGATTTTTGCTTAGAATGTGAAAAGCCTGAAGTTTTTGAAACTGATCTTAAAACTCTTACAAATCCGGTTTTAACATCTGATTTCAGAGCTTTAAGAGATGATGTTGACTATAATAATCATGTAAACAATACTACTTATTTAAAATGGGCAAAGGAATGTATTGAAGAAAATGATTTTAATAATAAAAATTTACAAAAAATTGAAATAGTTTATGCAAATGATTGTTTTTACAATGATAGGATTGAAGTTTTAAGCGAAAAAAAAGATGATAATTACATAACTGAATATTTGATGGAAATTAAAAAGAAGAGAGATAATAATTTGCTTTCAAAAGTTGAAATTTATTTATTTTAAAAAAATCAAGTTTTTTATTAATTTTATTTGAAAAAAAAATTAATTTATAATAAGTGTTAGTTTCTTTTTGAAATTAATTCTAAACCTGATGGCGGTTTTGGTTTAGTTTAAAATATTTTGTTCTCCTTATGGTGTGTTATTAGTTTTTAAAAGTCCTCTGAGTTTATCAGGGGACTTTTTTTTTGTTAGAAACTTTTTTGAACACTGTTAATTGTATTGATTTGATTTTTTTGTTGATATGTGTGTCAAATTTTATTAGCAGTGGTTAAAATTTAATTGCCTATAGTTTTACGGTGTTGTATATTATTTTTTTTATTTTTGAGTATTTTGGGGGGCTAAAATGAGTGATATTGATGAGGATTTTTTTGAAAAACATTCTAAAAATTATCTTGAAATGGCTTTCAGCACAGAGAGATCAGAGTATATAGAAAATCCTGATGGTTTTGGATCAAAAACAGGGGAATGCGGAGATACAATCTCAATGTATCTTACTATAAAAGATGGAAAACTTGAATTTGTTTCATATCAGGCAGACGGATGTGTTAATACTAATGCTTGTGCAGCTACATTATCTATGCTTACCGAGGGTAAAAGTTTTGATGAAGCATGGGAGATAACTCCAGAAGACATAGCAGGTTATCTTGAAACCCTTCCTGAAGATGAAATCCATTGTGCTGAACTTGCCTGTGGTGCTTTTTTTCTTGCTTTAAATGATGCTGGTAAAAAATGCCTGAAAACTGTTTGATTTTTTCAGTGCAGTGCTTAATTTTTTATGACTTTAAGAATGCATGCACAGAATTTATATAAATTTTAAGGAGGTCTGTTAATGACTGAACAGTCAACTTTTATGAAGTTAAGGGAGGATGAACGGGAAGTAAGAAAGCAGTTGATAATTTCAGCTGCAATGACACTTTTTGATGAGAGATCCTTTCATGAAATAGGAATGAGAGATATTGCAGCTGAAGCAGGAGTTTCTGCTGCATCGATATACAGATATTTTCCAAGCAGGGATGATTTGTTTGTTGAAGCTCTTATTCAGGATATAAACAAAATTGAAAATGAGCTTGAAGAAAGAATAAATGCTGGGGGTACATTAGATGAGCTTGCCATAGCTGTTGTTGATTATCTTATTGATAATGAGTCCACATTTCAAATGATGTGCCACTTCATGATAAGAGGTGAAATCAATGAAAGGGCTTTAAAAAAGTTTAATGCAGTTCAGAGATATTTTTTAAATATGTTTGATAAGGCAGTTTCAAAGGCAGAAGGTGCTACAAACATCAGATTTTTTACTCATGCATTTTTTGCTTCACTTGCAGGAGTTGTTCTTACATTTAGAAATTATCCAGGAAGAAGCCATGATGAGAGAAGAGAATATATGCATAGACTTGCTCTTCTTATTATAAAGGAAGGAAATGCCCTTGGAAAAGAAATCATGGAAAAAGATATAAATGAAATTAGAAAAGAAATTGAGGAAAATAAATAATTATTTCATCGTCAGATTCAAAATTTAATCCTCAAAATACTAAATGTATTCCTGCGGTTAAATTTTTCATCTTCCTTGAACTGAACAAAAAATTCTCGTTTTCGGCTAATTACTATTTAGCAATAAATGAAATTTGTAATTTATTATGTTGACTGAGATATTTTTTATAATGTAAATATAAGTTGGCGTTTAAAAAGGCGCCAATTTTTTTAATCTTCTATCGGTCGGTTGACCGAATGGATTTTGTATGAAAAATAAAATAATAAATGCAGCATCAAAGCTTTTTACTGAAAAAGGTGTTGAAAAAACTTCTCTTGCAGAAATATCAGCAAAGGCAAATATCAGCAAAGGCACTTTGTATTATCATTTTACAACTAAAAACGACCTTGTTTTTGCAGTAACTGAAATGCATATGGAAAATCTTACAAAAAATCTTTTGAAACTTTTAAATACAGGTGACCCACCTGAAGAAATTATTGGGAAACTTTTTGATACTGTACCAAATGCATTAACAAGAAGCAGGCTTCATATTTATCTTGTACGTGAAGCTGTCAGCGGAAACTTTGAACTTTTAAAAAAGTTTCATGACATTTATTCAAAGTGGAAAAAAATGCTCATAAAAGGGCTTAACGAAGTTATTAAAGATTTAGATGATCCAGAAGCTCTTGCAAGTTTTTTTATTGCAGCCGTAGACGGGCTTGTAATCCAGAACTTGCTTTCAATAAATGAAGTTTCAACCAAAAGGTATGTAAAATTAATTAAACTTCTTTTAAAAAAAGAAAAGGGGGAGGAAAATGTCAGAATTTAAAACTTACAAACCTGGCAGAAAATGGTTTAAAACCATTGTCTGTAAAGTTGTAATGGTGATTTTGGGAAGGGCTTTTCAGGTCTTTTCAAAACATGATCATGAAATTTTGAGAGAGGTTTCAGCCTGGCCGGAAGGCTTTATTTTAGAGCTGAATGTTCTTCCTCTTGGACCAAAGCTTTTGCTTTCTAAGGAAGATGGAAAAATTAAAGCAGTTGGAAAAATTGAGAAAAAACCGGATTTATCTGTAAACTTTAAAAATATTGAATCAGCATTTCTTATTCTTACTCCATTAATGGGAGTGCCTCAGGGATTTGCTGAACACAGATTTATTGTAATTGGGGATGTTGCAAAAGCAATGGCTTTCACCCGCTGTCTAAACAGAATTCTTGCTTATCTTTATCCTGATTTTTTGTGCAAAAATCTTATGAGAAGAATTCCTGAAATCAGTTTTCAGAAAAGGATGGCAAAGAGGCTGTATTTTTATACTATTGGACTTGTAACAGGTCTTTAAAAAAAATTTTTAATTCATTTTTAAAATTAAATTTAAAACACTTTAAGGAGAAAAAATGCTTCCTTCATACTATGAATTTTATAATCCAGTAAAAATAATTTCAGGTGCAAAAGCCTTAGACAATATCCCATATGAACTTGAACTTTTAAATGCAAAACGTCCCCTTGTTGTAACTGACAAAGGGGTTGAAAATGCAGGACTGATAAAAATATTTATCAATGCCTTTAAAAACAGCGATATGGAAATTGGAGCAATTTACTCAGATGTTCCTCCGGATTCATCAAATTCAGTTGTTAAAGACATTGCAAGAGTTTACCGTGAAAAAAATTGTGATTCATTAATTGCAGTTGGAGGAGGTTCTCCAATAGATACTGCAAAAGGTGTAAATATTCTGGTTACAGAAAATTCCAATGATTTAATGGAATTTGAAGGTGCTGACAGACTTAAAAAACCTCTTAAGCCTTTTATAGTTGTACCAACTACCGCAGGCACAGGTTCTGAAGCAACCCTTGTTGCAGTTATTTACAATGAAGAAAAAAATGTAAAAATGGAGTTTATTTCAGGATACCTTCTTCCAAATGCCGCAGTAATTGATCCCAAAATGACCGAAACAATGCCTCCAAAGATCACAGCAGCAACAGGAATGGATGCTTTAACTCATGCAGTTGAAGCATATACCTGTCTTCAAAAGAACCCCATAAGCGATGCATATGCGTTTTCAGCAATAAAAATCATAAGTCAAAATATTTTAGATGCTGTAAAAAATGGTAAAGATCAAAAGGCAAGGCTTAATATGGCAAATGCTGCAACAATGGCAGGGATTGCATTTTCAAATTCCATGGTTGGAGGAGTTCATGCACTTGGTCATTCTGCAGGTGCAGTAGCAAAGGTTCCCCACGGTGTTGCAATGTCTGTTTTTCTTCCATATGGACTAGAATATAATATCGAAAAAATTAAAGACAGCTTAAGTGATCTTCTAATGGCTCTTTCAGGGCCTGAAGTTTTTGCAGATACTCCAAAGGATAAAAGAGCTTTGAAATTTATTGAAGATTTAAGGGTTCTTCAGAAAAAACTCTATGATGAGGCAGGTCTTCCCATGACTTTAAAAGAGGCAGGCGTTACTGAAGATATGCTTGGAACAATTGCTTCAAAGGCAATTAATGACGGTGCTCTAATGATGAATCCAGAAGAAATGAGCCATGATGACGCAATGAAAATTTTAAAAAAAGCATTTTAATAAGCGGAGTTTAAGAAATATGGGAGAAGAAATAATTGGAACCTCAAATAAAGTTCTTGAAGTTGATTTAACTTCAAAAACATGGAGTATTTATGAGGTATCAAGGGAAGAACGAAAATTATATATAGGTGCAAAAGGTCTTGGTTTAAAGCTTTTGTTTGATAGAATGAAGCCTGGAGTTGATCCACTTGGAGAAGAAAATATGATAGCGGTAATGCCAGGCATTTTAATGGGAACAAATGGAGTTTGCTCTGGAAGATTTCATGCAGTATCAAAATCACCTCTTACAAATATTTTCAATACTTCATCTTGCGGCGGCCCCTTTGGAATGCAGCTTAAGACTGCTGGATGGGACGGGCTTATAATCAAAGGCAGAAGCAAAACACATACAATTTTAAAAATTGATAAAAATGGTGCTTATTTTGAAGAAGGAGAGAATTTTTGGGGGCTTGACACACAAAAAGTTCAGGAAAAGCTTTTAAAAGATAAAAAAGAAGCAGCACTTGTTATAGGCCCTGCTGGAGAAAACGGAGTAAAATTTGCAAATATAGCATCAGGCCACAGGTTCCTTGGAAGGGGAGGGCTTGGTGCTGTAATGGGTTCAAAAAATTTAAAAGGAGTTGTTGTAAAAGGCGGCGATTTTAAAATTATTCCTGTAAACAAGAAAAAATTTGATAAGTGGAGGAAAAGAGGACAAAAGTATATCAATCAAAATGAAATGAGCTCATATCTTTTAAGAAATTTTGGAACCAATGCAAACCTTAATCTTAATAACAATGCAAATATTCTTCCTGTAAAAAATTTTACTTCAGGAAGACATGATGACGCCCATAAAATTTCTGGTGAAACCATTAAAGAACTTCATGACACAAGTTTTTCAACCTGCAAACCCTGTGCAATTTTATGCGGCCATAAAGGTAATTTTAAGGGAAAAAAAGTAAGTGTTCCAGAATTTGAAAGTGTTTCTCTTCTTGGCTCAAACCTTAATATATTTGATTCAAACATAATTTCAGAATTTAATGAAATCTGCTCCAAAATGGGAATGGATACAATTTCTGCTGGAGGTACTTTAGCCTGGATAATGGAAGCCTCTGAAAAAGGTATTTTTGAATCAGATTTAAAATTTGGTTCTTCGCAAGGTATAGAAGATTTCTTATATGATATTGCATATGTAAGGGGAAAAGGGGCAGAGGCAGCTCTTGGTTCAAGGGCTCTTTCAAAAAAATACGGAGGAGAAGATTTTGCAATCCAGGTAAAAGGAATGGAAATGGCAGCCTATGACCCAAGGGGAGCATTCGGCCACGGGCTTGGATATGCAGTAGCAAACAGGGGAGCATGCCATCTTTCTGCTTATGTTGTTGCATTGGAAGTTTTTTTCGGACTTTTAAAGCCAAACAGTATAAGGGCAAAGGCTGATTTTGTTAAATTCTTTGAAGATCTTACCTGTGGAATCAACTCTCTTCAAACTTGTCAGTTCACAATGTATTCTTATACATTAGAACCACTTTTATCAAAATATACTCCAAATTTTATTTTGAATCTTCTTATGATGAATATTCCAAAACTTGCGATTTCACTTATTGATTTCAGTCTTTATTCCAAACTTTTTACTTCTGTTACAGGAATAAAAATGTCCATGTGGGAATTTAGAAAAGCAGGAGAAAGAATTCATATGCTGGAAAGATATATGAATACAAGAGAAGGAATTTCAAAAAAAGATGATACTTTACCTTTAAGAATGCTTGAAGAGGTGCTTGAAACAGATAAAAATCAAAGGGTAGTTCCTCTAGAAAAAATGCTTTCATCATATTATAGAAAAAGAGGCTATGATTCAAATGGAATACCTTTGAAGTCAAAGCTGAAAAAACTCAAAATTGCGTCATAAAATTATTAATTTTTTTATTTTAGTTAAAAAATCAGCCTATATTCCGGCTGATTTTTTTTTGCTGTTTTTTATTTGTAACAACCTGTTCTTTAAAGGTTTATTTCTTGTTTTTTTGGTTTGTCAGTTTTATATTTAAAAATATAATTTTAATTAATCCCTAAAAAAATTTATAAATTATAAAAAAGCATGTAAATCATTAAAAATTAATAAAAATAAACGAATTAAGCAATATTTGAATTATAATTTCAATTAATTCAAAAAATTAGTCTAATTTGACAAATAAAATTAATTTTCTTATCTTAGTTAATCGCCAAAAATTTGAACTTCAGTCTCTTCATCAGGTTTTTCTAATTAGAAATATTTAAGGAGGATTTATGAGCGAACACGAATTTAAAGCATACAATAAAAAAAGCTTGAATAAAATCAGCTATTTAAACAATTTAGACCCTGAAATCAAACAAGATATTGAAATTTGCACAAATATAATGCCATTCAGGGTAAGCAGCTATGTTATTGAAGAACTTATTGACTGGGATAAAGTACCTGATGATCCGATTTTCCAAATGACATTTCCACAGCCAGAAATGATTGGAATGGAAAACTTTAATAAATTGAAATCATTTTATCTAAATGGAAATATAAATAGTTTTAAAGATGAAGTAAGAAATATTCATTTCACAATGAATCCCCATCCTGCAGGACAAAAAGACTTAAATGTCCCTGTAATGGACAATAAAGCCCTTCCAGGAATGCAGCACAAATATGATGAAACAGTCCTTTTTTTCCCAAGTCAGGGCCAGCTTTGTCATAGTTTTTGTACATACTGCTTTAGGTGGGCTCAATTTATTGGGCTTCAGGATTTAAAATTTTCATCAAAGGAAAAGGAAAGTCTTTATAAATACATAAAAATAAACCCTCAGATAACAGACCTTTTGTTTACCGGCGGAGATCCTATGGTTATGAAGGCTTCAGTTATACAAAAATATGTTGAACCTTTTTTAAATGAAAAACCTGATCATCTTCAGAATATAAGATTTGGAACAAAGGCTCTTGCATACTGGCCCTATAGATTTTTTGAAGATAAGGATTCAGATGATTTGATGAGGCTTTTTGAAAATATTGTTGACAAGGGTTATCATCTGGCAATTATGGCTCATTTTTCACATTACAGAGAGCTTGAAACCCCTGCAGTTGAAAAAGCAATAAAAAGGCTTAAATCCATAGGAGTGCAAATAAGATGTCAGGCTCCTCTTATAAAAAATATTAATGATAAAAGCATTATCTGGGAGAAAATGTGGAAAGATCAAGTCAGGCTTGGAGCTGTTCCATATTATTTTTTTGTGGAAAGGGATACCGGACCAAAAAAATATTTTGAAATACCCTTAATAAGAGCATTTGAAATTTTTACAAATGCATACAAAAATGTTTCAGGACTTGCAAGAACTGTAAGAGGCCCCTCAATGTCTGCCGGCCCTGGTAAAATACTTGTTGAAGATATTGCTGAAATAAATGGAGAAAAAATTTTTGTTTTAAAATTTGTCCAGTCAAGAATAAAAGAATATATCAATAAGGTTTTTTTTGCAAAATTTGATGAAAAAGCAACATGGATTGACGATCTAAAACCAGCCTTTGGTGAAAAAGAATTTTTCTTTGAAAAAAAATACAATGAGTTTAGAAATAATAAAATTAATATCCTCAAAAACTGCATAAAGTAAGAATATCAAGGTTTATTTTTAGGAAAAGAATTATTATGAAATTATTTTTTTTTATTATTATCCTTGACACATCCATATTTATGGAACTAAAAAATTAATTTCGGTACAAACCTGATACAGGAGACAAGTAAATGTCAGATGAATTACTAATTCAGTATCTTTATATCATATCCTTTCTCATAGGCGGATTCCTTGCAGCTTTTGCACCGTTTATAGTTGCATGGTTTATCAAACCCAAAAGACTGGATTCTTCCAAAACAATAGATACTTATGAATGCGGTATGAAGCCTTATGGAGAAATGTGGAACTTCAGATACGGAGCTGCATATTATCTTTATGCTCTTATTTTTTTGGCCTTTGATGTTGATGTTCTTTATCTTTTTCCGGTTGCAACTGCCTTTAAATCTGTTGGAGCATGGAGAGGGATTTTTGAACTCTTTCTTTTCATAGGAATTTTGTCCCTTGCAATTGTATATGCCTGGAAAAAAGGTGTTTTCAGCTGGGAAAGGAAAAGGGTTTAAATAATGGATAAATTTATTGAAAATATAAAATCTGTTTCATTAAGAGAAAATCAGGATTATTCAGGACAGGGTGCTGTTTTGAAATTTGCCCAGGCTGAAACTCTTATAAAACATTGTCAGGCAAACTCTCTTTGGCCTATGACTTTTGGTATTGCATGCTGTGCAATAGAGATGATGAGCGTTGGTATGGCAAGATTTGATGCTTCAAGGTATGGAGCCGAAGTTTTCAGACCTTCTCCAAGACAAAGTGATGTAATGATAGTTGCAGGAACAGTCAATAAAAAAATGGCTGAAACAGTTGTAACTTTGTATGAGCAGATGCCTGAACCAAAATGGGTTATTGCAATGGGAAACTGTGCAATTTCAGGAGGGCCTTTTGCTATTGAAGAAAATTATACTGTGATAGAAGGCGTTGATAAATTGATTCCTGTTGATGTTTATGTGCCAGGATGTCCACCAAGGCCGGAGGCTCTTCTTGAAGCAATTTTTAAACTTCAGGAAAAAATTACCGGAAAACGTCATCCATTCCCTCAAAACAGACATCCTTAAGGAGTTGGCTAATTATCATGGATACAGGCAGAGTTATAAAAGAAATTGAAAAAATATCTGTAAAAACAGATTGTATACATATTCTTCCAGGTGTTGAATATGAATGCAGTGTTTCAGCTGAAAATATAAGAGATTTTGCATCGGTTCTTTATAAAAATAATTATATGCTTTTATATTTAACTGCAATTCATTTAGAACCTTATCCAGCAGTTGTTTATCAATTTGTATGGCCGGAAACAAAATTCAGGATAAGAGCAGTTGTTTTTTGCGGTGAAAATAAGACCGTCCCAACAATCTCTGATATTTATAATGGAGCAAACTGGTACGAAAGAGAGGTCATGGAATTTTTCGGGATTGATTTTGATGGTCTTGAGGACAAACGTACTCTCATTTTAGATGAATCTGACAAAGGTCTTTATCCTTTACTTAAAAAAGAAGGAAAGGCTCTTGATGCAGAAGCAACAGGATTTAAGACTAATTAGTTCTTTAATGACTTGGAAGCTCAGTTTAATTTTGGCTGACAAAATAAATTAACAGACACAAAGTCACAGGAAATATAATTACAATGACTTTTAAAAATGAAACAGAATCTGAAAATTTAGAAAAAAGCGGTCAGCACAAGTTTCTTCTTAACATGGGGCCTCAACATCCAAGTACCCACGGTGTTTTAAGGCTTGTGCTTGAAATGGACGGTGAATATGTAACAGGCATAGACCCTGTAATTGGCTATGGTCACCGTATGCATGAAAAAATTGCGGAAGTAAGGCCGGCTCAGTCCTTTCTTCCAAATACTGCACGAATGGATTATGTTTGTGCACTTCCTTATAATCATGGATATGTTTCTCTTCTAGAACAGATGACAGGAATAGAAGTTCCAGAACGTGCCGAATATATCAGGGTTATAACAGTTGAGCTGAACAGACTTGCCAGTCATCTTTTATGGCTTGGAACCTTTCTTCTTGATCTTGGTGCATTTACACCGATTTTATATTGTTTTGATGACAGAGAACAAATTTTAGATATTCTTGAAAGTGTTACAGGCTCAAGGCTTACCTATAGTTTTCACAGAGTCGGAGGTGTATATAAAGACATTGACGACAATTTTATAGAAAAATCACGGGCATTTATTAAAAGGCTGGAAAAAAGATTTTCAGTTTATGACAAATTGGTAACAGGAAACATAATATTTAGAAAAAGAACTGAAGGTGTTGGAATAGTAACTTCAGATATTGCAAGAAGATATGGAATTACAGGACCAAACCTTAGAGGAAGCGGAATTTCCTATGATGTAAGAAAGGCTTTCCCTTACTCAATTTACTCTAAATTTGATTTTGAAGTTCCAGTTGGTAAAAACGGTGATTGTCTTGACCGCTATTATGTAAGAATAAATGAAATGAAACAAAGCCTTCGAATTCTTTCGCAGGCTTTGGATATGATACCAGAAGGCGATATCAGGGCTAAAGTTCCCAAAAAACTGAAAATTCCAAAAGGACAGTCTTCTTTTTCAGTTGAGGCGGCAAGGGGAGAGCTCTGCTATTATATGGTATCGGATGGAACCGATGTTCCATACAGACTAAAGGCGAGAGTTCCGTCCTATGGCAATCTTTCAGCACTTGCAGAAATTTGCGAGGGGATGCTTCTTGCTGATCTTGTGGCAGTCATGGGCAGTTTTGATCTGGTAATTCCTGAAATAGACAGGTAGAAAAAATGGATTTTATTGCAAATTTACCACCACATTTTTTTAGAATACCCATTGCATTGACTCTTGTAATATCACTTGTTTTTATCAATGCTCTGATAATGGTTTATCTTGAAAGAAAAATTGCAGGTCATATGCAGTTCAGACTCGGGCCAATGGAAGTTGGATGGCACGGTGTACTTCAAACTGCAATTGATGCTGTCAAGCTTATGTCAAAGCAGCTGATTGTTCCTGAAAAGGCACACACAAAACTTTTTAGAATAGCACCTCTTCTTGCTTTTACACCGGCGGTTCTTCCTTTTGTTGTTATGCCTTTTGCTCCAAAGCTTCAGGCTGTTGACATAAATATTGGAATTATATTCATACTTGCTATGGCGTCACTTAATGTTATGGCAATTTTTGTTGCAGGCTGGGCCTCAAATAACAAATATGGACTTCTTGGGTCAATGAGGTCAGTTTCTCAAAATATTGCATATGAGATTCCGGTTTTATTTTCCCTTTTATCAGCAGTTTTTGTTGTAGGATCTTTCAGCCTTGGAGATATTGTTGGTTATCAGAGTAAAATCTGGCTTTTTATGATTCAGCCTATAGCTTTTCTTATTTATTTTGTTTCAAGTGTAGCAGAGACAAACAGAGCACCTTTTGACCTTCCTGAAGCAGAAAGTGAACTTACAGCAGGGTTTCATACAGAATACAGCGGAATGGCCTTTGCACTTTTTTTTCTTGGGGAATACACTGAAATGTTTGTAGTAAGCTCAATTGCAACAGCAGTGTTTTTGGGCGGCTGGCATGGATTTCCTCTTCCTTTTTTTGAATATTCCTCTGTTGTCTGGTTTCTTTTAAAAACATATTTTTTAATGTTTTTGATGATCTGGTTCAGATGGACTTTTCCTAGGGTAAGATTTGACCAGCTTCTTAATTTTTCCTGGAAATATCTTATACCTTTTTCACTTGTAAATCTTTTAATTACAGCAGTGGTAGTGAAGCTATGAAAAAATATTTTACAGATCTTTTTACAGGAGCAAAAAGTCTTATTGAAGGAATGGTCGTAACAATAAAAGCCTTTTTTTCTCCGGTTGTAACTGTTCAGTATCCAAGGGAGAAAAACATAATTCCTAATGCTTACCGCGGACATATTGTTCTTGTTTCAGATGATAAAACAGGCGAACCTAAATGTATAGCATGCGGTACTTGTGAAAGAGCATGCCCTTCAAGCTGCATAAAAGTTTTGTCTGAAAAAAAGGAAGGCGAAAAAAAGAAGTCTCTTACAGCCTTTAACCTTGATTTTACAAGATGTTCTTTATGCGGAATCTGTGTCGAGTCCTGTCCTCTGGGTGCAATAGAATATTCAAATGAATACAATCTTTCAGGATTTACAAAAGAAGAATTTCAATATGATCTTCTTAAGTATTTAAAGGAGAGCTCATGCTGATTTATCATTATATTTCCGAAGTTTTATTTTTTGCATTCATTGTCCTTGTTTTTTTTGGGGGGATACTTTCAGTAAAATCTAAAATAATTATTCATTCAGTTTTAGGTCTTGCAGTATGTTTTCTTGGAGTTGCAGGCCTTTACTTTTACCTTGACTCACCATTTCTTTCAATGATGCAGATACTTATTTATGTTGGTGCCATATGCATTGTTTTAGTTTTTGGAGTCATGGTAGGTTACACACCAACACAGATTGCAGAAAAACATCTTAAAGGGAAAAATTTTATGGTTGCCATTTTTTCCGGTATATCAGTTTTTTTCCTTATGAGTGCGATGATTTTTAAATCTGAATTTACTCCTGCCCTTAGTAAAACTGGAGATTTTTCAATGGAATGGCTAGGTAAATCTCTTATATATGATTATTGCCTGGCTTTTGAGCTGATTTCACTTATTTTACTGGCAGCAATTATTGGTGCAATAATCCTTGGACAAGGCGGAAGAGGAGATAATTAAAATGTTTTTTAGTCAAAGTTTGGAAACTTATCTGCTGATTGCCGTTTTTTTGTTTGTAACAGGAATTTACGGAATGGTTCAGCATAGATCTTTTGTAGGGATGCTTATTTCAGCTGAACTTGTGCTAAATTCTGCAGCATTGAATTTTATGGCTTTTAATAAGTTTACAGCTCCTGATCCTGCAGTTGGTCAGGTTTTTACTTTATTTATAATGGGGATTGCCGCAGCTGAGGTTGCAATAGCTATAAGTATGGTTCTTGCAGTTTACAGACGTTACAGGTGTGATGATCCTGACAATGTACATGAAATGAAGCATTAATATTAATATTTCAAATATTTTACAGGAATTTCACTAATGGAAACAGTTGTAACCGGTAAATTAATGATAACAATAATGCTGCCTGCCTTAGCTGCTTTGTGGATAATGTTTTTTTCCGGAAAGCCTAATTTAAGGGATTTAGGTGCAATAGTTGGTGCTGTTTTGACTTTTGTATCAATTGCACTTTATATTGCACCCCAGATAATTGGGGGAGGGCATTATTCCTTTACTCTTTTTGAGCTTGTGCCAGGAGTCAATATTTCTTTTTACATTGACGGACTGGGACTTATGTTTGCAGGAACTGCATCATTTTTGTGGATTCTTGCAGCAATCTACTCGATTGGCTACATGAGAGGTCTTTCAGAACATGCCCAGACAAGATTTTACTTCTGCTATGCAGCGGCTGTATGCGGTGCAATGGGAGCTGCTTTTTCAGCAAACCTTTTCACGCTCTATCTTTTTTATGAAATAGTATCAATAATGACCTATCCACTTGTTGCACATCATCAGGACAGGGAAGCATATGAAGGCTCACAAAAATACATTATTTATCTTATGTTTACATCAAAGGCATTTCTTCTTCCAGCCATGGCTCTTATTTATTGGCAATGCGGAACTCTTGACTTTGCAACTTCAGGCATAAGCGAGGGAATTTTTGCAGCAGATGCTTCAAAAGGTCTTATAATAGCAGTTTATTTTTTGTGTCTTTTTGGTTTTGCAAAAGCTGCCATTATGCCTTTCCATAACTGGCTTCCTTCAGCAATGGTTGCACCAACTCCGGTTTCTGCTCTTTTGCACGCAGTTGTTGTTGTTAAGGTTGGTGTGTTTTCAATTTCAAGGGTAATGCTATCGGTTTTTGGTGTTAATCTTTTATCTTCGTTAAATCTTGGTCTTATTACAGCATATATTGTTTCTTTTACAATTCTTGCTGCTTCAATGATTGCACTTTCAAAAACAGATTTAAAGGCAAGGCTTGCATATTCAACTGTAAGTCAGCTTTCCTATATAATTTTAGGTGTTGCAATGCTTACACCAAACTCAATTACAGGCGGACTTATCCACATAACAAACCATGCTTTTTCAAAAATTACCTTGTTTTTTTGTGCTGGAGCAATTTATGTTGCAACAAAGAAAAAAGACATAAGGGATATGAAAGGAGTAGGTTATCAAATGCCTCTTACCATGGCAGCATTTGGACTTGCTTCACTAAGTATGATTGGAGTCCCTCCTGTTTCAGGTTTTGTTACTAAGTGGTTTTTAGCACTTGGAACCATGGACATAAACAATATGATTTTACTGACAGTACTTTTGGCAAGTTCTTTTTTAAATGCATGTTATTTTGCTCCTGTATTTATCGGGTCTTTTTCAAGGATGCCGGAATCAACTGCAAACCTTGAAAAATCTCCTCTTATTGCCATGATGGTTATTCCACTTTTCATTACAGCAGTAATTTCAGTTTGTATAGGTATATGGCCAGATCTTTTCCTTAAAATCATTAACCTTCTAGTGGATACAATATGATGGGTAAAATTTTCGGTTTTTTACAACAAAAATCCAGTATTTTAAAGTGGATGTTTTTTATCTTTCTTGCAGGAACAATTTGTTTTGACTTTTTTGTCCCAAGGGATGGTCATGCTCATTTTTTTGGAGATACAATTATTGGATTCTGGAGCTTTTTCGGAATTATTGGCTGTCTTGTAATGATAATTGTTTGTAAGGGGATAGCTCATTCTTTTCTCATGAAAGATGTGGATTATTATTGGGAAGATGAAGACGAAGGGATAGTGAGATGACACAGGTTTCATGTTTAATGCATCCTGCATCAGTATTTTTTATTGCAGCTTTTTTTATGCCCTGGTTTAAAAAGATTAATTTTATGAAGCCTGCTCTTGTACTGGTGCCTGTTATTGCAATTTTTCAGATAAATTTTCTTCCCCAGGAATTTGGGGATGTAAATTATCTTGGGCTTGATCTGATTTTTGGAAGAGTTGATAAGCTTTCCTATGTATTTCTTAATGTTTTTACGCTTATGTCTCTTATTGCAGGTATTTACAGCTCATATGTTGATGAATGGGAACAGCATACAGCAGCTCTTCTTTATGCTGGCAGCTCTCTTGGAGTTACTCTTGCAGGAGATTATCTAACTCTTTTTGTTTTTTGGGAACTTATGGCTTTTTCTTCAGTATTTTTGATTTGGTACAGGAAAAAGAGAAGATCCCACAAGGCTGGTTTAAGATATTTGATAGTGCATGCAACTGGTGGACTTATTTTACTAGCTGGGATTTTAATACGCTACAGTGAAGTTGGAAACTTTTTGTTTACTCCAATTGCTCCTGAAACAGCAACTTTTGGTGATTATCTTATAATGATAGGCTTTATGCTTAATGCGGCAGTCCCTCCAATTCATGCCTGGCTTGCAGATGCTTATCCTGAAGCTTCAGTTATCGGTGCAGTATACATGTGTGCGTATACCACAAAAACAGCTGTTTATGTTCTTGCAAGAGGATTTGCAGGATTTGAGGCTCTTGTGATATTAGGTGCAATAATGGCTCTTTACGGTGTTTTTTATGCGGTAATTGAAAATGATGCCAGAAGGATTTTAGCATATCATATTGTTTCCCAGGTCGGATATATGGTCTGTGCTGTTGGGATAGGAACAACAATGGCAATAAACGGTGCATGTGCCCATGCCTATGCACATATCCTTTACAAGGCTCTTCTTTTCATGGGAGTTGGATCTGTGCTTGAAATGACAGGCAAATCAAAGCTTTCCGAGCTGGGCGGACTTTATTCAAGAATGCCAATTTCACTTATTCTCACTGTGATAGGTGGAATTGCAATTTCTGGTTTTCCTCTGACAAGCGGTTTTATAAGTAAATCAATGATTGTAACTGCTGCAGGAGAAGATCACAGAATATTTATTATGCTCATGCTTTTACTTGCTTCAGTTGGTACATTTCTTTCAGTTGGAATTAAGCTGCCATATTTTATCTGGTTCCATAAGGAAAAACCTTCAGTTCCTGATGCAAAGGAAGCTCATCTTCCAATGATTGGCGGAATGTGTATTGCTGCTTTTTTCTGTATTATGATGGGATTTTACCCTGACTATCTTTATAATATGCTTCCATATGAAGTTACCTATCATCCATACACAATGTATCATCTTTCTGAAACATTGCAGATTATTGGTTTTACCGGACTTGGTTTTTACCTTATGAGGAAAAAGCTTGTTCCAGAAGATAAACTTAATCTTGATATTGACTGGATTTACAGAAAAGCGTCAAATCCTTTCAAAAACTTCTGCGGCGGCCCATTATCAAAGCTTAACGACATTGCAGGTGAAGTTTACAAAACCATTGGAACCAGGTCTGCCATGCTTTTTGCAAAGGCTATGTCATGGTTTGACTGGAACGGAATAGATTATGTGATTGACGGAAGTGCAAAAGAGACTCTAAACCTTGGAAACAGGGTAAGAATGCTTACAACAGGAAAAATTCAGCATTATATAGGGGCTGCTGTTATAGTCCTTTTTGCTGTCCTGATAATTATTGTACTTGTTTAGAAAATATAACCCTAAATTAATTTAACGGCTGATAAATATGGAACAGTTTTTAATTTTTGACAATGTTTCTTACCCGGTTTTATCGATGCTTGTATTTACTCCTATTCTTGGAGCAATAGGGCTTTTTTTCATCAATTCACAGTATATGATGAAAATCTGGGGATTTTTTATTACACTTCTCACAGCTGCAATATCAATTCCCCTTTATACAAATTTCGATTCAACTACTGCAAAATATCAATTTGCGGAAGTTTATAATTGGTTTCCAACTATTAATTTGAATTATTCTCTTGGTATAGACGGAATAAGTATTTTGCTTGTTATTCTTACAACTTTTGTTATGCCTCTTTGTATTCTTTGCTCATGGAACTACATTGATAAGCGTATAAGAGAATTCCTTTTTGCAATTCTTATTATGGAATCTGCAATGATAGGTGTTTTTGTTTCTTTAAACACTGTGCTGTTTTATATCTTTTGGGAAGCAATGCTTATTCCAATGTATCTTCTTATTGCAGTATGGGGCGGTCCAAGAAAAGATTATGCATCAATAAAGTTCTTTTTATATACTTTAATTGCAAGTGTTTTTCTTCTTGTTGCAATTATTGCTCTTTACATAAATACAGGAACTTTTTTCATACCTGAACTTATGGGAAGAAATTTTTCATTTTCATTTCAGATTTGGGTATTTCTTGCATGTGCAATTGCCTTTGCAGTTAAAATTCCAATGTTTCCTCTTCACACATGGCTTCCTGCAGCTCATGTAGAAGCACCAACTGCTGGAAGTGTTATTCTTGCATCAGTTCTTCTAAAAATGGGTGGATATGGTTTCATAAGATTTTGCCTTCCAATAACTCCCCTTGCAACTGAAGCCTGTGTGCCCTTTTTAATTGCACTTTCACTTGCTTCCATTATTTTTGGCGGATACCTTGCGTTGGGACAAAATGATATAAAAAAGCTTATTGCATATTCTAGTGTAGGGCATATGGGTTTTGTTACTCTTGGTATTTTTGTTTTAAACAGTGCAGGTCTTAAAGGTGCAATGCTTCAGATGATAAATCACGGTATTACAACCGGAGCACTTTTTATCTGTATTGGTATAATTTATGAAAGAACACACAGCAGGGATATTAAAGTAAACTCTGCACTTGGAATGTTTATGCCTGTGTATGTAACATTTCTTGGAATTTTTTCACTTTCATCACTAGCATTTCCAGGAACAAACAGTTTTGTAGGTGAGTTTCTTGTACTTCTTGGTGCTTTTTCAAAAAGCAAGCTTGTTGGTGCAATTGCAATTCCTGGAGCTGTTCTTGCTGCTGCATATATGCTGAGGCTTTTACAGAAAATGGTTTGGGCAGACAGTGATGGGCACAAGCATGGAGACGGAAGTGAAAGAGGACTTTTTGATCTTGATTTAAGAGAAAAACTTACTCTTGCATTTTTAACTGTGTTTGTTTTCTGGATTGGCCTTAATCCTGAACCTTTATTGAACATAATGGATGAAAGCATAAATCATCTTTTAATCCAATATAACCACGGAATAAGTCAGGCTGTTGAATCTTCAGAAGGCCTTCACCATGCGTTAAAAGCTTTCAAAGGTTTTATTGCAGGATGATTTTATTAATAAAAAATAAATTAATTAAACTGGATTATAAAAAATGAATTTACTTTTATTTCTTCCTGAACTGGTCTTAATTTCAATGATTTTGTTCTTTTTCTTTGGTTCACTTGGAGCAAAGAAAAAACTTGCATCAGATAAATCAGCCATTGTATTTTCAATTTTGGCACTTTTTGCAGCTTTATTATCCTTAAATGCAAGAGGAGAGCTTTTCTCAGGTTTTTATCGGATAGATCTCTATTCTCAGACATTTAAAATCTTAATTCTAAGTGCTTTTTTTCTTGTTCTTGTTCTTGGAAAAGGAATTAGAGGTATAAAAAATGAAATTGCACCAGAATATCTAATGTTTCTGACAATAAGTACATTTGGTCTGACTTGTCTTACAAGTGCATCAGAGCTTCTTACTATAATCTTGTGCCTTGAGATATCTTCATTTTCTCTTTATATTGCAATACCTTTTAGGTCTGATAACAGCACAAAGAAACATTATGAGGCCGGATTAAAATATATTCTTTTTGGTGCTGTATCAACAGCTGTTACTCTTTTTGGGATGAGCTATATATTTGGACTTTGCCACACAACAGTTTTAAAAGATCTTTTTGCTGTTCTTCCTTCTGTCTTAAGTGAGTCGCCGGCAGGACTTATTGGTTTTGTACTTATGCTCACAGGATTTTTCTTTAAGCTCGCACTTTTCCCAATGCATTTTTGGACTCCTGATATTTATGAAGGCTCTTCAAATGAAACAACTGCATATATTGCAACTCTTCCAAAAATTGCAGGACTTGCATTAATAATTAGATTTATTGGGATTTCAGGTGCTCAATCAGGAGATATAATTTTAATCCTAACTGTCTTAGCAGCTCTTTCAATGACCCTTGGAAACCTTTCGGCTCTTGTGCAGGAAGATATAAAAAGACTTATTGCATATTCAACTATTGCCCATGCAGGCTATATTATGGTCGGGGTTTTAAGTGCTGGATCAGACGGTTTTTCCGCTTCAATTTACTATATAATTGGTTATGTTCTTATGAATATAGCTTTGTTCTTTGTAATTTATAATTTGTCTGAAAACGGAGAAAATATTTCACTCGATTCATTAAAAGGACTTAGTAAAAAATCACCATTTCTTGCTTTCACTCTTGCTTTAGCTGCATTTGGCATGGCAGGAATTCCGCCAACAGTTGGTTTTACAACAAAATTTCTTGTTTTTACTTCAGCTATTTCAAAAGGCTATTATGCTATAGTTATAATAGGTGTTATAAACGCTGGTATTTCAGCATTTTACTATTTAAAACTTGTAAGAGCAGCCTATACAATGGGTGATGATTCTGAAGAAAAATTTGCAATTGGCTTTGGTAAAGCAGCATTTGCAGTTTTAGTAAATATTGGGATTTTAGTAACAGGAATTTATCCTGAACCTATAATTTCAAGAGCTGTGGAAGCTGTTAAATATTTATTTGTCTGATATGGAAAAAATATATTTTTATTACATGCCTTTTTGTCCGAGGTCTTATTTTTCTCTTAGGAATTTGAAAAAGGAAATTAAGGCTTCGGATCTTGAATTAAAATGTATAAAAAAATTTTTTTATATAAAAAATAAAATAATTTTTATACCACCAGTTTTAGTTTATAAAAATCGTGTTTTAGCAGGTTTTTATTTAAATCCCCATAAAATAAGAAAATTTTTAAATAATCTATATGAATAATTTTAAAAAAATTAATGAAAATTTATTTGTAAGTGCTTTTAAAATAATGAAAAATTTTAAAATTTGGCAAAACCCGAAATCCATAGACTTAAATGAAAAAAATCCAGGTTGGCATGAGTCGGAGAAAGATTATTTAAAAAGGCAAAAAGAGTGGCTTGATAAAGTAAATAAAAAAAAAGATGATTTTTAATTCAAAGTTCAGTTATAAGCCGTCTGCAGAATTTTACAAAATCAAAGAAAAAATACTCAGATGGAAAAAATATATCAATTATTATGAAGATGATAATTATCAAATTGATGAAGTGAGAAAAAATGCACTAAAAGCTGCAAAATCAATTAAAAACAACATTCCCGGACAAATTTTTTCAATTTCAGATTCTAAGCTTGAATGGATAAGACAATGCAGTTCAAATTCCATTGTTAATATTTTATATATTCATGGGGGAGGTTTTATTGCTGGATCGCTTGACAATCATAGGCCATTTGCAAAAATATTGTCAACTGAACTGGATGCAAATATTTTAATGATTGATTATCCGCTTTCTCCTGAAAATAAATTTCCTTTACAGCTTTTAAATGCTGTTGAAGCATTTAAATTTATGAAAAATAGTACACCAGAATTTTATTATAATGGAATTATGGGTGATTCAGCAGGTGCAAATATAGGCTTAAGTTTAATTTTGTCAAGTCTAAGCCAAGAGGCTGATTATAAACCAGATTTTGGTATTTTTATGTCAGGCTTGTTTGATCTTTCCTTTGAAAGTCATTCTCTTGAATATAATAAAAAAAATGACTTTGTATTGAAACCTGAATTTTTACATTTTTGTACAAATTCTTATGTAAACAAATGTGTAGAAAAAAAGAATCCACTTTTATCTCCGGTTTATGCAAATTACAATCAATGCTGTGATTTATTTTTTCAGGTAGGATCACATGAAATTTTGCTTGATGACTCAATAAGATGTCATAATAAAGCATTGGAGAGCAATGTAAACTCAATTTTATCAATTTGGCCTGGGATGATGCATTCATTTCAGAGCTATTATCCATATTTTCCTGAAAGTGTTTTTGCTGTTAGAGAAATTGGCTATTTTGTCAAAAAAACTATTTCTAAACCTGGTTGACTTAATCTTTGGTTATGTAGTAGAAATATTTCAAATTTAACTGCAAGGAAGGAATTAAGAATGACTGAATTTGAAAAAATTTTTTCATCAGAAGTTTTAAATGAGATATTCCCATCTGAAAAATCCGATGAATTTTTTGAAGCTCTTTTTGGTGACAGGGAAGAAGGAGCCTATGATATTTCTCTTAAATTTAGGGAAAAAAAAGACAATGAGCTTATTTTTGATTTCAGTTTGGACCAAAGGCCTGGTAAATGCCTTGTATGCAGTCTTACCTATGGTCTTCCTAAGGTTTTTATAAAACATCCTGTTATAAATATTAATGAAGTAGTAAATAGAATTGTTAGCAAAATTGGTAAATCTGAACCTAATTTTGAATGGCAGCTTGGAAATACAATCTCAATAAGCAGAGAAAAACATCTTATCCCTCTCCATCTTAAGCTAAATTAGCTTCTGAATAAAAATGGCCTTTTTTGTCCATTTCTGTTTCAGATTCAAAATTTAATCGTCAAAATACTCAATGTATCATAAAGGTTAAATTTTCATTTTTATTAAGCTGAACAAAAGATTCTCGTTTTCGGCCACCACAAAATAGTGATTGGTCGAAAAAGAGGATTTTTTATTTGCTTTTATCTACTTTTTTGTCTGTTCTTCCCTGATCTGGATGTAGGCATTTTTTGCAGCTGTGTATGGATCAAGTGCTGAATCTTTGAGAGTTTTGTATAGGTCCATTCTTGAAGGCAGGGAATTAATATTTTTTGTCCCGTCCATTATAAGTTTTTCTCTTGAATTAAGATCGTAAGCATAAAAAACTGGGTCAATATAAAATTCTCCAACCATTCCTGCACTGTCTCTTAGAGTAGATGGACCAAGAAATGGTATTACTAAATAGGGACCTTGGCCAATTCCCCATTTACCAAAAGTTTGGCCAAGATCTTCCTTTGGCGGATTTAATTTTTCAAAAACCCTTGCCGAATCTATAAAACCAAGAAAACCAAGGAAAGTATTAACAAAAAATTTGCCTGACTCAGCACCTGCATTTTTAATTTTTCCCTGAAGAAGATTATTTAATACTCTTAGTGGGGATGCTAAATTGGAAAAAAAGTTATTTATTCCTATTCTTGCAAATTTGGGTGTAATTTTTACATATCCTTTTGATACAGGTGTAAAAACATAAATATATACTTTATCATTAAAATAAAAAAAAGCCCTGTTTATAGGCTCTATTGGATCATACGCCTTATTTGAAAGAGAATCGCTTAAGTCTTTGTCACTTAAAAGATCATCGTTTATAAGACTGTCATTTAAAAAATCATCTTCAAGGATTTCTTCATCTAAAAGGTCTTTATTAAAATTATTTATATCTTCATTATTGTATTGTGCCTCTTTTTTTTCAATCAGAGAATTTTCATAACCTGAAAATTTATTATTCACATCATCAGCATATGAAAATGAATAATAAATTAAAATAAAAAAACAAATAAAAATATATTGGCTTTTTGGCATATTAGTTGACCGGTTTTTTTCTTTCTTCCCTTAACTGGGAAATTTTGGATTGAAGGGCAGTTATAAGATCTTTTGGAGATTTTTTGAACAAATATTCATCAAACTGGCTTCTGTAGTTTTTTATCATACTCATTCCTTCAATTTTTACATCAAAGATGAGCCAGCCGTTGTTATCAAGCATTCTGTAAATAATTGGAACAGGTTTATTTTCTAGAGCTACATGAACAAGGACTTCTGCCTTGTTTTGTGCAATTTTTTCATCAATATA
This sequence comes from Desulforegulaceae bacterium, assembly GCA_034007295.1. Taxonomy (GTDB): domain Bacteria; phylum Desulfobacterota; class Desulfobacteria; order Desulfobacterales; family JACKCP01; genus JACKCP01. The sequence goes on along the minus strand of JAVERC010000021.1, from coordinate 1,487 downwards.
TGTAACTTGCTGGTTTTTAAAGTTTTCCTGAACTTTATTAATATATGTATTTGCAAGAAGTTCAGCAAAAAGTTTTTGAAATTCTATTTGTTCATCAGATGAAAAGCTGTTCCAGTATTTTCCTATTGCAAGCCTTGATATAATTTTAAAATCAAAGGAATCTTTTACAACATTCCAGATTTCGTTCCATTGTTCTTCTCGTAAATCTGGAGTAAGAGTTTTGTATTTATCAGATTTTAAAATTGAAATTATATTTTCAGTTGGTTTTTTTATTGATTCTAAAGGACTCAGTGCATAGCAGTTCAGGGAAAAAATAAAAATTAGAGCAATTGCAAAGAAAAATTTTTTAATCATTGTAAAAAATCCTCCATTCCTGTGTCTTTACTTTCAACTGAACCAAAAACATATTTGCTGATAAGCTCTTCAAAATCAATTGGTGATTCTGTTTCTGTTATCATCTCTCCATTTTTTAAAATATCAGGATCACCTCCCGGAGATAATTGAATATATTTGTCTCCAATTAGCCCAGATGTTTTTATTGAGGCAATTACATCAGCAGAAAGTTTTACAGATTTATCAATTTTCAAGTCAGTAATTGCTGTATGGGTTTTGGAATCAAGGCTGATTTTTTCAACTGTCCCAACCTGTACACCCGCAATTTCAACATTTGCTCCTGTTTTTAAACCTGCCACTGTTCTGAAATTTGCTTTTAAAGTATAATAATTTGAGCCTAGAAGCTCCATTTTGCCTAGTTTTATGGTTAGATATGCAGTGCAGATAAGTCCAAATACTACAAATAATCCAACACCAGTTTCAAGAGTTGTTTTTTTCATTAATCCTCCGAATAAAAGCTTTAATCAAGCTGTACCTTCAATAAAATTTTTTACAAAAGGGTTTGTTGTATTTTCTATTTCATTTTTTGTTCCGGCAAAAACAATTTTTCCATTATCAAGCATCATTATCATATCTGAAATTTCAAATACATCAGGTATTTCATGGCTTACAAGAACTGCTGTAAAATGAAATTTTTTTTGATAATCAGAAATCATTTTATGGACATAATTTTTTCTTATCGGGTCAAGTCCTGTTGTTGGTTCGTCAAAAAGAATAATTTCTGGTTCATTCACAAGTGCACGGGCAAGTGCAACTCTTTTCTGCATTCCTCCGGAAAGTTCGGATGGATACTTGTTTTCAGATCCTGAAAGTTCCATCTGCTCAATTCTTTTTGCTACAAGATTTTTTATTTTATCTTTATTTTCATTATTTTCATAAAGTGGAAGAGCAATATTTTCAAAAACTGTCATTGAATCAAATAAAGCGTTTCCCTGGAACATATAGCTTATTTTTTTTCTAAATTCCTTTATTTCAGACCTTGACATTTTGCCGATAAGTTTTCCTTCAAATAATATTTCACCCTTGTCTGGTTTAAGAAGTCCGATTATATGTTTAAGAAGTACACTTTTGCCTTCTCCGCTTTTGCCGATTAT
>JAVERC010000020.1:0-57660 GCA_034007295.1 Desulforegulaceae bacterium | reverse complement strand
AACGGCCTTTTTTGTCCATTTCTGCGTCAGATTCAAAATTTAATCCTCAAAATACTAAATGTATTCCTGCGGTTAAATTTTTCATCTTCCTTGAACTGAACAAAAAATTCTCGTTTTCGGCCAATCACTATTTAAGTATTTTAAAAAGATTTACAAAAGATTTACGATAAAGTCTCAATATCTGTGGTATTTATTTTTTAAATTCAATTTATAAAATGAGGCAGATATGGAAGATAAATATTTTTGTGAATATTCAGCTGCAGAAGAAATTTTCAATTCTTTAACCCATGGAATAGGGACTTTGCTGAGTATTGCAGGTTTTGTAATTTTGGTTGTTTATTCTTCAATTTACGGAAATGCATGGCATATTGCAAGTTGTAGTGTTTTTGGAGCTTCTTTAATTTTTTTGTACCTGAATTCAACCCTTTATCACAGCTTTACAAATTTAAAGACCAAATATTTTTTTAAAAAAATGGACCATAGTGCAATTTATATTTTGATTGCAGGAACATATACTCCGTTTTCTCTGGTAATTATTAAAGGAATGACAGGCTGGATATTGTTTGGAGTTGTATGGACAATGGCAATTATTGGAATTATTTTAAAATTTACCTGTTTGTCAAAGATTTCAAAAATTTCATCTGCAATTTATCTTATAATGGGATGGGTCTGTATTTTTGCAATGAATAAAATTATTGCGGTTTTATCTACAGAGGCTTTGGTTTATCTTGTTCTTGGAGGGGTTTTATATACAGCCGGAGTTGTTTTTTTTGCATGGGACAGATTAAAATTTAATCATGGAATCTGGCATCTTTTTGTTTTAATGGGTAGTACTTTTCATTTTTTTGCCATATTAAAAGGTCTTTAATTTTTTTTTCTTTTCTTTAAAAAAATCTGGTTTTAAATAGATTTGCGGTTATATTAAATTCAGCTTTTTACCAGTATGAAAAGGGGAAGAAAAAAATGAGCATTCTTATTCATGGCGGTAATTTAAAGGAACTTTCATCAATTACAGGCAAAAAAATATCTGAGCTTACAGATTTCAGCTCAAACATAAATCCCTTGGGTCCGCCTGAAGGTCTGCTTGATTTTTTGAATGAAAATATAAAAGAGCTTGTTCTTTTGCCTGAGTATGACTCAAATCTTGTTAAAACCTTTATTGCAAATCTTTTAAATATTGATAAAAAAAGGATTGTGGCTGGAAGCGGAACTACTGAATTTATTCACAGGCTTCCAGAAACTCTTAGGCCGGAAAGGGTTTTAATCTGCGGTCCAACTTATTCTGATTATGAAAAAGCCTGTCAAATAAGAAATATTGAATCAGATTATATTTTTTTAAATAAAAATAATGGATTTGAGGCAAATATTGATCTTATTGAAAAATCAATAAAAAATTATTCCCTGGTTTTTATCTGCAATCCAAATAATCCTACTGGAACAATTTTGAATAAAAGTTTTCTTGTTGATCTTATCAAAAAAAATCCTGATACTTTTTTTGTAATAGATGAAACCTATCTTCCTTTTGAAAAGGATTTTTTTAAATCAAGTTTTGCTCTTGAAGACTTTGATAATCTTTATGTTCTTTTGTCGTTTTCAAAAATTTTTACTCTTCCAGGTCTTAGGCTTGGTTTTATGATTCTTCCCTCATGTGCAAGGTCTGAAATTTATGATCTTCCATGGAAAGTAAATGCCGTTGCAACAGGGGTTTGTTCATATCTGAATTTTAATATGAATCTTACCCTTAATTTTCTGGATAAAACCACAAAATTTATTGATGAGGAAAAAAGATTTTTTATAAATGATCCTTTTTTGAAAAAATATTTTGAATTTATTAATGAAAATAATATTTATACTCTTGCACAGATTAAAAATTCAAATTTTGATTCAAAAACAATTTTTGAATATTTTTTTAAAAAAGATATTGTCATAAGGGACTGCTCAAATATAAAAGGACTTGGGTCTGATTATATAAGGTTTTCATTTAGAACCCATGAGCAAAATATTGTTTTTAAAGAAAATTTAATAAAATATCCGGGCTTTTTAAATGAATAGAAAAGATATTTGTGAGCAGATAATTAAATATTGCCTTAAAATGGAAAAAGACAACCTTACTTCAGGAACCGGCGGGAATATAAGTGTTAAGTATGAAAATAAAATTTATATTACTCCAAGTGGAATTGAATATAATGAACTTGAAACCAAAGATATATCCGAGCTTGATGAAGACGGCAATTTTTCTGGTGTTGGAAAGCCTCCTTCTTCTGAAAAGGAATTTCATTCAAGAATTTATAAATTAAGGCCGGATGTAAAAAGTATAGTTCATACCCACAGTACCTATGCCTGTGTTCTTGGATGCCTGAAAAAAGAGCTTCCTCCAATTCACTATCTTGTTGCTGCTGGCGGCAGAAAAGTTCCTGTTGCAGATTATGCAGGGTTTGGAAGCAGGGAACTTGCAAATGAAATATGCTCTGTAATTTTAGATTCAAATGCTGTTTTCATGGCAAATCACGGGCTTGTTTCAGTTGGGAAAACACTTTATCAGGCATATCAGACAGCACTCTATATTGAATTTGTTTCAAAGGTTTATGTTATTTCTCTTTCATGCGGCAAACCTTTTGAACTAGATGACAATCAAATAGATGATGCAATTAAAAGAATAGAATCTTATCTGGGCAGGTAGAAATTTTTTTTCAGCAGGTATTAAAAAAAATGCCGGAACTTTTTATGGCTTAGTTCCGGCAAAATTTTATTTTTCAGGCGGGAAAATAAAATCTGAAAGTTTTTCAAAAAGAGATTCAGGCCATACTTCCTTATAAAGGAAAATATTTACTTCTTCTTCTGAAAGCTTTTCTCTTATTGTTTTTGGAAGAGCCTGGAGTGCTTCTTTTCTTTCCTTTAATTCATCTGACTTGGTTTTTGTTTTTTTGTTTTTTTTGTCGGGCATTTCAATTCCTGTATTTGATTGATTTTATTTCAACTTCAGCTACCGAATTGTCAAATACCATATTTCCGCATTTTTTTAAAATATTGTTTATTTTAGGTTCTGTAAGAAGGGGTTTTTTATAGGAATTGAACATAAGATTAAGTGCATGAATAAATTTATCATTTTTTTCAGCTGCTTTTTTTGAGGCCTGTTTGTCTGTAAAATAAAAATAAAAAGTAACTTCAATAAATTCGCCGCTGTCAAGTATTGCATCATATCTCATTAATTCAGTTTTATAACCTTTTGCACAACCTGAAATTAGAGCAAGTATTATAAAAGCAATAAAAAATCTGGCAGGAATAATTTTTTTCATATCATAACCTTTGTTTAATATTATTGTTCTTTAAGATTTGAAACCTCAAAATATTGTGCATGGCCTCTGAATACCTGGTTTAAAATATCGTTTAAAAGAATTTTCAGTTTTTTACCTTTGAGATCCTCAAGATGATATTTTTGCATTGTTATCTGAGCTGCATGGAAAAAATTTTCCTTGTGGCTCAGTGCATAATCTAGCTGATTCTTGAAATCAAAAAATATTTCAAGATCAAAGGAAATATTTTTTTTATCTTTGAGGATTTGGTTTATTTGAAAGGTTGTTGAAAAATCGGTTGTCTGGTCTATTTTTTCTTTGGAACATGATTGAAAAGTAAAAGTAAAAAAAAGTAAAAAAAGTAAAATTAATTTTTTTTTCATGTGAAACTCTTTATTTAGGTTAATAAAAATAAAAGATTTGAGTAAATAAAAACTGATTTGTTGTATGGTTAAAATTCAATTTTTTAACAAATCTATAATCTAAATTGAGCGATTTTCAAGTTTGCTGTATATACAAGGCAAATTGTATCAGGCTATACTTTTGCTATGCGTGATGCAATTTAACGCCATAGATGCAGTAAAATTGAAAAGCCCGCAGGGTTTCATATTTTTAAATATAATAAGCTTAATTCATTAAAAATTTCTTAATTTAAAAATATGAAACGCTCAACTTAGGTGTAAGTCAATAGCTTCAGGTTAAATATTAAGTTGTTTGGTGTCAATAATATATTCAGCAGCAGCACTAAAACTGGAATTTTGTTTCATTAAAATAAAGATATAGATTTAGCCTTTGGAAAACTGATAATTTTTGAGGATTAAATTTTGAATTTGATTTTAGAATGGACAAAAAAGGCAGTTTTCGTTTCGCAGCTAACCAAACATAAAAGTAAGTTTAAATTTTAAGAGCAGTCCTGACTTAACAGGACTGCCTTTAATAAAAAATTAAAAATTGACTGTTTCAGCAAACTCGCACATTTGTTTCAATGATTCTTTCCAGTCTTTTCCACCGACAGCTTCTGCAATAGCCTCTGCAAGATGTACCGGTTTAAATCCTGTATCTTTATTTCTTGAAAGACCCTGAATACATGAAGGACAGTTTGTGTAAACCTTAAGATCCTTGTCATAGGTAAAATTGCCTTTAAGATGCAAAAGCTCATTTTTCTTTTTTGCAAGCATTGCATTTGTAATGTCCGGCCTTGATATTGACATGGTTCCTGCCTCAGAGCAGCATGCATCTGTAAGTATGATTTCCTCGTCACTTATCTTTTTTATGGCTTCAAGTGCAGCACCTTCGGTAGAATCATGGCAAGGCTTATGGTAAAGAGCCTTTGGAAGCTTTATTCCTTTAAATCCTTTTTGAAGTACATACATGCTGACGTCTATGAGTTTTGCTTCAAATATTTTTTCTATATCACTTTTTTTCAATGCTTCCATACAGGTTCCGCAGCTTACAACACAGGCGTCAAACTTCAGATATTTAAGCATTTCATTCATCTGGTTGAAAATAATTGTATTTCTTAGGCTTATCGCACTGAAATCAAGTGTTTTTGCATTTACATTTGCAGGAAATCCGCAGCACAGATAAGGGGGAGGAAGAATAACCCGTTTTCCTGCCTTTAAAAGAATATAAAGGGATGCCATTGAAATTGTTCCAAAAAGTCTTTCAGATCCGCATCCTGGAAAATAAAAAACAGTTGAATCAGTTTCAACTTGGGGATTAATTATTACTGCCTGGTTATCCATGCAGGGCGGCAGAAAATCTCTTATTGATTCCCTTGACGGTTCAGTTGCAGAGGATTTAAGCATCTGGTATGTTTTTGTATTTTTTACAAACTCATTTTCAAATGGATCAATTTCAAACTCTTTAATTTTTAAGGGCATTTTTCCTTCAATATAGTCAAGACCCTTTTTTGAAAGATTTTGAACTTTTATTCCAGGCCTTAAAACGGCATTTTTAAAAACTTTATTCAAGGGCTGATTATTTGATTTCAAGTATTTTAAAACAACTTTGGTTCCAATGGGTGTATGCTTGTATTTTAATGAAGTAAGAATTTCTCTTTCAAGTATTGTTACCTCTCCTGTGTCAATATTTACAGGACATGGAGGCTGGCATTTGTGACAGATTGTGCAGTGGTCTGCGATTTCTTCAAGATATCTCAAAACATTAAATTTGGAACCTGTGTGAGTCCTTTGGGCATCGTATAAAATAGCTTCAATTATTGCAGCAATTGCAAGGTTTTTATTCCTTGGATGATAAAACATGTTTTTATGGGGATAAAAAACACAGCATACAGGCTTGCATTTGCAGCATCTTACGCAGCTTGAAATTTTTTCAGCCAGGGTTTTAAGGGATCCATACTGCAAAATTGCTGCTTCAAGGCCTAAAAGATTGAATGATGGTGTAAAAACTTTTTTGTGTACAGACTGATCTGAAAGTTTTCCAGGGTTCATTATACGTTTTGGGTCAGCTTTTTTCCTGTATTCTTCAAGCCTTTTAATTTCATCTTTATCCATATGCTTGATTTTTGTAATACCTATTCCATGCTCACCGCTTACAACACCGCCAAGGGAAACAGTTTTTTCCATAATATCATCGGCTGTTTTGTGAGCCCTTGCCATCATTTCAACATCGTTTGAGAAAACAGGAATGTTTACATGGTTGTTTCCGTCTCCTGCATGCATATGGGTTGCAATTATTATTCTTTTGTCACGGGTTTCTTTTTTTACCTTTTCAATTGAATCTTTTATTTCAATATCACCTGTAAAAAGGTTAAAAAGTTTTTCCATAAATTCTGAAAGGAATTTTTCATGTTCAAGCTCTTCAGCTGATGCCTTGTCAAGATTTTCAATTGTTTCTCCTGCAAGTTTTTCAAGCTCAGGAAATTTTGAATCCATCCAGTCCCTGTTTTCTAACTTTGTCTGGATGGTTTTTATATAGCCTGAAAGGGTTTTTACAACCTGCTTCTGGCTGTGTCTGTTTTCTTCTTTGTTGTATTGATCAACATATCTTGCAAAATCTGCAAGTGCATGAATTGGAAGAACAATATCTTCATTTAATTTAAAAGCATTTGTCCTTGCAGCAATAGCTCCGAATTTTTTTCTGTCTCCCCAGAATTTGTCTGCTTCTTTTTTGTCAGCAGCAAAAAAGATTTCTGTATTTTCATAGTTTGTAAGAAGGTCAGAAAGTTTTTGTTTTCCTTTTTCAAGCTCTTCTTGAGTGTTTCCAACAAGATCTATCAAAAGTACTGCCTTTGGAATCTCACTTTTAGGTGCTTTAACTTTATAGTTTATGGCTTTTATGTATTCGTCATCAAAATGTTCCAAAGCCATCAGGGTTTCTTTGGTTCTGTCTTCAAAAAGTTTTGTAAGTTCTGAAATTACAATGCTTGCTTCATCCATGCTTTCCCCGAAAAATTCAAGGCAGCAGGTTGTTTTGAATTTGTAGTCTTCATAAAGAATAAAAGATGCTGAAGTTATTATGCCATCGCATCCTTCCTTTTGAAGGCCTGGTACTCCGTTAAGGGTTTTGTTTGTAATATCCTTCCAAAGTCCTGGTTTTCTTATTTCGCTTCCAACAAGTTTTATTTCTTCTGACTCATTTGTTGAAAGATTTGTAACTTTAAAGGTTACAATATCCTGGGGCATGATTTTTCTCATGCGGTGGTCAGTTCTTTCAACAAGAACAAAAAAACCTCCTGGCATTGCAACCTTGAAATCAAGAACATTGTCTATGCATGTTCCCCATAATACAGCCTTTTTTCCTCCCGCATTTTCGCTTATATTTCCTCCAAGGGTACATGCCCATGAGCTGGTAGGGTCAGTTGCAAAAACAAGGTTGTTTTTTTCTGCAAATTTCATGGCCTGATCAGCTATTACTCCGGCATCAGCTTTTAATACTGACATTTCCTTTGTACTGCCGTTATCGTCAGTGAATTTTCTTTTTTCTATACCGTGAATTTTTGCAAGTTTTTCAGTGTTTATCATTATGCAGTTTTCAGTTAATGGAACTGCACCGCCTGTAAGTCCTGTTCCTGCACCCCTTGGGATTACGTGCAATTCAAGGTCTTCAATTGCTTTTAAAAGTTTTGGTACCTGATCTTCATGAAAAGGACGAACAACTGCCCATGGAAGGCACATTCTCCAGTCTGTTGCATCTGTTGCGTGGCTGTTTAATGTGAAAGGATCAAAATATACATTTTCCTTTCCAACAATTTCACCAAGTATTTTTAATACTTCTTTTCTCTTTTTTTTAATTTCGTTTATTTCTTTTTTAATCTTTTCAAGAACTATCCTGCATTTTTTTACAACAGGAATTACCTCATTATTCAAGGCAGCTGATTCAATAACTGAAAGTTCGTCCTCGCTTTTTTTGAAATATTCTTTTCTTCTTTTTGAAGATTCTACAAGTTCTTGAAAAACAAAGGGATTTCTTTTTAGAATAAAAATGTCGCCTATAAATCTCATTAAAAGCCTGGCTGATCTTCCAGTAACCCTTTGTGATCTGAGACCTTCAAGTATCTGCCATGTATCTTGTCCAAGAATTCTTGATACAATCTGCTCATCATCTGCGGAAGTATAGTTATATGGTATTTCCCTGTATCCTGTGCTTGTCATTTTTTAGCCTCATACAAATAAATTAAAATTTTTTAAGGACAATTAAGATATCATATATTAAGTTCAGAATATATAAATTAAACATAAAATATAAAAAAACAGGCTGGATAAAAAATCAGTCATGTTCTCTTGTTTTGTGAAATTTTACCTTGGGCCATTTTTCTTTTATAAAACCTAGCTGCCATTCTGATGTTGTTAAAAAGGTTTTATAACCTTCTGAATCAAGTGCCATATTGCTCTGGTTTTTTCTTTCAAATTCTTTTTCATCTTTTAAATCATCAAATTCAACCCAGCGTGCAACTGAAAAATTTATTGGCTCATAAATCGCATCAACTCCGTATTCATCTTTAAGCCTTGCTATTGTTACATCAAACTGAAGTTCTCCAACAGCTCCAAGTATAATATCATTTCCTATAAGAGGCTTGAAAAACTGAATTGCACCTTCTTCTGAAAGCTGGATAAGACCTTTGTTAAGCTGTTTTGTTTTTAAGGGATTTTTTAATATAACTCTTTTAAAAAGTTCAGGTGCAAAGTTTGGAATCCCTTTAAATTTAAGAGGCTCTTTAATAGAAAAGGTGTCTCCGATTTTTATTGTTCCATGGTTGTGAATGCCGATTATATCACCTGGCCAGGCTTCTTCAACATGACTTCTTTCCCTTGCCATGAAGGTTATTGCATTGGCTAAAGTTATTTCCTTGCCGATTCTGTGGTGCATTACCTTCATTCCCTTGGTGAATTTGCCTGAGCATACCCTTATAAAAGCAATTCTGTCCCTGTGCTGGGGATCCATGTTTGCCTGAATTTTGAATGCAAAACCTGTAAAGTCTTCTTCCATTGGATCAACAAATCTTGTGTGTGTTTCCCTTGGGAAAGGCGGAGGTGCATATTGGGTAAGTGCGTCAAGTATTTCCTGAACTCCGAAATTATTCAGAGCAGAGCCGAAAAATACCGGAGTCTGGGTACCGTTTAAAAAAAGTTCAAGATCAAAGGGATCTGCTGCACCTTCTATAAGCTCAACATCTTCCCTTAGTTTGTCTGCAAGAGATCCTAAAACTTCATCAAGTTTTTTATTTTCAAGTGAATCTATTTCAACAACATCTTCTGGAAGTTTATCCTGTCCTGCACGGAAAAGAAGAATTGATTTATCTACAAGGTTATATACCCCTTTAAATTCCTTTCCCATTCCAATAGGCCAGGAAAGGGGAGTGCACTCTATCTGTAGCTTGTCTTCAATTTCAGCTAGAATATCAAGTGGTTCAAGACCGACACGGTCAAGTTTGTTAATAAATGTTATAATGGGAGTATTTCTCATTCTGCATACTTCCATAAGCTTTTCAGTCTGGGGTTCAACTCCGTTTCCGCTGTCAATTATCATAAGAGCTGAGTCAACTGCTGTTAAGACCCTGTATGTATCTTCTGAAAAGTCCTTGTGACCAGGTGTGTCAAGAAGGTTTATTTCATAGTCATTGTAATTGAATTTCATTACAGATGTTGTGACAGATATTCCCCTTTGCTGTTCAACAGCCATCCAGTCGCTTGTTGCATGTCTTTCAGATTTTCTTGCCTTGATTGCACCTGCCTGTTCAATTGCACCTCCAAAAAGGAGAAGTTTTTCAGTAAGTGTTGTTTTACCTGCATCAGGATGGCTTATTATTCCAAATGTTCTTCTTTTTTTAATTTCTTCAGCTATTTTTTTACTCATTAATACTTAATCTTTCGAAAATTATTGTTTTAATCTGTTATAACAGGTTCCCTTAAAATAAGTTCAACTGCTTCTGCTGCAGCTGCTGCCTCTTCAGGAAATACTTCTGTAAGATTTTTTATATGCCTTAAATTATCAGCAGTTCTAAGGAAAAGCCTTACAAGGTCGCCTTCTGCAATTTCACTTAATCTGCTTACCTCTTCCCATGGAACTCCCATTGCCCAGTGATAAGTCATTACAGCAGGTGTAAGATAAAGATCAGGCACGTTAAATCCGCTATTATGAAGATCTGAAAAAAATGATTCAAGCTCTTTTTTTATGTTTATATATTCTTTTCGTAAAGTTTTTGGAATACTTCTGTGGAAAAGAAGATCGTCTTTATATTCCCTGTCTGTAACAAAGCATGAAATAATTGATGCAAGAAGAACTGCTGATTTTGGGAAAAGTTCTTTTCTGAAACCTTCAGCAACTATGAGGGGATAATCAATCCTGAGTTTTGAAGCCCAGGTACCGTCATGTGTAAGGTTGTCATTATCATTTACATATCCTGTTTTTTTTAAGAAATTGAGCCTTTTTCTGAAATCGCTTTTTAATTCAACAGATTCTTTTATTTGATATGATGCAAGAGATCTTTCAATTAAAATTTCAATCTGGAAAGGCGAGTGTGATAAAAGAAGGTTTAAAACCATTGAAAAATTTATTTTAAGTTTGCTTAAAACAGGTCCTGGACTCTGGAAAAAAAGTTTTCCAAGAAGTTTTAAGTCCATAAATTTTCCTGGAAGTGAAATAACAAATCCAATATTGTCCATTCCCCTTCTTCCTGCACGGCCTGTCATCTGATGAAGTTCTGTTGGTGTAAGGGGAAGAAACTCAACACCGTTGAATTTGTCTGAATTTGAAAGAACAACGCTTCTTGCAGGAAAGTTTACTCCGGCTGCAACAGTTGAAGTTGCAAAAACAGCATTTAAAAGTCCATCTGTCATAAGTTCTTCAACTGTTTCCTTCCACGGAGGAAGGTGGCCGCTGTGGTGTGCTGCAACCCCTGAATTTATAACATATTTTATCTGTGGATGATTTTTTATGTGGGGATGTTTTTCCACTAGATAATCAAGTTTTTTTATTATTTTATCTCTTTGTTCCTTTGTTGTCTTAAGGCCGTTTCTTTCGCATATTTCAACGGAATTGTCACAGTCTGCCCTTGATTTTAAGAAAAATATTGATGGAAGAAGGTTGTAGTTGCCAAGTATGCCTATTATTTCCCCCATGGGAGGTATTCTTCCAGGATGGGATAAAAGAGGCCTGTGCACATTTGCAATATATTTTCTTACTTTTTTATATATTCTTGTTACAGGAGGCTTTCCTTTTTCATTTATTGTTTCAAAAAAAGGAAAAACAGTTCCTGAGGGATGAAGAAAAAGGGGGTAGAGTTCAACAGGTCTTTTTTTGGCTTTAATGACCTTACATTCCCTGTGTCTTATAGATTCCATCCATCCTGCAATCTGATCTGCATTTTCAATTGTTGCAGACAAAAGAAGAACCGGTATTCTTACAGGAAGATAAATTAAAACCTCTTCCCATACAACGCCTCTGTCTTCATCTCCAAGATAATGAGCTTCGTCCATTATTACATAGTCTGTGTCAATATCTCTTCCTTCATGCATTGCATCATAAAGATGGTTTCTTAGAATTTCAGTTGTTCCAATAATAATTGGTGCATCCGGAAGTTCTTTTCTGTCTCCTGTTAAAATACCTACATTTTTTTCTCCGAATTTTTCGGAAAAAACTTTATATAATGTGTTTGTAAGAGCTTTTAATGGAGATGCATACCAGGATCTTCCGCCTGAATGGAAAATTTTTTCCATTGCAACTTCAGCAATCCAGGTTTTGCCTGCACCTGTTGGAGCTGTAACAATACAGTCTTCTTTTGGGACAAGATCTATTGCTTCCTGCTGGAATCTGTCTGCTTTAAATTCTGTTTTTTCAGGAACACCTATTTTTTTAAAAATCTCTTTTAATCTTTTGTCTGAACCTGCCTTTAATCTGGAAACATTAGAAGTGTTTTTTTTTGAAAACCTTTTGTTTTTAATATATTTTTTAGTATTGTCGTCTTTGGTGTTATTAAAAACTTTTTTATTTTTAAATTTTTTACTGTCCATAAAGACTCTCTTTAATTATTATCCAAAGTTTGCCTATAACACTTAATTAATATTTACCGCAAGTGAGGAAACAAATGATAAGAAAAAAACAGGAACATAAACCAGAAATACTTGCTCCGGCCGGAAATCTGGAGTCTTTTTTTGCAGCAATTGCTGCCGGTGCAGATGCAGTATACTGTTCCTTAAAAAATTTTTCGGCAAGAATGGAGGCTGATAATTTTTCAATTGAAGAACTTTCAAAACTTTCCGAGCTTGCAAGAAGAAAAAATATAAAGCTTTATATTGCAATAAATTCTGTTCTTAAAGACTCTGAAATTCCAAAAGTCGGCAGAATGCTTGTAAGAATAAAGCGTTATGTTAAGCCGGATGCACTGATTATTAATGATCCTGCAATGATAAAAATAGCTTCTGAAGTTGGAATAAGGTCCGAGCTTCATCTTTCAACCCTTTCTGCACTGTCTCTGCCCTCAGGGATTAAAATGGCTAAAAAAAATAATATTTCAAGGGTTGTTCTTCCCCGGGAATTTTCTATAGATCAGATTAAACTTATGGCTGATAAAAAATCCGGTGTTGATTTAGAGGTTTTTATCCACGGCTCTCTTTGTTATGGAATTTCAGGAAGATGTTATTGGAGCAGCTTTATGGGGGGGAAAAGCGGACTTAGGGGAAGATGTGTTCAGCCATGCAGAAGAATTTATTCCCAGAAAGATTTGAAAAAAAATTTTTTTTCATGCATGGATTTGGGTCTTGATGTTCTTGTCAAGGTTCTTCAAGAAGTTCCTGAAGTTAAGACATGGAAAATAGAGGGAAGAAAAAAGACTCCCCATTATGTTTATTATACTGTCTGGGGATACAAGAATTTAAGGGATCAGATAATGACTGCAAAGGAAAAAAAAGATGCAGTCAAAATTTTTGATGAGGCACTTGGAAGGCCGCTTAGTCATTATAATTTTCTTCCTCAGAGAACTTATAATCCGGCAGGAGAAAACAGTGAAACAGGTTCTGGAAAATTTTTGGGAAGGATTTCAAATGACGGTAAAAAGTTTTTTATTGAACCAAGAGAACCTCTTTTAAAGGGAGATAAAATTAGAATCGGATATGAAGGAGACCTTTTTCATAATGTGATTTATGTTCCCTTATCCCTTCCAAAGGGTGGTAAATTTGTATTCAGGCCATCTGATTTCAAAAAAATTCCTCCTTCCAAAACCCCTGTTTTTTTAATTGACAGAAAAGAACAGGAACTTGTCAATTATATTGAATCTTTAAAAAAAGAATATGAACAGATTGAAGGGATAAAACCTTCTCCTGTTTCTTTTTCCCTTGGTGAAGAACCCAAAAAGTTTGATAAAAAAAGGATTAATACAAAAGAAACATTTGTAAAAAGATGTTCAAAAAAAGGTAGTCTTCAGGTTCCTGGAGGGCTTTGGATAGATGATCTTTTTATCGAAAAACTATCATATGAAAAAAAGGATTTCTCATTTGGACAGTGGTTTTGGCTTCCCCCTTTTATCTGGCCTGAAGAAGAGCAGAAATATATTGATGCAATTGATTTGATTATTGAAAAAGGCGGGAAAAATTTTGTTGCAAACAACATATGGCAGGCAGGACTTTTTAAGAAAATAAGAACTGTTAATGTCTGGGGAGGGCCCTTTTGCAATCTTACAAATACTCTTGCTGCAGAAATTATGGAAAAAAACGGTTTTAAGGGTGCAATTGTAAGTCCTGAACTTGGCAGAGAAGACTTGATTTTAATGCCTAAAATTTCAAAAATTCCCCTTGGAATAATAGTTAAAGGATATTTTCCATATACAATATCAGCTGTTAAATCTGATGAACTTAAAATTGATGAACTTTTTTTGAGTCCGAAAAAAGAAGGCGGTTTTGTTAAAAAATATGACTCTCTTTACTGGATTTATCCATCCTGGGAAATTGATCTTACAGAAAATAAAAATGAATTAAAAAAAGCAGGTTATTCTTTATTTGCAGAGATAAATGAATTTGTGCCAAAAGAGGTTGAAGCGGAAAGAAGAAAAAATTCAAAATTAAACTGGGATTTGAATCTTTTGTAACTAAATTGAGCTTTATTTGTTTTTCAAACATTGTCTTGAAATTAAATTGAGTCTTTTTTACTCAAATTTTGAATAAAAATATAATAAAACTTGTTTGATTTTTTTTAATCTGATTAATTAAATATTTGGCGGAGCTAAAAAATATAAGTCTGCCTTAAAATTGGGGATAATATTTGTAAAATTTTAATAAATTACGGAGGAAAGATGTCCAGGAAGATAGTTGTTGTAGGAGCAGTTGCCCTTGGACCAAAAGTTGCCTGCAGGGTGAAACGAACTGAGCCTGATGCTGAAGTTATACTAATAGACAGGGAAAAATTTATTTCCTATGGAGGATGCGGAATTCCCTATTATGTTTCAGGGGACGTAAGTGATTCTTCTGATCTAATGAAAACAAGTTTTCACATGGTAAGGGACGAGTACTTCTTTACAAATTGTAAAGACGTAAAAGTAATGACAGGAACTGAAGTAGTTGAAATTGACAGGAAAAATAAAAAAGTAAAAATTGTTGTTGATGGGAAAAAAGAAGACTGGCTTTCCTATGACAAGCTTGTTCTTGGAACTGGCTGCAGGGTAAGAAACATTGGCATTAAAGGTCTTGATCTCAAAAATGTATATGGAGTTGGAAAACTTCAGGATGCAATAGATATAAAAGCTTCCATAACAGCCGGCCAGGTTTCAAAGGCTGTTGTTGTAGGTGCTGGTTTTATAGGACTTGAAATGGCTGAAGCACTTGCAGATATGTGGGGTATAGAAACAAGTGTTATTGAAATTGCAGATCAGATAATGCCTGGATTTGTTGGAAAGGAAATGTCTTGTCTTGCAATGAAAGAAATGGAAGACAATGATATTACTTTCTATCTTGGAGAAAAGGTAACAGCTCTTGAAGGAGATGGAAGTGTTAAAAAAGTTGTTACAGACAAAAGAGAGCTTGAAGCAGACCTTGTGATTATGGCTCCAGGTGTTGTTCCAAACTCTGAACTTGCCAAAAAAGCAGGCCTTGCAATTGGTCCTTTTGATGCAATTTTAGTAAATGACAGGCTTGAAACATCAGACCCTGATATTTATTCAGGAGGCGACTGTGTAGCTATAAAAAACCTTGTGTCAGGTCAGTGGGGATATTTTCCCCTTGGTTCCATGGCAAACAGACAGGGAAGAGTTATTGGATCAAATATCACAGGATCAAACAAGCAGTTTAAGGGCGGTGTTGGAAGCTTTGTTGTAAAAATATTTGATGGATGTCTTTGCGGAGCAGGTCTTAACCTTGATAATGCTTTAAAAGCAGGATTTGATGCTGTAAGTGTTCAGATGTGTCAGCTTGACAGAGCTCATTTTTATCCTGACAAGGATCTTATGTATCTTGAACTTGTTGTGGAAAGAGGCTCAAGAAGAGTGCTTGGTATTCAAGGATACGGAGGAAACGGAGATGCAACTGTTGCAAGAATAAATGCTGTTGCTGCAATTCTTGATAAAGGTGCAACTGTAGATGATATAAGCAATTTGGAAATTGCATATTCACCTCCGTTTGCTTCTGCAATGGACGTAATAAATGCACTTGGAAATGTTGCAGACAACCTTTTGAATGAGCAGTTCAGGCCAATAGGAAGCAGGGAATTTGAAGAGTACTGGGAGAAAATCAAAAAAGGTGAAATTGCCTTAATTGACTGCCGTGCTGAAAGGGATGCAAGGCCATATGTTGAAAAATATCCTGATTTCTGGAAGAGTATCCCCCAGGATGAGCTTAGAAGAAGAATAAATGAAGTACCAAAGGATAAAAAAATCGTTCTTATGTGCAACACAGGTGTAAGATCCTATGAAGCTCAGCTTAACTTGAATGAACTTGGATACGAACAAAATGTCAGTGTTCAGGGCGGAGTTGCATTTTTAAAGAAATACGGACTTGATTTTTAAATAGTAATTGCCCAAAAACGAGGTTTTTGTTTCAGTTTAACCAAAAATTAAGTCTTTAGGATACTTTAATCTTTTGAGGGTTAAATTTTGGATTCTAATCTGTACCTTAGAAAAAGAATGTTTTACTGAGGCTGCAAAATAAAATATCCGGGGGTAGATTTTTACCCCCATTCTTTACTTTGATTTACCACTTTTATTTCTTCTACAAGGGATTCAAGTCTTGATACAAGTTCAAGGTCACTTCTGTGAAATCTTACGGCAATTCCCTCAGGAGCGTTTCTTACAACAACTCCAGAAATTGTAATATAGTTTTGTGAAGGAAAAGGAAGGGTAAGACTTATTTCATTTCCAACAGGTACAGAGTTTTCAGTTTTTATAAAAATTCCGCCTGCACTTATATCAATTATATATTCTCTATAAATTCGGTTTCTGTCTATGTAGTCAACCGGCATAAAATAGGGTTTTCTTGGGTAATATCTTTTTTCTTCTGCCATTTTTTCACCTGAATAGTTGTGTTGAAATTTTTGATACTAAGAAATTTTATTATAAAACTGGGCTAAAATTAAATCTATAGGATGAATTACCCATTTGCTCGGGAAAAAATCTTGGTGGAAAAATTTGGACATGGATTTTTTTATTAAAACTAAGTTTAAAAGATTTTGGATTAGGGATAAGGTAGTCTGAAAAAAACAAAAATTTGGCAGTATGTTTTTAATTTCTGATTGGCCGAAAATTAGAATTTTTTTGTTTATTTAAAAAAAGAGGACAAAAATAACTTTTAGAATAGATTTAACTTTAGAATGGGTATAAAAGCAGTTTTCGTTCAGCAATTAATTAGAATTGGTCGGGACGGCAGGATTTGAACCTGCGACTCCTTGCACCCCATGCAAGTGCGCTACCAGGCTGCGCTACGCCCCGACTTATTTGAACAAGAACTTATAACAACTTGACATTAAATTTGTCAAGATAAATTACAAGGATAATATGGAACTAAAAAATCTTTTTCCTGCCCTTGAAAAGGGAGATAAAATTGGTATTGCATCAATTTCTGGCAGGGTTGAAAAGGGAAAAATATTAGAAGGTGCAAAATTTATTGAAAATTTTGGGTATTTTCCGGTTTTTGCTGAAAATATTTTTGATTCATACAGATATCTGTCTGGAAGTGATGAATCAAGAATTAATGGTTTTTTAAATCTATTAGGTCAAAAAGATATAAAGGGGATAATTTTTGCAAGAGGAGGATTTGGTTGTATAAGAATAGTTGATAAAATTGATGTTTCATCACTAAATGAGTTTAATGGTTTTTTTATGGGTTACAGCGATATAACAATTTTTCTAAATTTGATAATGGAAAAATCAAATAATTTTGTTTTTCATGGGCCAAATCTTTCAGATATAAATAAATCTGATTCAGGGCTTATTGAAAATATTTTTAAAGGATTAATTCCAAGAGATTTGTGTCCTGACAAGGTATTTTTAAGATCAGGAAAAGCTAGAGGTATTCTTTGCGGAGGAAATCTTGCTTCTCTTGCAAGTCTGTGCGGAACAAAGTTTATGCCTGTTTTCAAAGATAAAATTCTATTTATTGAAGATGTAAATGAATCGCCATATAAAATTGATAAAATGCTTTCTCAAATGAGGCTTTGTGGTTATTTTGAATATTTAAGAGGTGTCATTGCAGGCAGTTTTGAAGGGTGTGGCAGCTTGGATATTATCATTGAAATTTTGATGGAAAATTTTAAAAATATTCCAATTGTTTTTTCAGATTTATATGGGCATGGAAAAATAAACAACCCTCTTTTGCTTGGAAGGGCAGTTGAGATTAACTCATTTACTGAAAGAGTTTCTAATTTATGAGTTTTGATAAGGTAAATGATTTTTTTTTAAAATCAATTGAAGATAAAGTTTTTACAGGAGCAAGTGTTCTTGTATCAAAAAAGTTTCAAATTATTTTTGATGAAAGTTATGGTTTTAACAGTGATGTAAAAAAAGAAAAAACCACAAAGCAAACTTTTTTTGATCTTGCATCTCTTACAAAACCACTTGCAACAGCTCTTTGCTTTCAGCTTTTGTGGCAGGATAAAAAAATTTCCCCAGATGATTATGTTTCAGATTTTATTACGGGTTTTGAAAAAAACGGTAAAAATCTTATAAAAATCGAAAATCTTCTTTTGCATAATTCAGGACTTCCTGCTCACAGACACTATTATAAAAAACTATGGGATCTGCCTTTCAAAGAAAGAGAAAAAACAAGGCTTTCCTGGATATCAGGGGAAGTTTTAGGTTCTCTTCCAGGCAAAGATACAGTTTACAGCGACCTCGGGTTTATGGTTTTAAAAACAATTTTGGAAAAAACTGCAGAAATGAGTATTTATGAATATCTTAAAAAAAATTTTTATGATAAAAAATGTTCTTCTCTTTTTTTTGCTTCAAAAGTAAAGAAAAATGTAGATGATTTTTGTACAAGCTCATTTTCAGATTTCAGGCATAAATTGCTTAAAGGTGAAGTAAATGATGACAATGCATTTGCAATTGGAGGGGAAGACGGGCATGCAGGCCTTTTTGGCACATGCTTAGATATTAATGTAATTGTTGATGAAATTTTTAGCTCATTATCTGGC
Source organism: Desulforegulaceae bacterium (assembly GCA_034007295.1). Classification (GTDB taxonomy): domain Bacteria; phylum Desulfobacterota; class Desulfobacteria; order Desulfobacterales; family JACKCP01; genus JACKCP01. Next base: position 39,295 of record JAVERC010000020.1, on the reverse strand, counting down.
GATAAAAATAATATTTTAAAAAATAATTTTACTAAAAAAATGTTAGAAATAAGAAAAAATAAGAGAACTCTTTTATTTGATTCTAAATCAGAAGTAAATTCTTCCTGCGGTGATTTTTTTTCTCAAAAAACTGTAGGCCATCTTGGTTTTACAGGTACATCCTTATGGATTGATCTTAAGTTTGGGTTGTGGATAATATTGTTGACAAACAGGGTGTTTTACGGAGATAACAATGAGAAAATAAAATATTTTAGGCCAAGGCTTCATAATTTACTTTATAATCTGATTTAATCTTTTTTATTCTTGTAAATAAGCATTTTTTCTGGTAGCGGAAAATAATATTTTATTATTGAGTTTTAATTTCTGCTTTCAATTTAGCCTTTGCCATTTAATTGTCTAGGTATTTAAAGGGTTAAAATTTAGCTAAACTATAAATGTTGAGTCCTTTTTGGATGATTGCCTAATAAGTTTTTCATTGGACTTGTTTTTTATAAATTGTATTCTTTATTAGTTAGGCAAGCTAAAATTTTTTATTTTATAAATATAAAGATTTTAGTTTGGTAGCTATATTATCCTAATAACAAATTTGCACATGAGGTAATAAAGGCATGAACTTTTTTGTTGATTCATTACTAGGTGCTTTTTCAAGTGATCTTGCCATTGATTTGGGAACAGCAAATACCCTTGTTTATGTTAAAGGAAAGGGTATTGTTTTAAGCGAACCTTCAGTTGTTGCCGTAAGGACTGATAATAGGGCAAAAAGTAAAGTTCTTGCTGTTGGGCTTGAAGCCAAAAATATGCTGGGCAGAACCCCTGGAAATATAATTGCAATAAGGCCAATGAAAGACGGAGTTATTGCAGATTTTGAAGTTACAGAGGCAATGCTTCGTCATTTTATTCAGAAAGTGCATAACAGAAGAAGTTTCATAAGGCCAAGAGTTATTATTGCAGTGCCTTCTGGAATAACTCAGGTTGAAAAAAGAGCTGTAAAGGAATCTGCTGAACAGGCAGGTGCAAGGGAGGTCTTTTTGATAGAAGAACCAATGGCTGCTGCTATTGGTGCAGGGCTTCCAATAACAGAACCAACCTGTAACATGGTAGTTGATATTGGCGGAGGAACAACTGAAGTTGCAGTTATTTCACTTGCAGGGATTGTTTACAGCCGGTCTCTTAGAGTTGCAGGAGATAAAATGGATTCTTCTATTATGCAGTACATAAAGAGAAAATATAATCTGCTTATTGGAGAAAGAACAGCTGAAATAATAAAAACAACTATAGGTAATGCCTATCCTGATCCTGAAAATCTGGAAACCATAGAAGTTAAGGGCAGAGACCTTGTATCAGGGATTCCAAAGATTCTTGCAATTGATTCCGAAGAAATAAGAGTTGCGATTCTGGAGCAGATTGAGGCAATTGTTGAAACAGTTAAAATTGCTCTTGAACAGACACCGCCAGAGCTAGCTGCTGATATTGTGGATCGTGGGATTGTACTCACAGGTGGCGGGGCTCTGCTAAAAAACCTTGACAGGCTTTTAAGGGAAAAAAGTGGTCTTCCAATAAAAGTAGCTGATGATCCTCTTTCAACCATTGCCGAGGGGGCAGGTAAGTCACTAGAAGATATTGAAATTTTAAAAGAGGTTATGATTTATTGATGATCAAATATTATGTTTTCAAGAAAAAAATTCATTAAATTTGTTGTTCTTGTTTTTTTGCTTGTCAATATTTCAGCTCTTATTGCAGCTGGACGTGGAGGCGGTAAAATTCAGGGGTTTGGTTCTTTTGGACTTGATTTTTTTGGTCCGGTTCAGGAGGCTTTATCATCTGGTATTGGTTATCTTGAGAAAATTTGGCAAAGTTATTTTAATCTTGTTTATGTTAGTGATGAAAATTTAAAGCTTAAAAGTGATCTTAAGGAATTTTATTCAAAGGAGACTGCATATAAAGAGGTTTTTTTTGAAAATGAAAGACTTAGGAGCCTTTTAAAATTCAGCAAAAAAATTAAACCTGAATATATTGCTGCTGAAGTGGTTGGAAGAGATACTGCAAAATGGTTTAATACAATTATTATAAACAGAGGAAAAGATTCAGGCGTTTTTGTCAATTCTCCTGTTATAGTTCCTGAAGGTGTTGTCGGACAGGTGATAAAAGTTTCAAAAAATTATTCAAAAGTTCTTCTTATCACAGACAGAATGAGCGGAGTTGACTGCCTTATTCAAAGTTCTAGAGGAAGAGGAGTTGTATCTGGAACAGGAAATGATCTTTGCATCTTTAAGTATATTTTAAGAAAATTTGATGTTAATTCAGGCGACCATGTTATAACTTCAGGAATGGATAAAATTTTCCCTAAAGGCTTAAGGGTTGGAAAAGTAGTAAATGTCAAACGCAAGGATTCAGGTATTTTCCAAGACGTCGATATAATGCCTTTTGTTGATTTTGAAAAATTAGAAGAAGTTCTAATTATAATAACCCCTCCCAATGAGAAAAAAGATGACTGATATTTTATTTAATTTTTTTTTCTTTTCCTGTCTTATCCTTATTCAGTCTTTTTTTTTAAATAGTTTTGGATTTTATGATATTTTACTGCCATGGATTTTTTATTATTACTCTGTTTCAGAAGATAAAGTACGAGTCTTTTTACTTTGTGCACTTGCAGGCTATTTAAAAGACTCTTTGTCTGGCGGTGTGTTTGGAGTCTATATATCAACATATTTATGGTTTTTTCTTGTTTTGAGGTTAAGCTCTTTTTTTCTTAATTTGAATAACAGAGTTTTTATTACATTTTTTGGAGTTTTAGGGGTTTTTATTAATGGTTTTTTTCTCTTTGTTTCAAATTATAAATGGTTTTTTAACCCTGTTTTTTTAAACGAAGTTTTAAATTTGTTTTTTATAGAACTTTTATGCTGTTTTTTTAGTTTTTTTCTTTTCTTTTCTTTTTTTGTTAAAATCAGAGATTTTATGATTTTAATCCAATCTCTCATCAAAAGTAAGTTTGCACAATTATCAAGGATATAATTTATGGCCTTTCGTATTGATGGAAATCCAGAACCTGAGTGGTTTAGGGGCAGACTTAATATACTTTTGATATGGATAAGTGCAGCTTTTTTTATTTTGGGTTTAAGGCTTTTCTGGCTTCAGGTTATAAACGGTGAAAATTACAGAAAACTTTCTATTAATAATAGTGTAAGAATTCAAAGGATTGCTCCTGCAAGGGGTTTGATTTTTGACAGAAATGAAAAGCTTATTGTAGATAATAGACCTTCTTTTAATGTAAAAATAGTACCAAAGGATGCAGGCTCTATTGATGAACTTTTGGATAGATTATGCCAGATAATTGAGATTAGCGAAGATACAGCAAAGGAACTTAAAAATGCTCAGATTTATACTCCTTTCAAGGCTATAACAATTGCAGATGATGTTGACAGGGATGTTGTTGCAAAAATAGAAACAAATCAGTTTTTTTTGCCCGGTACTTTTATAAGTGTTGAACCAAAACGGGATTATCTTTTTCCAGGAATTGCTTCCCATGTGATTGGATATCTTGGAGAAGCGGATACAGATTTTTTAAGGAGTAAAAAGAATATCCCCCTAAGAGTCGGCGATTATGTAGGCAAATCAGGCATAGAGAAAAAATTTGAGGATTACCTGAGAGGAGAATACGGAGGTGCTCAGGTTGAAGTCAATGCAAGAGGCAAAATTATGCAGGTAATCAGCGAAATTCCTCCAACCCCTGGGGATAATATTACCCTTACAATTGATCTTGAACTTCAAAAATATGCTGTTGAACTTTTAGGCGAAGAAGCTGGAGCGGTTGTTGCCATGGATCCAAATAGTGGAGAAGTCCTTTGTATGGCAAGCACTCCTGTTTTTAATGAAAATCTTTTTGTAACAGGAATGACCGATCTTCAGTGGAAAGAGCTTATAGAAAATCCTTTAAGGCCTCTTGAAAATAAGGCTATTCAAGGTAAATATCCCCCTGGTTCTGTTTTTAAAATGATTCCTGCTGCAGCAGGGCTTGAAGAAGAACTTATAACTGCAGATGAAAAATATTTTTGTTCAGGAAGATATTTTTATGGAGACAGGTTTTTTAGATGCTGGAATAAATATGGTCATGGGAACATCAATATAAAAGAAGCTCTTATAGAATCATGTGATGTTTATTTTTACAAGCTTGGGATAAAGCTTGGGGTCGATAAACTTGCCGAATATGCAAGGCTTTTTGGTCTTGGCAGTAAAACTGGAATTGAAATTGATAATGAAGAAGCTGGAATTGTACCGGATTCAAAGTGGAAGATGCAAAAGTTTGGTAAAAGCTGGCAGGGTGGAGAAACTTTGTCCGTTGTAATAGGGCAGGGTTATAATCTAGTGACTCCTCTTCAGATGGCTGTGATGACTTCGGCTTTTGCCAATAAAGGGAGTCTTGTAAAACCTTTTCTTGTAAAAAAAATTGTCAGTTCCAAAGGAAAAACAATAAGGGATGTTAGAGAAAGCAAAAAAAAGGATATTGGAATAAATAAAGATTATTTGAAAATTATAAATGAAGGTCTTGATATGGTTGTAAATTCACATTCAGGTACAGGGTTTTCAATCAAATCAGACAAAATACGAATAGCAGGTAAAACAGGAACAGCACAGGTAGTAAGCAGTGAGAAGTACAAAATGAGTAAAGGCAAAAGAAAAAAATGGCTGCCCCATGCATGGTTTATTGCTTTTGCACCTGTTGAAGATCCAAAAATTGCAGTCGCAGTTTTGGTTGAGCATGGGGAGCACGGTTCAGGGACTGCGGCACCTATTGCCAAAAAAATTATTGAAAAATATTGCCTTGGGGAGATCAATGATTGATAAAAAGCTTTTTGCCAATTTTGACTGGGTATTGTTTATTTTAATAATTGCACTTTTTTTTATCAGTCTTGCTGAAATTTACAGTGCTACTCACAAAGAAGGAATAATTTACGGTTCTGATTTTGTGGTCAAGCAGGGTATATGGTTTTTAGGCGGAATAATAATATTTTTTATTTTGGGTGTTATTGATTATCATTTTTATGAAAGATGGTGCCTTTTTTTTTATTGGGCAGTTAATTTAAGCCTGGTTTATGTAATCTTTGAAGGAAGGCTTGCTGGAGGTTCTCAAAGGTGGATTTCCTTAGGATTTATGAATCTTCAGCCTTCTGAGCTCGCCAAGATAGCTTTGGTTCTTGTCCTTGCAAGACATTTTTCCAAAAATTTATTTATTAAGGGAGTAGGGCTAAGGCAGCTTATAATGCCCATTTTTTACACAATGGTTCCTTTTATTCTTATTTTAAAACAGCCTGATCTTGGGACAGCAGGTACTCTTGTGCTTATTGCAGGTTTGATAATTCTTTTTGTAAAAGTGGGAAAGAAAACTCTTTGGTCATTAATAGGTGCTGGCAGTATTTTGACAATTGTCTTTATAATGTTTTTTCTTAAGGAATATCAAAGGAAAAGAATTATTAGCTTTTTAAACCCGGGACAGGACCCACTTGGGGCAGGGTATCACATAATTCAGTCTAAAATTGCCATAGGATCTGGAATGTTTTACGGTAAAGGCTATTGTGAAGGCACACAAAATGCACTTTCATTTTTGCCTGAACAGCACACTGACTTTATTTTTTCAGTTTTTGCAGAGGAATGGGGGTTTTTGGGGAGTATACTTTTCCTTTGTCTGTATTTTTGTATTTTAGTATGGGGGCTTAAAATAGCAGGGAGCTGCAGGAGCAGATTTGGAATAATTACGGGCGTCGGTCTTGTTTCAATTGTTTTCTGGCAGCTTTTTATCAATCTCGGGATGGTTATGGGTATTTTTCCTGTAGTTGGAATGCCTCTTCCGCTTGTAAGTTATGGAGGAACATCTGTAATAACAATAATGTCTGGAATGGGTATTTTGATGAGTATAAGTATGAGAAGATTTATGGCAAGATAAAATTACCAATAGTCAATTTATTAAAACTAAAGGTTTTTAATGTAAAATGAATAAAAAGAGAAGATAACCATAAAAAATCATCATTATGGATTAAATGAAGTAAATAATTACTGAATTTTAATTCAGGATCTTTAAAAATCAGTATTTCCCAAAAACAAATTGACATTTTACGATAAAAAGTGATAGTAGCGAAAATTAAAAAACAATTGTTAATAATTTTAATAGGTGTTTTCAGGAGGGGTTATGTCTGTTGATATTAGCCTGAATAGTTCAATTATTATTCAGATTGTCAATTTTGTGGTGTTGATTATTGCATTGAATGTTGTCCTTTATAAGCCTATCAGAGGTATTGTTTCCAAAAGAAAGGCTGTTGTAGACACATTATCAGAGGATGCTAAAAAAGCTGTCTATAATGCAAGGCAAAGTGAAATTAAATTTCGGGAAGATATTAAGTCTGCAAGAATTGACGGTGCAAGAAAAAAAAATGAGATTATTGAAAAGGCTTCTGAAGAGGAAAGTAAGATTTTGTCTGATCTCCAAAAAGAATCAATGGCAAAATTTAATGAAGTCAGGGAGAAATTAAGTAAGGAAACTGAGGCTGCAAGAGCTTCATTGGAAAAAGATATTGGTGAATTTGCCTCACAAATTGCAAAAAAAGTTTTGGGGAGGGCCGTTTGATGAAGATTGGAAAAATTTTATTTTTTCTTCTTCCTCTGCTGCTGGTTTTTGCTGGATCTGTTTTAGCAGAAGCCGAAGGCGGATCTCACGGAGGCGGATGGGGTACCATTGACAACTACAAACTGCTTAACTTTGCAGTGCTTGTAGCTGTTTTATTTGTGCTTTTAAAAAAGCCTGCTTCAAATTTTTTCAGCCAGAGAGTTGAAAATCTTAAAACTGAAATTTCAGAACTTGAAGCTAAAAAAGAGCAGGCTGAAAAAGATTTGCACGAATATCAGAAAAAAATGGAATCCCTTGACGAAGAAGTTAAAACAATAGTCAAAACCTACGTGGAGCAGGGAGAAAACGCCAGAGAAAAGATTCTTGCCGAAGCAAAAAAATCGGCTGAAAAACTACAATCTCAGGCAGAAAAGAAAATTGAGCAGGAGTTTAAACTGGCCAGGGAATCGCTTTCTAAGGAGATTATTGAAAAGGCTGTTGCAGAAGCGGAAAAACTGATCAGTGAAAACATCAATGAGCAGGACCAGGAAAAAATTATTTCTGATTATATCGGAAAGGTGGTGGCATAATGAAAAATATTGTTGTGGGTAGACGTTATGCCAAGGCACTCATGCTTATTGGACAGTCAGACAATAAAGTTGATGAGTATGCAAAAGAAATTTCTGCAGTTGCAGAAGTTTTTGAGTCTAACAAAACGCTTTCAGATTTTCTTTTGAATCCTGTTTATGGACGTTCAGACAGAAGACAGCTTTTGCTTAAAGTTGTAGAGAGTCTGTCTGTGTCAGACACAATGAAAGCCTATGTTATGCTTTTGTTTGACAAGAGAAGGATAGGACTTGTTTCGGAAATCAACGAAAATTACCAGAAGCTGGCAGATGAAATAAAAAATATAGGTAGAGCTGTTATTACATCTGCCTCACCTCTTTCTGAAGACACAGTTGATAAGTTGAAAAATGCTCTTTCTGCCAAAACAGGAAAGCAAGTTGAGGTTGAGCTTAGAAACGATCCGGGAATTATTGGTGGTATTATCACTGTTATAGGTGACCTTGTCTATGACGGAAGCATTAAAACACAATTGGAAAACATGAAAGAATCTTTTAAAAGGGGTGAAGTAAGCTGATGGAAATCAAAGCAGAAGAAATAAGCCAAATTATCAAAGATCAGATTAAGGGTTTTGACAAGTCGGTTGACCTCGCGGAAACCGGTGTTGTTTTGTCTGTAGGTGACGGTATTGCCAGAGTCTACGGTCTTGAAAATGTAATGGCTCTGGAACTTGTTGAATTCCCTGGAAATCTTATTGGTCTGGTTTTAAACCTTGAAGAGGATAACGTCGGTGTTGCTCTTATGGGTGAAGACACTCTTATCAAGGAAGGCGACATTGTAAAAAGAACCGGTAAAATTGCTCAGGTACCTGCTGGTCCTGAACTTCTTGGAAGAGTTGTTGATACACTTGGAAATCCAATAGACGGAAAAGGGCCTATTGAAGCCAAGCAGTTTAATAACATAGAAAGAATTGCTCCAGGTGTTGTTGATAGAAAAAGTGTTCACGAGCCAATGTATACAGGTATAAAGGCTATTGACGCTATGATTCCTGTTGGAAGGGGACAAAGAGAACTTGTTATTGGCGACCGTCAGATCGGTAAAACAGCGATTGGCGTTGATGCTATAATTAATCAGAAAAACAGCGGCGTTAAATGTGTTTATGTTGCATGTGGACAGAAAAAATCTACTGTTGCACAAGTAGTTTCAGTTCTTGAAGAACATGGAGCTATGGAATACACAACAGTTGTAGCTGCATGTGCAAGTGACCCTGCACCGCTTCAGTATCTTGCTCCATATGCAGGATGTGCTATGGCAGAATATTTTATGGACAATGGCGAGCATTCACTGATTGTCTATGATGACCTTTCAAAACAGGCTGCTGCTTACAGACAGGTTTCTCTTCTTCTTAGAAGACCTCCAGGACGTGAAGCATATCCTGGTGATGTTTTCTATAACCATTCAAGACTTCTTGAGCGTTCTGCAAAATTAAGTGATGAACTTGGTGCTGGATCAATGACAGCACTTCCTGTAGTTGAAACTCTTGAAGGTGACGTTTCTGCATTTATTCCAACAAACGTTATCTCAATTACAGACGGACAGATTTACCTTGAACCAGGACTTTTCTTTTCAGGTGTAAGACCTGCTGTTAACGTTGGTATTTCAGTTTCCAGGGTTGGTGGTTCTGCACAGGAAAAAGCAATGAAAAAAGTTGCTGGTACTCTTCGTCTTGATCTTGCTCAATACAGAGAACTTGAATCTTTTGCAGCCTTTGGAAGCGATCTTGATGCAGCTACCCAAAGACAGCTTAAAAGAGGTGAAAGACTTGTTGAAGTTCTAAAACAGCCTCAATACAAGCCTCTTCCTCTTGAAAAGCAGGTTTCAATTATTTATGCAGGTACAAAAGGTTATCTTGATAAATATGAAAAAAATCTTGTTCCAAAATACGAAGCAGGACTTTATCAGTTTATAGAAGACAGATTCCCTAAAATTTTTGAAAATATTATTGCCGATAGACAGATTTCAGATGAAACAGAAAATCTGCTTAAGGACGCTCTGGCTGCGTATGCAGAAGAGTTTGAGGATACAATTAAATAATTTTAATTCAATAAGGTTGATTTAAATGGCTACACTAAAGGATCTCAAACTTAAAATCACCGGGGTTAAAAAAACAAAGCAGATTACCAAAGCTATGAACATGGTTGCTGCTTCAAGACTCAGGGGAAGCCAGAGAAAAATTGATGCGTTCAGGCCCTATGCAGAAAAATATACTGAAGTTCTAGAAAGCCTGGCAGAAAAAGCTACCAATATTTCGTCAAAGCTTCTTGATACCCGTGATGAAATTAAAACTGTACATATAATAGTATGTACATCTGACAGGGGTCTTTGCGGTGCTTTTAATGAATCGCTGCTTGATAAAACAAAAGAGCTTGTTGATAAAAATTCTGATAAAAACATTACAATAACTGCTTTTGGTAAAAAGGGCAGAGACTGGTCTGCAAAAAAAGGGATGAATGTTCTTAATTCACACCTTAATGTTATAGGAACTAATTTTGGTTTTGAAATTGCTGAAAGATCAGGAATGGATATTATCAATCTTTTCCTTTCCGGAGAAGCTGATGAAGTTTATATGGTTTATTCAGAGTTCCAGAGCATGAGCAGACAAATTTCTTCAATTGCTAAAATTCTTCCCATAGAAAGGCCTCAGCCAGAGGAAGAGGAAGCATCTGAAGAAGGCTACCTTGCAGAACATATATGTGAACCATCACCTGAAGCTGTATTGCAGGAAATGCTTCCAAGAAGTGTTCAAATTCAGATTTTCAGAGGACTTCTTGAAACCTCAGCAAGTGAGCATGCCGCAAGGATGGTTGCAATGGATAATGCAACAAGAGCATGTAATGACATGATTAAAGATCTTAACAAGCTTTATAATAAAACAAGACAGGCAGCTGTTACAGCCGATTTAATGGATATTGTCGGCGGAGCAGAAGCATTGAAAGGCTAATTCTTTTTAATTGGAGGCATATAAAATGGCAGAAAATACAGGTAGAATTAGGCAGGTCGCAGGACCTGTTGTTGACGTGGAGTTTGAGCCCGGAAAACTTCCACAAATTCTAACCGCATTAAAAATAACTAACCCTACTATTAATGATAAACCTGATAACCTAGTATGTGAAGTTGCTCAGCATCTTGGAGATAACCTTGTAAGAACAATTTCCATGGGTGTTACAGACGGTTTGGTAAGAGGTATGGAAGTTAGAGATACAGGAGCACCTATTACTATGCCAGTTGGTGCTGCTGTTCTTGGAAGGGTTCTAAATGTAACTGGCGATCCTGTTGATGGTTTAGGCGAAGTTTCAAGAGAAAAAGTAATGCCTATTCACAGACTTGCACCTGATCTTGTTGATCTTGATACTTCTGTTAAGGTTCTAGAAACAGGGATTAAAGTTATAGACCTTCTTGTTCCTTTCCCAAGAGGCGGTAAAATGGGACTTTTTGGAGGTGCTGGTGTTGGTAAGACTGTTATTATGATGGAAATGGTTAACAACATTGCTATGCATCACGGCGGTGTTTCTGTTTTCGGCGGCGTTGGAGAGCGTACAAGAGAAGGTAATGACCTTTATGAAGAAATGAAGGAATCTGGGGTTCTTCCAAAAGCATCACTTGTTTATGGACAGATGACTGAGCCTCCTGGAGCCCGTGCCAGGGTTGCTCTTTCAGCTCTTACATCAGCTGAATATTTCAGGGATGAAGAAGGCCAGGATGTTTTGCTTTTTATTGACAATATTTTCCGTTTTTCCCAGGCAGGATCTGAAGTTTCAGCTCTTTTAGGACGTATGCCTTCTGCTGTTGGTTATCAGCCAACACTTGCTGAAGATATGGGTGACCTTCAAGAACGTATTACTTCAACTAACAAAGGTTCTATTACATCAGTTCAGTGTGTTTATGTTCCTGCTGACGACCTTACTGACCCTGCACCAGCAACAACATTTGCCCATCTTGACGGTACTGTTGTTCTTTCTCGTGCAATTTCTGAACTTGGTATTTATCCTGCTGTTGACCCTCTTGATTCTACATCCAGAATTCTTGATGCTAATGTTCTTGGAGAAGACCACTATAACACAGCAAGAACTGTTCAGGTTATTTTGCAGAAATATAAGGATCTTCAGGATATTATTGCAATTCTTGGCGTTGATGAATTATCTGATGAGGATAAGGTCATTGTTTCAAGAGCAAGGAAAATTCAGAGATTTCTTTCCCAGCCTTTCCATGTTGCAGAGCAGTTTACAGGCATGAAAGGATGCTATGTAAAGATAGAAGACACTATTAAGTCTTTTAAAGGGATTTGTGAAGGTAAATATGACGATCTTCCCGAGCAGGCTTTTTATATGGTCGGAACCATTGAGGAAGCAGTTGCCAAAGCTGAAAAGATGGCAGCTGAAGACTAATTGTAAAAGGGGGAATTATGGCTGGAAAAATCAGTCTCGAAATTGTCACCCCTGAGCGTATAGTTTTAACCGAGGAAAATGCTGAAATGGTTGTTTCTCCCGGTGAACTTGGGGATTTTGGTGTATTAGCAGGGCATACTCCTTTTCTGACATCTCTTAGAACAGGCTCATTAAGATACCTTACAAAAGACGGTCAGGAAAAAATAGTTTTTATCAAAGGTGGATTTGCTGAAGCTCTTCCAAGCAAGGTTACTATTCTTGCAGATGCAGCTGAAACTAAAGAAAATATTGATCTACAAAGGGCAGAAGAAGCAAAAAAGAGAGCTGAAAAAAGACTAAATGCTGATATGCCTGATGAGAAAACAGATTTTGAAAGAGCTAGAACTGCCTTAAGAAGAGCAGAGGCAAGAATAAAGGTTGCTCTTTTATAAATTAGATTAAATTAAATTTTTGATTTTTTTAAAGACCGCTCCCAAAAGAGCGGTCTTTTTTTAGTATGGGATTAAATATTTGGTATTGCTATTACAATTATTCCAGGAAATGAAGTATCATTTTTTCTGTCTGCTAGTTTCAGATAAAGAGAAACTTTAAGTAATTTTTTGTCTGAATAAATATTTGCATCGACAAATCCATAATCAATTTTTTTGCTTAAAATATTTCTCCATATTGCATAGTAACGCTTTCTAGATTCATGATCAAAAATTGAATCAAGATTTAGGCCTTTAATATCAGAAATTTTTGAGGGGAAATAATTTTTCCATGTGTTATTTAAAAAAATTATTTTTCCCGAAAGATTGCACCAGAAAAAAAGGATTGGAGAGTTGTGAAAAAATTTTAAATAATTTGAATAAAGATTTTTTAAAAGATATATTTTTTTTTCGGAAAGGTCGATTTTGCTGTTAAATTCAGTTTCAAGGTTTCTTAATTGAGAATTAAAATTGGACTGAAGTAAATCTATTCTAGTTTCATATTTTGAAATTTTTTCTTCAAGATTTTTTTCTCTTGTAATATCAATTGCAATGCCACCAATAAGAGTTTCTCCTGTTTCTGAATTTACCGGAAATTTGATTTTTTTAAATATTGCACTACACCCGCTTATTTCAGGAACAGAATCAATTGTTTCAATTTTGCCTTCTCTCATTGCTTTGAGATCTTCCATTGTATATTTAGAAACAACACATTCAGGCACATCATTTTTCATTTTTGAAGAAAGGGTATTAAGTTTATATGATTTGAGCATATAATTATTGGCATATATATACTGGCCTTTTGAATCTTTTAAAAATACAGCTCCTGGGATATTTTCAAGAATAGTTTTATATTTTTTTTCAGATGCTATTAATTTTCTGTTGGCATTTATTACTTCAGTTTCTTCCTCTGCATACCATAAATTACCAATTAAATTGTTATTGTAGTCGTGTACTTCATCATTTTTTATATTAAAAATATGTGTTTTGTTTGATTGAAGCCTTCTTTCAATTAAGGTGTTTTGGTTTGTTTTTATATCTTTAGCGATAATATTTATTAAAAAATTAAGCTTTTCAGGCAGTTCTCCTGGTTTTTTACCTATAAGTGTTTTTTTATCAACAGAGCCAGCCAGAATTTTTGTAAAAAAGGCATTATTACCGTAGATGAATTTTTTTTCTTTGTCTGTAAACCAGATTGGATAGGGAAGTTTCTCAAGAATAAGGCTTAAATCAACATTTAGATCATAGTTAGAGCCACATTCTAAAGAAAGAAAAGTGTTGTCTGACTCGCTTGATTTAATTTTAATTTGAACAAGGGCTTCATTTTTATCATCAGAGTTTATTTCAGACATATCTATTGTTACAGGAAGCCATGTTTCTTGGGAAGTTCTTAATTTAATTTTAAGGTCGCACACAGGATATTTAGATATCTGGATGTTTTCAAAATGCCTTAAAAATTCATTGTTTTTTGATTTAACAAAGGCTGTAAAAGGAAGATTTATTGTTTCTGCCGAAGAATAGCCTATCAAATCTTCAAAACCAGATGAGCAAAAAATTATTTTTGCGTATTTATCAATTATACAAAGAGGTTTTGCCTGTGTTTTCTTGATTTTGTGATGTTCTTCTCTGGGCAGATTTAAATTTGTGTTTATTTTATTGATTATCTGACCAATAAGTCTAGCAGAGGCTTCTATTCCTTCTATTTCTTCTTTTGTCCAGACTCTTACCTTTTGGCAGTCTGCAAGTGCAAGGTTACCGTATAGTTTTTTCTCTGAAAAAAGAGGAATAAGAATAAATGATTTTATGAGGTGGTCTTTTAAAAGTAGCTCATCTGATTCATGGAGTTCTTCAACTTTTTTTTGATATATTTCTCCCCTGGACATCAGGTTAAATACTACATCTGAATATTTATATTTATGGAGTGCAGAGTTTTTTCTTACATTAAATAGCCCTGGTGAATTCCATTCATAGGTGAGTTCCATAAGGTTGGAGCCATAAGTGTTTTTAGTATTTTTGAATATAATGACCCTGTTTGCCCTGGCAGCAATACCCAGATGTCTTAAAATATCAAAAATAATAGATTCTTTAATATTATCTGAAGCCTGAATTATTTTTTCTGAAGAAAATGTCAAAGCCTGAAGAATTGCATTTTTTTGGAGTTCTGGCTGATTTGTTTTTTGAGGTTCTTCATTTTTATTAATTTTTGTTAAAATAATGCTATAGCCTATGACTATACCATCTGAAGAAATTTTTTTCAGCATTTTAAGGTCTGCTGAAATAAATTGATTTTGTTTGCAAAGAATAAAAACCGGGATAGAGTTTTTATTTTTACTCGAAAGATTAGCTGCATTATCAACAAAAAGTGGAGAATTGTTATCTTTTTGAGAATAGATAAAATAAGATAGCTGTTCTCCATATATAGTATCAGGAGATCTTTGGGTAATTTTTGAAAATTCGTCTGTAATGTTAATAATTTTACCAAAAAGATCTGTTTCAATAAATGCTAGTTCAGGCAATTCTTCTTTTATTGTGGGAGGATAAAAATGTTTTAAAAAATTTTTAACGTATTCTTCGTTAAATTGTTTTTTTGAATTATCGTTTGGATACATATTTTTTCTGCAGTTTAGAGTTTTAAAACCAATTATATATAAGATCTAAATTGAGTATTTTGTTTTGTATATGCAATTACAAATTGTTTAAGAATATTGAGATTTATTCCTGATTTAACTTAATGAAGTAGGTGCACAAAATTTAAAAATCCTCAGTTTAGGAAATTATTTGCTTTAAGATTCAATCTTAAACTATAGATTATAGTTTAAAAAAATAAAAGTAAAATCAATTAATTAATCTTTAAATAAATACTAATACCTTTGTTGTTTTATAACTGTGAAATATAAAAAAGGTTTTATAAATTGAGGATTCATTTCTTATGGATGATTTCAGGTTTTTAATGAAATAAATACTAATTTTACCTGAAACATCCTCTGAAATGAAATTTGTTTTATCATAAAAGCCTGTTGGTTTATTTGAAATTTAAGGGTTACACAGCTAATTAAGCTTTAAAAAAGTTAAGTATTTTTTTGTCGGTTTTGAAATCAGATTCCAAATTTAATCCTTAAATAAATATTGGCACACTTAAATTTACCATTTTTATTTAAGTGAACAAAAAAATTTTTTTAGGTTTGACCTTAAATATTTTTAAAATCAAATTGAATTTGAACAAACCCAATTTTAGTCAGCTTCTTTTCTTAAAAAAGTTGGTACATCAAGCTTATTTTTTATCTTGCCTTTATTCCTATAAAATGCAGGCTTATCAAGGATTTCTGTAAACTTGTTTCTTTCTTCTTCGTTGAAGTGAGTATCTTGTCCTTCAACTTTACTTGTGCATTTGATTACCGGATCATTTCTTAGTTTTCTGTATTTGACAATATTTTCTGAATTAAAATCAGATGTGTCAGAAATTTCGGTTGAAGTTGCAGGTCTTATTCTCCCTCTTGTAGGAGTATTGGCTTTACTTCTGGAATAAAAAGATTCATTGTCAAAGCCGTTTGAAGCAGTTTTTGCAGATTCAATACCTGTTGCAATGACTGTAATCTGGATTTCATCTTCTAAATTGTCGTCAATAGCCTGTCCCCAGATAAGATTGACGTTTTCCCCTGCATCCTGATAAATTCTATCCATTGCTTCGGTAAGTTCAGACATGGCAAGATTTTCAGATGAAGTTATATTAACAAGAATACCCGTTGCACCTTTTATTGATATATCATCAAGAAGAGGATGTGATATTGCTTTTTCAGCAGCTTCAGAAGCTCTTGTTTCTCCAGATGCAGTTCCAATACCCATAAGAGCAATTCCTGCATCAGTCATTATTGTTTTAACATCTGCAAAATCCAGGTTTACAAGGCCTGGCTTAAAAATTAAATCTGAAATACCTTTTACAGAATGATGGAGTATTTCATCTGCTTTTCTAAACATTTCAACTACAGTTGCATTTTTTGGAGCAAATTTAGTAAGCTTGTCATTAGGAATTGAAATTACTGTGTCAACCATTCCCCTTAACTCTTCAAGACCTTGCTCTGCCTGCTGCTTCCTTCTTTTGCCTTCAAATGAAAAAGGCTTTGTTACAACAGCTACAGTGAGAATATTCATTTCTTTGCAAATTTTTGCAACAACAGGAGCAGCTCCTGTTCCTGTACCTCCGCCAAGTCCTGCAGCAATAAAAACCATATGTGCATCTTTAAGTGCTTCTCTTATTGCATCAGCACTTTCAAGTGCAGACTGTTTTCCTTTTTGGGGATCGGCACCTGCACCAAGGCCAAGAGTGGTGGTTGTTCCAATTTGAAGTTTTACAGGAGCTTTTGATTTTTCAAGATCTTGGCCATCTGTGTTTGCTACAATAAATCTTACTCCTTCAAGTTCAGACTCGATCATATTGTTAACTGCGTTTCCGCCGGCTCCGCCGACACCGATTATTTTCAGCTTGGCAGCAGTTTCATTTTCTACATATGAAAAATTCATGATTGCCTCCTTATATATGAGCCGTTTTGTTTTTTTATTTAAACCAGTCTATTATTTGTTGGAAAACTTTTGTTGCCTTGTTTTTTTTCTTTTGGGTCAGTCCATGCTCACTGATTTCTTTTGCACCGTATTTGACAAGTCCTGCAGCTGTTGCAAATTCTGGTTTGTTAACCATCTCAGTTAAACCGTTAAGGTTTGAGGGCTTGCCTATTCTAACCGGTGCATTTAAAATAGATTCAGCAAGTTCTGTAATTCCTTTCATGTTTGCAGTTCCGCCGGTTATAACAAATCCTGACGAAATTTCATCCTGCATTCCTGCCCTGTAAATTTCGTCATATAAAAGGGAGAAAATTTCTTCAGTTCTTTTTTCAAGTACTTCACACAAAATTTGTCTGTGGGTTTCATTGCCTTCTTTTTTACTCATTGAAGGAATTTTTATAAGTTCATCAGCATCTATGTGTGCAGATATGCATTCACCTTGTTTGATTTTCAGTTCTTCTGCATCATGAACGGTTGTTCCCATTACTATTGAAATGTCTTTTGTAAGAGTATTTCCACCGATTGGAAGTATATAGGTATATTTTATGTTTCCACCTGAAAAAATTGACATATCAGCTGAGCTTCCACCAAGGTCAATTAGAGCAACGCCATGCTCTTTTTCTTCATCTGTAAGTACAGCACTTGCTGCTGCAAGGGGTTCAAGTACTATTTTTCTTACTTCCATATCTGCATTATGCACACATTTGTAAATATTTTGGATAAAGCTTGATGGCCCGGAAACAAGATGAACTTTAACTTCAAGTGTTCCACCTGCCATTCCTACGGGGTTTTGTATACCATGCTGTTCATTTACAATAAACTCCTGGGGTAAAACATGAATTATTTCAGAATCTTTTTGAAGAGTTTTTGATGATATAAGGGCAGTGGCCTGTTCAATAACCCTTTCTATATCATCTTTTTTTATTTCACTGTTATTTGTCATTATTACTCC
This sequence comes from Desulforegulaceae bacterium, assembly GCA_034007295.1. Lineage (GTDB taxonomy): Bacteria > Desulfobacterota > Desulfobacteria > Desulfobacterales > JACKCP01 > JACKCP01. The sequence continues at coordinate 21,715 of JAVERC010000020.1, read as the reverse complement.
GGTTCCGGAGTATCCTTTAATATGCTGTCCTGAAATACCTGCATAAACTTCTGATATTTCGCAGTCTGCCATAATTTCTGCTTCATCAACCGCTCTTTTTATGGCGTTTACTGTTGAGGTAATATCAACAATTGCACCTTTTTTTATTCCAGTAGAATTTTCCTCTCCAATCCCTATAATCTGAACCTCGTTATTTATTACCTCTCCTACAACAGCTCTGACTTTTGTTGTGCCAATATCTAAACCTACAATTATTTCACCTTTGTGTGCCAATTTTTCCTCCTTCTTTTAGCCCATAGCAGGAAAGGGTTTCAAAATTACCCGGTTTTTATTTGATAAATCAATTTTTTCGATTTTTATGTCATTGAATTTTTGGTTTATATAGTATTTTACTAAATTTAAATTTTTTATTATTCCTTCAAACTCATTAAAACCAATAATAATTTCATTAAAATCACCAGCATTAAATAAAGTTATTCCCATATCTTTATCAAGATGGATTGTGAAATTTTTTTTTTTGAAAAAATTTTTTTGTTTTGCTATATCAATTGCAAGGCAAAAAAAATAATTTTTTTTGCTTAAATCAATATAATTAAGTCCAGTTATTTCGGGAATATCAAATAAGGCATCCTTTTTTTCATATTTTTTAAACAAATTTCCCTGAAAATTCAAAATATAAGTGTCTTTGAAATTGATTTTTGCACAAGGTATTTCTTCATTTATATCAATTTCAACTGTATCTGGAAGAATTCTTTTAACTTTTGCTTTTTTTATCCAGAGATTGTTTTCAAGTTTTGCTCTTAAAATGGAAATATTTATATTGAAAATATTATCATTTACATTAATTCCGGCAATTTTGCAAATCTCTTCATTATTTAGATGGTTATTCCCTTTAATATTAATTTGTCTAATTGAAAAGTCATTTGATTTGGTTACCATGTCATGAGCAAAAATAAAACAAGTCCCAAGCATAAAAATAAAAACTGCATGTGAAAAAAAATAAATAATTTTTTTCCAGTTTGGAATTCTTGTGTCAATATTTTTATCTTCCGACAATTTTAACCTCCGGTTCAAGTGTTACTTTGAACTTTTTGTTTACTTCTTCCTGCACAAAATTTTTTAGCTTTAAAATATCTGAAGCAGAGCAGTCTTTTTCGTTTATTATAAAATTTGCATGAATTTCGGATATTTTAGCTCCTCCAATTCTTTTTCCTTTGAGTCCAGCCTTTTCAATGAGCATTCCTGCCGGCAGATTATTTTCTGGATTTTTAAAAAAGCAGCCACAGCTTTTTTCTTTTATTGGCTGTGAGTTTTTTCTTGCTTTCATAAATTCTTTTGCTTCTTTAATTGTTTTTCCATCATTATTTTTTTTAAGTTTTAAAGTGCAGTCAAGTATAATAAAATCTTTGATATTGTTAAGTTGTATTTTTCTATATGAGGGATTTATTTCTTTTTTATTTAAAAAATATTTGTCTCCGTTAAAATCCATTATGTTAATTTTTTCTATGAGCGAAAAAATAGTTCCTTTAGTTGTGCCGGCATTCATAAAAACAGCACCCCCGATTGTTCCTGGAATTCCTATGAGGGCATTTAAGCCTGAATATCCTTTTATTGCACAATGCCAGCAAATTTTAGGAAGCATGGCTCCAGACTCGATAGTTAAATAAATTTCTTCATTATTTTGTTGTAATATTTTAAAATTATTGAAAAATTTTTTTAAGCATACAACAATTTTAATTCCGTTTTCATTTATTAATGTGTTGTTGCCTCCACCAAGTACAAAAAAATTTTCTTTTTTTGTTTTTAAGTGTTTTAAAATAATTGAAAGAGATTTTTCATCAGCCGGCTCAATAAAAAAATTTGCCAGGCTTTTTGTTTTAAAGGCGGTTTTTTCTCCAATATTTATATTGGAAGAAATATTGCCTCTAAATCCAAGGTTAAATATCTCTTTTTCAAGCATTTAAAAACTCCGATATATACTTTTCACCAAGTTTGTTTATGTTTCCTGCACCAAGTGTAAGAAGTACGGCATTTTCATTTTTTAAGTCTCTAAGGAAATCAAAAACTTCCTTTTCACTTGAAAAGGCATTTACGTTTTTATGGCCGTGTTTTTTTATGCCTTCGCAAAGAAAATAATTATCTATTCCCTTAATTTCTTTTTCCCCGGCAGGATAAATCGGCATTACAGCAAGCCTGTCACTTTCATAAAAAGATCTTGTAAAATCTTCAAAAAGAGATTTTGTTCTTGAATATCTGTGGGGTTGAAAAACAACTGTAATTATTTTTTCGGGATAGGCTTTTCTAATTGTTTTTAAGGTTGTTTGAATTTCTGTTGGATGATGTCCGTAATCATCAATTACAACAAGGTTTTTGTATTCGTATTTAATTTCAATTCGTCTTTGAACTCCTGAAATTTTTTCAAGTGCATCCTGAATTGTTTTGAAAGGAATATCAAGCTGGCATCCAAGTGCTATTGCTCCAAGGGCGTTTGAAACATTGTGTTCACCAGGCAGGTTTAGATTTATTTTTCCTTTAAGCTCACCTTTGTATTCAACGTCAAAATAGCTTTTAAGATTTGAAAAAACTATATTTTTAGCTCTGAAATCAGCCTGTTTTTGAAGGCCGTAGGTTATATATCTTTTTTTTATTTCAGGTATTATGTCCTGGATATATTCATTGTCAAGACAGATTATGCTCATCCCGTAAAAAGGTGTTTTATTGATAAATTGTAAAAAATCTTTTTTAATATTATCAATGCTTTCATAGTAATCAAGATGTTCTCTGTCAATATTTGTAACTATTGAAAATGATGGAGTCATTTTAAGAAAAGATCCGTCAGATTCATCTGCTTCAGCAACAAGAAAAGTACCAAGCCCATATCTTGCATTTGTTCCAAGCCTTTTTAATTTTCCGCCTATAATTATTGTAGGATCAATTTTTCCTTCAATTAAAATTTCTGAAACAAGAGATGTTGTTGTTGTTTTGCCGTGTGCTCCTGCGATTGCAACGCCGTACTTAAGCCGCATTAGTTCGGCAAGCATTTCTGCCCTGGGAATAACTGGAATTCCTTTTTCTCTGGCATAGATTATTTCGGGGTTTGAATCTGGAACAGCAGATGAAATAACTACAACATCACTATCTTTGGCATTTTTTTCTTCATGTCCAATGAAAATATTGCCCCCAAGCTGCTTAAGCCTTTTGGTATTGCTGTTTTCAATTAAATCAGACCCTGAAACATTATAGCCCTGGGCAAGTAAAATTTCAGCAATACTGCTCATTCCAATTCCGCCTATCCCAACAAGATGAATATGATATGACTTGTCAAACATGATCTGTACTTAGTTTCCCTTTTATTAAATTATAAATTTTATTTGCAGCAAATGGATTAGACTGCTCCTTCATTTTTTTTGCCATTAAATCAAGAATAGCTTTATTTTCATAAAATTGATTAATAGCTTGAGCAAGTTTTTCTCCTGAAAGGTCTTTTTCTTCAATAACAACAGCAGCACCTTTATTTTGAAATTCAATACAGTTATGGAACTGATGGTTATGGGTTGCATAAGGGTAGGGAATAAAAATTGCCGGTATTCCAGCAGCTGATATTTCTGAAAGAGTTGAAGCACCAGCTCTGGAAACAATTAAATCTGTTTTTTTGTAAATATCAGAAATGTTTTTAAAAAAAGGTAAAACCTCACAATTGATATTTTGTTCCCTGTATTTTTTTTCAATTATTTCAAAAAAGGGTTCTCCTGTCTGATGTATAAAAAGAAAATTTTCAATTTTATTTATGTATTCAAAGCTTTCAATTACAGCGTTATTTATTGCTTTTGATCCCTGGCTTCCTCCGGTAATGAAAATTGTAAAGGGTGCATTATTATTTTTTTCTTTAATATTTTCAGCTATTTTTTGTCTAACCGGGTTGCCTGTAAAAAATCTCTTTTTTTTGGGCCCAAGCTTTGTATTTTCAAAGGAAACAAAATTTAATTTGGCAATATATGAAAAAAGTTTATTTGATTTTCCTGCAACAGAATTTTGCTCCTGAATAAAAACAGGAATATTTTTAAGCCAGGCAGCTATAATTACAGGAACGCCAACATATCCGCCTACGCCTATTACTGCATCTGCCTTGAATTTATCAAGTTCTTCAGATGCCTTTAAAATTGAAGATAAAATAGTAAAAATACTTTTTATTTTATTAAAAAAAGTTTGATTTACAAATTTCCCTGATTTTATTGATAAAGAAGCATATGGTTCGTTAGATAAAATTTTTTCTTCTATTTTGTTTCCTGTATTTAAAAATAAAATCTGGTTTTTTTTGTTTTGCAATACAAACTCATCAGCTATGGCTATACCAGGATAAAGATGCCCTCCTGTTCCACCGCCTGCAATTACTATGTTAAAATATTCTTTGTTTTTCATTTTGAGTTTGCCTTTATATTAAGAAGTACTCCTATTCCTGCCATATTCATGATAAGAAATGTTCCTCCATAACTTATAAAAGGAAGGGGAAGCCCTTTAGGAGGCAAAAGTGAAAGGGCTACCCCCATGTTTATGACAATGTGAATTGCAATTATTGAAATTATGCCAAATGCAAGAAGAGATCCGAATTTATCTTTGGCGTTTTCTGCAATTTTAAATCCTCTTATCAAAATTATCATGAAAAGAACAATAATAAGAAAAACTCCAATAAACCCTGTTTCTTCTCCAATAATTGAAAAAATAAAATCTGTATGTGACTCAGGCAGATATTCAAGTTTAAGAATCCCTTTTCCAAGCCCTTTACCAAATAAACCACCATTAATAAAAGCCTTTAAAGACATTGTAGTCTGGTATGAATGGGTTTGTGCATATTCCCAGGGGTTTAGATAGCTTATCAGTCTTGATATCCTGTAATCTTTTTGGATCATGAAGAAAAAACCAGCAGCACTTCCAGTAAAAGCAATCATAAGCATATGTTTAATTTTTGCTCCGCCAGCAAGAAGCATCAGCCAGATAATTGCTGCAATTATTATTATTGAGCCAAAATCTGGCTGTTTATATAAAATCAAAGCAAAAATTATAAACAGAATAAAATGGGGTAAAATACCCTCTGCAAATGAATCCATTTCATTTTCGTGTTTTGAAATTGTGTGTGCAAGATAAAGAACAATTGCATAAAATGCAAAAACTGAAGGCTGGAAAGACATAAAAGGAAGTTTAAGCCATCGTGAAGCACCTCCTACTTTGTGGCCAAGGGGTGTAATAAAAATTGCAAGTAAAAGAAAAATTGAAATAATAATTCCAATATAGGCAAGTTTTTTTAAATGATGGTATGGTGTAAATCTGAAAATAAATAAAAGAATAAGTCCCAAAAAAGCATGAGCAGACTGTTTTGTTACATAATAAAAAGGATTATTATAAATTTTATCACTAAAATGAAAACTTGCAGAATACAAAATAATAAGGCCAAAGCCTGTTATTAGAAAAAAAGAACCCCATAAAAGTGGGTCTTCCATAATTATTTTCTGATTTTTTATTTTAGTTTTAGCAGCCATTTTAAGCATTCCTTGACTTTTTTAATTCTTCAAATGAATTTTTAAAAACTTCTCCTCTGTGGCTGTAATTTTTAAACATATCAAAACTTGAGCAGGCTGGAGAAAGAAGAACAATTCCTTTTTCATCAAGATTTTCAAAGCCTTTTTCTAAAGCTTCTTTCATTGTGCCTGCAAAAATGGTTTTTCCTTTAAACCCTATCTGTTTATTTATTTTTTCAGCTGCTTCTCCAATTAAGATAAGATTTTTTACTTTTTTATTTACTGCCTCAGACATAAGACCATAATCATAGCCTTTGTCCTTTCCTCCAAGAATAAGTGAAATTGGCTCTTTAAGTCCTTCAACAGCTTTTATAACTGAATCAGGATTTGTTGCCTTTGAGTCGTCTATAAAGGAAATATTTTTTATTGATCCGATATATTCCATTCTGTGGGGTAAAGGATTAAATGTTTCAACTGCTTTTTTTATTCCTTCAATATTTGCCCCTGATTCAAGGGCTGTAAGAGCTGCAGCACTTAAATTATCAAGATTATGTTTTCCTTTAAGTCTGAAATTTTTAAGGCTTAAAGATTGTGTTTGATTATTAAATGATATTTCAAGTGTTTTTTCATTGGCAGATGCACAATTGAAATGTGGAGATAAGGTATTGAAATAACTTTTTTTAGCTTTAGTTTCAAAAATTAAATTTTCATTAAAATTTGTTATTGCTGTATTTTTATTAGTAAAATTTTTAAAAAGATCAAGTTTTGATTGTTTGTATCCTTCAAAATTTTCATATCTGTCAAGATGGTCAGGAGTAATGTTTAGGATCAATCCAACATTTGGGGAAAAGTTTATTGAAGTGTCTATTTGGAAACTTGAAACTTCAAGAACAAAAATATCATATTTATCCTGATCTAAAACAGCAGCAGAAAGCGGAGTACCAAGATTTCCTCCCCTGAAAACTTTTTTGCCGCTGTATAAAAGCATATCTGCTGTGAGCTCTGTTACAGTGCTTTTGCCGTTAGTACCTGTAATTGCAACAACCGGATTTTTAATAAAGGACCATGCTGTTTCAAGCTCTCCGGTTATTGTTTTTCCTTTTTTTTGAGCCTGTTTGTAAATATTTTCTCTTTGATCAATTCCAGGACTTAGTACAATAAGATCGCTATTTGTAACCATGGCTTCAAAATTATCTGAAATTTCAATTTTAATGCCTTTTTTTATAAGCATTTTAATTTCAGGATTTTCAAGTATATTTTTATCTCTGTCACACCCCTTTACATCAAATCCTTTTGAATGAAGAAGTTTTAATGCACAGATTCCTGATTTTCCAAGACCTGCAACAAGAGTTTTTCTGCTTTTAAAATCAATAATTGAAAACATGGCTTATCTTATCTTAAGTGTTGAAATTGCAATTAATGAAAAAATTATGGCAATAATCCAGAACCTGACTATAATTTTTGGTTCTCTCCATCCAAGCATTTCAAAGTGGTGGTGAATTGGTGCCATTCTGAAAAATCTTTTTCCTTTTGTAAGTTTGAAATAACCAACCTGAATAATTACAGAAAGAGCTTCCATAACAAAAACACCTCCAATTATTACAAGAAGAATTTCCTGTTTTGTAAGCACTGCAATAGTTCCAAGAAGAGCACCAAGTGGAAGAGAGCCTGTATCTCCCATAAAAATCTGAGCAGGGTTTGTATTGAACCACAAAAAACCAAGGCCGGCTCCGGCTATTGCTCCGCATAAAACTGTAAGTTCTGCACATCCCGGCACATAAGTTATCTGAAGATAGTCTGCAAGTTTTGCATGTCCTGCAACATAAGAAAATAAAAGGAATGTTGCAGCTGCAATTGTTACAGGTCCTATTGCAAGTCCGTCAAGTCCGTCTGTTAAGTTTACTGCATTAGATGAACCTGTTATTACAATAGCAGTAAAAAATATATACCCTATACCAAGATCAATTGTATGATCCTTGAAAAAAGGGAAATGAAGTTCTGTATTAAATCCTGGGGTTAGATAAATAAGAATTCCAGCAATCAGGGAAACGCAGATCTGCATTAAAAATTTGTTTCTTGCACTTAGACCGTCACCTTCTTTTTTTATCTGCTTTACATAGTCGTCTGTAAATCCTATGGCAGTAAATCCTATGGTTACTATTAATGTTATCCAGACATAAAATGTATCAAGTCTTCCCCATAAAAGTATGGAAAAAATAGTTGCACCAATTATTAGAAAACCACCCATTGTTGGAGTGCCTTTTTTATCATAATGACTAGAAGGGCCGCAGTCTCTTATAAACTGTCCAATCTGAAGTCTTCTCATAAATGATATAAATGGAGTTCCAAGCATAAGGCACAATAGAAAAGCCGTTAATCCAGAGTAGATAGTTCTAAATGTTATGTATTTAAAAATATTGAAAAAAGTAACTTCTGTATATAAGGGGTATAATAAATAATAAAGCATATTTACTCCGTTTTTTGTGTGAGATTTTCAATAATTGTTTCCATTTTTGAACCCCTTGAACCTTTTACAAGAACATAATCACCAGGCTGTAAGATTTTCAAAAGCTCATCTGATATCTGTTTATGGCTTCCTTTGTAAAGGATTGTTTTTTTGTCTGCTGAATTTTTTGCACCATTAATAATATTTTCTGCAAAGCTGCCATAGGCAAAAATTCCATCAAGGTCTAATTTTCCCAGTAATTCTCCGGCTTTTATGTGGTAAGTCATTGAATTTTTACCAAGTTCAAGCATATCGCCAATAACTGCAAATCCTCTGCTGCTTTTTTTTATATGTGCAAAGTCAGCTGCTGAAGCTTTTAGTGATTCAGGGTTTGCATTGTAAGTGTCATCAATAATAAAAATATCTTTTTTAAGGTCATGAATTGTAAAAAATCTTCCATTTGTTCCTTTGTAGTCTAAAATACCTTTTGCAATTTCATCTGGACTTATACCATAAACAGCTGCACAAAGAGCAGCTCCGGCAGCATTTTTTATCATTGTTTTGCCAGGTATATTAATTTTAACTGCAAATTTTTCTTTTATTGACCGGGTATTTATATTGAATTCTGCCATTGTATATGAATTTTCAAGTTTCATATTGGTTATAAAAAGGTCTGAATCTTTATTAAATCCAAATTTTAATACATTTATATCTTTCATATATTTTTCTAAAATTTTGTCTTCTTCATTAATTATTACAAATGAGTCTTTTTTCATTCCCTTTGTGATTGAGGCTTTTTCTTTTGCTATTTCTTCAATATTTTCAAAATATTCAATATGTGCCGGTGCAATTTTAGTTATAATTGCAATATCTGGAAGAGCTATTTTTGAAAGATATTCAATTTCCCCTTTACTGCTCATTCCCATTTCTATAACTGCAAAATCATGTTCTTTTGCAATGTCAAGAATTGTAAGCGGAACTCCAATATGGTTGTTAAAATTTTTTAAAGGGCCGTGTACCTTGAATTTTTGGCTTAAAATAGATTTTAAAATCTGTCTTGTTGAAGTTTTTCCAACTGAGCCTGTTATTCCAAAAATTTTTATGGCTGCTTTTTTTCTTTTATAATTTGCAATCTGGCCAAGGGCTTGTATAGAATTTCCTACTGAAATAAAAGATATCTGTTCAAAATTTTTTGTAAGTAATTCAAAATCTTTTTCTGCTATTATTCCTGAAATATCATTTTTAAGAGCATCTTTTATAAAATCATGGCCGTCAAAATTTTCTCCCTTAAGAGCAATAAATACTGAATTTTTACTTAAATTCCTTGAATCAGTAGAAATTTTTCCAGAAAAGGGGAGTTTCCCTTTTTTTATAATTTTTCCACCGCAGGCAAGTGCAAGTGTATCAATATCTTTAATAATAAAATCTCTATCTTCCATAAATTTTACTTACCTTTTCAAGAACTTCTTCCCTGTCATCAAAATGGTGCTTTTTAGTTCCAATGATCTGGTATGTTTCATGACCTTTTCCGGCAATTAAAATACAGTCATCTGGATTTGAAATTAAAAGAGCCTTTTCAATGGCTTTTTTCCTGTTTTTTTCTATTAAATAAAAATTTTTGTCAGTATTTGCTGTTTCAGCAAAATCCTTTTTTGGTAAAATGTTTTTCAGGCCATTTTCAATGTCATCAATAATTTCATCTTCATTTTCTGTTCTTGGATTGTCTGAGGTTATTATTGTAATATCAGCATTTTTGGCTGAAATTTCTGCCATCAATGGACGTTTTTTTCTGTCTCTGTCTCCGCCGCATCCAAAAACACAGATAAGCTTGTTTTTGCATAAGGGGCGAAGTGCTTTTAAAACATTGTCAAGTGCATCTGGAGTATGTGCATAATCTATAAAAATATATGGACGTTTATCATTTTTTACCTGTTCAAGTCTTCCTCTTACAGGCTTTGATGTTTTCAAAGCTTTAATGCAGTCTTCAATCCTTATATCTGAGAAAATACATGCACTTACAGCTGCTAGAATATTTTCAACATTGTGTCTGCCTGAAAGATTTGATTCAAAAAAATATTCTTTTTCATTGAATCTTAATTTGCCTGAGCTTTGATTCAGGTCTGTTTTTAAATCAAAAGCTTTTAAGCCTGCATTTTGTTTTGTTGAATATTCAATGAGTTTATTAAAATTATTGGTTTTTAGATAATTTGATATTGAATTTCCAATTTCATCGTCAATATTTAATGCGATAAAAGGCTTATTTTTTTCAAGTGCAGCTTTTTGTTTAATAAAATCTGATTTGACTTTTGCATATTCTTCCATTGTATTATGAAAATCCAAGTGATCCTGGGTAAGATTTGTATATACTATTGAACTAAATGACACATCTGCTGTTCTTCCAAGTGCTATTGCGTGGGAAGATACTTCCATTACAATATCTGTGACATTATTATTTTTCATGTCATTAATAATTTTTTGAAGATCTGCTGATTCTGGAGTAGTATTTGAACTTTCCTTTTCATAAAAACTGCCGTCATTTAAGGGGTATGCTATTTTTATTGTTCCAATAATCCCTGTTTTTCTTTTTTGGCTTGTTAAAATATCTGCTATAAGGGAGCATGTTGATGTTTTTCCGTTTGTTCCTGTTACACCTATTATATTTAACTCACTTGATGGAAAATTATAAAAAAGGGCAGAATAAAAAGAAAGTGCTCTTCTTGAGTCTGATACAACAATTTGAGGAATTTTAACTTTATTATTTTTTGTTTCACAAACTATTGCACATGCACCTTTTTCTTCAGCGGCTAAAACATAATCATGTCCGTTTGCAAGCTGTCCTTTTACAGCAATAAACAAGTCATCTTGCAAAACATTTCTTGAATCATAAGATATGCCTTTAAAATCAGGCAGATTTTTAGGAAATTCAATAATTTTAAATGGAGGATTTGAATTTATAAGTCTATCTGACTTCATTTGAGCCTTCCTTTAATGCTATTGTTATGCCTTTTGGAAGTATATTCATATATGAAAGGGCTTGGGATGCAATTTCCTTAAAAACCGGAGCTGCAACAATTCCTCCATAGTATTCTTCTTTTGGTTCATTTATTGCTATTACAATTGCTATTTCTGGATTTTTAGAAGGGGCAAATCCAAAAAAAGTTGAAATATATTTTTTTCTGGAATACTTTCCGTTTTTTTCAAGCTTCTGGGATGTTCCTGTTTTTCCTGCTGCTGAATATCCTGCTGGCATGGCATTTGTTCCTGTGCCTTCAACAATAGTTTTTTCCATGATTTCAGTAATTATTGCAGCTGTTTTTTTGGAAATTGCTCTTTTTTTAATTTTGGGAGAATTAGAAATTAATGTATTGCCGTTTTGGTCAGTAATTTTTTTTACAAGGTATGGCTTTAGAAGACTGCCGCCGTTTGCAATTGCTGATACTGCTGTTACAAGTTGAACGGTTGAAGCAGACATTCCCTGTCCAAATGAGATATTGCTTGTATCTACTTTTGTCCATTGCTGTGGAGGCCTTAAAATTCCGGATGTTTCCAAAGGCAGGTCAATTTCGGTTTTATCTCCGAAACCAAAGTCTTTCAAAATTTCATAAAGGGGTTCTTTTCCTACAAGTTCAGCAATTTTGGCAGCTCCAATATTACTTGAATATTTAATTATATCTGTAACAGGAAGCCATTTATGGGGTTTTGTGTCATGAATTGTTACTGGTCCTATTTTGTATGATCCGTTTTGACAGTAAAAAATTGAATTTTTATTACAGAAATTTTTTTCAATTGCACCTGCTGCAAGAAAAACTTTTAATATTGAACCTGGTTCAAATGCATCAAGAGTATTCCTGTTGTTCCATGAATGAGGCGAGGATTTCCAGTAAACATTTGGATTAAAAGAGGGATATTGTGCCATTGCAAGAATTTCACCTGTGTTTGGATTCATTACAACAGCCTTGCCGTCAATTGCTTCATATTTTGTTACAGCATTAGCAATTGCCTTTTCTGCAAAATGCTGAATATTTTTATCTATTGTAAGATAAATATTGTTTCCTGGTTTAGTTATGCAGTCAAAATCAGGGTTTTTATACCAATGTCCATTGCCTGCTGAAATAATTGGAATCTGATTATTGCTTCCTTCAAGAAAATTATTGTATTTGCTCTCAATTCCTGTTCTTTGATTATTTCTGTTGCTAAATCCTATTACTGGAGCACAGATATCTTTATTGGGATAAACCCTTTTATTTGTCTTTAATATTTCTAAAAATCTGCTGTCTATATTATATTCTTTTTCAAGGCAGCAAAGTTTTTCTATTTCTTCAATTGAAGCCTGTCTTTTAAGATATACAAAGTTTGAATCAGAATTTATTTTTTCCCTTATCTTGCTTTCATTTATTCCGGTAATTTCTGCAATTAGATTGTATTTACTGAAATCTTTTTTAAATTGAGGACGGATTGCAATATCCCAGGCATCAATGCTTATTGCCAGAACTTCGTTGTTAGCGTCAAAAATTGAGCCTCTTTTTTCTTTAATTGTAATTTCTTTTGAATAAGTATTAAGGGTTATCTGTTTAAGGGATGAGGATGGAAAGTTTTGTGTAACAAATGCTTTTCCCAAAATAATAAAAAGACAGATATAAAAACAATACTTTATAAATCTGACTCTTGAAATGGTGTCTGGTTTATTTTTTTTTTCTTTTTTTCTCATTTTACAAGCTCAATCTGTGATGCCGACGGCGGATTAAATTCAAGTATTTTGCTGAGCATTTCTATTCTTTGAGGCGATTTAAGGCTCGCAAGTTCTGTTTCTAAAAGTCTTTTTTGTTCCAAAAGCTCAGCTTTTTTTTCATTTTTCTGGGTTATCTCAAAAGAAAGTGTGTTAAAATTTCCAGCAGACCACACATGGAAAAAAAAGTTGAACATTAAAACCCCTAGAAGAAAAAAAATGTAAAAAGGTTTTGTCTCTTTCATAATTTTTCAATAACCCTCATTTTTGTGCTTCTTGCCCTTGGATTTATATTTATTTCATCTTCCTTGGGAACAAGAGGTTTTCTGGTAATTATTTTTACTTCTTTTTTTTTGCCGCACATACAGACCGGAAAATCAGGGGGACAAATACATGGATTTTCCAGCTCTTTAAATTTATTTTTGACTATTCTGTCTTCTAGTGAGTGGAAAGTCAGAATACATAATCTACCTTTGCTTTTAAGAAGTCCTGGTGCATCATTAAGAAATTTTTCAAGATGACCAAGTTCGTCATTAACTTCAATTCTTATGGCCATAAAACATTTTGTTGCAGGGTGTATTTTTGATTTTCTTGAAAATTTTTCAGGTATAGAATTTTTTATAATTTCTGCAAGTTCTGTGGTTGTTTTTATGGAGCCTGAATTTCTTTTCTGACAAATCCTGTTTGCAATCCTTGATGCAAATCTTTCTTCCCCATATCTTTTGAAAATTAAAAAAAGCTCTTCCGATGTATATGAATTTACAACGTCAAATGCAGTTTTATTAGAAGTCTGGTCCATCCTCATGTCAAGGGGGCCTTCCCTTAAAAAGCTGAATCCTCTTTGTGCCATATCAAGGTGGTGAGAAGAAACTCCTATGTCTGCAAGAATTCCGTCTGCTTTTTCCATTTTGTTTTCTTCCATCACTTGTTTTAATGATGAAAAATTTGCTTTTTTTAAAATCAGCCTGTCTTTATATTGTGAAAGAACTTTTTGTGCATTTTCTATGGCCGGCTGATCCTGATCCAGAGCTAAAACCAGTCCATCTGGAGAGCTTTTTTCAAGAATAAGTCCGCAATGTCCGCCGCCTCCAAGTGTGCAGTCAATATAAAAGCCTTTTGAATTTATATTCAAATATTCAATTACTTCTTTGGCCATGACAGAGCTGTGAAAATATTCCATTTTATAACCCCAGCTCGGCTATTTCATCTTGAAAGTCTTCGAGCAGAAGATCTTGTTCAAGCATTTCATTTTCCTTTTGCCAGTTTTCTTCTGACCATATTTCAAAATGCTCCAACACCCCGACTAGAACTACTTCTTTTTGAAGATTTGCATAGTCTCTTAAATTTTGCGGAATTATGATTCTTGATTGTTTGTCGAGTTCGCATTCTGCAACACTTCCTATAAAGGTTCTGAAAAAACGGCGCATTTTTTCTGTTTTTGTTTTTAAGGTTTTGAAAGTTTTTTCTATTTCAAGCCATCTTGACTCTGGATAGGCTCTAATGCAATTGTCCATTCGGGTGAGAAAAAGAACAGAAGATTCTTCTGATTCAATGTCTTTTTTGAATCTTGAAGGAATACTTAGTCTGCCTTTTTGATCGAGCTTGTGCGATGAACTCCCCCGAAACATAAAAAATTTCCTTTTTATTCCTAAATTTTCCTTTAGTGAACAAATTTACATATAATGTGAACAAAGTTCAAGGACAAATTTTAAAAACAAACTGTTTTATTTCTTTATTTTAAATTAAATCTTGGTGGTATAAAGTGGGATAAAATTTTAAAGCCTTAAAAATTAAGCTGTTGAGGATAGAATAGGGCAAAATAGTTTTTCAAATGAGTATTTTATTTTTTTAGAATTAATAATAATTTTGGATAATTATATGTTAAAAATATAAAGTTCCCTTTGTTTTAAATTATGTTTGGGTATTTAGGTTGAAATTTACAAAAAATACAGGGTTTGTTTTTATGGTATTATATTTTGTTTAAACATTGATATTTTTACAAATTTGTTGATTTAACCATATATTAAGGTATTATTGAGGCTCAAAAAAAGTCATGGCTTTAAAAATTATTTTTTTAAGTTTGGTATAAATTTATGATTAATCATATCTGGATATAAGTATGTCTTCTCTCCTTGAAAAAAAATATGAATTAAGTCTTATTTTCCTTGAGGGGTCTAAAAATTCTTTTTCTAAAGGAATGGATCTTGTCAGGCTGTATAGCAATAGTTTAAGTTTGTTTTATTTTGAAGTTATTGAAGCAGATAAGATATTTGAAAAAGCAGAGCTTTTTTGGAGCTCATTATCTTTTAATGCAAAAAATATGGGATATTCATATTACCCTGAAATTTTTGAATTTAATTTAAAATTTAAAGATATTTCCAAAAAACTTTTAAAAGGGGTTTTGGTTACAAAAAAAAAGTCAGATTTTAATTTTCCTGATTTTATAAATTTTATTGATGTTTCGGATTTTGAAACAATTTGTTTTGTACCATGTTTTGTTTCTAATAAGCTTAAAGGTTTCATGACAGCGGTTTCAAAAGGACAGGAACCTGACGTATTTTTTTTAGATTCTGTATCAAATCTTATTGGAAAATCTGTTTTTTTTACAAAAACTTTTTTATGCATAAAAAATGGTGAATCAAAATTCAGGTCAATTCTTGATAATATTGAAGATGGCTATTTTGAAACAGATTTAAAAGGAAATTTAATAGCCTTTAATAACTCAGTCTGCAGAATTGCAGGTGTTGGCAGAAACGAGCTTAAAGGTGTTAATAATAGGGAATATACTACTCCAGAAACTGCAAAAAATATGTTCAGAGTTTTCAGCGAAATTTATAAAACAAATATTCCTTTAAAAATAAGAGATTATGAGGTCATATTAAAAAATAATGAAAAAAAATGGGTTGAACTTTCTGCTTCGCTTATAAAAAATGACAATGGAGAGGCCGTCGGATTCAGGGGGCTTGTAAGAGATGTTACCTCAAGAAAAAAAAGTGAAGATGAAAGAAAAAAGCTGGAAGAAAAACTTAATCAAGCCCAAAGACTTGAGGCTGTCGGCACTTTAGCAGGCGGAATTGCACATGATTTTAACAATCTTCTTATGGCTATTCAGGGCAATGCTTCTTTAATAATGTCTGCATCAAAGGGTAATAATGTAGCAGCGGAAAAGGTTTTAAATATAGAAAAATGTGTTGAAAGCGGAGCCAGTCTTATTAAACAGCTTTTAGGCTTTGCAAGGGGAGGGAAATATGTTTCAAGGCCTTGCAGTTTGAATCGTGTTATTGATGCCTCCCTTGTAATGTTTTCAAGAGCCAATAAAAATATTACTATTGAAAGAATTTTTGATGATGATCTTTATCAGGTAGAAGCAGATATTTCTCAAATTGAGCAGGTTTTAATGAATTTGTTTTTTAATGCTGAATCTGCAATGGATGGTAGAGGACAGATTACAATTAAGACAAAAAATGTTTATTTGACTAGAAAAATTACCAGTGTCCATGATCTTGCTCCGGGAGATTATACAGAACTTGAAATATCAGATACTGGAAAGGGAATGGAACCGGAAATCATTAAAAGAATTTTTGATCCCTTTTTTACGACCAAAAAAAAAGGAAGAGGTACGGGGCTTGGACTAGCCTCGGTTTTTGGAATTGTAAAAAATCACGGAGGCTTTATAAATGTGGCAAGTTCTCCTGGGAGGGGAAGCAGTTTTAAAATATATTTTCCTGCCTTTAAATCTGAGTATGATAAAAAAATAGATATCTCAAAAAAAGATTTGCATCTAAAAAAACAAAAAAAAGTTTTAATAGCAGATGATGATCAAGCAATTCTTGATGTATGTGCTGAAATGCTTACAGAGGCAGGCTACCATGTTGAAACTGCTTCAGGAGGATACGAAGCCCTTAATATTTTTATGAAAAAATCAAAGGAAATTGATATTGTAATTTTGGATATTCTAATGCCTGATCTAGATGGATTTGAAACATACAGGGAACTAAAAAAAATTGACAAAAATGTTCTTGTTCTTTTTTGCAGCGGATATATAGAAGAGGAACAGTATCAAAAGGAAGACTTTGGAGATGAGATGAAAGGTTCTTTTATCTCTAAACCTTATAATTTAACATCTCTTAAGGATAAAATTGAATCTCTTTTTGAGCAGAATTTGTAAATATTCATCGACTGGCAACTATGATTTTTGGTTTAGTTTAGGGATGATTAAAAAAATAAAAATATTAATTTTTTGGCGGTTTGGCAATTAAATTTTGAATTTAAAGAAAAAATGTGTAAAAAAGACCGTTTCCCTTCAGCCAATAATAAATTAAAAAGTAGACTTTGAAGTATAAATAAAAATTTGAATTCAGAAAGAATAGGAAAGAAAATGGGAAAAAATGTTGTAAGTAAAATTGATGATTTGGTTAAAATAAACACTGTTCTTATATCAGTGTCAGATAAGACAGGTCTTGAAGCTTTTGTTCCTGAACTTGTTAAGATTAATCCTGATATAAAAATACTGTCAACCGGAGGAACTTATTCAAGAATAAGTGAAATATTACAAGATGATGCAAAAAAAGTATTGTTTCAGGTTTCAGATTACACAGGTCAGCCTGAAACCCAGGGAGGGCTTGTAAAAACACTTGATTTTAAAATTTATCTTGGAATACTTACTGAAACATATAATGATTTTCATAAAAAGGATCTTGCAAGAACTGATGCACTTCCAATTGACATGGTTGTAGTAAATCTTTATCCCTTCAAGGAAACAATTGCCTTAGAAGACTCAACACCTGAAAATGCAAGGGCAAATATTGATATTGGAGGCCCCTGCATGATAAGAGCTTCAGCTAAAAATTATTTAAGGGTTTCCTCGGTTGTATCTCCTTTGGATTATGGAAAAATAATTGAAAAAATGAAAGAAAAGGGCGGTTATCTGGATTTTGAAACAAGATTTGAACTTGCTACAAAAGCATTCAGGCATACAGCAGACTATGATCTGGCAATTGCATCATATCTAGAAAAAACAAGTTATCAGGAACTGGTTGAACCCTGCTACAACAAGGAGAATTAAAAAATGGCAAAAGATCTTAAGGAAATGTATAAAAGAATGGAAGGTGATAATTTCCCTTCCTCTATGGAAATAAGTTTTTCTGATGACAAGGGCAGGCAGACTCTTTTTTATGAAAAAGTCGCCTGGGATATAGAAGGCGAGGCAAAAGGACTGAGATACGGAGAAAATCCTGGCCAGGAAGCAGCTCTTTACAGACTTGCAAATGGAAACCTTGTGCTTGGAAATACAAAGATAATTCAGCCTGGTACTTACCTTGCCTCTGATATTGAGCTTCTTCAGTCTGGAAAACATCCTGGCAAAACCAATGTAACAGATGCAGATAATGCCTTGAATATTTTAAGGTATTTTTCAGATTCTCCTGCTGCAGTTATTGTAAAGCATAACAACCCTTGTGGAGTTGCAAAATCCGATACTCTGGAATCTGCATATTCAAAGGCATATTTTGCTGACAGAATAGCAGCCTTTGGCGGTTGTATTGCACTTAACAAGGCAGTTGATAAGGCAACGGCAGAAGCCATTGCAGCACAGTACGCAGAAGTTGTTGTTGCACCAGAATATGAAGCCGGTGTAATGGAAATTTTTGCGAAAAAGAAAAATTTAAGGGTAATGCAGATAGGAAACATAAATAAATTACAGTCTTTTGTAGGGCTTAGAACTATAGATTTTAAAAGTCTTATTGACGGCGGAATTATTGCTCAATGGTCGTTTGTACCGGAAATTGTATCAGCAAAAGATTTTAAAAAGGCTGAATGCGATTATAAAGGAAAACTCTATAAGGTAAACAGAGAGCCAAATGAAAAAGAGCTGAAAGATATGCTTTTTGGCTGGCTTGTTGAAAGCGGCGTTACTTCCAATTCTGTAATCTATGTAAAAGATGAGGTTACAATAGGAATAGGAACAGGAGAGCAGGACAGGGTAGGTGTAGCAGAAATTGCAAGGGACAAGGCATATAAAAAACTTGCTGACAGATATGCCTTTGAAACATTTGGTACTCCATATAATCTTTTGGAAAGTGAAGATAAAAAAAGTGAAATAAATGATAGGGTAAAAAGTGAAAACGGAGGCCTTAAAGGTTCATGTATGATAAGTGATGCCTTTTTTCCTTTCAGGGACGGAATAGATGTGGGTCTTAAAGAAGGTGTCAGTGCAGTAGTTCAGCCAGGCGGTTCAATGAATGATTATCAGTCCATTGAAGCCTGCAATGAGGTGAATGCTTCAATGGTATTTACCGGTCAGAGAAGTTTTAAGCACTGATTTTTAACGGGGAGGTTTCTCCCCTTTTTTATTTTGTTGGTGAAAGAAAATATTTTTTTTGCAGATTTTAGAGTCAGATTAAAAATTTAATCCAAAACACTTTATTATACAAAAGATTAAATTTTTCATCTTCTTTGAAATGAACATAAATTTTAGTTTTCGTTCAATTACTGTTTAATGGAAAAATTTTTGAAAACAATACTTATAATTTTTGGACTTGTTTATTTTTTATTTCCATTTGACCTTATAAGGGATTTTATCCCATATATAGGCTATTTTGATGATTTAGCCTTAATTATATGGATAATTTACCTTTTAAATAAAAACAGACAAACAATAAATTCAAAAAATCAGAAAACCGGATTTAATAATTTTAACAGTTCAGGCTTTTCGGATAAAAATAGAATAAAAACCTGTTTTGAAGTGCTTGGTTTAAATGAAAATTGTTCAAATGAAGAAATCAAAAAAGCCTATAGAGCTCTTGTTTCAAAATATCACCCAGATAAAGTTGAACATCTTGGAGATGATTTTAAAGAGTTTGCCCATGAAAAATTTGTTGAAATAAAAAATGCCTATGAGGAAATTAAAAAAATAAGAGGATTTTGATTTTTTCTCATTTACATCAATTTTTATATCAATTGAGATCTACGCTTAAATCTATCTGCACTTACTTTATTAAAGGAGTTCATCTTATGGTAAAAGTAGTTTTTAATCAAAAGGGAGGCGTTGGAAAATCAACAATTACCTGTAATCTTGCATCTGTTGGAGCAATGTCAGGTAAAAAAACCCTTGTTATAGATCTTGATTCCCAGTGTAACTCAAGTTTTTATCTTCTTGGTGAAAATTCGCCAAAGGACGTAAGTGTATCTGGCTATTATAAGGACATTTTGTATTCTTTTTTCACAAAGCCTGATCCTTCAAGGTATGTTTTGAACACAAAATTTGAAAATCTTTTTTTAATGGCTGCAGATGACGAATTAGATTCAATCATGGAAAAGCTTGAGTCAAGATATAAGATGTTTAAACTTAAGGAAGCTCTTGAAAGTTTAAAAAATGATTATGATGAGATATGGATAGATACTCCGCCTGCACTTAATTTTTATACAAGGTCTGCACTTATTGGAGCAGATGAATGCATTGTCCCGTTTGACTGCGACTCTTTTTCCAAAAAAGCTGTGGAAAATGTTTTTAGATCAGCTTCAGAAATTAAGGCAGATCATAATCCAAAACTTGAGATTAAGGGAATCGTAGCTAATCAGTTTCAGAAGAATGCAAATTTCCCTGCTGCAATTTTAAAGGAACTTAAAGATGAAGGACTTCCTGTTTTTGATACCCTTGTCTCTTCATCTGTAAAAATTAAAGAATCCCATTATGCATCAAAACCAATGGTTTATTTTGACCCAAAACATAAGATTAGCTCTGAGTTTATTTCTCTTTATAATGAATGCTGCAAGATTTAAAAGTTATGGATCAGTTTACAATAAAACCTGTTGGTGAAATTATTTCGCCGTTTAAAACCAAATTCGGTTTGCCAAGGCAATCCGGCATTATTTCGTCAGTTGAGTCAAAAATTTGTCTTTTTGAAGAATTTTCAAACAAGGATTTTTTCAGAGGAATAGAAAATTTTTCACATTTATGGATTCTTTTTGTTTTCCATCATAATATTTCATCTGGATTTAATAAACTTGTAAGGCCGCCAAGGCTTGGAGGAAATAAAAAGGTTGGAGTTTTTTCTTCAAGATCTCCATTTAGACCTAATTTTACAGGAATGTCTGCGGTTGAACTTGTTGATATAAAATATCAAAGAAATACAGTCTTGACTGTAAAGGGAGGCGATTTTGCTGATAAAACTCCGGTCATTGATATTAAACCTTATATAAAATATGCCGATTCCATTGAAAAATCTGAATGCAAAATTTTTGATTCAAAACCCAAAAAAGTATTTGATGTAGAATTTTCCTTGCAGGCTGAAGAATTTTTAAAAGATAAAAAAAATCTTAAAGAAAATATTGAAGAGATTTTGAGTTATGATCCAAGGCCTGGATATTTGGAAAATAATTGCCCCAAAAATTTTGGCATGGAATTTGATAGTCTTGATATCAGATTTGAAGTCAAAGGAAAAATTCTTTACATAAAAGAGATTGTTAAATCTTTGGGAGGTGATGATGGAAGTACTTGGTATTGATGTCGGCTTTGGTTTTACTAAGGTATCTAATGGAAGACAAAACTATATATTTCAGTCTGTAATAGGAGATCCTGTTGATATCCAGTTTAAAACAAATTTTGGCAATAATGCTTTTACAGATAATCTTCATGTTACAATAGATAAAAAATCTTATTTTATTGGTGATTATGCTTCTAAACAGTCTGCTGTAAGAGAATTTACTTTAGACCAGGAAAGGCTTGTTTCTGATTTTGTCAGAATTCTCGCAATTACAGCTGCAGGTATTTATGCAGATGAAGGGATTGTTTTAAATATTATTTCAGGCCTTCCTGTTGCTTATCTGAGCCATGATAACGAAACTTTTGCAAAAACACTTCAGGGTGAACATAATGTTTTGTACCATATGCCAGATGGATCAAAATTAAGTAGTGGCTGAACGAAAACATCAAATTTTATAAAATCAGGCCTCAAAAAATGAAATTGTTTTTCTAAAAAATTATGAGAAAATTATGAGAAAGATGTTTTTTGGTTAAATTTAAAAAATTTA
>JAVERC010000073.1:0-11143 GCA_034007295.1 Desulforegulaceae bacterium | reverse complement strand
TCAATACCAGAAAGGCCCCCCTTTATTTTTATTCCTGACTGATTCCAGAATCTTGTATCTGAAAAAATAAGATCTGAGTATTTTTCATAAATATGAACGCTTATGTTTACACAATTTTTTGAAAGTTCATATCCTTCAACTCTTCCTGCTTCAATACCTCTAGTGTATACAGGAGAACCTTCAGACAATGAGCCTTTTGATTTTGTTTGTAAAATCAAGTGAAGGCCCGGAGAATCAGGGTCTGTAAAAGGAGGTTCGCTCAAGGCCTGAAATTTGTCCATTGGCTTTCCATTACCTGGCTGGACTTCAATATATTGTCCTGAAATAATTGTGCTTAAGCCAGAAATACCTTTAAGATCAAGCCTTGGTTTAACCATCCAGAATTTGGAATTTTCAGTTGCTGCATTTATTGCATTTTCTTTTAATCTTATTGTTGCATTTATTTTGCCTGCTTCCTGATCCATATCAATTTTTGTAACTTTGCCTATGGTTATGCCTTTGTATTTTAAGGGGGTTGAATTTGGTATAAGTCCTTCTCCGGTTTCAAAGGTTATTATAATTTCAAACCCTCTTTCCATGGCATTTTCTTTGTTGTCATACAAAATAAATTCATCTTTATTTTCAGCTGCTGAATTATTTTTTTTGCCGGATAAATGAGTGTCAAATGCAATTCCTCCGTCAAGAACAGATGCAAATGAATCTGCTTTTATTTTTATTCCCGAAAGATCTCCAGAAATTTCAATTCCGCTTACATTCCAAAACCTTGTGTCTTTTTTTACAAGCTTGCTGTATTCAGGACTTATTAGAATATTTATGAGAACTTCATCACCTTGGTCTGAAAGTACATAAGATTCTACTTTGCCAACCCTGATTTTTTTGAAAAGAACAGGCGAGCCTGGAACAAGTCCGGAAAAAGTTTTAGATTTCAAAACCAGATGAAGACCTGGTGCATTTTCAGCACTTGGAGGCGGATCTTCAAGAGCCTTAAAAGAAAAATTTTTTTCACCTTGGCCGGGTCTTACTGCTATGTACTGGCCTGAAAAAATAGTTTCAACCCCTGAAATTGCTCCAACTTCAAGCCTTGGTTTTACAAGCCAGAAAAGTGAATTTTTTTTGGCAAAATGTGAGTATTGTTTTTCAATTACTGCATTTACAATAACTGAAGAAAAGTCATTGCTGAGTTTTATTTTATCAACTGTTCCTATTTTGATTCCTGCATATTTTATGGCTGTTTTCCCTTCTGTTATTCCATTGCCGTTTTTAAATTCTATGGAAATATTTATCCCTTTTTCTGAATAGTGGTGGTAAATCATCCAGATTCCGGTAATAAGAGCTGCAACAGGAATAAGCCATATAAGTGAAAATTTTCTTTTTTTAACTTCAGCTTCAGGTATCATGAATTATTTCTTTCAGTGTTTGTATGGTTGTCCCAGATAAGCCTTGGATCAAAAGACATTGCAGCAAAAAGAGTTAAAATAACCACAAGTGCAAAATAAGTTATTCCAGGCCCTGGATTTACTTCTGCAATATTCCCAAGTTTTACTATTGATGTCATAAGTGAAATTAAAAAAACATCAAGCATTGACCATTTGCCAATAAATTCAACTATAAAATAAAGTTTTGTTCTTTCTTTATAAAAAAAATCCCATTTGTATTTTATTGAACACAGAATAAACATCAGTCCAAAAATTTTTGCAAGGGGAACAAAAATACTTGCAGTAAAAACAATTAATGCAAGAGGCCATAAACCAGATCTGATAAAAGCTGCTACCCCTGAAATAATAGTATCTCCATTGGTTTTTCCAAAAGCTGAAAATGTCATTATGGGATAAATATTTGCAGGGATATAAAAAATAAGTGCTGCAATTAAATAGGCCCAGGTTTTTTGTATGGATTCATTTTTTCTGTAATGAATACTTGAACCGCATCTAATGCATTTGATTTTATTATATGGATTTTGGCAGTAATTAATTTTTTGGCATACATGGCATACAATTATCGAATTTTGAGTTTGTGGATTTTTATTATTGTTTATCATAGGTTTTCAAGCCTTTCCCAGATTTCAGAATCGGTTATAACAGAAACAGCAGCCGTTGAAAAAATGATAAGTGCCAAAAAAAAATAAAAACCGATTTCAATTTTATAACCTGCAATTGAATCAAGTTTTGTAAGAGCTGTAAGAATTGCCATTAGAAAAACTTCTTCCATGGAAAATGGCTTGATCTGGCAATAAATTTTAAATGCAATTAAGCAAAAGGGAAGTTTTATCCTGAAGTATACCGATAAAATGGAGTAAAAAAGAGTTAGAAGTTTTAAAAAAGGAATTAATACAGCAAACAGAAAAACAAGGCAGCCAATGAAAAAAAAATCTGATCTTAAAAGATCAAAAGCTCCATTTAAAACGCTTGCAGATTTTGTTTCTCCAAATAGTTTTACCCTCAAAAGCGGAGATAGAACAGCCGGCAAAAAAAGTATTAAAGATGCAAGGGAAAGTGCAAGTGATTTGTTTAAGGCTCCGCTGTTTTTTGAAATCAGAACTGATCCGCATCTTTTGCATCTTGCATTAAATCCAGGGCTTAATTTTGGAACATTTTGACTAAGTCCGCAGTTCAGGCAGATTTTTAATTGAGAAGATTTTGAACTGATTTTGTTTAAAATATTTGTATAGTTTTCCATTTTAAGCCTGAAGTTTTAATATTGAACAATATTATTGCATATTTTTTTTTAAAATAAGAATATACCTGAGTGAATTTAAAAGTTTCAACAAAAATCAATATTGAAAAAAAAATAATAAACCTTGAGGGGAAAAAATGGAATTTTTAAATATTTCAGCTGTTGTTCTTACCATGTCTGCACTTTTCAGCTATATTAATCAAAAGTATTTGAAACTGCCTGTAACCATAGGCCTTGTAATTATTACCATTTTATTTTCTCTTGTTTGTATGCTTATTGCAAAAACAGGGCTTAATTTAGGTCTTGGGGAGCTTGTTTCAAATATTGATTTCAATGAAACACTTCTTGTTGGAATGCTGTCTTTTTTATTGTTTGCCGGAGCTCTTCATGTAAATCTTGATGACCTTGCACAAAGATGGATTGAAATTACAATTTTTGCAACTCTTGGAGTTATTGCTTCAACTTTTATTACTGGCTCGCTGCTTTATTATACCCTTGGTTTTTTTGATATTAAGCCTGGTTATATCTATTGCCTGATTTTTGGAGCTCTTATTTCTCCTACAGATCCGGTTGCAGTTCTTGGAATTTTAAAAAAAGCCGGTGTTAAAAAAGAAGTTGAAACTGTAATAGCAGGCGAGTCTCTTTTTAATGACGGAATAGGTGTTGTTGTTTTTATGATTCTTGTGTCCTTTTTAGATGCAGGTTCCCAAAGTGTTTTAAAAGAAGGGTTTATTCTTTTTTCTACCGAGGCTTTGGGAGGTGTGATTCTTGGACTTGGAGCAGGGCTTATTGCCTATTATATGCTTTATAGAATAGATGATTACAAGGTTGAGGTTTTAATTACTCTGGCACTTGTAACAGGTGCATATTCCCTTGCTTTGAAATTGCACACATCAGGGCCTATAGCAATTGTTGCAGCAGGACTTCTTATTGGAAATCACGGCAGAATGTTTGCCATGAGCGAAAAAACAAGGATAAGTCTTGATGATTTCTGGAAACTTGTAGATGAAATTTTAAATGCAGCTTTATTTGTATTGATAGGTCTTGAAGTAATTGTTATTTCAACTAATCCAAAATATATGGCAATGGGATTTATCTGTGTCCCTTTAGTTTTGTTTGTGCGTTTTATCTGCATTGGTACACCAGTGTTTTTTTTGAGAAATATAAGAAATTTAAGCAAAGGCATGGTAAGAATTATGACTTGGGGAGGGCTCAGGGGAGGAATTTCAGTTGCTCTTGCTTTGTCTCTTCCTTTGGGAGAAGAACGTGAGCTTATCCTTTCCATGACCTATGTTGTGGTTGTTTTCTCCCTTGTTTTTCAGGGGCTTTCAATAAAAAGTCTTGTAAAAAAACTTGAAAATAACTGAAAACAGATTCTGTTTGAGTTAATAACCTTTTCTATACTAAAAAAATTAAGGGTTGAATTTTAAAATTAAGGTATAAATTTTTAAAAAATTTAGTTTTATTTGGCAGCTGTTTTGAAAAAAATTGAGTTAAACCCATGGTCATTTTTTTAAGATCATTTTTTTTAATTCTTCAAGCTCATAAATCATTGAATTGTTTTTTTGAATTAAAAGGTCAATTTTTTCTAAAACAGCTTTTTTTTCATTTTTGTTCAAATTTTCAGTTTTATATTCTTCATTTTCTAGTTCAGGAATTTCTTCTTTTGGCCTGATAAGTTCAAGTCCGCTTTGAAAAAAATTTGAGCATGATTTTATAAATGAATCAAAAGATGTTTCTTCACTTTGGCTTATGTTTTCATTTCCAGAATTAATAATAATGTCTGCTATTTTCAAAATTTTTTTTGAAGAAGGTGAATCCGGGAAATTAATAATAAAGGGTAATTGCATTGATACAGCTTTTGTAACACTTTTATCTTCAGGTATACTTCCAAGAAAGCTTAAATTTAAGTCAATGTATTTTAAAACTGTATTTTTAAATTTTTGAAAAGTTTTTTCCCCAAGGGTTTCTGATTCAGCCTTATTTGAAATTATGTTTACCCTGCTGTTAAATCCATTGAATTTAAGCACTTTTAAAAGAGAATATGAGTCTGTCAGTGATGAGGGTTCAGGAACAATTGCTACAATCAGGATTGAAGATGCAAGACAAAATGAAACAACAGCTTTAGATATTCCGGCACCAGTGTCTACTATTATATAGTCATATTCATTCATATTTGAAAACTGGGTTATTATATTTTCAAGCTCTTTTTTTTCAAGGGTTTCAAACTGCTCAACTCCTGAGCTTCCAGGAATTATATCAATATTATTCCAGTCTTTTATAATTATGTCTTTAAGGGGTTTTGAGCCTGAAATTACGTCTTCAAGTGTATAATTTCCAATAATTCCCATAAGAATATTAACATTGGCAAGACCTGTATCTGCATCAAAAAGACAGGTTTTATAACCTTTTTTGGCAAGTGAAATTGCAAGGTTTACAGCAATTATTGTTTTTCCTACTCCGCCTTTTCCGCTTGTAATTGTTATAATTTTCAAACTGATTATTCCTTGAAAAAATTAAATATTTGCTGAACTAAAACTGCCTTTTTTACTATTTTTAAATTCAGATTTAAAATTTAATCCTTAAAATAATCAATGTATCCAAAGGCTTAAATTTTTGATCTTTGGAAGATGAAACAAAATTTTAGTTTTTGGCCAATTACTAAATACAAAAATTGATTATTTTTCAAGTTATAATCAGATTTAAACTTGGTTATAAAGAAAAAAATGGCCGGAAAAAGAAATTCCGGCCTGATTTTTATCAGAAAGGTGCTGCCAGCTGGAACTTAAATTCAACATCCCTGTCAGGGTCATCAGGATCAGGACCGTTTCCTCCGTTCCATGAATCTGAAACAGGAATTACTACTTTAGTTGTTAATCCAATATTGTATTTTGTTACAAAAAAAGTTAACGAAGGTATAAAGTCAAGGGTATTAAGGCCGGCTGCCTTACTTTTATTCCCAAAAACATTATATTCATCTTCCTGATGTGCATTATAAATAAATTCTCCGCCTGCAAACAAACTGTCTTTAATTTTATATTCTCCTCCAGCAGAAACAATATATTCATCGCCATATTTAATTTCATCGCTTCCGTCAGAATAATCACCGGTCAGGACATAGCCAAGTCCTGCTTTTAGAGAAAATCTGTCAAAATACATTTTTGCATTAAATGAAAGTCCGTAATCTGTTGAGCCTGTTCCAAGGGGTACATCTGCATCGTCATAATCGCCTGTTGCAAATTTAACGAGGAAAACTGTGTTTAAAAGAATTTTGTCAAATCTTGTAAGATAATCTGCACTTAATTTAATATCTCCAAGACCGCTGTCATCATTATTGCCTATTTCACGGGAAGTGTATGGGATTTTAAGGCTGAAATTAAGAAATTCCTGTGAAGCTCCAGAAATATTTAAGGGAAATCCATAGGAAAGGGGGATATTATATGTTTTTACATTTTTTTTAACACCTGCTTCAGCTCCTATCGAGACTGTCTGCTGATCCGGGAGTTGTTCATTACCTGATGGATCTTTTAAAATAACATTGTCAGAAGTTCCTATAAGTTCTGAAGTGGTTTTATCAGATGCCTTGATATTTTGAAACTCAGTAGCAGTATCTCCTTCGTGGTGTCCTGCTTCCAAAGACTCGTAAATATCTGCAGGAAATGCTGAAGACGACAGAAACAAAATAAATAAAATTATCATGGCAATTTTTTTCATAAAATCCTCCTTAAATTTTTTTATGGGTATATTAAATTTGGTGCCAAAATTTAATATATTTTTTTTATAATAACTTGAAAAAAATAATTAAATCAAACTTAAATTGAGTCATTTTATTTTAATATTTTTGCATGATTATGAGGAGATAAATAAGGAATTGGTTTTTATTCAAGTATTTTTTGGGTTTCTTTGCTGTATTTATTCAAGTTTTCGTAAATATATAAAGGAGGCATAATCTCAACACCTGAGTTTCCGTTTAAGATTCCCTGACAAATAACCATTACAGCATTTTCTTTTTCAAAAGAATGGATAAACCTGAGTTTTTTGGGAGTAATTTTAATTTTTTCCATTTCATAAATAAGTTCAGACGCTCTTCTTGCAGGATAAATAATAAAAAATTTACCTTTGTTTTTTAAAATTGATTTTGTTTTTTTTAGAAGGATTTTTAAATTAAGTTTTATTTCATGCCTTGCAACTGCTTTTTCAGACAAAGGATTTATTCTTCCAGCTCCAGGACTTTGATAGGGAGGATTTGAAACAACAATATCACAAGTGCCTTCAATGTCTTTTTGAGAAATTTCATTTATATCTTTATTTATAATTATTATTTTGTCTGAAGCATTATTTTCCATTATGTTTTTTTGTGAAATTTCAAATAATGATTTCTGAATTTCAATCCCAAAAATTTTGAAATTAAGGTTTTTGTTTTTATAAAATATGGAAAGGGGAATAATCCCTGAACCTGTTCCCATATCAACAATTTTTTCTCCGCCTTTAAGTGTTATATGGGAAGCAAGAAGTATTGGATCAAGGGAAAATCTGTATCCGTTTTTATTCTGGTATATTGTCAGCGAACCGTCAAAAAAATTGTTTTTTGTTAAATCATCCATTTCCCAGCCTGAATTTTATGTCTATGATTATCTGCTGTCCAAGGGAATTATTTAAGCTGGATATGATTTCATCTTTAATAAACTGAAATTCCTGAATAAAAGATGAATTTGTAACACTTACCATAAGAATTTTGTTTTTAAGAAAAAGAGGCTTGGAATTTTTATTTATCTGATCGTTTATTTCATAAAGATTTTTCCATACAAAACATATTTCTTTAAAAATGTCATTGTCAAAATTAATTGGTTTTACAAGGTTTTGTATTAAGGGTTTAATATGAGAAAATCTTTTGTTTTTTGTTCTTTTTTTAAAATTATCCTTTGAACTCAATCCTTTTGTCCTTGACTAAATGTTTAGCAATAATTTATTTTTTCATTGTTTACATATCTTTTTCAGGCTAAAGGTTCAAGTCTGTATATTATCATGAAAATTTAATTTATTAAAAAAGGCGGTTATAAAATGAACTGGGATTGGGACAAGCTGAGAGAACAGCAGAAAAAACAGCAGAATTTTAATCAGAGTCCTGGCGGCGGAGGAGGAAACGGCCTTCCTCCAATGGATGATTTTGTTAATTTTTTTAAAGGAAAAAAGCTTCCGGCAGGGCTTATTATTCTTGGTTTAATCGTGGCCTTTCTTTTGTTTTTTGGAAACAGCATGTTTTTTACAATTGACACATCTGAGGTAGGAATTGTTCAGAGATTTGGCAAATATGACAGAACTGTTTACCCTGGTTTAAATTTTAAATTTCCTGCAGGAATTGAAAAGGTTACCAAGGTAAAAATCAAGAGAGTATTTAAGGAAGAGTTTGGTTTTACAACTTTAAGCACAACCCAGACAAGAAGTCTTATTTCAAATCAGGACTCAAATGATGTGGAAAATGTATCCCTTATGCTTACAGGAGATCTTAATGTTGCTCTTGTTCCCTGGATTGTACAGTTTAAAGTTAAAGACCCTTACAAGTATCTTTTTAAAATACATGACGCAAGACAGGTTTTAAGGGATCTTTCTGAAAGCACAATGCGTCTTGTTGTCGGGGACAGAAGTATAAATGAAGTAATTACAAAACGTGAAGAAATGGCTCTTCAGGCAATGGAAAATCTTCAAAAAGCCCTTGACAGTGCAGATGCCGGAATTGACGTTGTAACAATAGAAATGAAAAGAACAAATGTTCCTCTTCCTGTTCAGCCTTCTTTTAATCAGGTAAACCAGGCTACCCAGGAAAAGGAAGAAATGATCTACAATGCCAAAGAAGAATATAACAAAGCAATCCCTGCTGCAATGGGTGAAGCCGAAAGGGAAATAAGACAGGCAGAAGGTTATGCTCTTAACAGAATAAACAGAGCAAAAGGTGACGCACAAAGATTTACAGCTGTTTATGAAGAATATAAAAATGCTAAAGACATTACTAAAAGAAGACTTTACCTTGAAATGTTAAATGAGCTTATTCCTAAAATGCAGGAAAAATATATTATAGATGAAGATCAAAATAATATTCTTCCTTTTTTGAACCTTGGCAAAGCCAGTAAATAATTACGGAGTACAATTAAAATGAAAAACAATTCAATTGCAGCGGCAATATTTATTATCATACTTTTAGGGGGGTTTTTAGGCTACAACTCTGCCTATGTAGTAGACGAGACTGAACAGGTTGTAATAACCCAGTTTGGAAGGGTAATTGGAGAAACAATTTATGAGCCCGGGCTTAAATTTAAGCTTCCTTTTATCCAGAAAGCACTTGTATTTAAAAAAAATCTTCAGCATTGGGACGGAGATAAAGGCCAGATTCCAACAGAAGATAAAACCTATTTATGGGTTGATACTTTTGCATTCTGGAAAATTAAAGATCCTGTAAAATATTTTCAGAGTGTAGGAACAAGGCAGGGTGCAATTTCAAGGCTTGATGATATTCTTGATGCTGCAGTAAGAAACGCAGTTACATCAAATCCTTTAGTAGAGACAGTAAGATGGACAAACAGGGAGCTTGATAAAATTGTAGAAAGGGAAGACACTGCTGATATAAATACAGGCAGAAAAAAAATTGAAAAATCAATTCTTTTAAGTGCACAGCCAAAACTTGATGAATTTGGTATTGAACTTGTAGAGGTTCAGTTTAAAAGAATTAATTATGTAAGTGATGTAAGAAATTCTGTTTATAAGAGAATGATTGCAGAAAGAAATCAGATTGCAGAAAAGTTCAGGTCTGAAGGCCGTGGTAAGTCTGCTGAAATTATTGGTCAAAAGGAAAAGGAACTTGAAAAAATCAGGTCTGAAGCTTATGAAAAAGCCCAGGCTTTAAAAGGTCAGGCAGATGCTGAGGTAACAAAGATTTTTGCTAAAGCTTATGGAGTTGATCCTGAATTTTATTCATTTATTGAAAGTATGGATATTTATAAGGAAAAATTGGCTTCTGGTGATACAAAGTTTGTTTTTTCCACAAACTCTGATTTTTTAAAATATCTTAAAGGTCTTGAAAAGTTTTAGTAGATTTAGAGTTTTAAAAATAATTAAATAGCTGATGAACGAAAACGGCCTTTTTTGTCAATTTCTGAGTCAGATGAAAAATTTAATCCTCAAAATACTTGATGTATCCTAAAGGTTAAATTTTTTATCTTTGGTAAACTAAACAAAAAAAATTTGTTTTCAGCCAATTACTGAATAAAAAAGCCGGTTAAAATTTAACCGGCTTTTTTTTATATTTTTTTGGTAAAAAATTTAAAAAAATAATTTAATCCTTAAAATAAAAAAAGCTTTGCACAAAACAAAGCTTTTTAAACTTTTTAATACAGCCTGCTTATTTCTTACGCTGATGGCGTGTACGTGCAAGAAGTTTTCTGTGCTTGTGCTTGCGCATTTTTTTGCGTCTTTTTTTGATTACACTACCCAAACTATCACCTCCTGAAAGAGTATTTTCTATATAATATTAAAAAATTACCAAATTTCAAACTTTGATTATATACCTTTACATCCAGGATTTGTCCAGAATTAATTTTTTGATATAAATTTTTTAATCTTTGTTGTAAAGAGTTGTTCATACAGTGAAAATTAAGCAAAAACAGGAAATAAAATGAAACTTGAAAAAGAGGAAATATTAAGAAAACTGCTTCATCTGTTTGCACTTTCAATGCCTGTTGGAATTTATTATTTACCGGTTTATTTCAGTCTTTCCAAATGGTTTCCTGCTGTTTTTCTTGGGATAATTTTTATTTTATCTTTAACAATAGAAATTTTAAGATTTAAAAGTGCTTTTATTCAAAAATTATTTTTAAAATTTTTTGGGTCAATGATGAGGAAGAAAGAGGAGTTTTCCATAACAGGCTCAACCTATATAATCTGCTCTGGATTTTTATGCTCCCTTATTTTTGTAAACAGGCCTGAAATTGCTTTTATTTCACTTTTTTCATTTATTCTTGCTGATGCAGCAGCTGCTCTTGTAGGAATAGAATTTGGCAAAATTAAAATTAGAAATAAATCCCTGGAGGGGAGTCTGGCCTGCTTTTTTACAGCCTTTGTTTTAATTTATTTTTTGTTTCCAGGATTTACTTTGGTAATGGAAAATTTTAAAGGTTCCTTTAGTTTAAAAGCAAGTGCAAAAATTTCATTTCTTATTGCTTTGCTTGAATTTTATTCACTTAAATTTTTTAAATTTGAAATTAACGACAATCTTTATGTTCCTGTTTTATGCGGAATTGCAATTTCATTTATTTGACTTTTTGATATTTAAGTTATATTCAGGCATCAATTGAGTTAACTTGATTAGTGATTGTCCGAAAACGAGAATTTTTTGTTCAGTTCAAGGAAGATGAAAAATTTAACCGCAGGAATACATTTAGTATTTTGAGGATTAAATTTTGATTCTGACGCAGAAATG
>JAVERC010000072.1:0-11195 GCA_034007295.1 Desulforegulaceae bacterium | reverse complement strand
CAGCCTCGCATATACAGTCATCTATGAGACTAGGTCAGAAATAAGCCTCGCTTCGAGAGGATTAAGACAGCATTTGCCATATCTACAGTTGCCCACACATAATATCCGGTCAGAAATAAGCCTCGCTTCGAGAGGATTAAGACGACACTTCGTTTTTGCCTACGCTGTGTGAGGCTTTTACAGGTCAGAAATAAGCCTCGCTTCGAGAGGATTAAGACCGAAATCCTATCGTACTTTCGAAGCCTGTAATTCAAGGGTCAGAAATAAGCCTCGCTTCGAGAGGATTAAGACTAAAATTGATAAAACATCGATTTTTTTGTTTTCTGCTGTCAGAAATAAGCCTCGCTTCGAGAGGATTAAGACGAGGGTTTTTTTCAGCTTTTTCTTTAAGCTCAAGATTAAGGTCAGAAATAAGCCTCGCTTCGAGAGGATTAAGACACTTCGCTTATGCTTAAACATTCTTTATCAGACAATGAGTCAGAAATAAGCCTCGCTTCGAGAGGATTAAGACTTCAAAGCTAAGGGAACAGCTGGAGCAAAAAAAGGTCAGAAATAAGCCTCGCTTCGAGAGGATTAAGACAATACTGCAATACCTATTAAAACAGTATTGCAGAATACTGTCAGAAATAAGCCTCGCTTCGAGAGGATTAAGACTTCACAAAACAAAGCTGAAAACTTTTTAAAAATATTGTCAGAAATAAGCCTCGCTTCGAGAGGATTAAGACAAAAATTTGTTTCTGCTGCTAATTGATTTAAAATTTTGTCAGAAATAAGCCTCGCTTCGAGAGGATTAAGACATATTCTTATAATTGTTTTGCAGCCATTTCTATTTCGTCAGAAATAAGCCTCGCTTCGAGAGGATTAAGACTGATTCAAGATGTCAAGAATGTCTACTTTTTTCTTTGGTCAGAAATAAGCCTCGCTTCGAGAGGATTAAGACAACATACATTTCTGAAAGTGTGAAGTAACTGTAAAACGTCAGAAATAAGCCTCGCTTCGAGAGGATTAAGACTTGAACTACTACTCACAACAGTTCTAGCCTCTTGAGGTCAGAAATAAGCCTCGCTTCGAGAGGATTAAGACTGCGACAATATTGCTGTCGCAGAAGCGGTTAAATACCGTCAGAAATAAGCCTCGCTTCGAGAGGATTAAGACTAAAACTCCCAGCTATTAAACTGGGCATTCAATATCTCTGTCAGAAATAAGCCTCGCTTCGAGAGGATTAAGAGATGCCCCTATTTATTGCTACGACTTCTCCGGAGAGAAGTCAGAAATAAGCCTCTTATTCAGTATATTTGATAGAAATTTTTTTACTGATATTAAATGGTGGGCTGAAACGGTATGGGACTCAATAAAAGATATTATCGAACTTAGTAATATGAACCCCCAATTTAGACAAAATGAAATAGAATCTGACTTGAAAACTGTTGTCGAAAAAATTAAAGAGTCAGTTGAAAAGCAAATAGAACCCATTGTAAAAAAATCATTGGATGAAATACTTTAAAACAATTATTAACTAATAAAATAAGGAAAAAACATGTTTTTATACCAGCTTAACACTATCGAAAAAATGGCTTTTGTGCAATTAGCCAAAGAAATTGTGACTGTAGATGACGGTAAAATTGATGAATATGAATATAATCTTCTTACAGTAATGTCCAATGAAATGCAGATTCCTGTTGAAAGTGCATTAAGTATTGAGTTTAATATTGATCAGCTTGCAGGAAAATTCCAGTCTCTAATATCAAAAAGAATATGCTTTGCCGAACTTTATTCTCTTGCCATTGCTAATAATGAATATCATGAAAAACAGGGAATTATCCTAGATGCTTTAATTATAAGATTTGGTTTTAATAGCAATGAAGTAGCCCAAATAAAAGATTGGGTTCAAAATGCACTAGATTTATCTAACAACGGAATAAAACTTATGACAAAAGGAGTTTTATAATATGTGGCCATGGATAATAGGAGGTGCCATTGCAGCTGCTACTGCAATAGGTGCTGCACTTTCAGACTCAGAGGATTCTTATTCAACCGTAACAACATCAGATGAAGAAGAAAGAACAAAAGAAGCCCTTGGTAAAGAAAATGAAAAAAAAGAAGAAAATGCCTGGTTTCAATTTAAGCAGACTGCTCAAAATGAAATGAACAAATTATCTGACATTTCAGAAAAATATAGTATTAAATCTCTTTCACTTAGAAATATTAAAAATGCGAGAAAAAACAGTCTGAATTCAGACGAAAATCATATAAACTTTTTCAACTCACAAAAAAAAGCAGGTAAAATTCCAAAAATAATTTTTGAAGTCAAACAATACAAAAACCCTGATTTAGAAGAAGATTTGGAGATGCTCAATTTTTTTAGTTCTCTTATAGCAGAAAATATTTCTTCTATAGTTTGGGACACAGCTTCATGCATTAACTCAAGAGAAATTGAAACGGATTTAAAATTATTTTTACTAGATAAACTTGGCGAAAATGTAGTTAATGACCTTGAAAAATTTCTTAAAGAAGCAAATAAAACCAAACCTAAAATTGCAGCAACAGGACTTCTTAAAGCAGGTAAAAGCACAGTTATGAATTGCCTGACAGGTGATTTCAGCAATCAAAGGTTCAAAACAGGTATTGTTAGAGAAACAATAAAAGAAAAAATATTTGAAAAAGATGGTTACCTTTTTGTAGACACTCCGGGCTTCGATGCCAACGACAAAGATACCAATGAAGCTGTTCAATCACTCAAAGTTGCTGATGTAGTATTATTTGTTCACAATATGAATGGAGGCAGCCTGGATTATCCTGAAAAAAATTTTTTGGAACAAATTAAAAATAATTGGGAAAAACCTTCAGATTTTATTGAAAAAATAATTGTTGTCCTTTCCCATCTAGATAAAAAAGAAAAAGATCAAATTATTATTGAAAAAGATATAAGAAATCAGTTCATTTCTATTTTTGGTATACAGCCACAAATTATTTCCATATCATCTTCAAGATATCTCAAAGGTGTAAACGAGAATAAAAATCTTCTTACAGAAAAAAGTAACTATGCAAAACTTCACAAAACTTTAGGAGAAATGACTCTTGATATTGTGAAAAACAAAAAGCAAAGGTACCTAAAAAAAGCTCAAAATGAAACTGAATCTATATTAATAAAATTAAGAAAACTTCAAAAAGATTTAAGTATACAAGTTGAAAAGAAAAATATGGAACATTACATACTTCATGATAAATTTTCAGAGTTGGTTGGAAAAGCCAATAACACCATAGAAAAAGCTTATTCAAATTATTTAAGAACAATACTATAATCAGGAAAATACATATGGTTTTAAATGATAAACAAATTTTCTATGAAAATTTAAAAAAATTAAAAACAGAATTTGAAAACTGTGACAAAGAAATTGATAACTTAAAACAAAATTTCGAATCATCTATAAGCACTCTATTAAAAAAAGTCCAAAAAAACAGTTCAACTATGAAAACTAATATGAAAAGTAAAGAAATATCTGAATTTTTGGATAAAAATGTTGTCTTGAAAATAACTGACGCTTTAGTTGCATGGGAAAAAAATAAAAAAGAAGCTATATCAAGAAAAATACTCAGAGACAATACTAATGACTCATTTCTTATCATTGTTTACGGCAAAGTCAAGGCAGGTAAAAGCACTCTGGGAAATTATATAGCAGATAACTACTATACTGATGTTAAAGCTAAAAAGTCTTTTTTTATTTTTGATACTGCAGGGAAAGAACAAAGTGCAAAAAGGCTTGAAGAAATTGATGAAGATTCATTTGCTACAAAAAGTACCGAATGCACTAACTCTATTCAGGGTTTTAAAATACCTGGATTAACCTGGGTTGATACTCCAGGCCTGATGTCAATGACCCCTGAAAATGGAGAGCTTGCAAAAAAATATATTGAAGCAGCTGACCTTATAATTTATCCAATGTCTTCTGACAGCCCGGGTAGAGCTACAGATTCAGAGGAACTGAAAGAACTAGCCAAAAAAGGAAAAGAATTTCTAGTTATTATAACAAAGTCTGATTTTGAAGAAGAGGATGAAATTGGAGAAGAGATAATATCTGCTCTTCAAAATTTATCAGATGAAGATAGAAATAAACAGGAGCAATGGGTTAAATCTGAACTAAACAAAAAACTAAGTGATTTAAAAAATGAGTTTGGCATTGATTCAGAAAAGCAACTCATTGATGACGTTTTCAGTATTTCAGTAGCTGTAGCTGAAAAATATCCCGAAAAAACTATACAATGGGAAAAAAGCAATATTCCGCTTCTTTATAAAAAACTAAATAAAATTATTGAAAAAGATGCTTTGAGGTTAAAAAAAGAACAGCCTCTTAACAATATTAAAGCTGAATTAAGAAAGTACATAACAAAAACTGAAAATGAAAGTCTATATAAGATTAAAGACGGTTTATCGAATCAGATAGATTTTTTAAATAATAAAATTGATATTGTTAAAAATTCTAATAAAATCATACTGAATGAATTTAGTGAAATTATAGACATTACTGTTGAAACAGCAGTCAGAGATGGGTATGAAACCAGGACTGATTCAAAAACGCTTGCCTCAAATATTAATGAAGTTGTTCAATCTGAAATAAATAATATTTCAAAATCTTTTTTAAAAAAGACACTGGTAGACATTTCAGATAACTATGATTTTAATTTTCCATCTTATGAAATAAATGATTCAATTCTTGAGTTTAAGCCTAAAACAAAAACTATAGAGATAACAAATGAAACTATTACAAGAGGAGTCGGCTCAGCAGTTGGTGGTGCAGGCGGTACTGTGGGCGGTGCATTGCTTGGCGGATTAATTGGCTCTGCTGTACCAGTAATCGGTACCACAATCGGAGCTGTTGTCGGTGGTGCTGTTGGAGGAATGGTTGGTGCAGGAGCAGGTTCAGCTGTAGGAGATGGTTTTAAAACAATTAGCTATAAAGACATTGTAGTTGGGGACAATCTTGACGAAGTAATTTATGCATCAAAAAAAGAAGCTGAAAAATTATTAAATGAACATACAGATTTAATAATTAATTTTGCAATAAATGAGATTATAAATCCGCTAAAAAAAATTTTAAAAGAAACAGAAAACGACATTGATGCAGCTATTGATACTATTTCAAAAAGGGTTAAATAGATGAAAGATTTTAAAAATGAATTGCTAGAGGTATTAAAGTCTTTAACCGAACTTGGTCAAGGAAGAATTGCTGATGACACAATAAATGATATAAAGTCACATACAAACTCAAAGCTTAATGAAATGGTTCCTGTAATATCTCTTTACGGAGCCTATAATGCCGGAAAATCTACTCTTTTAAATGCACTTATCGGAAAAGAACTTGCGAAAGAAGGGAGTTCACCAGAAACATTTAGAGTCGAAAAATACACTTGGGGACAATGGATAATATTTGATACACCAGGAATAGATGCACCTATAGTGCATGAAAAAATTACTGAAGAACATATTAAAAAAAGTGAGTGTATACTCTTTGTAATCAGTACAGACGGTGATCTTGAATCAGCAATGATCTTTGAAAAAATTGCAGAACTTACATTAAGGAAAAAACAATTAATTATAGTTCTTAATGACAAGTCTGGTATTTTAATTAATGAAGATATGTCATGCTTGCAGGATATAATTTCAAAAATTGATATAAATCTAGATAAAACATGGAAAAAACACCAGATAAAACATGAAATAAAACCCAAAAAATTTATTGTTAATGCAAGGTCTGCAAAAAAAGCGAAATTAGAAAATAAAAATCTACTTTTACAAAAAAGCTGTATAAAAGATTTAGAAAAAAATATTGAAGCTTTTTTAAGGACAAAAGGAGAAATTGATGTAGTTAATTCTCTTATAGACTATCTAAATGATCCAATAGAAAAAATCCAAAATAAAATAATTTCAGAATTTAAAAATCCTGCTCAGCAGGAAATAGAAAAAGTAAGTAATAATCTAAATTTTGAAAAAAAGAAGCTCTCTCTTAAAATAAAAAAAATGGTTACAGACAGGCTGAATGAACTAGCTGCTTCTCTTTCTTCAATAGATTTAAGTGCTGAAGGAAGCCAGATAAACAATCATATTGATAAATCAATAAATTTGATATCCGATGAAATACAACAAACACTTGAAAATGACCTTACGTTAATTGCTGAAAAATACCAACTGGAAAGCAGAATCGGTATTATTGGTACTATTGAACAATCAATTACTGAGAACCTTCCTGTTTTAAAAAACAATGATAATGCAGTAACAAATCTTATAGCTGATACTGCAAAACAGATTTCAAGACCACATGCTGAAGAAATCACTAAACAAGGATTAAATAAAGTTTTTCTTAAGTTAAGAGAATTTAAAGTACCTTTTTTTAAAGGACGATGGACAAAAACTTTTGAAAAATGGTCAACAAAATGGGCTGGTCCAATTCTTATAATTGCCTCTACTGGATGGGAAATTTTCAGTTCTTATAGAAAACAAAAAAAATATGAACAAAAGCTTATATCTCAATATGAAGCATATGAAATAATGATCAGAAAAACAAAAAATGATTTATACGAAAATATTTTAAAAGAAACCACTTTAGTAATTGATGATTTTTTTCAGTTAATTTTTGATGATATAAATGAGATTAAAAAAAATATTGATATTCAGACAAATAAATCTGCTAGGGATTTGGATATGTTAAAAGAACTTAAAACTATCCTTCAAAATTTACTCATCATGTAAATTAAAATTTTTTATTCGAATATGTGGCATTCTTCAGGCTAAAAACAGGATGCCTTATTTACTTCAAAACACTACAAAAAAATGCTATGAGTCAGCTTATAACCTCACATCAAATCAAACAAACTCATCTGAACAGGCTCTTTGCTTTTTTTGAGTGACATTATTTTTTTAACAGATGAAATAAGGTTGTTTTTATTTATAACAAATATCTCTTTATCATCATTAATCAATTCTCTGTTTAAATCATATTTTGGGTTATCACAATCAGACTCTAAATTATAAATTACAGCCCTTGGAATTGAATAATTCAGTGCATAACCCATTGCAAGTCTTGAACCGCTGTCATTGCCAAGATTATTTTTTGCATAACTTGCACAAAGTACAACTGCATCGCTGAATAAAGCCTGAAGCCTGTCCCTTTCCTGATATCTTCCCCTTAATTCCAGTTGAGATTTTGCTTCTTCATAATATTCTGTAACAAGCAAGCCCGATTTTTTGACAATTTCATCAGCAAGGTCTTTATTTGCAGAGGGTAAAATATTATTTAAAGTTCCCGGCAAAACAGCTATTGTCTTTCCATTTAAAGCAAGAGCCTGTTTGTGTGCTATTGTATCGCATCCAAAAGCAAGACCGCTCAAAATATAAGCTCTATTTTTAACAAATTCTGAAACAACTTCCTGCTCTGCAATTTCAGTATATTTATCCGGCTCAAGCAGACCAATAACTGCAATATTTTTATTATCTTCAGCAAGCAGATTTATGTCGCCACGATAAAACAAATAAATCGGCTGTTCGCTGTTTTTGACCTTGCCTCTGTATTTTGGAAAAAAACTATCTCCAATTGCAGCAAGTCCATCTGCATAGCCTTCAAGCTTTTTCAATTTCTCTTTTAATATTGCTTTATTTTTTTCAAATCCCTCAATTGTGGCTGGATATTCTTCTTTTGAAAATTTATTGATTAAAGAAACAATTGCTTCAACTTTTTCATTACCCTTCAAATGCTTTACAATCCAGGCTCTTCCTATTCCTCTGTAATTTTTTGCAGTTAAAATATTAATGGCATTTTCTGAATATTTCATGTTTTTTTACCTTTTTGTCCTTAATATGATTTAAACTGTGTTTTTGCAACTGCATAAAAAGTTACAGATTTTGCACCCTTATCAAGTAAAGCCTGGACAGCATCTTCATCAATATTAACAGTTTTTGTATAAATATCATCTATAAGCAAAATGTCCTTATTATAAATATCATTTGAAAAAATACAGGTTTCTTTTGTAATCCCTGGATAAGGCATTGGTCCGTCATTATTAAAATCTGAAGGCATCTTTGCTCTGCAAAGATGAGTTGTTTTAGTATCTGTTTTTCTTACAATATAATCTGTACCGTCAATACAGCTGTATGTAGTTTTAGCAACATTTTTGACACATGCTTTAAAAAAAAGCTGATTTTTAGAATAATTTTCTTCTGCCTTTGCCCTTGGAACAACACAGACTGCAAGTGTTTTTAATTTCATTATCTGTAAAATCTGGATCAAATCCTCAATAAGAACTTCAGTCAGGTCATTAAAAGCATGACGAAGATTTTCTGAAGCTTCATTATTGAAAGTATTTTTCAAAACATTGATATAATCTGGATTTCCAGGACTATTATATCCTGTATAATCAGTATGATAATAGGCAATAGTTTCTTTTTTCAGATAAGAATTTTTTTCAATTTTAAATCTATTCATCATTAGCCTTTTAAATTTCTAATATTTATATTTTTTATATTTTCTGTCTGGATACCTGAATTTATGGCATTATTTATTTCAGACTCATCGTTTTCAAACACAATAACTGATTCAGGCGAAATTTTTAAATTCGTAAGTGCATTGAAATATTTATTTCCATTTTTCTGACGTGAAAAAATAAAACTGAATTTATTTGAAAGTCCATAATATTCTATTGTCATTAATGCTCTGTCATTACGGCAGTTTGTTACTAAAATTGTTTTATTTGTTTTAAAATATTTCATTAATATTTCTAAAACTGACTTATTAAGCTTGGTTTCACAAAGATATTTTTTATAATATTTGTTTTTGAGCCATATTATCTTTTTAAAATCAGTACTGGGTAAACAAGGCATTATTTTTTTTAAAGTTTTACGGTCAAATCTTCCATGGTAATTAGAAAAAATATCTAAATCATTTCCTGTTATTTCTTTAACTGCTTTTTGATATGATAAGTAATTTGAAAAATTAGTATCAACCAAAGTATCATCAAGATCAAAAAATAAAATATTTTCTCTTTTAATTTTTAAATCCAATCCTTTTATTAGATTAATTTTTTTCTCATAATCTATTTTTTAAGGGAAAAAAACAAAAATATTAAATTGTTTAAATTGCCTTTTAAAATTTTTTTCACATTATTAATAAACGCCGTTAAAATTAAAAATTTCAAAAATCACTAATTTTTAAAAAAAATATTTTTTCTTTTTCAAAAAAAATTTTAATATCAAAAAAACAGGCTTTACAAATTTAAAACTTGGGGGAAGACATGAAAAAAATTTCAATATTTGCAATTTTATTTTTTTTATCTGCATCTGCTTCATCATGGTCAGAAGAAAATTCTTTGAAATACAACCAGATCATGCTTGGAACCCATGCAATTATAATTGATAATGATGTAAACGGTTACAAAGATGACGAACTTGCCGGAATTATGCTTTCATATCAGAGAA
Organism: Desulforegulaceae bacterium; assembly: GCA_034007295.1. Lineage (GTDB taxonomy): Bacteria > Desulfobacterota > Desulfobacteria > Desulfobacterales > JACKCP01 > JACKCP01. The sequence goes on along the minus strand of JAVERC010000072.1, from coordinate 1,732 downwards.
GCATAACAAAAATAATTGCTTTAAGAGCCGGATATTTTCTTGATGAGCATGATGATTATCCTGAGCTTGAATCTAAAGGTATTGAGGCACAACTTCTTTTTGGAAACAATTTCCTTTCAAAAGGTTTTTATTTTTATGGGGGTTTAGGTTTTTTCAATGAAAACTGGGAATATTCTGATAAAGACCTGGACCTTGATTTTAACGGAATTTTATTGTCCCTTGGACTTGGCTACAAATGGGAACATATAATTGTTGATTTTATTTTCAATATCAGAGATGCAAGCGACTATGAAGACAAACTCAATGAATGGCATGGCAATTCCTACACTACAATTGATGCATCAGCATCTTCAGGTTCCCTTTCAATAGGAATAAGATTTTAAAATCAGGGAAAAAAGCTCTCAGTTTTACTGAGAGTTCCTGAATTAAAACGGCCTTTTTTGTCCATTCTAAAGTCAGAATTAAAATTTAATCCTCAAAATACTCAAGATATCTTTCTTAAGGATAAATTTTTCATCTTTTTTAAATGAAACAAAATCCTGGTTTTATGCCAATTAGTAAATAATCAATAAACCACAACCCTGTTTTTTCCGCTTGTCTTTGCATGATACAAAGCATTGTCAGCCCTTTTTACAAAAGAGATTTCATCATCTTCCTTTTTGTATGAAGTAAGGCCGATACTTATTGTAACTTTTCCTGCCTCATCAACTTCAAGTTCTTCAATTTTTTTTCTTAGACATTCAGCTAAAGTTTTTCCGCCCTCACAATCTGTTTCAGGACAAATCACCATAAATTCTTCTCCGCCCCATCTTCCTGAAACATCTGTTTTTCTAACAAAATTTTTTAAAACATCTGAAACTGAAATCAAAACCCTGTCCCCTGCAAGATGTCCATAAGTATCATTTACAGCTTTAAAATTATCAATATCCAAAATCATAATGGATAAAGGCCTGTTATATCTTAAAAATCTTAAAATTTCAGAACATACAATATTTTCAAGATATCTTCTGTTAAAAAGTCCTGTAAGAGAATCTGTTATGCTCATAAGCTCAAGCTCTTTGCTTTTTTCCATGATCTTCAAATTTGCTTTTTTAATTTTATTATTAAGCATTACAAGCTGTCTGTTCCACATTAAAACAATTAAAATTAAAACACCTGCAAAACCACCAATTTTTAAAAGAAAGGAATAATCAAACTCATGTTCAAACTTAAGGCTTACCCATTTATCCTGAACAGCTCTTATTTCTGATTCAGTAAGACTTCTTACAACCTTTGACATTATTGAATAAAGAATTTCATCATTTTTTATAACTCCAACCCTTAATTCATCATCATAATTAAGAATTCCGCCGATTTTTAAATTTGAAATTCCAAGCCATTTAATTTCATGTGCTGAAACTGGAAGTACTCCAAGAAAAACATCAGCATTTTTATTTGAAACTTTTAAAAGTGCCTGCTGATGATTTTCACATATTACAAGTTCAAATGTTTTGTTGTTTTTTATTTTTTCGTGGATATGGCTGTTTTTTACAACAGCAATTTTTTTATTTTTTAAATCATTGAGTCCTGAAATATAATGAAATTTATCACTTGCAATTATTACTATTGGATATTTAAGATAAGACTTAGTAAATAAGAGAAATTCTGATCTTTCAGGGGTTTTGTTGACAAGAGGTATAATATCTGCCTTTCCTGACTTTACCATTTCAATTGTCTCTGCCCATGACTTTAC
>JAVERC010000019.1:0-59774 GCA_034007295.1 Desulforegulaceae bacterium | reverse complement strand
AATGCGGGCTGCATACATTAAATGTAACTATTTAGCTGAAAACTCTAATTTTTCGTTCAGCAATAAATTATTATTTTTTAGGAGGAGATTATGTCTGAATTTTATCTGGTAGAAAAAAAAGCACCTATAGCCTATGTTTACCTTAACAGGCCTGACAAGAAAAATGCAATGAATCCCCCTGCATGGTATGATTCTCCGGCAATTTTTGATGACCTTGACAAAGATCCGGATATACAGGTTGTAATTGTTTCTGGAAAAGGCCCATGTTTTTCTGCAGGAATAGATCTTCCTGGAATGATGGGTGCTCTTCCTGAGGCATTGGAAGAAAAGCAGCTTGGAGGAACCAAGTGGAAATTTATTCCAAGAATCAAGGAAATGCAGGAAACAATGACCTGTATTGAAAGATGTAAGAAACCTGTTATTGCAGCAGTTCATGGATACTGTATTGGAGCAGGTCTTGATATGGCAACAGCCTGTGATATAAGAATCTGTTCAAAAGATGCAAGTTTTTGTCTTAAGGAAGCAGCCGTTGCTTTTGTTGCAGATGTTGGAGTTTTGCAGAGGCTTCCAAATATTGTAGGACAGGGTATAACAAGAGAGCTTGCCTTTACTGCAAAAACAATAGATGCAAAAAGAGCAAAGGAAGTAAATCTTGTGTCTGAAATTTGCGAAGATTATGATGATCTTATGAAAAAAGCAGAAGAAATGGCTCTGGAAATCTGTGAAAATTCTCCAATTGCTGTTCAGGCAAGCAAGGATGTATTAAATTTCGGTATCGGAAAATCAGTTCAGGACGGACTTACCTATGTAAGTTCAATGAGTGCCAATATTGTACCATCAAAGGATCTTTATGAAGCTGTTACAGCTTTTACAGAAAAAAGAAAGCCAAAGTATACCGGCAAGTAAAATAATGAAAACTGTATATATAGAATCACTCGGCTGTCCAAGAAATTTTGCGGACAGCGAGTTTCTTTCCGGACTGATTGAAAAAAACGGGTATTTTATTGTTTCGTCTCCAGAGGATGCCCGTTTTATAATAGTCAATACCTGCGGGTTCATTGAGGATGCAATTAATGAATCCCTGGATTATATTTTTGAACTTTCAAAGTTTAAAAAAAACGGAAAGTGTGAGTGTTTGATTGTTGCAGGATGTCTTGCCCAGAGATTTAAAAAAGAGCTTGCAATTGAACTTGAAGAGGCAGATTTTTTTGTTGGAACAGGAGCTCTTTCAGATATCCCTTTAATTCTTTCCGGCTTTAAAGAAAAAAAGGAAAAATGTTTTTTCCCTGATCCTTTAAACCAGCCTCTTTTTAATTCAAAGTCCCCAAGAATTATAACTACTTTTCCTTTTGCGTATCTTAAAATTGCTGAAGGCTGTGCAAGAAGATGCAGTTTCTGTATAATTCCCGAATTAAAAGGCCCTTTAAGAAGCAGGGGGGTAAAAGATATTGTTGTTGAAGCACAAAATTTAATAGATTCAGGAATAAAGGAAATAGTTCTTATATCACAGGAAACAACAGATTATGGAAGAGATCTTAAATCAGGGGAAAATTTAAGTCTTGTTTTAAGGGAAATATCATCTCTTTCAAAGGATGTGAGAATAAGATTCATGTATGGTCATCCTTTAAGCATAAGTGATGAGTTGATAGAAACAACAGCCATGCATAAAAATATCTGCTCTTATTTTGATATTCCTGTTCAGCATGCATCAAAAAAACTTCTTCAGAAAATGAACAGAGGATATGATCTTAAATATTTAAAGTCTTTATTTGAAAAAATAAGAAAAAATGTTGAAGATGCTGTGCTTAGAACAACAATTATTACAGGATTTCCTGGTGAAACAGATGATGACTTTAAAATTTTAAGTGATTTTATTGATGAAATTAAGTTTAATCATGCAGGTGTTTTCACATATTCTGAAATGGAAGATTTAATTTCGTTTCCATTGGAAAATAAAGTTGATTTTGAAACAGCTGAACAAAGAAGAATTGTTCTTATGGAAAAACAGGCTGTTATATCCCAGGAAAAAAACAGTGCTTATCTTGGCAAAACTCTTTCAGTTCTTATTGAAGGCAGGGATTCAGAGGATTTTTATGTTGGAAGAACAATGTTTCAGGCTCCGGAAGTAGACGGAATAACCTATGTAGATGCCAAAGGTCTTAAAACAGGCGATATTGTTGATGTTTATATAACAGATGCCTTTGATTATGACCTTGCAGGAAACGGATAATGGAAAACTTAAAGGAAAAAATAATCAAGGCAATATCAAAAGACCTTGAAGAAATTGAAAAAGCAATAGCAAGAAATTTAGTGCCCCATCTTGAACTTGTAAAAATTATTTCTGAACACATTTTATTCAGCGGAGGCAAAAGGCTTCGTCCTGTGCTTATGCTTGAAAGTGCAAGAATATGCGGAAAAAATACACCTGATTTATATGATTATTCAATTATTTTTGAATATCTTCATTCTGCAACCCTTCTTCATGATGATTTAATTGACGAAGCTCAGCTCAGAAGAGGTAAAAAGGCTGCACATACAGTTTATGGAAATGCTGCAGCTGTTTTGACAGGAGATTTTCTTCTTGCAAAATCCCTAAATATTGCTTCTTTGCTAAGAGATCCTGAAATAGTAAATGAAGTTTCAAAAATAACCGAAGAAATGTCCCAGGGTGAAATTCATCAGCTCATAATCAAGGGAAACATGTCCATTACAGAAGAAGAGTATTTTGAGATAATTAAAAGAAAAACCGCTGTTCTGATAGAAGGTGCATGCAGGACAGGTGCAAGAATAGCAAAGGCTGATGAAGAAAAGGTCAAAAAACTTGGGGAATACGGATATCATCTTGGGATGGCCTTTCAGATGGCAGATGATCTTCTAGACTATCTTTCGGATTCAAAATCCCTTGGTAAAATGCCTGGAGCTGATTTAAGAGAGGGAAAGCTTACTCTTCCACTTATTCATGCTGTTTCTTTGTGCAGTGAAAAGGAAAAGGCTTTAATTGAAAAAGAGATTGAGAAGGGACTTTCAGCAATTGAGCCGGATTTTGATTTGATTGTCTCTCTTGTTGAACAATATGATGGTTTGTCGTATACTCAAAAAATTGCAGAAACACATGTAAAAAAGGCTAAAAATATTTTGTCAAGCCTTGGTCAGCCGAAAGAAACAGAGATTCTTTACATGCTTGCAGACTACTCATTATCAAGAAAATCCTGATGAGGTTAAAATGAAGCTTTCAAGAATAATCCTTGGTATTATTATATTCAATTTTTTAGTTGTTAATGCTTATTCAAAAGAAAATTTATATATTACATTTTCAGGGATTGGCAGCTCCAAAATTAGTGAAAACGGTTTTGCAGAAGCAAAAACTGAGGCAGTTGACTTAGCAGTAAATGATGCTTTCCAATCGGCTGTTTTATCCTGTTTTGATTTAGATTTGATAAGGTCTGATTTTGAAGCCATTGCTGTACTTCTTGAAAAAAATAATGGAAAGAATTTTGTTCAGGAATATCAGGTGCTTGGAGATTTTATTTCAGGAAGTGTTCTTCATGCTTCAGTATCGGCATCATTTTCAAAAAAAGAACTTGAAAAGCTGTTTAAAGAATCAGGCATTATGTTTGAAAAGATTGAACTGCCCAAAATCATGCTTCTTGTTTCAGAAAAAAATATAGAGGATTATGATTATTATCAATGGTGGAAAACGGATGAAAACCCAAGATTTGGAACAACAGAAAAAGGAATTGCTTCAGAACTTGAAAAATCAGGGTTTAAAGTCAACTATCCTTTTGTCTATACCAAAATAAGCGATTTCAGGTTTGAATCTGATGTTGTGCCTGATAAAAAAGATGCAATCAACATAGCTTTGGAAAAAGATGCTGGAATTGTAATTGTCGGAAAATCCCATGCATTTCCAGGCAGCAACAAAATTCAGGGTGTAGACACTGTTAAGGTTTCACTGTCTTTGATTGTTTTTAAGACAAGCACAGGGCAGGAATTATGTAATATATCAAAAGATATACTTGTTAAATCTGAAAACGGAATTTACAGGACAAATGAAGCTTTTGAAAGGGCAGGACGGGACGCTGGGGCAGAAATTTCAAGTAAAATTTTTTCAAATATTAAAGAAGAAGTTGATAAGAAAAATGAGATTACACTTGAAATTTCAGGCTCTAATTTTTTTCTGAGATTTATTTCATTTAAAAACAAAATAATAAATTCTAAAATTATTGAAGGTTTTAGTGAAAAAGAACTCTCTTCAGAAAGCAGCATTTCATCAGTTTCATACAAAGGGACTGCCAATGAGTTGGCAGAAAAAATTGTTGAACTTCCATTTGAAGGATTTGGAGTGGCAATTACTGAGATCAGCGAAAAAAAGATTAAGATAGAGCTTGTTTCAGCTGATTAAATTTTTCATTTTTCAAGTGAACATAAAAGTCTGTTTTTTTTGTTAATCAATAAAGGCGGATTTATATGAAAAATTTTCAGGAGCATGATTTATGATTCAAAATATAATGCTGATTGATAAAGATAGGGATGCTCTTGAATCTTTAGAATTATTTTTTCATGAACAGGGATTTAAAGATACAGTAAAAATTGAAACTGGAGAATCTGCCTGGTCTCTTTTGCAGGAAAAACAGTTTCATCTTGTTGTTTCATCCTGGGAGCTTTATGAACTTTCAGGGCTTAATCTTTTAAAAATAATCAGAAGAGATTCAAGATTGTGGGAGACTCATTTTTTTCTTACAAAATCGAACTTTTCAAGTGAAGATGTAATAAGAGCAGGCCAAGCTGGTGTTTCTGGACTTTTGGTTTCACCGTTCAACAAAGAAAATCTTTTAAAAAAAATTAAAAGCATAGGAGAAGATGATTTTAAAATAAAAAACCTTCAGCTTTCAATTAATCTTGAAAAAGGTCTTGCACTTATGGAGTCAGGAGACCTTGAAAAAAGCCTTAAAATTTTTAATGAGCTTTTGAAAAAGGGGGAGAGTGCAGAGGTTTATTATAATATTGGATATATTAAATCTGCCCAGGAAAAGTTTTCTGAAGCAATAGATGCCTTTAAAATGGCAACAGCAATAGACAGATTACATGCAAAAGCATATAAGTCTCTTGGAAAACTTTATACTCGCCTTGGCAATGATGAAATGGCTCAGGTGTATCTTCAAAAGGCTGCAGATATTTATCTTTCATCTCAAAAGGATCAGGAAGCTGAAGATGTTTTAAACGAGCTCATAAAAATCAAGCCAGATACTCAAAACGCATATAATTCACTTGGAGTTTTATACAGAAAGAAAAATGAAAATGAAAAAGCTCTTTTGTTTTATAAAAAAGCCCTTAAAATTCAGCCTGACGGTGCTCATGTCTACTATAATATAGGAAAGTTATATCTTCACTTAAAAGATTTGGAAAATGCAAAAAAACACATTAAAAAAGCTCTTGAGCTCAATCCTGGATATGACGACCTGGTTTTGATTTTAAGAAAGCTTGAAAAAGTTTCTTAGTATTATAAATTTTTTATATCTATATCCTCGCTGTTTTTATCTCCAAAATAAGAAATAGAAAAATTCAAAAATTTCATTACAATATCAAGCTCTTCCTTAGGAAAGTTTTTTTCAAAATGGGAATTGAACTCTTTTATAAAAGGTTTGATTTCATCTGCTGTTTTTTTACCTTTTTCAGTAAGATTAATAATAGATGCCCTTTTGTCATGCTCTGATTTTTCCTTTACAATAAGTTGATTTTTCAAAAGTCTTTCAACAAGGGTTGTTACAGCAGAATTATTCATATCAAGGCCTTGGCCAAGCTCTTTTAAAAGAGAGTTTTTGTTTTCCTGAAGAAATAAAATTGCAGCTGCCTGGACTGATGTTATTTCAAAAGTTTTAATAAGACTGTTGTTTATAAATTTGTTTATCCTGTGTCTTGCTCTGCTTAAAATAAAAAAAAGCCTTTTATCCATATTAATCTGATTGTCCTTTTTAAAAATGAAGAACAGCTGATACTGAACTTAGGTTTTAATTTGTTGCTCAACAAAAACTGCCTTTTTTGTCCAATTTAAAGTTAGATTCAAAATTTAATCCTTAAAAGACTAAATGTATTCTAAAGAATAAACTTTCCATTTTCCTTAACTGAAAAATAATTCAAATTTTTAGCGATCACTAATTAATATAGTGAAATATTTGCCTATAAAACCCATGTCAACCAAATAATTTGCCTGATTTATTTTTTTCTGATAGTTCGGTTAACTTAAAATTTATAAATATATAAATGGGGGGAGAAAATGGATAGTGTTTCCTTGTCAATGGCTACCTGGCTTTTAATTGCCATACCTATGCCTTTAACTGTTGTTTTATCTGTGATTAATTATTTTGTTTCAAAAAAGGGGGAAAACTAAATGAGTCTTGGGATAAGTTTTGCTTTTGTTGTTTATCTTTTTATCATGATGTCCATTGGTATTTATTTTTATTTTAAAACCAATGACCTTTCAGACTATATTCTTGGGGGCAGAAGTCTTGGACCTGGTGTTGCAGCTCTTTCAGCAGGTGCATCAGATATGAGCGGTTGGCTTCTTTTGGGTCTTCCAGGGGCTTTGTATGCCAGCGGAATGAACAGCATATGGATTGCAATCGGGCTAACAATCGGTGCTTTTCTAAACTGGCAGTTTGTTGCATCAAGACTTAGAATTTATACTGAAAAGGCTGGAAATTCCATAACTATTCCAGATTATCTTGAAAACAGATTTGAAGACAGTTCGCGTGCCTTGAGGGTGATTTCTGCGTTCGTTATTTTAGTTTTTTTTACAATTTATGTTTCTTCAGGACTTGTTGGCGGAGCTATTTTATTTGAAAGAACCTTTGGCCTTTCATATCAGACTGCACTTTGGATTGGGGCCGTTGTAATTGTTGGGTATACTTTTCTTGGCGGTTTCATGGCTGTTACTCTTACAGATTTTATTCAGGGAATTTTAATGTTTTGTGCCCTTATAATAGTTCCTGTAATTGCAATAAACCTTACAGGCGGATGGGATAAAATGATTTTTGCTGTAAATTCCGTAAATCCAAGCCATCTTGATGCTTTTACCGGTATGACAGCAATGGGAATAATTTCACTTATGGCATGGGGGCTTGGATATTTTGGGCAGCCCCATATTTTAACAAGGTTCATGGCTCTTAAAAATCCAAAGGATGCTCCAATGGCACAGATTGTAGGTATGTCATGGATGGTTATTGGACTATTAGGTGCAATTTTTACAGGATTTGCAGGAATAGGCTTTTTGGATGCTCCACTTGATAATCCTGAAACTGTTTTCATTGTTTTAACTGAAACAATATTTAATCCATGGGTTGCAGGCATTCTTTTAGCTGCAATTTTATCTGCAATAATGTCAACAATTGACTCCCAGCTTCTTGTTTGTTCATCAGCAGTTGCTGAGGACTTTTACAGAAGCATTCTTAAAAAAGATGCCTCCCAAAAAGAACTTGTTTGGATAGGAAGAATTGCTGTACTTATTTTAGCTCTTATAGCAACAGCCTTTGCCTCAAATCCCCAAAGCAGGGTTCTTGATCTGGTTTCTTATGCCTGGGGAGGTTTTGGTGCTGCATTTGGACCTGTTGTGATTTTGTCTCTTTTCTGGAAAAAAATGACAAGAAACGGTGCTCTTGCAGGCATGATTACAGGTGCTGTTACAGTTATTGTATGGAAAAATTTATCAGGCGGTATTTTTGATGTTTATGAAATTCTTCCTGGCTTTATTTTGTGTACTCTTGCAATAATTATTGGAAGTCTTGCAGGCAGCGGACCAAGTGAATCAATAAAAAATACTTTTGACGAAGTTTAGGTTTTGTGGCGGGCAAATATTTTGCCCGCTTTTTTTTCTGCTTATTTTAGAAATTCGTTCATTGTTTTTATAAAATTTATTTTAAGTGAGCTGTCTTTTATTTCTTCAGATAAGAATCTGATTATTGATGCAGCCTGATTTTTTGGGATTTTTTCCGGATTTATATCAAATTCTGAAAACGCATCTTCAACTAAAAATCCTGCAAGAGGCCCTAGTGCTTTTGCAAGATTTCTTTGAAGAGCATTAATAAATTCGTTTCCAAGGAAGTTGCCATTTTTGGAAGCTTGGATTATAAGGTCGTTTTCAATGAGTTCTTTTAAAGCTATGGTAATTTCTTCGTTTTGAAGGGATGTAATTTCTTTTATTTCTTCAACAGATTTTTTTTTGTGAATAAGATATAAAACTTCAAGTGAAATTCCATTTAATGTGTAATTGTCTGTTTTTTCAATTTTTTTGGCCATGAACTGCATTTTACAGCTCCTTTTTTTGTTATTTTGTGGCTGTCAACGCCATTATATTAATAGATATTGATGCTGAAGCTTAAAACCAAAGTCTAAATAATTTGAGTCAAAACCTGTCCGTAGCTGTTATAAAGAAAATGAAATAAATATTAAAACTTAAATTTGTTGGCTTATTAAATTGAACATAATTAAGGTTTTTGACTAATCTTTGAATTTAGATAACTTATTTTTTTAATATTGACAAGAGAAGGTGGTTAATACAAAATATTCGGTCATATAACCGACAAATTTAATAAAGGAACATTGAAATGAAAAAAAATATCACAATCATTGTTTTGCTTTTATTTGCATTATGCAATCCTGCTTTCTCGGAAAATATTGACAGAAATCTTATGATGGCAACAACTACAAGCACTGACAATACAGGACTTCTTGATTATCTTATGCCTGCCTTTACCAAAGAAACAGGCATAAAAATTCACTGGACTGCAGTTGGAACAGGTAAAGCACTTAAAATGGGTGAAAACTGTGATGTTGATGTTTTGCTGGTTCATGCACCTTTGGCAGAAAAGGATTTTATTGAAAAAGGTTTTGGGAAAAGCAGGACAGAAATTATGTACAATGATTTTATCATAGTTGGAGATAAATCTGACCCTGCCGGCATAAGAGGGCTGTCCTCTGTAGATGCACTCAAAAGAATAATGGATGAAAAAGCACTTTTTGTAAGCAGGGGGGATAATTCAGGGACCCATAAAAAGGAATTGAATATATGGAAGGATGTTTCCCCAAAAATTCCTGAAAAGGAGGCATGGTATATTCAGGCAGGCCAGGGAATGCTTGCAACACTTAATATGGCAGCCGAAAAAAAAGCCTATACACTTACAGACAGGGGAACATTCATAAAGTATATGGATCAGAAAAAAGAAAAGCTCAGCCTTGATATACTTGTTGAAGGAAGCAAAAATCTGAAAAATCAGTACAGCGTTATTCCTGTAAACCCAAAGAATTGTCCAAATGTAAAATACGAATATGCAGTAAGTTTCAAAGAATGGATGGCTTCTCCAAAGGCACAGGAAATGATAAAAAATTTTAAACTGCTTGGTAAACCATTGTTTATTCCAAATGCAGATAATTAGTGGCGAACGAAAACGGTTTTTTTGTTCATTCTAAAGAGAGATTCAAAATTTAATGCTTAAAAATACTTCATGTATTCTAAAGGTTAAATTTTTACCTAAGTTGAGCGTTTCATATTTTTAAATTAAAAAATTTTCAATGAATCAGTCTTATTATATTTAAAAATATGAAACCCTGCGGGCTTTCCAATTTTGTCGCATCTACTGCGTTAAATTGTATCATGTATAGCAAAGCAAAAGCCTGATACAATTTGCCTTGTATATGCGGCAAACTTGAAAATCGCTCAACTTAGGTTGGAATAAAATTCAGAAAATGTACCATGGGTTATAAATCTAAGGTGAAAAGTAATGAATAAATAATACAGGAGCTTTGATGGAGTTTTTAACCCAGGGATTTTTTGATGCTGTAAAAATTCTTGTTTCAGGAGATCCTGAGGCTTTTTCAGCCATTTATGCCACCATAACCGTTTCATCTGTTTCTGTTCTTTTTTCTGCTGCTGCCGGTTTTCCCATTGGCTTTATTCTTGGATATTATAATTTTTTCGGAAAAAAAACACTAAGGCTTGTTTTTGATACTTTGCTCTCCCTTCCAACAGTTTTTGTGGGGCTTGTTGTTTATGCACTTATCACTTCAAGGGGACCTCTTGGGGAGTTCAACCTTCTTTTTACGCTTAAGGGTATTGGGATTGGTCAGTTCATTCTGGCCTTTCCGGTTATTGTTTCCCTTTCAGCTGCAGCCACTGAATCAGGTGAAGAAAATCTTGGGCTGACACTTAAAAGCCTTGGTGCCAGAAAACTTGACTTTTTTCTTTCGTATTTATGGGAAATAAGACATGGTCTTTTAACTGCATTTTTAACAGCCTATGGACGAATACTAACCGAAGTCGGCGTTTCCATGATGGTCGGTGGAAATATCAAGTGGAAAACAAGAACTGTTACAACGGCAATAGCACTTGAAACAGGAAAAGGCTATTTTGAAACCGGAATAGCTCTTGGAGCAGTTCTTCTTTTTATCGCTCTTCTTGTAAATTTATCCCTTGTGTTTTTGAGGAAAAGATAAATGAATCTTTTTCAAATAAGAAATCTTTTGTTTTCATATTCAGATAAAAACTGTGTGTTAAAAATCAAAGAGCTGGATCTTAGAAAAGAAGAAATTATTGTTTTTTCAGGACCTAACGGAAGTGGAAAAACAACCTTTTTCAAGATCTTAAGCGGATTTTTAAAGCCTGATTCCGGCGAAATAAAAACAGATCTTAGATTTTCAGAGATAAGCTATCTTCCACAGGAACCATGCCTTTTGAAAAGGAGTGTGAAAAAAAATCTTGAATACGGACTTAAAATCAGAAAAATTTTAAATATTGACGAAAGAATTGACCATGCTCTTGGTATGACAGGGCTTTCAAAGGAAAAATATCTCAATAGAAAATGGTTTGAGCTTTCTGGAGGAGAGAAAAAAAGGGTGGCTCTTTCACAAAGACTTGCCCTTCGTCCTTTGCTTATGATTCTTGACGAACCCTCGGAAAGTGTTGACTCGGAAACAAGGTTTTATCTCTCAGAGGCTGTTAAACAGGCATCTTTTGAATGGAAAACATCATTTATCATTTCAACACATGATAAAATATGGGGGACCCAGACAGGAAACAGCTTTTATTCAATGCTAAACGGCAATGTTTTTGAGGGAGGATTTTTAAATTTCATTAAATCTGAAAATTCAAATGAGCTTTTTGTAATAAGACCCGAAAAAATAACAATATCTGAAACTCCAATAAAAGAAAGAGATTTTTGCCTTGTTTTCAAGGGGTTTGTTTCTGCATGTATTCTTGTCTGCAAAAAAGAGTATTATTATTGTGTTGACTTAAACGATAAAAAAATCTGGGTTAAATCCGCCGGCAAAAATATCTCCACAGGAAGTTTTGTCTATATTTCCTATGATAAAAATAATTTTGAGAAATTTGAGTCTTGACATTTTCTATTTGGGTTTATCTTTTAACGTGAACAAAAAATTTAATTGTTCAGCTTAAAATAGGAAGTGCTGCTGCATTTTTCTGAGCCTTATTCTTGCTGACGCCTGGAGACAGAAGAAAAAAAATTTTTCTTTTGAACGGCTCAAAAAAAAGACAGCATCCTATATTGTCAGAAAACTGACTTTTTTGTGAGTTTAGTGCTGAATAGTTATAAAAATTATTTTTTTAAAATCAATATCAGACTGTCGGGGGAAAAAATGACAGAAAAGAATACCTATGAATTTAAAACAGAAGTAAAACAGCTTTTAAACCTTATTGTTCACTCTCTTTATTCAAATAAGGAGATTTTTTTAAGGGAACTTGTTTCCAATGCTTCAGATGCAATTGACAAGCTGAGTTTCAAGGCTCAGACAGATGATTCCGTACTGGAAGAAAATGACGATTTCTTTATCAGAATTGAAAGGGATGAAAAAAACAGAAAACTTATTGTTTCTGATAATGGAATCGGGATGTCAAAAAAAGACCTGGAAGAAAATATTGGAACAATTGCTCAAAGCGGAACCAAGGCCTTTGCAGCTGCACTTGAAAATTCAAAAAAAGAGGGGGCATTGTCGCCTGAGCTTATTGGACAGTTCGGGGTTGGTTTTTACAGTGCATTTATGGTTGCAGACAAGGTTACAATAATTACAAGGCAGGCAGGAGATGACAAGGCCTGGAAATGGGAATCAGACGGTGACGGTAAGTTCTCAATTGAAGAAGCCTCAAAAGAGTTCAGGGGAACAGATGTAATTCTTGATCTTAAACCATCAGAAGACGGGGATGATGATTTTTGTGATGAATATGCAATCAGAAGAATAATAAAAAAGCATTCTGACTTCATAAGATATCCCATTGTAATGATGGCTGAAAAATATGAGCCTCTTCCAGAAGACCAGATTGTAAAGGACAGTGAAGGAAACCCTGTCGGGGAAACATCTAAAAAGGTTATGAAGGATGAAACCTTAAACTCAATGAAGGCAATCTGGTCAAAAAGCAAATCAGAAGTTACAGAAGACGAATACAATGAATTTTACAGGCATATAAGCCACAATTTTGACTCTCCACTTGATAAGATTCACATGAAGTTTGAAGGTGTAACAGAATATGATCTGCTCTTGTTTATACCCTCAAAGGCACCTTTTGACCTTTTCAGGGAAGACAGAAAAAACGGACTTCATCTTTACTGCAAAAAAGTTTTTATAATGGATGACTGCAAAGAGCTTATTCCTGAATATCTTGGTTTTGTAGAGGGTGTTGTTGATGCACCTGATTTGAATCTCAACGTGAGCCGTGAAATTTTACAGCAGGACAGGCTTGTAAGAAATATAAGAAAAAATATTGTTAAAAAAGTTCTTGACCTTTTAAAGGACATGGAATTTGACAAGTATGAAAAATTTTACAATGAATTTGGAGCAGTTCTAAAGGCAGGAATACCTACAGACCCTGAAAATAAAGAAAAAATAGCTGACCTTTTAAGATATGAAACCACAAAATCCGATGGAAAAAAGATTTCTCTTAAAGATTATATTGACGGCATGAAGGAAGATCAGAAAGGTATTTACTATCTTACAGGCGAAAACATCAATACTTTAAAAAACAGTCCTTATCTTGAGGCTTTAAAGGAAAAGGATTATGAGGTTGTTTTGATGACAGATCCTGTTGATGAATGGGTTGTTCAGGGGCTTCATGAGTATCAGGGTAAAGCTTTAAAAAGTGCGGAAAAAGGCGACCTGGATATTGAAGAAGAAAAGGAAGATAAAAAAGATGAAAATCTGGAGGAAAATAAATTTTTCTTTGAGTTCATCAAAAAAGAGCTGGAAGATAAAATTGGAGAAGTAAAATCATCTTCAAGACTTAAGGAATCTATTTCATGTCTTTCATCTGAAGATTTTGGTATGAGTGCATATATGCAGAAAATTCTCAAGGCTTCAGGCCAGGAATTTCCGGTTCCCAAAAGAAATCTTGAGTTAAATACAGATCATGATGTTGTAAAGAAAATGAAATCACTTTTTGAAAAAGATCCTGTAAATTCAAAATTAAAGGATTATGTGGGGCTTATTTATGATCTTGCTGTAATAGGCGAGGGAGGAAAGCTTGATAACCCTGCTCGTTTTTCTAAACGAGTGGGAGAGCTGATGAATCAGTCAGCACAATAAAATTTTTAAGCCGGTTTTAAGCCGGCTTTTTAATTGGGTTAAAAATTAAATTTTTTAACAGTCATTGATTGCAAAAAAAATAAGGCCTGATGACCTGGTTTTAAATTTGATTTGACTTTAGATATGCCGGTGGTAATTTAAAGCTTTTTAATATCTCTTTGGAGGCAGGATGGAAGAGCTTACCGGAGCCAAACTTGAAGACATAAGAAGCCTACTTTCAGAAATAGGCGATAAAAACATTGATAACCGGCTTAAAGTTGTTAAGTGTCTTTGGAAATCTGAAACCCATGTAACAGCAGATGACATTGGTAAAACTTCAGATTTTTGCTGTGAAAATATTGGTATTGATTTTATAGAAGAGACATTATCTCTTCTTACAAGGCTTGGTCTTGTAACAAGAATGGAAATAGAAGGCGGCTCATTAATGTATGAGCCAAAATATCTTGGTGAACATCACGATCATATGATCTGTGTGGACTGCGGTAAAATTATAGAATTTGAAGATCCCCGTCTTGAAAGAATCCAGGAGTTTGCAGCTGAAAAGCATGGTTTTACGCTTATTAGGCATAAAACAGAATTTTATGGATTATGCTCAAAATGCAGTGCAAAAAGAGGAGAAGAAATTCTTCTTAAAGATACAAGAGCAGGTGAAATGCTTGAAGTTACAAGGATGAAAGCAGGTTCCGGCCTTAATAAGAAACTTGCATCAATGGGAATAAACAAGGGCTCTGTAATTGAGGTTTTAAATTCAAACAAGGGCGGCCAGATAATTGCAGCATGCCAGGAAAGCAGATATGTTCTTGGCAAAGGAATAACTGAAAAAGTATATGTAAAACGGATTCCAGATGAAAAATGTTTTATGGGCAAAAATCAGACGTGTCCATATATGGGAGCTGGTTCCAGTGATTTTATGCCTGTGTGCAGAGGACGTGCAATACCCATGAGCAGCCTTAAGAACAGGGACAAGGGTATTATTTTAAGGACAGGCGGATGTAAAAGACTTAGAAGAAGACTTTTTGAAATGGGGCTTTTAAACGGTGCGGAGTTTGAAGTCGTAAAATATGCTCCTTTAAAGGATCCAATGGAAATAATTGTCCGTGGAAGCCATATTTCTCTTCGGGTTGAAGAGGCAGAACACATAATGGTCAGAAAAATAGAGGATTGAATTTCCAGATGACTGATAAGCATCTTACAATTGCTCTTGCCGGAAATCCAAATTCTGGAAAAACAAGTATATTTAATGCAATTACAGGCACAAGGCAAAAGGTTGGAAACTGGGCAGGGGTTACTGTAGAAAAAAAGGAAGGCTTTATTGATCATAAGGGCAGAAGATTAAAAATTGTTGATCTTCCTGGAACCTACAGCCTTACTCCTTTTTCAATAGAAGAGGTGATTGCAAGAAATTATCTTATTGATGATTCCCCTGATGTTGTGATTGATATTATTGATTCAACCAATCTTGAAAGGGCTCTTTATCTTGCAATCCAGATAAGAGAACTTGACCAGAAGATTGTGTTCGCTCTTAACATGGCAGATGTTCTTGAAAATAATGAGATTTATATTGATGATTCAAAGCTTTCCAGGCTTCTTGATCTGCCAGTTGTTTTTACTGTGGGAAACAGGGGGGAGGGCATGGATGAACTTCTAGATCAGGCTGTAAACCTTGCTCTTTCAGACAAAAAACCTGTAAGCGAAAGAAAGATAAAATATTCTGCTGAAATAGAAAAATCAATTAAAAACATATCTGATGCAATAAGACCGTTTATTTTAAATGACAGTAGATTTTCACTAAGATGGACAAGTATAAGGCTTCTCGAAAATGACAGGCCTGTTTTTGAAACAATTAATTCAATTGATTCAGGGTTTGACCTGAAAGCTCTTGTAAGACAGGAAAGGCAAAGGCTTAGAACCTTTTATGATGATGAGCCAGAGCTTGTTATGACAGATGAAAGATATGGTTTTATTGAGGGGATAATTAAGGAAGTTCTTCATGTTCCTGTTATGACAAGAATTGATGTTTCAAGAAGAATTGATTCTGTTCTTACAAACAGGTTTTTAGGGCTTCCTATTTTTGCCTTTTTTATCTGGCTTATGTTTCAGTCAACTTTTACCATAGGCCAGTATCCAATGGACTGGCTTGAATCTTTTGTTCTTTTTCTTTCTGATTTTTTTATGAAAATTATACCTGATGGAATTTTACAGTCTCTTATTGTAGATGGAGTTATTTCAGGGGTTGGCGGAGTATTGATTTTTCTTCCAAATATTCTGATATTGTTTTTTTGTATAGCTCTTTTTGAGGATACTGGCTATATGGCAAGAGCTGCCTTTTTAATGGACAAGATCATGCATTCAATCGGCCTTCACGGCAAATCCTTTATTCCTATGCTAATGGGATTTGGATGCAATGTCCCTGCCATAATGGCTGCACGAACTTTAGAAAACAACAGGGACAGAATACTGACTATTCTTATAACCCCTTTTATGTCATGCTCTGCAAGGCTTCCTGTTTACATAATACTTGCAGGTACTTTTTTTCCTGGAAAGGCAGGGAATATTATTTTTCTTCTTTATTTAACAGGAATTCTTGTTGCTGTTTTTTCGGGAAAATTATTCAGGGCAACTATTTTAAAGGGAGAAGAGTCTCCTTTTGTTATGGAGCTGCCTCCATACAGAGTCCCAATGGTTAAAAGCCTTGTTATTCATATGTGGGACAGAAGTAAAATCTTTTTAAAAAAAATGGGCGGAGTTATTCTTGCTGGGTCAATTCTTGTATGGGGATTGAGTTATTTTCCTGTAAATGTTAATTATTCAAAAGATTATGATTCCCTGATATCTGAAGTGACAAAAGAAATTGAGATAAAAAAGCAGACTGGAAAAGATTTTGAGATTCAAAATCTTAATAAAAAGCTGTATCAGATTGAGAATGATAAAGAAAAAGAACATGCTGAAAATTCATACTTAGGGAAAATAGGCAGTTTTGTTTCTCCATTCTTTGAGCCAATGGGTATAGACTGGAGAGGAAGCATAGCTCTTATAACAGGTTTTGTTGCAAAGGAAATAGTAGTAAGCACAATGGGAGTTTTGTATGGAGTTGATGATGGTCATGGGCAAGACGGAGGTCTTGGATCTGCATTGAAAAGATCTGGTATGACGCCTTTGTCAGCTTTGGCAATGATGGTGTTTGTACTTCTTTATCTTCCCTGCATTGCTGCTGTTGCTGCAATAAAGCATGAGTCTGGAAGTTGGAAATGGACTTTTTTCAGTATTTTTTACACAACTTTTGTTGCATGGTCACTTTCTTTTGCAGTTTTTCAAATTGGAACTTTACTGCAGAAATCAGTATAAAAAAGAGGTGAAAAATGGAAAGGATTAAAATTCCTATTATTTTATTTGTTCAGATTTTAATCTTGTTCTCAGTTCAATGTTTTGCTGGTGAGCGAGTAAGTGTTGAATCAGACAGACTTAATGTGCGGTCAGGTCCAGGAAGCACTTATGAAGTTTTATGGCAGGCTGAAAAGAATTATCCGCTTGAGGTGATTGAAGAAAAAGGTCACTGGGTTCATTTTAAAGATTTTGAAGGTTATGAGGGCTGGGTTTACAAACCTTTGCTTGGAAAGAAAAAAACAGTTGTGATAAAAGTTTATAAGGCAAATGTCAGGAAAGGGCCCGGAACTGATTATCCTATTGTGTTTACAGCTGAAAAGGGAACCCCTTTTGAATTAATAGGAACAAAAAATAATTGGTATGAGATAAGACATTCTGACGGAGATTCTGGCTGGGTAAGCTCTAGCCTTTTATGGTAAAAATATTGGAGGAAAAATGAAAGAAGAAAAAGATCTTATTGAAGTCCCTGAAATTGATGCTTTTACTGTTTTTATGAAAAGAGCTGTTGATTATACTAAAGAAAACAGGCAAAAAGTAATCATTGGAATTTTAGTTTTTTTTGTATTGCTTGTTGTTATTTCTTCAATACCTGCATTTTTGAAGGCTAAACGTGAAAATTCATTTGCCGAACTTCAAAAAGCATTGACTGCTGTAGAAACACAAAAAGATCAAAGCCCTGATGAAATTGAGCAGGCGTTTGCAGTATTAAATGAAAAATATAATGGTTCCAAAGCTGCTGCCCTTGGAGATGTTTATATTGCAAGAGCTCTTTATGGGGCCGGCGAATATGAAAAAGCTGCAATATATTATGAAAAAGCTGCAAATTTTTTTGGAGAATCTGCTCTTCCGGGTAAATTGTCTATGTATGAGCTTGGATGTCTTTATTTTGACAGAGATCCAGAAAAAGCTGGCAGTTATTTAAAGCCCCTTTCTCAGACTAAATCTTTTTTGAATGAAGATGCTCTTTTTTATATGGCTCTTGCAGGGGATGAAAAGAGTATTGAAGTCTTAAAAAAGGATTACCCTGAAGGATTTTACTCGAATATTATTAATGAAAAATATAATTCAGCAGCTGATTTGTCAGTGAAAAAATAAAAAATTATTTTGTCCAAAAAAAAACTAACCGGGGTCATTCGGTTAGTTCTTTTTAAGGGAAAAAATGAAGAAAATATTTGTTATAAGTAATGCAAAAAAGATGCCGTTTAAATTTGTTTTATGAAAAAGCTTTGATTGCAGGCTTTTAACAGGTATTTGATTGTAATTAGTTTATTTGAGGGTATTATTTACACATATAAAGTTCAAAATAATAAACTTTATGGGTAAATAGTTGATATTTTTTGTTAAATCTTGGTTTAAATTATTGTACTTTTTTATCCAGCCTTTACTGACAAGGTTTTCAGGGTTTAATAAAATAAACCTGAATTTGAATTTTTTTAGATTGAATTGTCTATATTTGCCTTAGTGATTGGCCGAAAACGAGAATCTTTTCTTCAGTTCAAGGAAATGAAAAATTTAACATCTAGGATACATTTAGTATTTTGAGGATTAAATTTTGAATCTGACTTTATGGACAAAAAAGGCCGTTTTCGTTCAGCAACTACTCAGATACCATGTTTTTTGATTAAATAAGCTGTAAGTAATCAGTATATCTTAAAAATTATCTTGGGATTTTTATGTTATATTTTTTAATCTTCTGATTTAGCCCGCTTTTTCCAATGCCCAGTATTTCTGCGGCTTTTGTCTGAATATATTCAGTTTTTTTTAAGGTGTCTTCAATTATTTTTTTTTCGATTTCAGCAAGTGTTTCACCAAGACTGTCTTTAATTTCAAATCCTTTTAGAATATCCATTTGCATAGATGCTGATTCAATAAAATCTTTTGGCAGATTTTTTTTTGTTATTGTTTTGCCTGCTGATAAAATTACAGCACGTTCAATTATATTTTCAAGTTCTCTTACATTTCCAGGCCAATAATAATTGTATAAAATTTCCATACATTCAGATGAGAATTCCTCTGGACATGTTTTTGTTTGTCTCTCATCCTTATATTTATTCAGAAAATGAGCGGCAAGAAGATTTATATCTTCCTTTCTTTCTCTTAGGGGAGGAATAGTTAGCCTCACAACATTAAGTCTGAAATAAAGATCTTCTCGAAATCTTTTTTCTTTAACCTCTTTTTTTAGGGTTTTATTTGTTGCTGCTATCAGTCTGAAGTTTACAGGTATTGGTGTATTTCCGCCAACACGTTCAATAGTTTTTTCCTGAAGAACCCTTAAAAATTTAACCTGTAGATTAAGGCTCATCTCACCAATTTCATCAAGAAAAAGAGTGCCTCCGTCAGCAAGTTCAATTTTCCCTTTTTTTTGCGAAACTGCACCTGTAAATGAACCTTTTTCATGCCCGAATAACTCACTTTCCAAAAGTGATTCAGCAAGGGCAGAGCAGTTTATGGCAATAAAGGACTTGTCTTTTTGACTGCTGTTAAAGTGTATTGATTTGGCTACAAGTTCTTTTCCAGTTCCGCTTTCTCCTTCAATAAGAACACTTGCTGATGTAGGAGCTATTTTGATTATTGTGTCAAAAAGCTCAAGCATGGGCTTGCTTTTGCCAATGATGTTGCCGAACCTGAATTTTGTTTCAACAAATTCCTTTAAAAGTTTATTCTGCTTAACTATTTCAGAGTGTGAAAGAGCAGTTTTTATATGCTGGATAAGCTCGCTGTTGCCAAAAGGCTTTATGATATATGTAAATGCTCCTTTTTGCATAGCTTCTACAGCCTTTTCAACGGTTCCGTGGGCTGTCATGACAATAACAGGAATCTCAGGGTAATTTTTTTTAATTGTTTCTAAAAGTGTCATTCCGTCCATTTCAGGCATTTTCATATCTGTAAGAACAAGGGATACATCCTGGTTTTTTAAAATTTCAACAGCCTGATTTCCGCTGAGAGCTGAAGCTGTTTCAAATCCTTCGTCTTCAAGGACAGCACTTAAGATTATTGGAAAATTTTTTTCATCATCAACAATAAGTATTTTATTCATTTAAATTAAGTCTCCTTTGTTTATAGGGAGTTTAATTATTGTTTTTGCTCCGCCAGAACTTGAATTTTCTATTATAAATTTTCCTTTATGATTTTTTACTGTTTGTTCCACAATACCAAGTCCAAGCCCTGAACCATCTGTTTTGGTAGTAAAAAAAGGATCTTTAACATTTTTAATAATATTTTCTGGAATTCCTGGGCCATTGTCTTTTATTTCAATTTGAATTTCATTGTTTTTAAGCTCAGTTGAAATGTAAATTTCCCCTCCAAGGGGCATAGCCTGCATAGAATTTATAAGAATATTCAAAAAAGATTGATATAATTTATTCTCATCAGCAAATGATTTTGGAATCTTTTTATCAAGATTAAGAGTTACACTGCAATTTTTTTTTGAAAGTTCATGTTCAAGAAAATTAATATTTTTTTTGAGAATTTCATTTATACTGCAAGGATTTAGTAATGGTTCTCCAGGTTTTGCGTAAGAAAGGAAGTCATTGATTATTTGGTTCATTCTTCCTGATTCTTCAATAATTATTTTTGCAAAAGTGTCTGGCTGGTTAACTTCTGTGAGTTTTTTGCTTAGATGCTCAGCTGAACTTCTGATAATTCCTAAAGGATTTTTTATCTCATGGGAAATTATGGCAGTCATTTCACCAATGGAGGACAAATGTCTTGCTCTGTCAAGTTCTTCTCTTAATTTCAGTCTCTCACGGTTTTTTTCCATGATTATTTCTTCACCGTTTTTTACAATTTGTCTAAGTATTAAAAAAAGAATTGTCATTACTGTTGTTGTTGTAAGAATTACAAGGAGCTGGAGCCTGAATATTCTTTTATAGTCTTTTGAAACATCCTGAACAATTTCCATTACACCAAGAATTGGGCCTGTAGCGAGTTTTGAGCCAGGACGTTCAATTCTTAAGGGTGCAAAAGTAGTTATTCTTGCAATTTCAGGATATCTTACGAGCTGTTGAAAAAAAGAGCCTGTCTGATTCAAGGAAGAAGTCATTTTGCCATTTACTGCTTTTTTATAGCCTTCACCACCTAAATTTTTTTCACCAATTATTTCAGGGTTGAAGCTATATGAAATAACATTGGAAAGATCATAAATATTAACAAGCTTGATATCAAAGCTGTGAAGAGTTGCCCTTACAACTTTATCCATTCTTTTAAACTGAGTTTCTTTGCTTAATTGAATTTTCCCCTGGTCTAGATAAACTGGCAGAATAAACTGAAGAAAAATTTGATGATTAAGATTTTCTACAAGAACTCCTGCATATTCTTTGCTTTTTTTTAGAATTATCTTTCTAACAAGATGAGTGTGAAATGTAGAAAGTGCAAGGGTTCCAACAAACATGAGAAGAAAGCTTGTAAGGGTAAAATATTTTACAAGTGTAAATGGAACAATTTTATTTTCTGCTTTAATTTCATTATAGCTTAATTTGTGCATTCTTATACTGGCAATTCTTTTTTGTTAAAATTAATAAAAATCTTGACTTATAAAGTGAAAAAAGTAAACATAAACCTTGTTAAACGGTGTTTCTTTGTAAGTTAGGCCCTCAAAAAATTTAAACCTCAATACTTTCTTCAGGAAAATAATTATGCTTTTTGGAAGAAAAAATCAACTTATAGGTCTTGATATTGGGACATCTTCGCTTAAAATTGCTGAAATTCACAATACCAAAAAAGGCCTTTTTCTAAAAAAAATTGCAGTTGAAAAGTTCTCCCCTGATGTTTTTTCAGATGGAGAGCCAAAAGACCCCCAGCACCTTTCTTCATTAATCAGAGATGCTTTTATGCGAAATAAAATAGGTAATAAGAATGTCGCCATGTCAATAGGCGGATATTCTGCTATTGTAAAACCCATAACCATTACTGCAAAAGAAGATCAGGATATCCACAATCTTGTGTTTGAAGAAGCTGAGCACTATATCCCTTTTGATATTAGTGAGGTCAGCATTGATTATCAGATAATGGGAGAACTTGATCAAAATCCAAATCAGCTTTCTGTTTTGCTGGTTGCTGCAAAAAATGACATGATTAATAAATATGTTTCTATAGCAGAAAATGCAGGTTTAAATCCTGTTGTCATGGATATTGATGCTTTTGCAGTTCAAAATATTTTTGAAATTAATGAACCTGATGTAGAAAATGCAGTTTTAATTAATGTCGGAGCAAATAAAATTTCTCTAAATGTTGTAAATAACAGAAAATCTGTTTTTATGCGTGAAGTTGCTATGGGGTCTTTTGAAATTACTCAGGCGATTATGAGTCTTAATTCTGATCTGACTTTAGAGGAAGCAGAAAAAATCAAGGCAGGTTCTATTGCCTCGGATAAGGTTGGCCGTCTTGATGTAGAGCAGGCTATTGCTGTTGTTTCGAAAGAGTGGTGTGTCGAAATAGAAAGAGCTCTTGAGTTTTTCTATTCTAATAATCAGGCCCAAAAAGTTGAAAAAGTCTATGTGTGCGGAGGAGGTTCTGTTATAGAAAAGTTTAGAAATGACCTGTCTTCGTATATTGAGGCTGAGGTAATCCAATTGAATCCTTTTCAGGTTATTGAAACTGGAAAATCGGGATGGTCAAAAGATGAACTTTCAGCCATTGGCCCTGAACTTTGTGTAGCACTTGGTCTTGGACTCAGAACAATGGATGACAAATGATACGTATAAATCTTTTACCCTACAGAAAAGCAAAAAGAAAAGAAAATGTAAGGCGGCAGATATCAATTTATTTTCTTAGCCTGATTTTAACCTTACTTATTTTGTTTGTTGTTGATTATTCCAAAAAATCACAAATTAAAGATCTTAAATCTCAGATTAAATCTTCCGAAGCAGAACTTGCATCTTTGAATAAAAAAGCAAAAGAAGTTGATATTTTAAAGAAAGAACTAGATGCTTTAAATTCAAAGCTAAAGATAATAGATTCTTTAAAAGAGGGAAGAAATTTTGGAATAAACATAATTAATGAGCTTACTGAAGTCGTTATTGCTGAGAGAATGTGGCTTAATTCTTCAAATATACAAAGAGATTCTATTTATTTTGACGGTTATGCCCTCGATGATAAGACAGTTGCAGATTTCATGAGAAACCTTGACGCTTCAGTTTACTTCTCTAATGTTGAATTAAAGTCTATTTCTAAAGCTTCAATCAAAAATGTTGAATTAAGAAAATTTATTATAAATTCAAAGATAGACGGCGGTTTCACTAAAGCTAAGTAGAGGATTTTTTATGGCAGCAACTAATTCAGATATACAAAACAAGCTAGATTCATTTTTTTCAAAAATTAATAAACTTGATAAAATTCAAAAGATAGGGATTTTTATAGGAACCATTGTTCTCATAGTCGCAGTGTATGTATGGTTTTTATACTTGCCTCAAAAAGAAGAAATTGAAAGTCTCAAAAAAAAGCAGGAAAATCTTTCTTCTCAGGTATCAATTGCAAAAACTAAAGTTGCACAATTGGAAAAAATAAAAAAAGAGCTTGAGAATCGGCAAGAAGAATTTTTAGTTGTTACAAAGGCTCTTCCCGATACAAAGGAAATACCT
Organism: Desulforegulaceae bacterium; assembly: GCA_034007295.1. Lineage (GTDB taxonomy): Bacteria > Desulfobacterota > Desulfobacteria > Desulfobacterales > JACKCP01 > JACKCP01. Next base: position 36,228 of record JAVERC010000019.1, on the reverse strand, counting down.
GCACTTGTTGATTCTTTGTCAGCATCTGCAAATGAATCTGGTCTTACCCTAGAATCAATAGTTCCAGGAGGTGAAAACCCAAAAGATTTTTACGCAGAAATTCCAATTTCAATGAAGATGAGCGGAGGATTTCATGAAACAGCTTTATTTTTTGATAAAGTTTCTAGGTTCAGCCGTATTGTTGATTTTCAAAATGCAAAATTAACTTCTGACAAAGATGAAAAGATATCAACTGTTTGCAATGCACTTACATATAGATTTTTGAAAGATAAGAAAAATGAGGATAAAAAGAATACAAAAAAGAAAAAGAAGAAATAATATGATTCAAAAAATTAATTTTTTGCTCAAGTTATTAATCGTTTTTTTTGTTGTTTCTGTTTCAGGTTGCAGTGATTCTGAGAAAGAAAATAAGGATGTTGTAGTTGAAGCAGAAAAAGTTTCAAAAAAAATATCTGTACCTTTAAAGGCTGATACTGATGCTGATGAACAGGGAACTTCCTTGGCGGTCCCTAAGAAAGATTTTTCTGAAAAGGCAGATCAGGTAGAATCTAGTTCGGTTGAAACAGGAGATGTAAAGCCTTCTGCAGATGCAAAAAAAGAAACAAATAAGAGTCAGGTTGATGGGGAAGTAGTATCTAAGGATTTATCTGCTGATAAAAATGTTGCATCTGTAAAAAAAGATGGTCTCCCGTCTGATAAAGAAAAAAAAATAGAAGTAGAAAAAGGAATAGAGGACAAAGCAGCAGGAGATAATAACGCACTTGTAGAAACAGATGTTAAGGCCAAACCTGAAAACACAAGCAAGTTTATAAAAACTCTTCTGGGTGGCAATGAAAAGAATAAAAATGCTTTGGATTCAGCAGATTTGACTTTGTCTTATAATCCAGCTGGCAGAATTAATCCTTTCAGTCCTCTTGTAAAAGAATCTGAGGTAATAAATGAAGATGTTTCAGATGATGATGAAAAGCCGAAAAGACCTAAAACACCCCTTGAAAAATTTGATTTGTCCCAGTTAAAACTAGTAGCAATAATGTCAACTAATGATGGTGATATTGCAGTACTTGAGGAATCCTCGGGTAAGGGTTATCTTGTCGAAAAAGGAGCTTATGTAGGTTTAAATTCAGGCCAGATAATAAATATTGAATCTGACCGGATAATAATAAAAGAAACAATTAAAGATATTTCAGGTAAGTCCATTACAAAAGAGAGCGTATTGCAAATTCAAAAGCCAGTTGGAGAATAAAAATGAATTTTATTAGAAGAACCAATGGAAGCTATATTAAAATTATTTTAGCATTGCTGTTTGTGGTTTTAATCCTTTTTGGGTGCTCTTCAAAAAAAGATTCAGGTACAGAACCTGGAACTGATGATAGAGCCGTTGAGTCTTCGGTTTCAAACGAAGATGTTGAAAAAAAGAATATAGTATCTGTATTTGCTGAGGTTCAAAATGGCCTTACTTATATAAATATTATAGGTGACTCTGAGCTTATTTACAGTGCTGTTAAAGAAAAAGAACCAGATGCTATAGTTCTGTATTTCCCTGATACTTTTTTTAACAGTGATCTAAGCAGCCGAACTTATTCTGAAGGTGCATTAAAAAACATAGAGTTCAAGCAGGAAGAAAATGATGCAAAAATTCGGTTTTTTATAGAAAGTGATTTGCCCTATGAGGTAACAAAAGAAGGTTACAATCTCATAGTCAAAATAGATTCTTCTATAGAAACCAAAACTGATGATTCTGTTTCAGCTGAAGAGAAATCTCCCGAGGTCGTAGAAAAAGTAGAAGTCGCTCCTGAGACTTCTTACGCTGAAGCTTCAAGGTTTGAAGATATTGAGTTTTTTGAAGAAAAAGAATTTTTTAAAATTAAAATTTTGGCTGATGGTGCCATAAAAAAATATAATTCCTTTACATTAAACAATCCCCCAAGAATTGTTTTTGATTTAGTAAATATTTCGTCGCCTTATACCAATGTTCAAAAACTTGATCTAAATAATAAATGGGCAAAAAGTTTAAGACATTATGCAAATAGCAGCAGACTAAGGCTTGTTATTGATTCAAGAGGTAAGTGGCTGAATAATTATGGCTCACAAGAGACTAAAGATGGTTTGGAAATTTTTATTGGCAAAAGAGATGAAAATAATATTTTGAAAGCCGAATCAGAGCCAGTTGAGTATGAGGCCTCGTCTGTTATTGTAAGCAATAATAATGATAAAGATGCCTCTTTAAAAAGCCTTGATTTTTCAGCACTTGAAGACGGCCGTTCCAAAGTAATAATTGAAACTAGCACAAAGGTAGAATATAAGGCTGAAAAACCTGAAGCAGATAAACTTGCAATAAAGCTTTTTAATACAAAAATTCCTGATTATCATCAAAGACCTATTATAACTACAAGGTTTGACAGTGCCGTTAACAGAATTTTTCCTGTGTATAATCAATTAGTAAATAAAAATGATTCATTAATTTACATAGATTTAAGGGAAAATGTTGCTTTTAAGATCAATGATGAAATTGATAATATAATAGAAATTGAATTTGATCCTTCTGCAAAATCAATTTTAGAAGAAGCAGAATTTAAGGCACCTGAATGGAAGCATATTTTAAGTGATGGAAGAGCTGTTTCTGATTCAGATTTGGTTGCTCAGTCCTCTACTGTTGAGAAAAAAGAAAATATTTCAAAAGCTGTGCCTATTAATTCAAAAGAAGAGAGCACCCAGGAAACTTTTTTTGAAGACTCAAAAGACCCTTTAATTGACTATAAAGAAAAAAAATATACAGGTCAGCCAATAATACTGGATTTTTATGAAACAAATATAAAAAATGTTTTTAAAATTATTCAGCATGTAAGTGGCCTAAATTTTGCCATTGATAAAGATGTTAGCGGTAATGTTACAATGACTCTTAAACAGCCCGTCCCTTGGGATCAGGTGCTGGATCTTGTTTTAAAAATGAACTCTCTTGGAATGCAGAAAGAGGGAAATATTGTAAGAATCGCTCAGTTATCGACGATTCAAGCTGAAGAACAAAGAAAAAAAGACATACTTAAAGCAAGGCAGGAAAGCCAGAATCAGGAAAAAAATGTAGCACCTTTATTTACTGAGTATTTACTGATTAATTACTCTGATGCACAGTCTGAAATTTTACCGCATCTTCAAAAGGTACTTTCTGAAAGAGGTTCACTTTCTGTTGATAAAAGAAATAATCAGGTAATTCTTACTGATACAATGGAAAATATTGAAAAATGCAAAGAAATTATTTCAAGGATTGATAAAATAACACCTCAAGTAGTAATTGAGGCTAGAATAGTTGAAGCTAACAGCGATTTTTCAAAGGACATCGGCACCGAATGGCAGGCAAGTTCAAATGTAGCTGATGCAAGTCCTTATGCTTCAATAAGAAAAGATGTTTTAGGCGGTAATTACGGGTATAATGTTGCAATGAATACTCCTCAGCAGTCCGGCTCAATTGGGGTTAATTTTGCAAGAATTACAGGAACACCCTTTATTTTAAACGCAAAATTAAACGCAATGGAAACCCAGAAAAAGGGTAAAATAATTTCTGCTCCTAAAGTCGTTACTTTGGATAATAAAAAAGCAACTATTAAGCAAGGTTATGAGTATCCCTACACAACACTTGAAGATGGGGAAACAAAAACTGAATTTAAGCAAATAGATCTCCAGCTTGAAGTGACTCCCCATGTTACAGCTGATAATAAAATATCAATGAAGGTTAATATTGATAAAAATGATGTTTATGTTGATACTCCTGATGGTCCTGCACTTTCAACTAAAAATGTTCAGACAGAACTGCTTGTAAATGATGGAGATACGATAGTTATTGGCGGTATTATTCAGCAGTCAGAAACATTGACAGAAAACAGCTTTCCCCTGCTTTCAAAAATACCCTTATTAGGCTGGTTTTTTAAATCTAGGGAAAATGCTAAGACCAAGCAGGAGCTTCTTGTTTTTTTAACACCAAGAATCGTTGAATTAGAACAGGGCAAATTTTAATTTTTAAGGAGTAATAAAATGTTTCACAAAATAGTCAGCAAGAGGTTTCTTTTAAATTTATTTATATTGGGGGCCGTTTTATTCCTGAACGGTTGTGGTGCAGATTCAGAATCAACTGATGATGGAGTAAAAATACCTGGTGTTGAGTATATTTCAATTTCCTCTGCAAAATCCCTGTTGTCAACTGCACAAAATGACTCTGTTATCGTAACTGCAACAGTGCTTGATAAGAATCGGGGGGCAATAAGTGGTGCAGATGTAACCTTCTCGGCAAATACAGGTATTTTAAGTTCTTCAAAACTGACTACAGATGAAAATGGGGATGCTGAAATTACGTTTCGTGCAGGAGGCAATAAGGCAAACCAAACTGCAACTATTATCGCCTCATCTTCAAATGAAAAGTCAGTGTCGATTCCAATTCCAATAACTGGTACAACAGTTGAGATGGAGCTTGATGGGACTTCATTTATTCCGGGATCAAGTAAAACAGCAAAAATAATTGTGAAAGATGCAGAAGAAAATCCAGTGCATAATGCAGAGGTTATTCTTTCCCAAACAGGTACAGGTAAAATTTCGTTTGCAGATCAAACATACACTACAGACTTGGCTGGTGAAGTTGATGTTATTCTTACGGGCGATCAAAACGGGGATGTTGAGTTCAAGGCTGAAAGTCTGGGATTTACTGCTTCAATCAGTCTGAATGTTTCTGGTGCATTGGCAGATGTTTTCCAGATTACTGATCCTTCACAGGAAATTTTTTCTACATCTTTTGATCCGGCAAATGGTTTTAGGGTAAAAGAAATCCAGGTGGTAAGCCCCCAGGGTAAAAATGTTTTGTTTTATACTACTTTAGGTTCATGGGATTCTGCAGATAGTGAGAAAAAGTCAGTAACAAAGTCTCCTGTAAATAATATTGCTAAAGCAGTTCTTTACTCTGAGCAGGCAGGCACTGCCACTATAAGTGTATCAGAAGCTGGGACAAATATGACTGATTCTGTAGTTGTAGCAATCGCTGCACCATCAAATGAAGCTTCTACTATAACTCTTACTGCATCTCCGACTGTTATTAATCCAAGTTCTGGTGGGATAAGCAGAAAGTCAACCCTAACTGCTGTTGTAAAAAATGGGCAAGGGCAATTTGTAGCAGGAGTGCCTGTTGTTTTTGAAGTTCAATCTACAACCGGAGGTGGAGATTATATAAGCCCTTCTATCGTTTTTACTGATGGTGCCGGAGTTGCTAAATCCTTTTTTAATGCTGGTTCATACCCTTCAGACAGCCAGGGAGTAAAATGTAATGCTTCAATTAATTTGGCTGGTGGAGGAGTTGCTGAAGCAAGTACAGAAATTTTGATAAGTAAATCAGGCACTGGTCTAGTTGCCTTGGGAAGAGCAACAAAAATTGAGGTATTAAGTACAACTGAATATAAATATCCTATGTCTGTTATAGTTAATGATTCTAATGGTAACCCTGCTGTGAATCAAAAGGTTTATTTGACTCTGTGGCCTTTGAGCTATTATACAGGTAGAATGCCTGATGATTTTGACACTGGAGCAGGCGGAGCAATGGTAAAAAATGCCAATGAAGATACTGACAGAGATGAAGTTATGGATTCAGGTGAAGATGTAAATAATAACGGCAAGCTTGATCCTGCAAGAGCTACAGCTGGTGTTGTTCCTCCTTTTGTAGTTACTGATGAAAACGGTGTTGCACAGTTTGATTATATTTATCAGAAGGATTATGCTTGGTGGATAGAAACTGAGATAACTGCGACTACCTCACTGTTTGGAGGCGAAGAAACTAATTCTTCAATTAATTTTATTCTGCCTCTTGCAGAATCAGAATCAGAAGATTTTGAAGGAAGACTCTCACCTTTTAATGATTAAGCATATTAAGTTATTTAATTTATAAATTTTTGTCAAAGTCCTCACTGTGTGAGGATTTTGATTTTTAGCATTTTTTTTAATTTTCAATTAGAGTTTTTCAAGTTGGTGTAAAGTTAAATTGGATGAGGCTTTGTTATGTCTGATGTAATTTAACTCCGTAGATCTAGCAAATTGGAAAGCTCGCAGGTTTCATATTTTTAAATATAATAAGCTGTATTCATTCATAATTTGAAAATAGGAAACGCTCAATTTAGGTGAAAAATTTAACATTAGATACCTAAGTAGTGATTGGCCGAAATGGACAAAAAAGGCCTTTTTCGTTCAGCAACTAAGTATTATGAGTATTAAGCTCTGTCCTAGAAATGAACAAAAAAGGCTTTTAGTTCAAGGGATTTTTAGTCTTTTTTAGAAATTTTTTACAGCCATTTCAGCTTCTTCAATCACATCATCTGTACCAATAGAAATTGCCTTTAAATAAGCATTTTTTGCAAGCTCCCTTTTGCCTGCGAGTTCGAGAGTTTTTCCTTTTTGAAGGTATAGTTCTCCGTTTTTTGGAGCAAAGCGTATTGCTTTTTCAATCATGGGCAAAGACTTGTCAAATTCACCTTTTATTCTGTACAAAACAGAAAGTCCTCTTAATGCAGTTACATAGTTTGGGGAAAGATCAAGGCTTGCCTTATAGTGTCGCTCCGCTTTTAAATACTCATTTTTGTTCAGATATGCATAGGCAAGGTTTGCCTCTGCAAAATGAGGGGTTGCATATAAAATATTTTGAGTTAAAGGTACAAGTGTTTCTATGGCACTGTCCCAGTCTGCTTGGGCAATATATGCAGTACCAAGATTATTAATTGCGGGAGCATATTCTGGTTTGATTTCAATTGCTTTTTTAAAATGATAAATTGCTTTTTCAGGTATTCCCCTTGAAAGATATGCAAGGCCAAGGTCATTATTTGTGTATGGATCGTTTGGAACAAGCGAGTCTGCCTTTAAAAGTTCCCTAAGGGCAAGAGTTGGGTTGCCTGCTGCAATATAGGCCTCTCCTAGATTTCTAACTGATTCTGCCATTGCTGCATTTTCAGCATTTTTGGAAGAAACTGAACATGAAGAAATAATAAATAAAATTAGTGAAAATATAATTAAATATTTAAAATGCATAAATTAAATCCTGATTAAAGTTTAAGAAAAAACAGTTTTGATGTTAAGCCAATCTAGGTAATATAGTATAGACTCAGGAAATTTGGAAGAGTCTATTGAAGGTAAAAAAATAAGTCTGTTTGTGGCACTCAGGTTGTTAATTATTAAAATCCCTGGGATTTCAATTTTAACTGAAGATAAATCCTTGTAGCCTACAGATTCTGGAAAGACAGGATTTTTAATTATTACGCAGTTAAGATTATAGGCAATTTTTTCAGCAATATCTACGTTGGAATCATTATGTTTAATTGAAGTAATATTCATTTTTATTTTTTTGATCGAATTTATTGTTTCTCCATAAAATTCGTTAAAATCAATAATTAGAAATTTATCACTTTTATTTACTGCAATGTTTGTATAGGCTTTAATTTGTACTCCTTTAAAAGGAAAAGTAATCTGGGTATTTTCATTATATCTGCATTCAAGTATTCTTAAAAAAGTTCTTACAAATTCTTTTTGAGTTAGATTGTTTAAGGAAATAAAATTTGGTTTTGACTTAATTATGCTGCTTGATGGTAGAATTATATTGTGCTTTGTAAAAGATGATAAAAATTTTACAGGAGCTTTGTAAAGATCCTTTATATAAAAAATTTCAGTTATTTTTGTGGAATCTTTGGACGAAACTACCTTGTTTTCATAGCCTAGTTCCATTTTTATCTGATTAATATTAAAAATTTTTCTGGACAGTTTCCCAGTTTCTTCAAGTTTATTATCTAGATTAAAAAAAACAGCTTCCTTATAAAAGTTTTTAATTTTTTCTTTTTTTTCTTTATCAAGAGAGTTTTTTTCATAAAAAAAAATATGAGGGAAAATTTCAGATTTAATAAAAGGGGTTTTTAATAGGGAAAGTGTTGTTATTCCTTCTTTATAGGGGATATAAAGATTCCCTTTGGATTCTAGTTGCCCTTCGAGAGTGTTTGCAATAAGTTCTAATATATTTTTTTTCTTTATAGTTTTTTCTTTTTTGGGTGTAACTGGGATATCTATATTAATTTTATTTTTCTTTTTAACAGAAAGCCTTTTTTCTATTTCCGGGTTAAAAAGAGATGGATACCATTCTGCATTAACAACCTCAGATTTAGGCAGGTTGATGTTCTGGCCTTTAGCAATTATATTGATGTTCTCAATTGCAGGGTTAAGGTATTTAAAGAGTTTAATTCCCCTTTCATAGTTTTTTGTTCCCCATTTTGTTTGTATGCTTCTAGATAAAAGTTCTGAAACTGTATCTCCTGGCTTTACTTCATAGGGGCCTGCGTATTCTTTTAAAAGGTCTTCAACACTTTTTTTTGTAATAAATGGAACAAGAATTCTTCCATGCTTATAGCCATCAAATTCCCCTTCATGTGCTGTTCGAATGGGCAGATAAATCATCTGGCCTGGTTGAATTTTATTGATATCTGTTAAATGAGGATTAAGGTTTTTTAATGAATTTATTTTACTTTGGGAATAGATTCCTTTATTTTTTAGTATTTTGTATAAATAATCACCTTCCTGAACAATATGGCTTGCACATAGATATGTTGCTCCATTTATTTTAAAGGTTTGATATTCTTTGTATAAAATTGCAGTGTCTGCTTTTTTGTTAAAAAAAAGCATTAAAAAAGCAGACAATATGCAAAAAAAAATTAATTTTTTCATTTTTAAAGATTTAACCGTTTTGCAATCTCATCGGCAGTCTTTTTAACAAAGTCCTTCATTTTTTCGCTACCAAGGGGTTTTCCAGGTGCAGGGAAAATATCTATTCCTTTAGCCATGATGAGAGAAGGAAGGTTTATCAATGATTCATCCGGTGTAATTTCATATTCATCAGGAATAGATTTTTCAAAATACATGTCCTGAAATCCTGAAAACTTTAAAGCATGTGCAGTAGAATCAATTACAGCTGTAGTATTTTTATCAATAATTTTTTCAGAAACTGCCTTTACAAGACCTGCAAGTGTTTCTCCTCCGTGTGTGCAGGCAATATGTCCGTTTCTGTTTGCCTTTAGTTCATTATCCATTATTTCCTGCTCTGTAACGCATATAAAATCAACATTGTTTTTTTGTGAAAGAAGATTGTATTTGTTTACAAGATGAATAACCCTTGGCATGGAAACAGGATTTCCAATCATTGCAGCCTGGGCAACGCTTGGCTGAACAATCATTGGTTCAAACACTCTTTTTTTTGGGTCTTTTTCAAGATAATACTTGAATACAGGATTTGCATGTTCTGACTGAACTCCAATAATTTTTGGAAGTTCTTCAATAATTCCAAGCTCAAAAAATTTCATGAAGCCGTTTAAGACAGCAGTAATGTTTCCAGCATTTCCAATGGGAACAAAAACAGCCTTGTTTTTCATGTCATAATCAAAATCCTGTGCAATTTCAAAGGAGAATGATTCCTGTCCAAGTATTCTCCATGCATTCTTTGAATTGAGAAGTGCAACATTGTAGTTTTCAGACAAATATTCCACAACCTTCATGCAGTCGTCAAAAACACCAGGTATTTCAAAAACCGAAGCACCGCTTCCAAGGGGCTGTGAAAGCTGCTGGGGAGTTACTTTTTTATGGGGAAGCAAAACAGCAGATTTAACCTTTGGGTAAAGATAGGCTGCGTAAAGGGCAGCAGCAGCACTTGTGTCTCCGGTTGATGCACATACTGCAAGGATATTTTGAGCTTTTCCCGAATCTAAAAGAAAATTAATATATGAAAGGGCTGAAGCCATTCCTCTGTCTTTAAAGGAAGCACTTGGATTCTGGCCGTCATTTTTATAATAGAATTTGACGCCTGCATAATTTTTCAGGTTATTGTTGGCTTCTATCATTGGAGTATGTCCTTCTCCAAGATAAACAACAGATTCAAGCGGAATAACAGACCCGAGAAATTCATGGTACCTGTAAATTCCTGAAACAGCAGGAGTCTTTAAAAGCCTTCTGAAATCAAGGATTTTTCTCCACTTTTCACCTGAAATCTTTTTTAAATTTTCAAAATTTCTGTCATGGAGTAAAAGCACCTTGCCGCAGTTTGGGCAAATATATAAAAGTTCGTCTATTGGATATTCTTTTTCACATCCAAGACATTTGTAAAACATATTCCCTTTTGGAGAAGGTACAACATAGTCTTTTATATCGTCTGGAAAATAGTTATTTTTCAATTTCAATTTTCTCCATATTGTTCATGTATGGTCTTAGTTTTTCAGGAATTATAATGTTGCCGTCCTTATCCTGACAGTTTTCTAAAATTGCTGCAACAGTTCTTCCAACAGCAAGTCCGGAGCCGTTTAAAGTATGTGGGAAAAATGTGCCTTTTTCGCCTTTTTTTCTATACCTTATATTTGCTCTTCTTGACTGGAAATCTTCAAAATTGCTGCATGAGGAAATTTCTCTGTATTTGTCCTGAGCCGGCATCCATACTTCAATGTCATAGGTTTTTGCAGATGAAAATCCAAGATCTCCGCTGCAAAGGGTAACTATCCTGTATGGTAGTTCAAGGAGCTTTAAAACTTCTTCTGCATTATTTAAAAGCTTTTCTAGTTCATCATATGAATTTTCCGGAAGACAGAATTTTACAAGCTCGACTTTGTTGAACTGATGCTGTCTTATAAGTCCTCTGGTGTCTTTTCCGTATGATCCTGCCTCTTTTCTGAAGCATGGTGTAAAAGCAGTAAAATAAAGAGGCAGATCTTCTTCATTTATAATTTCATTTTTCAAAATATTTGTAACAGGAACTTCAGCAGTAGGAATAAGGAAATAATCAAGACCTTCAATTTTAAAAAGGTCTTCTTCAAATTTTGGAAGCTGTCCTGTGCCTGTAAGAGTGTTTCTGTTTACAATAAAAGGAGGAAGGGTTTCAGTGTATCCGTGTTTTTCTGTATGAAGATCAAGCATGAAATTTATCAAGGCTCGTTCAAGTCTTGCACCTTTGCCAAGATAAAGAGGAAATCTTGCTCCGGTTATTTCAGCTGCCTTTTCAAAATTGAAAATTTTATGATTAACCCCGATATCCCAGTGTGCAAGAGGTTCAAATTCGAATTTTGCAGGTTCTCCGTGTTTCCTTAAAAAAACATTTTCGCTGTCGTCTTTTCCAATTGGAACGGATTGATGTGGAATGTTTGGAATAGCCATTACTGCATTTTCTATTTTTTCCTCTGCATCTTTTAAATCTTTTTCAATTGCTTTAATCTTATCAGAAGTTTCCTTCATTTCAGCAATCATTTGTGAAGCATCTTCCTTGTTCCTTTTTTTTACTGCAATTTCTTCAGAAACAATATTCCTTTTGTTTCTCAGTTCTTCAATTTCAAGAACAAGTTTTTTTCTAATAATATCATTTTCTTCAAACTGATTAAGTATTGAAGTGTCAGCACCTCTTTTTTCAAGAGATTCTTTTACAATTGATAAATTTTTTCGGATAAACTTGATTTCAAGCATTGGTGTACCTATATTAGTATTTTTAGTAAATAAATTAACAGTCTATTAGCTATCATGAGCTGAAAGATGCGTCAATCCTTATTCACAGAGGAAAACACAACATTATGGAGGGATTATGCCTGCTGAAGACAACAAAGAGAAAAGACGCCGTATGGTTGAAGAGGTTAGGAACGCTGTTTTTTCTTTGTCTGATGAAGAGCTTGAGAAAAAAAAACAGGGGGTAGTAAAAAGACTTTTTGACTTTGCCAATTATATGGAATCAAAAATTGCCATGCTTTATTATCCAATGGATGAGCTTGAATTTAATATAGACCAGGTTTTTAAAGAATCTGTAAAAAAAGGCAAGGTTATTACTTTTCCATTTTTTAAGGATAAAAAGGATAATATAAAATTTTTTAAAGTTGATAATCTTAAACAGCAGCTTGTTAAAGATGAAAACGGCTTTATGGTTCCAGACATAAAAAAATGCAGGGAAATACCTGATGAATATATTGATATTGCAGTTATTCCAGGTCTTGCATTTGATGAAAAAGGAGGAAGAATAGCCTCTGACAATGGAGAATATGACAGGCTTATTTCAATGCTTCCAATTACAACAAGAAAAATTTCCCTTGGTTTTGAGGAGCAGATGGTTTCCCAGATTCCCATGGAATCCAGAAAAAAATATGTAGATATGATTATTACTGATGAAAGGGTTATTTATAAAATTTAACCTTAAAGAAATTTTTATTTTCATAGGGGATTCATATCTGTATAAGTTATGAATCCTTTTTTTATTGAAGATTTATTACAAATGCATTTCTGCAATGGAAAAATTTTGGTTGAAAAAATGACAAAACAAATTAAACTGTGAAACCTGAATGTTATAACAAACTATTTTTATTAAAAGTTCATTACACAACAGGAGTGGTTAATGTCTCTGAAGTATAAGCGGTGGCGTGATCTGATGGTGGATAATCAGTTGATTCCCAGAGGAATTACAAATGACAGTGTTTTAAGTGCGATGCGTGAGGTTCCAAGACACCTTTTTGTAAGCGATGCATTTAAGGATCAGGCCTATTCTGACCACCCGCTTCCCATAGGAGATCAGCAGACCATTTCCCAGCCTTTTATGGTAGCTCAAATGACCCAGGCTCTTGAACCTGATGTTGAAGACAGAGTTCTTGAAATAGGCACGGGTTCAGGCTATCAGGCCGCAGTTTTATCAAGGCTTGTATTCAAGGTTTATACAGTTGAAAGAATTTATCGGCTTTACAGGCAATCCCAGCAGCTTTTTGATGAATTAAGATATTTTAATATTGCATCAAAATATACAGATGGAACCCTTGGATGGAAAGATGAAGCTCCTTTTGATAAAATTATTGTTACAGCAGGTTCGCCTTCTGTGCCTTTAAAATTATTTGATCAGCTTGCACAGGGAGGCATAATGGTTGTGCCTGTTGGAAATGAAAGCTCTCAGGAACTTATGAGGTATAAAAAAACCGAAAATGGAATTGAAGAAGAAAATCTTGGTGCATGCAGGTTTGTAAAACTCATTGGAAGGCACGGGTGGGGAGGCTGATTTCTTGAAAAAATTATATAACTGGGTTCTTGGCTGGTCGGACTCAAAATGGGGTACATATGCTCTTTTTATGCTTTCATTTGCCGAGTCTTCTTTTTTTCCCATTCCACCGGATGTGCTTCTTTTAGCTCTTTGTGCAGGAAGGCCTTTAAAATCTTTTTTTTATTCTTTTATATGTTCTATTGGTTCTGTTCTTGGAGGAATTTTTGGCTATTTTATAGGCTTGAGATTTATGGATTTTGTTGGCTTAAAAATAGTTGAAATGTATGGTTTTCATGAAAAAATGGATCAAATAGGAAGTTTATACAAAAATTATGATGCATGGGCCGTTGCAATTGCAGGTTTTTCACCAATTCCCTACAAAGTTTTTACAATTGCAGCAGGGATTTTTGAAATAAGCCTTCCAATTTTTATAGCAGCTTCTTTTTTTTCAAGATCCCTTAGATTTTTTATCCAGGGAACCTTGATTTATTTTTATGGAGAGAAAATCAAATTATTTGTAGATAGATATTTTAATATTCTGGCTGTAATTTTTACTGTCCTTCTTGTCGGAGGATTTGTTCTTATAAAATATTTATTTTAACCTTTGTTATATTTTTTTGTTCAATCTCTAAAGCCATATGAAAAATTTAATCCTCAAAATACTAAATGTATTTTAAGGTTAACCTAAATTGAGCGTTTCATATTTTTAAATTAACAAATTCTGAACAAATAAAGATTATTATTTTTAAAAATATGAAACCCTGCGGGCTTTCCAATTTTGCTGCATCTACTGTGTTAAATTGCATCATGCATAGCAAAAGTATAGCCTGATACAATTTGCCTTGTATATGCAGCAAACTTGAAAATCGCTCAACTTATGGTTAAATTTTTCTTCTTTTTTTGAACTTAAACAAAATTATTGTTTAAGCCATTGCTTAATATGATTTGAATTTTAATCTGGTTTAAAAGTCATTGGTAGTTGTCAAAAAATTTTTAAATGCAGTCATTAGAGGTGAGGGTGTTCTGTCCTTGCTTGTGGTAATATAAAAATTTCTTGAAAGATCAATCCCTTTCACAGGAAGAGCCTTGAGCTGGTTTTGGCTGAGCTCTTCATAAACAGCAATTGGAGATAAAATTGAAACTCCGATTTTGTTTTTTATTCCCTGAATTATTGCGGAAGTACTCCCAAGTTCTGCTATTATATTAAAATCCTCAATTAAAATATTTTGTTCCTTAAGCCTGTTTATAAAAGATTTTTTTGTTCCTGAACCATCTTCCCTTATTATAAATGGTTCTTTTTTAAGTTCCTTTAATTCTATTTCATTTTTTAAAAACCATTTATGGTCTTTTGGAACTATTACGCACATATTATCTTTGATAAGAGGCAGCTGTTCAATCCTTTTGTCTGATGATTTTGCACCTACAATTGCAAGTTCAAGCTCTCCGTCTATAATTTGTTCAATTATTTGGGAAGTATCGTTTATTATCAGGGTAATTTTTACATCCTTGTTTTGTGAAAGAAATTTTCCAACAAATTTTGGAAGAATGTATCCCCCTGGAATTGTACTTCCTCCAATTTTAAGCCGTCCTTTTATTGAACCCTGAAATTCTGCCATACTTGCTTCTGCAGATTCCTTTAAAGCTAAAATTTCCTTTGCCTTTGAGTAAAGAAGGCTTCCAGCACTTGTTGGAACTGCTTCTTTTCCAAGTCTGTCTATAAGGCGGCAGTTAAAATAGGATTCAAGGTCTTTTATATGACTGCTTATTGTCGGCTGGGAAAGATGAATTGATTTTCCAGCCTTGGAAAAACTTTTTAATTCTATAACTTTACAAAAAATTTTGAGCTGCCAGAGATCCATATATTAGTCCTGTTTTGTGTTGAATTTTTCTATTATTTTTTTATGAACAAGGGGGGGAACCATTCCTGAAATATCAGCACCAAAAGCAGCAGCTTCTTTTATTACTGATGAGCTTGTAAATATCCACCTGAGGCCGGTCATAAGAAAAATTGTTTCAATATTTCTGTCAAGCCTTCTGTTCATCATTGCCATCTGGAATTCATTTTCAAAGTCAGATATGGCACGCATGCCTCGTATCACAGCATTTACATTTCTTTTTTTTGCATAATCCACCAAAAGGCCGTCATGGCATGCAACTTCAACCCTTTCAAAATCCTTTAAAGATTCTTTTATAAGGTCAATTCTTTCCTCTACAGTAAAAAGGGATTTTTTTGCAGGGTTATACATTATTGTAACAATAACCTTGTCAAATATTTTGATTGATCTTTCAATTATATCAATGTGTCCGTTTGTGATGGGGTCAAAGGAACCCGGATAAATAGCTGTGTGTGCCATTTTGAAAAATATCCCTTTTGGTGTTTGTAAATATTTGTTATTTGAAAAATAAATACCTTTGCTTCATAGCATACAGTTTAGAAAACTTACAAGACTTTTGCCGTATTTTCTGGTGTCATTTATTTGAAATAAAGAAGGATCAGGGAGTTCTTCCTTTGAGTGTTCTGCAATAATAAGGGTTTTTTCATCTATAAATGAAGATTTTTTTAACTCTTCAAGTGTTTTGTTTAAATAATTTTTGGAATATGGGGGATCTAAGAAAACAATATCAAATTTTTTGTCTGAAAATATTGATTTAATATCACCTGGCAGATTTTTTTTTAAAATTTTAGTACTTTTTTCAAGTCCAAGTGCTTTTATGTTTGACTTGAGGCATTCTATTGGAATTTTACTGTTTTCAGTAAAAATACAAAATTTTGCACCTCTGCTTAATGCTTCTATTCCAAATGATCCGCTTCCTGAATAAAGGTCAAGTATATCTGCATTTTTTATCTTGTCTTGGATAATATTAAAAATGCTTTCCCTGGTTACTCCTGATGTCGGCCTTGTATCCATGCCTTTTGGGGTTTTAATCTGTCTGCCTTTAAGGTTTCCGCCAATGATTTTCAAGTTAAATCTTCCAGTATTTTTTTGATTGTTTCTTTATTCAATCCTGTTTCTAATGCTGTTTTTTCAATATCATTATTAAATTCTGCAAGTTTTTGCCTTATAAATATTTTTTCAAATTCTTTCATTGCCAGACTGTAATCATTGATCTTGATTATTTTCTCTGGCGATTCATTTTCAGTTTCTGGATTTTTAAGGTATGAAAATTCCATTGGAAGATCTTCAGGGTCTATTATTTCCTTATCCAGCATAAGGGTTATGCTGTTGATGAAATTTTTGAGTTCCCTTACATTTCCAGGCCAGTCATGTTTTTTTAGAATTTCATAGGTTTTTTGGGTCAGCTCTTTTTTTTCTGAATTATAAGCAGATGATGCCTCTTCTAGAAAGTGTTCTGCAAGAATTTTTATGTCTTCTTTTCTATCTCTTAATGGAGGTAAATTTATATTTACTACATTAAGGCGGTAAAAAAGGTCTTTTCTGAAATTTTCTTTTTCAAGATGCTTGCTTGTACTTGCAATTATTCTTGTATTTATTTTTATTTCCCTTGATTCTCCAAGTCTTGTAATTGTTTTGGTTTCTATAAATTCAAGAAGTTTTTCCTGGATTTTAAGATCAAGTGCATTGATTTCATCAAGGTAAAGAGTGCTTGAATCTGCAAGTTCAAGTTTGCCTTTTATTTTTGGAGAATTTTGGTCTAGAAAACCTTTTGCACATCCAAAAAGTGTTTTTTCAGAAGATTCAGCAGGAAGGCATGCACAATTTATTGTAACCATTTCAAATTCAGAACGCCTGCTTAGAAAATGGATATTTCTGGCGGCAAGTTTTTTACCTGTCCCATTTTCACCATAGAGCAAAATATTTTCATCTGACATGGCAGCCTGGAAAAGCTTTCCTTTAAGCTCATTTATTTTTTCAGAGTTTCCTGTAAAAGAATTTTTATCAAGGTTCTTTTTTTTAAGATACCTGTTTTCTTCTTCAAGCCTTTGATATTCAAGTGCATTTTGAATTGCTACAAGGGTTTTGTCTATGGACAGCGGCTTTTCAATAAAATCATAGGCACCAAGTTTTGTTGCATATACAGCATTGTCAATATTTCCATAGCTTGAAATTATAATTACAGGGATTGATTTGTTTATTTTTTTTATTTCCTGCAATGTTTCTATACCATTAATTCCTGGAAGAAAAATATCAAGAAGTACAAGATCAGGTTCTTCTTTTTCTATTTGTTTCAATGCTTCAAAACCGTTTTGTGCAGATGAAACAATAAATCCTTCGTCTTTTAACATTTCTGACAAAAGGTTTAAAATTGCTTTTTCATCATCAACTACAAGAATATGTGGTGTCATAATAAATCCTTAATTTATTCAAACTGGAAGTTCTACAATAAAACAGGCACCGCCTGTTTGGCTTTCATCAAGTGTTATTGTTCCGCCGTGTGCTGTTATTATTGAATTTACAATTGTAAGTCCAAGACCTGTACCGGATTTTTTTGTGGAAAAATAGGGTTCAAAAAGTCTTGTTCTTTTGTCCTTTGTTACACCTGGACCTGAATCAGAAAATTTTATGCTTACAAGTTTTTTATTTTTTTTAAGCTCTGTTTCAATCTCAAGGGTTCCTTTGCCATCCATTGCAGCAGCAGCATTTTCAACAAGATTTATTATAGCCTGGCTTATCTGGCGTTTGTCCATGAAAATTTTTGGCAGCTTTTCTGAAGTTTTTATATTAAATTCTATTTCAGGATATTTTTCCATATAAAGGGGGATTGTTGAATTTAAAACATCCTTGAAATCAGATAAAATTCTCTGGGGAGAAGGAAATCTTGCGTATGAGGCAAATTCATTAACAAGGCTTCTCATAATACCTACATGTTCAATTATTGTTTTTGTACATTCATTAAAAATATTATCTTCAAGAAGCTGAGGAAATTTTCTTTGCAGCCTTTGTGCTGCAAGGGAAATTGGAGTAAGGGGATTTTTTACTTCATGTGCAATCTGCCTTGCGACTTCACGCCATGCTGCCATTCTCTGTGCTTTTTCAAGTTCTGTTACATCTTCTGAAACAGTTACTGCACCTATATTTTTTCCATGTTCGTCGTGAAGAGAGGAAAATCTTAGCAAAAGATTTTTTGTGTCATTTTCTATTTCAAGCTGAACAGGTATTTCTTCTTCTATTACTTTGTTTCCCTGGTTTATGTATCTTTGAGCAAGTTCACAATATTTTTGGGGAAGTACATCTTTGTAATATTTACCTGTTATTAAACGATGATCTGTTTTAAAAATATTTTCAAAAGCCATATTTGCAGCTGTTATTATTCCATTTGAGTCTATTGCTACAACTCCGGTTGAAATATTTCTAAGGATTGTTTCAATATATCTTGTTCTTTTTGCAAATTCTTCATTTTGCTTCTGCACTGTTATTTTTGCTGATTTAAGCTTTAAAGTCATTTCATTAAAGGCATTTACAAGGGTACCTATTTCATCATCTGTTTTGGGTTTAAGCTTAAGGTCAAGGTTTCCTTTTGAAATTATTTTTGTTGCATTTACAAGATCCATTATGGGATCAGTTATGGTTTTTGAAAAATAAAAAGCAAACCAAACAGCTGAAAAAAGTACAAGAAAGCTTACAAGAAAAAGAGCTAGAATATAGGTTGCCTTTACAGAATTTTTCATAAGCTTGATCTGCTGATATTCATCGTAACCTTCTGAAATTTTTTCAAATTTTGTGAGTATTTCAAGGTCTGCCGCAACACCGGCACAAATATATGAGTCATTTTTTTTAACAATTGTTTTAATTAATTTTAATGTATCTGAGTCTTTTGCAATTGTTGTGGGGAATTTTTCAATATTTTGTATTCTTGATTCGGGTATTTCAGTTTCAAGTTTATCTTTTATAACCAGATTTAATCTTTTGCCTTCCTTTGAGTATATTTCAACAAAATCAAATGGAGATGAATTAATAAGGTTTTTTAATTCCTGGGGATTTGATTTTTTAAAAATTTTTAAATTCTGATTTATAAAATATGTATGGTTTTTTTCAATGTATTTATAATATTCATGGCCTGCTTCCATGGAATTTTTGAGTGCCTGTTCAACAGGTGCATTGAACCAGTAGGCTATGCTCGAATTTATAAAGTTAACAGAAGAAATAAACAGCAGTGCATTTGGAATAACTGTAATAAGGATAAATGCCATTAAAAGCCTTGTTTTTATTTTTGAACCAGGAATTTCTGTTTTTCGTTCATAGTATAGTTTTACAAGGTTTCTAAGAATTAGAAAAATTAAGAGCAAAAGAAGGATAAGGTTTAAATTCATTATAAAAAAAACAAGTGCACTGTTGAGCTTAAAGCCTGAACTGCTTGTAAAGAATTTGAATTCGATTATAGAAAGGACTGTAAGTAAAATTACAATTGCAATTATAATTTTAAATTCTTTTTTTCTTTGTTCTTTTTCCATTTTCAGAGTTCTATTTCCTGTTCTATCCAGTCGGTTTTAAAATCCCATGCAGATAAAAAGAAAAAAACCTTGTGCATATAAAAAGGCAGGGTTATTTCCTGAAGTCTTGCTCTTGCGTAAATTGTGAATTTTCCTTTTAAATTATGCGGAAGATCGATTTTAAAGTCTGTTATAGAAGACATTTCAGATTGAGCTCTTTTTTTTGAATTTATTATGTAGGATTCTTCTGAAATGTATGGCTTAATTATAAAAAAATTTTTGGTAAGATTGCTGTATTTGATTTTATGGATTATTTCCTTTTCATATATTGTTTTGTCCGGAAGATAATCCCTGATTTTTTCTATTTGAATATCAAATGAAAAACTTACAGGAATTCCGCTTTGAATTAAATCTGAAATTTCAGGCGAAAAAGCATTTTCCGTTGAAAAGGACAGGGAAATGGTGTTTTTATTTTTGTTTATAATAAAGTTTGTTATTTTTGCTTTTTCTCCAGAGGCATAAGCAGAGGCAGAAATCAGAGAAAAAATAAAAATAATAATATTTAACAATATAATTTTTTTCATGGTTTTCAATCTGAGGTGGAAGGAAAAAACAGGCTTTTAATCCACCCAAAGGTTGAATTTCCTCTTAAAAGATCCTTTTGGAGTATATCAAACCCTTCAATAAGTTTTCCAGGATTTGAATACCAGTCTCCCCTTGTTGTTATTTTTTTTTGAGGATCAAGCTCTTTAATTACCTTTGCAGGATTTCCTCCTGCAATGGTGTTTTCAGGAATATCTGAAACAACAACAGAGCCTGCTCCTATTATGGTATTTTTGCCTATTGTCACGCCTTTGCAAACAATTACACTGTCTCCAAGCCAGACATTGTCGCCTATTGAAACAGGTTTTGTAGTTCCAATAGATTTGCTTCTGTCATATATTTCATGCCAGTCTGCATCAGTAATATAAACTCCGCTTGCAAGCATGCAATTGCTTCCTATTGATACAGATGATGCAGATGAAATCCTTACTCCAGGGCAGACAAGAACATAATCTCCAAGCTCTATTCCTTTTGTGTCAGGAAGATCTGTCCAGACTGTAAGCCTTATTTTTTTATCCGGAGCTGCAATAAAATTTATAAAGTTTCCGCCTTTTATTGGAGAGCCAAAAAGCTCAATATGCCATGGTTTGATTGCATAACATCCCTTGCCTATACTTTCAAAAGCCGGTTTTACAAAGTGTTTGAAATATTTATCCTGGATGTTTTCATGCAGTTTTTTCATCCAGTAGGGTCTTCTGTCTTTTCTCAATTAAAACTCTCTTTTAAAACCTGATTGTATGTCCATTCAGACAGATTAAAACTTAGGAACCAAAACTGAAATTTTTATACATTTTGGAGTAAAATTCAAAAATTAAGACTCAAAATGCTTTATTATTTCAAGGTTTAAATTCTTGGTTGAACTTAAACAAAATTTCAGTTTCCGGCCAATTGTTAAATTAATTCAAATAACGCCAGGTGCTGTTTTTCCTCCAGAAATCATGTGAAAAAAGATTTGATGCAGGGGTAATTTCGTATAAGGCATCAGCTGCCATTATTGCAACTGCATTTGTCCATGTAAGTCTTTGTTCTGGCCAGACTACCATGTCAGGAAAGGTAAACCCGCACCAGAATGATCCATCGTCTTCAAATCTTCTGTCAAGAATCCAGCTGAATATTATTTCTGCTTTTCTTTTATTTCCCATTGCATATAAGGCAAGAACAAGCTCGCAGGTTTCTGCCATTGTAACCCAAGGGTTTTCAGCAACACACCTTACCCCCATTCCTTCGACAACAAATTTTTTCCAGTATTTTTCAAGCCTTTTTTCGCAGTCGTTTTTTGTAAGAGCACCGCATAGGATAGGATAAAACCAGTCCATTGAATATCTTGATTTGGCGACATTAAATACATGTCTTCTTGTTTGAAGTGCATTTTCAAGTTTTATTGCTGCGTTTTTCCATTTTAAGCAGTTTTTCAAAAGTTTTTCGCCAAGATAAATTCCGCATTTTAAACTCATGTAAATTGAACTTGATCCTGTAAGAAGGCACATTTTATCAATTACATCATCAGGGCTTTTTGCCCAGTAAATTTCTCCGCCTTCAGCCTGAAGAGAAACAACAAAATCAAGGCCTTTTTTTACATTTGGCCACATGTATTCTGCAAATTCAAGGTCATTGGTTATAAGGGTGTAATGAAGAAGTCCTACTGCTAAATATGAGGACATGTTTGTATCTTTGGTTTTATCTTCTGGTGCATTGTTTACATAGGAAGCATAAAAACTTCCGTCTGGAAGCTGCATTTTTTTAAGCCAGTTAAATGCTTTTTTTGCTTCTTCAAAATAACCCGTAATATTAAGGCCCATTATTGATTCAACCATATCCCATGGGTCTGTTTTTTCTCCTGTGGCCCAGGGGATTTCACCTGTTTTTTTCTGAGTCCTGATTATATTTTCAGCACAAGACTCAATGATTGTGTTTACAGGTGATTTTTTTATTGCCGCTTTGACCTGTGATTGTATGTTCAAATTTAACTCTCCGGAAAAAATTAATTTAATGGTCTTAAGGTAAATTTTATTTACTTATTTAATAATATTTTTAAGAACGAAATTTTTTTATCAGATTAAAAATACAATTACAATAATTATTAGGATTTTATAAAGGTTTTGAGCTGTTAAGTGCAAAAAGATGAATATATAATTTTAAGCTGTACAAAAAATTTTCGTTTTGGTGGAGTCACTAATTAAATTTAGTGTCAAACTGAATTTTTAGATATTGATAAGTTGACATTTAATAAGATATCAATTAATCAATAACTCTTGATATATCGAGGGAGTATATCAGTGAAAAATATAAATTAATTTTTAAAAAAACGCAGTAATGCACTTAAATTCCGGGAAAAATTATGGGGCAGATTAAAATTTTTAACAGCATAGGCGAAATGACACAACAGTCGCTGGATTGGAAAAAAAATGGTTTTTCTGTTGGCTTTGTTCCTACAATGGGTTTTTTGCATAAAGGTCATCTAACCCTGATAGAAAAAGCCGTGGAAAAATGTGGAAAAGTAGCAGTGAGTATTTTTGTAAATCCAACCCAGTTTGGACAGGGAGAGGATTTTGAAAAATATCCCAAAAATTTTGAAAGGGATATTGAACTTGCATCCAGTGCTGGTGCAGATTGTGTTTTTTTTCCGTCAAAAGATGAAATGTATCCACAAAATTATCAGACTTATGTTGAACTTGAAAATCTGCCTGCTTTTTTATGCGGAAAATCAAGACCAGGACATTTCAGGGGGGTTGCGACAATAGTTTCAAAACTTTTCAATATTGTTATGCCTGATTTTGCTTTTTTCGGGGAAAAGGATTTTCAGCAGCTTGCAGTAATACGTCAAATGGTTAAGGATTTGAATTTTAATATAAAAATTCAAGGTGTTCCCATTGTAAGGGAAGATGACGGCCTTGCAATGAGTTCTAGAAATACATATTTGTCCAAAGAAGAACGAAAAAGTGCTCTTTTGCTTTACAAAAGCATTATCAAGGCAGAAGAGATGATAAAAAATGGAGAAAGAAAATCTTTAAAAGTAATTGAAATGATGAAAAATATAATCAATGAATGTGATTTTGCAAAAATTGATTATATCAATATTTCTAATCCAAAAACTCTTGAAGATGTTGAGTTAATAGAAAATGAAGTTGTTCTTGCAATGGCTGTTTTTATCGGAAAAACAAGGCTTATAGACAACAAAGTAATAATTCCCTGATTCAAGGGAAATAAAATCATATAATCAGGAGGTAATATGGCAGGCGAAAGCGTATTGTTTACTTCAGAATCTGTAACAGAGGGGCATCCTGACAAGGTTGCGGATGCAATTTCAGATTCAATTCTTGATGCCATCATTGAGCAGGACAAAAAAGCAAGGGTAGCGTGTGAAACTCTTGTAACTACAGGCCTTGCTTTTATTGCAGGAGAAATATCAACCGAGTGCTATGTTGATATGCCCCAGATAGTAAGAAATACAATAAGAGAAATAGGCTATAACTCTTCAGATATGGGTTTTGACTGGCAGACATGTTCTGTACTCACAAGCATAGATCATCAGTCTCCTGATATTGCTGTTGGTGTAAATGAAGGAGAGGGGCTTTTTACAGAGCAGGGTGCAGGCGACCAGGGTCTTATGTTTGGATTTGCTTCAAGTGAAACCCCTGAATTAATGCCAATGCCAATTGTAATGGCTCACAGGCTTACAAGAAGACTTGCTGAAGTAAGAAAAAAAGGGATAGTTGATATATTCAGGCCTGATGGAAAAGCACAGGTTACAATTGAATATGAAAACTGCATTCCCAAAAGAGTTGACGCAGTTGTTGTTTCTACTCAGCATTGTGCTGAAGCCAAATATGATCAGGTTAAGGAAGCTGTTATGGAGGAAGTTATTAAAAAGATTATTCCTCCTGAAATGATAGACTCAAAAACCAGATATTATATCAACCCCACAGGCAAGTTTGTGGTAGGCGGCCCAATGGGAGACTGCGGTCTTACAGGCAGAAAAATAATTGTTGATACATATGGCGGCCAGGGAAGCCATGGTGGAGGATGTTTTTCAGGAAAAGATCCCTCCAAGGTTGATAGAAGTGCTTCATACATGGGAAGATATATTGCAAAAAATATAGTTGCTTCAGGACTTGCAAAAAAATGTGAAGTTCAGCTTGCCTATGCAATAGGATATCCAGAACCTGTATCAGTGCTTGTTGATACATTTGGTACAGGAAAAGTTCCAAACTCTGCACTGTCTGCTGTAATAAGAGAAGTTTTTAACCTGACTCCCGGAGGTATAATCAGGGAACTTGATCTTTTAAGACCTATTTATAAAAAGACTTCTTCCTATGGACATTTTGGAAGGGAAGAAGAAGGATTTACCTGGGAAAAAACAGATAAGGCCAAAATTATTTTAGAAAAGCTTGGTTAAAAATAAATTCTCCGGATCATTTCTTAATGATTCGGGGAGTTTTTTTTCAATTTTAATATTGTCAGAATAATAATAATTTACAATATCCTTGTAGTTATATCCTTTTTCAGCCATTATTTTTGCTCCCCATTGGCTCATTCCTATTCCATGGCCAAAACCTCTTCCATTTATTTCTATTCCGGTTTTTGTATTTTTAAGCCCAAAAAGAGTACTTTTTACAAGATAAAATCCTGTTTTTGCCCTGAGTTTTTCACCCGAAAGAAAAAAATTTCCTTTATCAGTTTTAAAAGAAAGGCTTGTAACCCTTCCAGAGGGAGTTTTTTCTGAAATCCAGACTTTTTTTATTTTAAGGGAATTAGAAAATAAAAGTTTTGATAATTCATCATATGAAAAAAATACACTCCATTCATTAAGTGGAGAGAACCTGTCCTGCTTAGATTTTAAATAGGAATAGTTTTTTTGCCAGAAATAAATTGGATCATCAGTAAAGCCTCCGCTGTTTGAATGGAAAGCTGCTAAAACCGGTTTGTTTTCAAATAAAATAAATTGCGAATCAGTTTCTTCTACTGCAAGGGAAGAGTTTATACATATATTTTCTATGCCTTTATATACCTGTGATATAATTCCTGATTCTAGGTGATAACTGTTGTTTTTGTTTTGCCAGATCATGAAAAGTGCATAAGTTCTTGAGGCAACTGCCTGAGCTTTTAAGGCTTCGTGGTGCCATGAGTCTGGCATTTCTGAGGGAACAACAGATTTAAGATATGATCCAAGGTCTAAAACATTGATTACTTCAATTTGTTCATTTTTCTGGTTTAAGATTATTTTACCTGTATATCTTGTATTTTGAAAAATTAAAGGTTCTTTTGGAGATGAAAGAATTATTTTTTTTTTAAATGAATTTTTTCCATTAATTATGATTGTGCCTGATTTTGAAATAGAGGCATCAATTCTATTTGATTTTAAAGATTTGAAATCAGCATACAAAGAATTGCCTGAGAAAAAAGAACATTTGCCTGCAGTACCAAGAAGTATTTTAACAGGGATATTGTCTGTTTTTAAAAAATTATTGGAAATGTGAAGACGCTCTTTTACTTTTTCAATTCTGATGTGATCTGGGAAATTTGAAACAAAAAATTCAAGATATTTTTCGCTTTTTTTGTAATTTTTATTTTGAGCCTCAATTTCTGCAAGATAAAACAGAGCATCTCCTGAAGCTTCTGTATCTGGAAAATTTTTTAAAACATTTTCAAAAGCTGATTTTGAATTTTGGGTGTCATTGAGTTTTTTCCAGAGAGTAAGTGAATATAAAAGAAGTGCATTTGCTTTTTTTTCTTTGTCAAAATTTTCACTGGATGTAATTGACAAATACTCATTTAAAGCCTTTTCAATGTTGTTTTCAATTATATATTCTCTGGCACGTTCAAGAGATTGGATATATAATGATTGAGAAAAAATTTTTACTGGAATAAGTAATGCTGATAAAATAAGAAGTAATTTTACAAAAAAAATCATTTTGAACGGCATAATGAAATATTTAATTTTCCTTTCAGGCAAAACAGGCAGAACATTTTTAAATTACATGGATTCAATATTTTCCATGTCCGGATTACTATACCGTATTTTAAAAATATTTGTAAAAGGAAATTATTCCGGCAAAAAGCTTGTATGGGCAGGCATTGTAGAACAGATTTACTTTACCGCTGTTCAGGCTCTAAAAATTATTGTTCCAATTTCCCTGATTCTTGGGACTGTATTTTTTTTGCAGTTTTCAAAATTTGCAGAGCAGCATTCTCTTGGAAATATTGCAGTAATTTTTCTTTTAAGGGAAACAGGGCCAATGATTTCGGCAATAGTTGTTATTTTAAGATCTGCAACTGCTGTTACAACAGAAATAGGATATATGAATGTCAGACATGAAATGGATTCCATTCAAATGGCTGGAGCTGATCCCTTAGCACTTATCTGTCTTCCAAGGGTTATTGGAATAACAACTGCTATTTTATGCCTTTTTATTGTTTTTAATCTTGTATCAATTCTTGGTGGCTATGTTTCTGCCTGGGCTATTTCAGATATTTCAATGCATAGATTTCTTGTTTTAATAGGAAAATCTATTTCTCTTACAGATGCACTTGCTGTTTCAGTAAAAGCCCTTGCCTTTGGGGTAATTATAAGTATTGTCTGTCTTTACAGAGGGTTTGAAGCAAAAAAATCAATAACTGAAGTACCTGTAAAAACTGCAAGAGCTGCTGTTGAATGTTTTTTTTACTGCTTGATTTTTAATGTAATTATTTCAGTGGTTTTTTCATTAAAAGGATGGTGATTTTGGAGCAGTCAAAAACAATAATGGAATTTAAAAACTGCAATATTTTAGACCAGAATATATCTCTTCCTGAATTTTCATTTTTAATTGAAGAAAATGATGTGGTTGAGATTGAGTCTTTAGATGATGAAAAATCTTCTCTTTTTATAAGGGGACTTGCAACTTTAGCACCTTTAAGGGGAGAGATTATGTTTAAAGGCAGTTTGTATGATCCCCTTGATTATGAAAATCTTCTCAAATTGAAGAGACAGATTGGCTATCTTGGGCCCCTATGTTCACTTTTAAGCAACAGAAGCATTTTAGAAAATATTTTTCTTTTTAAAATGTGGGAAGAAAATTTAAAAAAAATAAAACTAGATGAAAGTTTTATGAATGAATTTAAGCAGGCAGGAATTTTAGAATATATATATAAAAGACCTGAAAAAACAACAGAAGAAATAAAATGCGGAACATATCTTGTAAGGGAATTTTTAAAAAAACCAGGTATTGTTTTTTTGGAAAGACCTTATCTTTTTACAAGAGGCAAACTTTCTAGATTTTTATGTAATAACCTAAAGGATAGCTCTCAAAAGAAAGTGCCCATCGTATTTTTTTCAAATACAGGCTTTGTTCCTGCTACTGAAGTGACTCATAAAATAATTGTTGAAAATGATAAAATCGAAAAAATTAAGGTTGAATAATGGATCTTGAATTTAAAAGAAAAGAAAAGGTTGTAGGTTTTTTTATAATATTGATCTGTTGTCTTCTTTTATTTTCTCTTGTTCTCATAGGAAGGGGAAAGGGGTTTTTTAAAACCTATATAGAATATTATGCTGTATTTGAGGAAACATACAATCTTCAGGATGGAGCTCCTGTAAAACTTTTCAATGCAGAAATTGGGAAGGTAAAAGAAGTAAAACTTGTTGAAGATGAGGTTATAGTCAGGATTTTTATTGTTGATGAATATGCTAACAGAGTAAGAACATCTTCCTATGTCACTGTAACAAGCCCCACATTTATAGGCTCTGAATATATCGCTTTAGTGAGTCAGGACAAGACTTCTCCACTTGTACCAGAAGGGGGCAGGATTGCTTCTGTGGAAAAAAAATCAATTTCAGATATTATGGATGAATTTCAGGTTGAAAAAACAGCCAAAAAGTTTGTTGAATCAGTGTATGAAATATCTGAAATGGCAAGAAAACTTAATTCAGATAAGGGACCTGTTTTTTCTATTTTATATGATGTTCAGGCTATAATCGACGATATAGAAAAGGGAAAGGGAAACATAGGACAGATTTTAAGGACTTCAAA
This sequence comes from Desulforegulaceae bacterium, assembly GCA_034007295.1. Classification (GTDB taxonomy): domain Bacteria; phylum Desulfobacterota; class Desulfobacteria; order Desulfobacterales; family JACKCP01; genus JACKCP01. Next base: position 8,189 of record JAVERC010000019.1, on the reverse strand, counting down.
CCTTACTGATCAGGTTGAAGGAAGGCTTTTACAGATTGAAAAAATACTTGAGGAGGTAAGAACTGCTGTTTCAAAAACGCCTTATACAATGGATCTTGTGAATCAGAATCTTGAAAGAGTTGATAGAATTGGTGAAAATATTGAGCTCAGTGCTGAAAGTATAAATTTAATGGTTATGGATTTGAGGAAAAGAATAAATGATATTGAAACAATAATTGCAAATATTGAAAAAGGCAGCGAGCATGTTCCCCAAATTACTACAACAACTTTAAATGGGCTTGAAGAAATCAGAACCGGAGTAAGGAAAGCAGATGACGCGATAGAAGCTTTGCAGAAAAGTTTTCTTTTAAGAAAAAATCTGCCAAAACGTCAGGAACCTGAACAGTTTAAAACTGATTCAAGACCTTGATTTTTATAAGCAGAGATTCTTTAATTTTATCAAAGCATTTTTGTTTCTCAATTGACTCTGGAATAGTTGAGAAAATTTTTTGAGGTATTTTTCTTTTTTTTACTTCATCAAGTGAAAATTTAAAATGAAAGTCAAAAATCCAGCTTAACTGAAAAAGTTTTAAATCTGTAAGTGAATTTACGCTTTTTATTGAAGCAGAGGTGTTGTTTAAAATATCTGCAACAATATCAGAAGATATTTTATTAGAGTCTTTAAAATTCATTTGAATCATGGCGTTATTTTTATTTTTTTTTAAATAATTTTCAATTACAACCCTGAATATATCAAGTTTGTCAGCATCTTTTAAAATTTTTAAAAAAAGAGATTTTTTTTTATCTGTTTTAAAAACAGGCAAATCTTTTTTGTTATGAAAAAACAGGCAGCTTAAAAAAATATCCCTGTCATTTTTTTCAAATTCAAATATCAGCCTTGATCTTATTGCTTCAAGGCATGAAAGTTTTCCATGGTCGCATGAAATTAAATCATTAAATGTCTGATACTTTGCATATTGGGGAAATCTTCCCATATCATGGAAAAGTCCTAGTGCCTGACAAAAATCAAGATCATTTTCATTTAGTCCAAGTTTTTTTCCTAGATTTAAAGCTTCAATTGATACATTTTTTGAATGCACTTCTTTTAAATCAAAGGCTTCATAATAATCTGGAAACTTTTTTTTATAGGTTTTTGAATAGTTTTCAAAGAAATTTAAATAGTTCATAAATCAGCTCTTAAAATTTTTGGTACTTTTTTTGCAAAATACTTTACGCAGACAAATGCTGTAAGTAAACCAAAATTTATATAAAGGCTAAATCAGGACATGACCAGGATTCCAGAGGTTTACTCAAAAACATTGTACAGACCTCCAAAAAAAGAATCTAAGCCTGGCTCATCTGGGTTTGAAGTTGAAATGGCAGACAAACTTCTTCAAACTACAAAGCAGTATGAATCATGGGTAAAGCTGCGTCAAAAAAATGACAACGGTGTTAAAGAAGCTGCTGAATTAATCCTGAAAAGACATGAGCTTATTAAAAATTTAAAAAAAGGAGAAAAAACCGACAAAAAATTATTTGATGATTTAACAGAAAAAATATCAAGGTTTGGAATAAAACTTTTTTCTTTTTCAGATTTGGGGAAAAAGGGTTTTTTGCCTCAATCAGAAATTGATGAGCCAAGTAAGGCTGAATTTTCAAAAAAATTTGAAAATATTGAGTCAGATGAATTTATTTTTGAGTTAAGACATAAAAACAGAGTTTTATATGACGGTATTTTTTCCATAAAGGAAAAAGATGAGTTTTATTATCCTGTAAAACCTTTGTTAAATATATTTAAGTACGATTATCAGCTTAAAGACAATATCCTTGAAATAAATGAAAACAACAGAAACATTAATTTTGATTTCAATTCCTTATCTGTTCTTGAAGATAAGAATATTACAAAGATTTCTGAAAAAGATTTTTTAATAAAAAATAATGAGATTTTTCTTTCAAAAAAAATTCTGTCAAAGCTTTTTAAGTCTGAGTTTGTTCCTGATTTTTCAAAAATGGTTCTTTTTGTAGAATCCAAAGATTTAATTTTTGAAGAAGAAGTCTATAAAACAAGAGGCAGAGTCTATACAGATATTGATAAAACATCAGGTTTTAAAAAATTAGATCAAAAATATTCTATGCTTGATTTTCCTGCTGTGGATTTTCAGGGGAATTTAAGACATGATTCAAAGGAAAAAGATGATTTACTTTTTGATTATTCCCTGAATGCCAGGGGAGAAATTTTAAAGTCAGGATACAGACTTTTTGTAAAAGGCAGTGAAGACGAAAATCCGGACAGAACTGATATTCTTTTGGAAAGAATAAATCCTTTAAAATCATCACCTTTTGAGATTACAAGGGCAGCAGCACTAGATGTGAAACATGACAACTTTAAAATGCTTGGCTCATCAGATACAGAGTCTGGAATAAGAATTGAAAGTTATGATCTTCAAAAAAACCGTGATTTTGATACAAAAGATTTTGAAGGGAATCTTCCTCCAGATACTGAAATAGAGCTTTATAGAAACAATGTTCTTATAGGCCGTAAAAAATCAGGTTTAGATGGAAAATATCTTTTTGATGATATTCCTGTTTTTTACGGCCAAAATATTTTTAAGCTCGTGTGGCAGGATCAGCAGGGGCAGAAAATAGTTGAAGAAGAAATTGTAAATATTGGCTCAGATATGGTCAAAAAAGGCAGTGTTGAGTATGATCTTACAATTTCATCAAAAGACAAGGACACAATTACATTTAAAGATCAGGTAAAAGATGAGGATTACAATTCTTCAAGGCTTACAGGAAATATTTCTTTTGGTGCATTCACTAATTTTAATGTTGATGCCGGCTTAAGGAGTGAGCAGATTGAATCCAAAAGATATAACTACCTTGGAACAGGTTTTAAAACTTCATTATCAGGTGTTCTCTTAAATGGAGATGCAGTTTTTGACGGCAGTGGAAACAGTGCACAAAGTCTTTTAATTCAAACAAGGTTAAATAATCTTGGATTAAGATTTAAAAACACTTATTTTGATGATCTTGAAAGAGATAATATGGGTTCAAATCCAGATAAAAACCTGACAGAATTTTCAATATCTGGAACTGCTCTGGAAAATACCAAGCTTCCAGTTTCATTTTCAATAAATGAAAAATATTCAAAAGGACAAAAAAAAGATACCAATATTTTGACTACAAGTGTGGGCCTTGTAAAAAATAAAAAAAGTCTTTTTAATTATAATATCTGGCAAAAAAATAATTATTTATCAACAAATGATGTTAACGGGTATATTTACGGATATGCTGATTTAGAAAATTATGATTTAAAAATTCAAGGAGATTACAGCCTTTATCCTTCATTAAAGCTTGACAGTCTTTTATTTTCTGCTGACAAAACATTTGATGAAAATATAAGTGCTGGAATAGAATTTCAAAATGACTTTAAAGATGATGTTTTTAAAACTGAAACATCCCTTCATTTTGACTCTGGTAAATTCAGGATTTCCCCATCCTTTTCAGCAGATACAGACGGAGAATGGCAGGTTAGAACAGATATTGCCTTTTCAGTTTCAAGAGAACCGCATCTCAAGGAAATTGAATTTGATTCTGATATGCAGACAGATTATGGCAAAATTTCTGCACTATTGTATGAAGATAAAAACAATAATAAAAAAAAGGATGATTCTGAAGAAGTATTAAAGGATTTATCTGTTTCAAGTGTTACTTCAGGACAGAAAACCTTGAGTAATGAAAACGGAACAGCTGTTTTAAAAGGCTTTTCTCCCTACAAGAAAACTGGAATATCTGTTGATCTTTCATCTGCAAAAGATCCATTTCTTGAATCAGAAGTTAATGGTGTTGTTTTATATCCCCGTCCTGGAAAAATTGAAAAAATTGAAATTCCCTTTTACAGGGCAGGTGAAATTTTAGGGTATCTTTATTTTAAAAATGAAAACAGTGAAATAAAGCCTTTGGCCTATGAGAAAATGGTTCTTGAATCCCTGGATGGTGAGATAAAAAATGAAATCATGTCTGATTATGACGGTTACTTTGTGGCAGAAAAAATAATTCCTGGAAAATATAATTTAAAAGTATCCAAAAATGGCTGTGAGTTTTGTGAAGAAATCCAAATTGAATCTTCAAGCTCAATTACAAAAAATATTGTAATTTCATCCCATAAAAAAATTAATCAGGATAAAGGTTTAAAAAAATCTGATTCAAAGGTTCTTTATGAAAACGGCAAATGGTCTGATGAAAATAAAGATGAAGTGAAAAAAGTTGATAAATCAATTCTTTTATATGAAAACGGAAACTGGGTTTATGGAACTGGAAAAATAAAAGGTTTTGGTGTGCATATTGCATCGTTTAAGAATTTTGATTATGCAAAAAAACTTGTGGAAAAAATTTCCAATGAATATGGACATGGCTTTATAATCAAACAATTTGAGCATAATGGACAGTTGTGGCATAGAGTAATGAGTTCTGGTTTTGACAGCCGTAAAAAGGCTGGTGAAAAAATAAGTGAGCTTCAAAAAATTACAGGATATGCTTCAGTTCTTCAATTGTAATAAAGTCCTAAATTGACCATGTCTTAAAGTCTTTCAGGCAAAATTAAAAAATATTTAATTTCATTGCATCATATATAAAACGATCATTATTTTCAGCATTTTTAATAAAAATCTCAAGAACATCATTTTTTTGAAAGTTGTTTTTCAGTTCAACAGGAAGTATTAAGCTTGTATTTGGAGTATAAAAAGCATTTCTGTTTCTTTGGCCTGCAATTTCATTTTTGTTTAAAATTTCTACATCAAATAATGCAGAGGCTGTACCTGTACGTGAAAGATAAAGGTTTATAATATTTTTATTTATTTCAGCCTTTTCAATGTTTACGGAAACAAATGTGCTTTTGTGTCTTATAATTATTGGAATGGTTGCACTTATAAGATAATGGAGCTTAATGTTTAAGCCTTTGTCATTTTTAGCTTCTTCTTTTGTTTCAATGTCAGGAAGAGGTGATATTTTAAGGTGGGTCCTGTATTCTCCTGGTTCAAGGTCAAAAGGCTTTTTAACAAAGAATCTGATGGTTTGAATTTCGCCAGGCAAAAGAGTTGTTTTTTTTGGTGAAAATTTAAGTATTTCAATTGCTTTTGACTGAGTAACCAAAGGATTATTGTTTTCTTTTTGAACTCCGTAAATATCTGAATCAATGGAAACAAGAGAAATTCTGTATGTGGTTTTAGAATCTCCAGGGTTTATTATTTTTGCGGTTTCAGTTCGTTTATTGTTATCAATTACAATTCTAAGGGGTGAAATAAGGACATTTTTTTCCCAGCAAAAACAATTTGATGCTGAAGAAAAAAAAAGTATAAATATAAGAGCTGTTTTTATTTTCATGTTTTTTTCTTTTATGGATTATTGATTATTATATTAATTATGCCAGATCCTGAGTAACTGCCTGATTTTTGATTAGATTCAATTTCAAGTACACCCCCAATATTAATATTTACTGGAGAAGTATTTTCAGTAACAAAATTTTGTGTTGAGTTGGATGAAAAATCCCTTATTTTCATTTTATTTGCACCATTTGTTATTTCAATTGAAACAGGATAGGCTATATTTACCATTTGTCCTGGAGAGTCAGGCTTTAAAACTACAAGCCCGCTTTGTCCTCCGGAAACAACTGATTTTCCACCTAAAAGAACAAAAGGCGGTGCAGTGCCAAAATTTGCATTGATTTGTATTATGTCTCCATGAAAAGATGCTGTTATTGTTCCAAAATTAATTGGTGAAACAGCTGTTATTTCAGCACAATAAATTTCATTATAAGTTAATAAAACAATAATAAAAAAAAAGCTTTTAAACTTCATATGTCTAGTAGTTTACTGTAATTGACATGGTTCCTGTGTATGTTGCAGCTGTTTGTGAGGCCGGAACTGTTAGTATTCCTCCAACGTGGATTTCATTGTTTGTTCCTGTTACTGCATTTAAAGGGCTTGGTGTAGAGTTTGCTGATATGTTGTTTATTGTAAGTTGATTAGCTGCATTTGCAATGGTAGCAGAAGCTGGATAGACAATGGTTACATTTGAATCAATATTTGTTGTAACATAGATAAGCCCACTTCCCCCCCCTGAAACAGAAGCTGTACCTGACTCAACAGAAGGGGTTGCAGCACCTGCCGATGCATTGATTCTGATAGTACTTTCCTGATCTGATATTATTATTGTTCCGAAATTGAGACTGTTTTGCTGTGTTGCTGTAAGTGCTGCTGCTTCAATTGTTGCAGTAGCATCAAGGGTGACTGAGGCTGAAAAAGCCTGTAAAGGTATAAAAAGAGGCAATAAAATAAATAAGAAGCATAAAAAGTTTTGGAAAAATATTTTTTTTAAATTCATTGTTTCCCTCCAGGTTAAAAAAATAATATAGATACACTATCGGTTAAGAAAATAAAAATTTAAATTAAAGAGACAAAAAAATGAAAAACAATATTTTTCTAATTGGAATAGCTCCAGGGTTTTATGTTTTTACTTTAAAAGAATGAAATGCTCAATTCAGGTTTATGGTATTTGATAATCACAGCTAAAGCATTTTTCATTTTTAGTAACAGGTTATTAATTGACTGTTGTGCTTTTTGGGGGACAAGAATTAATTTTTAAATGCCTGGAATAAATACCTTTTTCCATGAATAAAAATTGCGTTTTTCCTGATCAAGTATGAATGTCCCTAAATACTTGAATATTTTAAATATATTCAGTGGTTTTATTTTTATGGCTTGTTTTATAAATGGCCTTTAATAGACAAGTCTTATTAAACAGCTGTGTTTACAAAAATCTTTGATAAAAATGACCAACAATTTTTTTGTAATATCTCTGGTTTAAAATAAATTTCCCAATTGGTTTTAAATTTATATCTTCAAGTATTTTTTTTAAATCAGTCTGCATATTTTTTTCAAATTTATTTTTAGTTTTTGGACTCATAAAAGCAAATCCTAAAAACTTTAAAGGATTAGAATCACAATATTTTCTAAAAGCTACAAATAAGTTTTTATCCGTATTATCTGTATAAAAATTATAAAAATTTGAAATAACTTTTTGTGCTTCCTTAGCATTCACGTTGAAAATATTTAAAGAATACAAATTTGCATTTGGTTTTGCAAAAACTGAAATTTTTTGGCGGCAATTTTGAGTTTTTGTATGTAAATAATCTTCAAAAGTTTTAATTACTTTGACCTCTGTTTCTATTGGGAAATGTTTTCCATTTGATGTCATATATTGTACTGAGCTGGGGTTTGGCTTATAAATTAAATTTTCCATTTTATTCTCCAATATATAAGATTAATGTTTAAACTTTGTGTATATGTTTAAGTCCTAATTGGCCGAGAACTAGAATTTTTTGATTATTTAGGCAATATGAAAATAAAATAATCAAAACTTGTAAACTTGTTCAAAAACCAATTAAAATCAAAGAGGTGGAGCATCTCCAACCTTTTGAAAACAAACACGCTCAAATCCAAGAGCTGTAACAACAAATTTCTGAAGCCTTAAGTCATTGTATTTTTCTTCAAGTTTTTTTCCATAATCTTTAACCTGAATTATTCCCTCTTTAAATTTCTTTTTTATCTGAGCCATGTTTTTTAGTTCTTCATAGCTTAAATTTTTTGCTTCTTTACCTGTTAGTCCAGCTTCTTTAAGGCTTACAAACTTAAATTCAATTAAAACATCATAAATTTTTCCATAACGCCTGTCAGGTCGGATTATCATTGTAAGATCAGAATATCTTCTTGAAATTTCAGCCTCAGAATCCATTAGAAAAATTGAATCATTATATAAAAGTGTTAAAAATGCGGTTTTAAGGGTAAGTTCATTTGCTAAAATATAATCCCTGTTACTGAAAATTTTAAAATAATTATTTTCTACAAATTCACATAAAGGGGCTATATCGCCTTTTTGATATACAAGTTCTGCAGCCTCTCTTCCCTTGTCCCTTTCCATTGGATTTTCAATTAAAATATTTAATATTTTTTCTGCATAAAGACTTTTAACAGCCATATTTGGAATTTTAAGCCTTACTTTTAAATCATCAGTTTCTTCAGCAATGGTTAAGATTCCAAAATAATATAAAAAAGATGTAATAAATTTTTTGTCTTTTGAAACATCTTTCAGCATATCATCAATTCCAAAACCCTGGACAATATTTGAGATTACAGCATTATCTTCCTTTTCCA
>JAVERC010000071.1:0-11542 GCA_034007295.1 Desulforegulaceae bacterium | reverse complement strand
TTTATACTTAAAAATTTTAAAACAAATAAAAATAACCATAAATTTGACTACAAAGGTTCTTTTTTTGCCGCAGCTTCAATAGGAAGCTTTCTTCTTGTTTTAACCCATGGATATGAATGGGGTTTTAAATCACTTAAATTTGCATCATTTGCAGGCGTTTTTATATTATTTTTCATCTTGTTTATTTTGAACGAAAAAAAAGCAGCAAATCCTATTTTAAATTTAAAAATTTTTAAAAACAGAATGCTTTCAATAACCTCTCTTTCAGGTGTTCTTCTTTTTATGATTTTATTTGTAATTATTTTTCTTATGCCTTTTTATCTTATGAAAGCAAAGGGTCTTGACTCCCAGACAGCAGGTTATATAATGATGGTTCCTTTTGCATTTCTTTTTTTTGTATCGCCGGTTTCAGGCAATCTTTCAGATTATCTTGGTTCAAGAATTTTATGTACTGCAGGCATGCTGGTTTTATTTTCTGGAGTATGGCTTTGCTCAAGACTTGGTATTGACTCAAATACTTACTCAATTATTTTTGCTCTTTCTCTTGTTGGAATTGGAACTTCAATTTTTATTTCTCCAAACAGTGCTGCACTTATGACCTCTGTTCCTGAAGAAATAAAAGGAACAGGGGGTGCTATCATGGCAGCTGCAAGAAATCTTGGAATGGTTTTAGGAATTGCAATGGCAGGATCCTTGTTTAACTTTTATTTTAAGGCACAATCACAAGGAAAAACACTAAGCAGCTATGTTCCTGAAATGAATTATGCATTTATGAAAGCCTTTGGCATAACAATGACTGCAACAGCTTTTCTTGCACTTGCAGCAGCTGTAATAACAGCATTTAGAGGAAAAGAACAAAAAAGACAAAGGAGATAAAATAATGAAAATAACAATAGTCGGCGGAAATGGATTTGTAGGAAAAAATATTGTTAATAAACTTGTTTCAAAAAATTATGAAATTGTTTCAATTGATATTGCAAAAAATCATTCCAATATAAATAACTTGAAATTTGTTTCTGCTGATACAACCTCTCAAGGTGAATGGCAAAAAGAAATTGCAGATTCAGATGCTGTAATTAATCTGGCAGGTGCTACAATTTTTAAATTCTGGACCAAAAATTATAAAAACCTTATTTATGATTCAAGAATTTCTACAACAAGAAATATAGTAAATGCAATTGATGAAAAAAAACAAAACATCTTAATAAGCACTTCAGCAGCAGGATATTACGGGGACAGGAAAAATGAACTTTTAAATGAACAAAGCAGCTCTGGTAACGATTTTCTTTCAAATGTCTGCAAAGACTGGGAAAGTGAAGCCTTAAAAGCTCAAGAAAAAAATTCAAGAACATGTATCATGAGATTTGGAATAGTTCTTGGAAAACAAGGCGGAGCTCTTGCACAAATGCTTCCATATGCAAGATTTATGCTTAATCCTGTACTTGGATCAGGACAAAATTTTTTCCCGTGGATTCATATTGAAGATCTTGTAAATGCATGTATTTTTCTTCTTGAAAATCCTGAAAATAATGGAATTTATAATTTTACAGCTCCAGAATTTGTAACTCAAAAAGAATTTACAAACATTCTTGGGAAAATTTTAAACAGGCCTGCTTTCTTAAAAGTTCCTGAATCTGCCTTAAAAATTTTTGCAGGAGAATTTGGCAAAAGCCTTTTAATGAGCCAAAAAGCTGATCCTCAAAAACTTATAAATTGTGGTTTTAAATTTGAATTTGATAATCTTTACAAGGCTTTTGAAAATCTTTTATAAGGTTTTTTCCGGTTTTTATTTAAAAATAAAACCGGAAAAATCTACTTAGTCATTGTCAAAAAAAAGAAATTTTTGTTTGAGTTCAAGAAAGATTAAAAAATTTAACCTTTAGAATACATTTAGTATTTTAAGAATTAAATTTTAAATCTCGCTTTATAATAAAAAAAAGGCCGTTTTCGTTCCGCAACTACATAGTGATTGGCCGAAAACGAGAATTTTTTGCTCAGTTCAAGGAAGATGAAAAATTTAACCGCAGGAATACATGGAGTATTTTGAGGATTAAATTTTGAATCTGACGCAGAAATGGACAAAAAAGGCCGTTTTCGTTCCGCAACTACATAAGAAATTTTGGATCAAGAAGATTATCAAATTGAATATGAATTGAATATTCATGGCTCATTTGAGGCAGCACGCTTAAAACCTGGCCTTTTTTTTTGATATCAACCCTGTTTTTTGATTCAGGTATAATAAATTTCATCATAAGCTCTCTTCCAAGAAGCAGTTTTACGTTTTTCTCATTTGAAGTAGTAAAATAAAATGAAAGACCGCCTGAAGAAACATCTGACAATTTACCTTTTAAAACTTTTCCTATTGCTTTTCCAGAAGCACTCAGTATCTGGAAAACTATTACACCATTAGTTGAAAATCTTTTGTGAATTCTTCTATTTACACCTTTTTCCTGAACAAGTGCAGATGTTGTTTTAAGGGTAAAGGCAAAATCCTTTAACTTTGGTTCAAGTCCTGGAAAATCTTCCTTTAGCTTATCCAGCCTTTCTTTGTTTAGAATATGGCAGGAACCCTGGGAACTTCCAACAAGAGTATTTGTGCATACAGATGTTTTAAAAAACGACTCTGTACCTGCAATTGCTCCTGGAGCTACTTCTCTTATAAAAATATCTTCCTTGTCTTTTTTATGAAGAATTTTCAGACTGCCTTTATTTACAAAGTAAAGATTATTATTTTTTTCACCCTGCCGGAAAAAAACATCATCAGAACTGAAATGTTCTTCTTTCATTGAAAAGAAAAGTGCATTGCCTTCTTCCGAAGTAAGGTCAGAATAAAGTTTTTTAAATATGCTCTGATGATTTTTATCAATTGCCTCGTTTTTTTCCCTCTCAATAATTTCAGCAGATTCAACTATTTCTGTAAGTGCTAGTGGATCAATTTCATAAATTTTATCTCTTAAAGCCTCTGCCTTTGTAAATTCTTTATTTTTTGCAAAAAATAAAACAGCCTGATAAACCGATTGTACAGCCTGATCTTTATTTCCATTTTCAAGATGAGTTCTTATTTCATGCTCTAGTTTTTTTAAATCCATTTATCCTCCAATGGAATATAGTATTAACTTAAATCATATGCCTTATGATTCTAGTAAGCTGCTCAAAAAAAGCACTCTTTTTTTTAATTTACTGGTAATATTCAAAAATAATTAATAAATCTTTACTAAAAACTGATTTTTAACTTTAACAAAAGCTTGTTTTTGTCCAGCCACTAAATTTTAATATTTATAAATCACTTAACTATTGTCAATTAAGTTTCAAAAATAATTCAATTAAGTTCTGAATTAAGTGTTTCAAGAGAATCTTCAATAATTTCTTTTAAAATTTCATTTGATTCTATTTTTGAAATTTTTTCAATTTGTTTTATCCACTTATTTTTTTGCTCAGATAATGAAAACAAATATAAAATATCACCCTTTGTTTCTATTGAAGCTTCAAAATAAATTTCATTAAGTCGTGTAACAAGGTCTTCAAATAAAAATTGGGATTTTTCAGCTAAAATTTCAGCTGTTACAGCAGCACCAACCCTTATGCCTAATTTAGAAGACTGAAATAAAGAAACAAAGCCTTGAAATACTTTATTTTCAGATATCATTATATCTGCAATATCTGCTGCCTTTCCCTGTTCAATAATATTTATAAAATACTCTGATGTAAGTTCGTTTTTGTCTTTTTCCTCAAATAAGGCATTAAGGTCTTCTAAATTAAGGCTGCCTACAAGCCTTTGAATTTCATTTCCATTTTTTTCAATAATAAGACAGGGAACAGACATTACGCCGAAATTGTCTGCAAAATCTTGATTATCATCACAAAAATAAAATTTAGTTTCAATATTCTTATTTTTTAAAAATTCAATTAAAAGATCAAAAGCCTTTGGACAATTTGGACACATTGAGGAAACAAAAAACCTTTGTGTGAATTTGTCAGAAAAAACCTTTTTTTCAGGCAGACATGCAGTTTTTATTAAATAATTTGCAAGACGGCCATAAGGAAAACCAAAAAATGAAAAATTATTAATTTCAATTTTTTGCTCATTTCCTTTTTTAACCTCAAAATCTGCCCACGGAAAAATTTGTTTTAAATTTTCCATAAAATCTTTAAGTTTTTTATTATTTTTTTCTGTTTCTATTAAATACAATTTTTTTTTATTTAATTTATTTTTGTAGTGATCAACAAAACTTTTTTCAAAGGTTAAATCCATAATTTTACCTTTACTTTATTTATTTTTATTTCTATGTTTTCAAAATTAATGTCTTATTACAAATTTTAAAAAAGTTAAATTTTTAATTATGAATTTCAAATCATTTTCAATAATGACCTTTAATATCCGTTTTGGCCTTGCCCCTGATATTGAAAATCCCTGGGACAATAGAAAAAAAAGTGTAATAAATCTTATTTCACAAAAAAATCCTGATTTCATAGGCATCCAGGAAGTAAATGATTTTCAGCTTGAATATCTTAAAAAAAATCTGCCTGATTATAATGTCACAGGACTTTACGGCAAAAAAGATCCTAACTGGCAGGAAATTCCAATTTTTTACAAAAAAGACTTTGAATGCGTTTTAAGTGAACATTTTTTTTTAAGCAATACACCATATTTAGAAAGCAAATTTTTAGAAAGCCAGTGGCCAAGGCAGGCTGTTACAGCTCTTTTTTCAAAAAAAAACAAACTGATTTCAATTACAAATACTCATTTTGATTTTAAAGACAGCGTACAGATAAAAAGTGCTGATCTTATAAGGCATAAATTGTCCTGCCTGAATAAAAAAATACCCAAGGTTTTATGCGGTGATTTTAATGCAGACCCTACAGGCAAATGCTATTATCAATTTGTATTCCAAAATCCGCCACATTTTAAAGATCCGTTTTCAAATCTCCAGTCTGCAACTTTTCATGGTTTTACAGGCATCCCAAATACAGGAAGAATTGACTGGATTTTATACAGCGGAAATTTATCGCCTCTATCTGGAAAAATAATTGAATATTGTGAAAACGGGAAATATCCTTCTGATCATTTTCCTGTATTTGTTGAATTTGCACTTGATAAATCCTGATTAAAATATTTAAAAAAACCTGTATAAGCTGCAACTTAAAGAAAACACTTACAAATTTTTTTCAAAAAATTATTGTCTTAATTTTAAAGAGCTGCTTTTTATTACAAGTTTCTGGCCTGGATAAATATAATCTTTGTAATCAAGCTTATTCCATTCAAGAATATCTTTTGTTCTTACTTCAAACTCATCAGCAATTTTTATAAGTGAATCACCTCTTTTAACTGTGTAATAAAAAACAGTATGCTCCCTTACCCATTTATTTTTTAAAATTTCAAACTCAGTAAAAAATTTTTTGGGGGTATGTTTTGCAGGAATATCTATAAAAGTTTCGCCTTTTATAAGATAATCTCCAATAATTTTTGTATTTAAAAGTTTAAAATCATATAAAGACAAACCAAGAGCCTTTGCACATACAGATGCTGGAACAGTATGATCAAGCCAAATTTTAACTTTTTTTGTTTCATAAGGATAGTAATAGTCTGAATCATTGAGATCAAATCCAAGCTCTTTTCTTTTTTCAAAAACTATTTTTGCAGTAAAAATCCTGAAAACATATCTCATTGTTTCCTCAGGCAGCCATAAATCATAATAATTATCTGTATCCTGTGCTTCAAGCTCTCTTTCTATACGCATTTCTCCAATATTGTATGCAGCAAGAGCAAGCTCCCAGCTCTTAAATTTTTCATAAAGGCTTTTCATGTACAATGCAGCAGCCTTTGTTGATTTTATTATGTCACATCTTTCGTCAATGGATTTATCTATATGAAGTCCGTGCAAAGCTCCGGTTGAATGAATAAACTGCCAGAAGCCGACTGCATTTTGAGATGAGCGTATATGAGGTCTTAAAGCACTTTCAACAACTGCCACATATTTTAAATCGTCTGGAAGATTTTCCTGTTTTAATATTTTTTCAATTTCTGGAAAATACCTGCCAGACCGCTTTAGCCACAATATAACCTGAGGCCTGTTATGGCATACAAGCAAAACTTCCTTTTCAAGTCGTTCTTTTACATTATTTTTTTCAAGGGGAATTTTTTTATTGCAAAAAGAAATGCTTTCTATTGAATTTAAGGTTTCAACAAGATTATTTTCAGCAAATAAAAAAGACGAATTTAAAAACAAAAATAAAACAGTAAAAATAACAAATAATTTTTTAGTCATTAATTTTCATCCTGATATTCTAGATACTCAGAAAATTCTATTTCATAGATATAAATTAGTATAAATCCAAATCCAAAAACCATAGGCCCGTAAATAAGTCCTAAAAGCCCCCATACATTTATACCGCCAAGAATTGAAAAAAATATCAGCACAGGCCCCATTCCGCCTTCGCTTTTCATAAAAACCGGCCTTAAAACATTATCTGCAAGTCCTACAATCAAAATAAACCAGATTATCAAAAATATACCAAGGCCGATTTTGCCTGAAATAAAAAGCCAGATAGAAGCAGGCACCCATATAAGAGCAGTTCCAACTACAGGAATCAGCGAGGCAAGAGCAATTGCAGCTCCCCAGAATAATGCAGGGAATCCGACAATTGCAAAGCCTATTCCTCCGGCAGCACCCTGAGCAAGTGAAGTAAAAATATTTCCCATTATAACAGACTTAAAAAGAACCCTTGTTTTTTCAACAATTCTTAATTCATGGGACTGCTTAAGCGGAAGAATATGAAAAAAATTTTTTATTATCTTGTCCTGATCCCTTATCATTACAAAAAATACAACCATCATCATAAAAAAACTGACACCTGTGTTTAAAACACTTCCGGCAAATTGCTTTCCCTGCCCCATAAGCCATTTTATGAGGTTTGAAAAAAAATTTAAGACCTGCTTTTCAAAATCTGCATTTCCAAGTGTTGTTTCTGGAAGCATTCTTGCAAGAATTGGAAATTTATCTTTTAAATATGTTATTTTATCCTGAAAATCTGTGCTGTATTTTGAAAAATTCCCTTCAGCAAACCATTTGTAAATTGCATCAAAGGAATTTATGCCCTGAAAAATAATGCTTGTAAGAATTATTATGGCAGGAATCAAAACAAGAAACGCCAGGGAAAAGCTTGATAAAAAAGCAGATAAATTTTTTTTCCCTTTAGTTAGATTAAGAAATTTAGTATGCAGAGGCATAAAAAGGAATGAAAGCAAAACTCCCATAATTATTGAGTTAAGATAGGGTTTTAGCATTGAATAAATCAGAAAAAAAATAAAACCAATAATACCAAACAAAAAATAATGCTGGAGCGAAAAATTTAAGAATTTTGTTTTTTTCAATTCAGTCTCCAAATAATAAATTTTAATTGTTAAAGAGGCCCAATGTTTGAAATAAAATATTTATTTGAAATCCAATACACCAGAGCAAACTCAAATATCAACAGAGTTTATGCAATAGCAAAATCCGAAGATGATATAGAAAGATATGCAGCAAAAAATGAACTAAAAATTTTTTTTATAAAAACCCTTGCTTCAAATCTTGGTGATCCCCAGGCTAAAGGCAAAGATGTATCTCTTCTTCTAGAACTTTAAAATACTAATTTATCAGATGCTGTACAATTTTTTTTGAGTCTGTTTACAGGTTAAATTTTACCTTACCTGAACTGAAACAAAATTCTCGTTTTTAAAAATCACTAGCTATTAAATTCAGGCTTGATCTTCTGTTTTTTCCTGATCTTCATCATTTTCTTCCCTTGCAGCAATTTTTATATCTATGTCAGGATAAATTTCTTTTATCTTATTGATATAATTTTCTTTTTGCTTTAGTTTTTCCCGAACTTCCAAAAGAATTTTTTCATAGGACCTTTTAACTTTTTCCTCTGTATTTTTTAAAATATTATAAAAAGTCATAAGAAAAAATATTTCAATAACAAGGGCTGTAATAAACCCCAGAGCCAACCCTGTATCAAGATAATAATACACAAGCATCATGCATATAATTGAAGTTATAAGTATCATTTTTTTCTTTTTCAGCTAAAAGTATTTTTAATTAATAAAAAAATTAAAGGTATAGTATATAAAAATTTAAAACAATTCAACTGTCCTGTAATGAATTTAAACCTGAACCGGACAATTTTAAAAAATTGAGCATATAACCTAAATCTTTTATAGACTATAATTTTGAAATTATGTGATTGTCCAAAAACCAATTTTTTTTATTCAACTAATATTTATCATTTAATTTAACAGCTATATCCAAAAAAAATTAAGGCATTGTCTGATTTTTTTATATCTTTATCAGGCAATGCCACTTATTTCATCAAAAGCAAAATTAATTCTTTTAAAACTTAAAGGAAGCACTTAGTCCTAAAGTACGTGGAGCACCTGTAACACCCTTATCGACATTTCCTCTTTCATTAAAAATTGTAAAATATGTCTTGTCAAAAATATTGTCTGCATAAAAATTTACGCTGAATTTTCCTATTTCATACCCAATCTTAGCATTGGCAATAACATATTCGCTTTGACTGTACTTGTTGTCTTCAGTAAAATAACTTTTACCATGCCATATTCCTTCACCTCTTAGATAAATCCCAACTGGAAAATAATATTCTGCTATTACAGATCCATTGTATTTTGGAGTAAAAGGAATGGTATTTCCTTCATATTCACTAACTTTATGTTTTTGAAATTCAGCATCAAGAAAACCAAAGGAGCCTGTTAACTGAAATCCTGTGAACGGACGAATAACAGATTCAAGTTCAATACCCCAGGTTGTTGCTTCTGCGGCATTCCTTGTGATAAATTCCCATGTGCCTGTCGGCATATAAGTAATCTGTATATCATCAACTTTAGTGTAAAAAGCACATAGATTTGCTATCAATCTGTTTCCAAACCAGTTTGTTTTTATACCGGTTTCATAGGACACTGCATATTCAGGGTCATATGATGCAGCGTCAGCAGTATTTAACGAAATTGTATTATAACCGCCTGACTTATAACCTTTTGCAATACTCAAATATGCCATTACTGATTCATTTGCATGGTAGCTTAACGAAGCCTTTGGTGAGTAATTTGTCCATGAGGTTGAATCTTTGTAATCGCCTTTTACAACTCCGTTTGTGATGTGATAAAAATCATTTTCCTTTTTATCATAATCAAGCCTTAGCCCTGCTGATAAAGTGATCTTTTCAAAAAATCTATAGTCTGCCTGACCAAACATTGAAAAAGTATCTGTTTCAAGTTCAGCTGTGCTTAGATCATCAGTATAAATTCCTGTAGGTGCACCTGCTGTTCCTGTATCAGTTCTCATATTATAATAGGACTCAAATACCCCATTTTGATAAAACCCGCCTGCAATCCACTGAAAATTGCTGGCTTCATTATTTGATGCAAAACGGATCTCCTGAATAAACTGCTTTTCATCGGGTTCAAGAATTCTGTATTTTTTATTTTCTCCGTCGGATAAGTAATCTTTTCCTGCTACAGCATCTCTTTCATATTCATTTTTTGCTGTTATTGAAGTTATATCGCAAAAAGAAGTACTGTGCTTGATACTTAAAGAATGAGTTATATCAGTTATTTCCTCACCTTCAGCTATTCCTCTGTGTTTTATTTTAAATTCGTCATAAGACGGTACAACCATAGGATCAAAATTGCAGTAATAATTATCATTTGTTTCTGTAAAAATTATATCTGTATTATCAGTTGGAACCCATCTTAGCTGTAATCTCCCTGCATTTCTCTTTTCTTTTCTTGTTGGAGCTTTTTCTTCATCAATAAAGCTGTCTCTTGTTGTGTATGAACCAGATAAACCCACAAAAAGTTTATTTTCTAAGACGGCACCGCTTATGGCTGCTTTATATGCTTTTAAATTATATGATCCA
Organism: Desulforegulaceae bacterium; assembly: GCA_034007295.1. Classification (GTDB taxonomy): domain Bacteria; phylum Desulfobacterota; class Desulfobacteria; order Desulfobacterales; family JACKCP01; genus JACKCP01. The sequence continues at coordinate 1,624 of JAVERC010000071.1, read as the reverse complement.
GTTTCTGATGAAGCATTTGCCCTGAAAGTGTTTTCTGGTTTCTTAGTTATTATGTTTACAACACCTCCTGCAGAGTTCATTCCGTAAAGGTTCCCCTGAGGCCCTCTTAAAACTTCAATGCGCTCAATATCAAAAAGACTTGTCTGAACTCCGGTAAAACCAAAAGTTGATGGAACATCATCAATATAATAACCAACTGAAGGTGAATCATAAACCATATTATTCTGCCCTCTTATACTTTGGTAACCGCCGGCTCCGTATATTGGATATATTTCAAAGTTTGGAATATAGGAATCAATGTCTTTTATAGAATCAATACCTGCATCCTCTATCTGGATATCGCTCAATGCTGAAACACTTCCAGGAATCTCCTGAATATTTTTTTCTCTTTTGTCTGCGGTTACTGTTATTGTTTCGGTTTTAATTTTTTCCAGATCACTGGAGTAGCAAGTCCCGGCTGTAATCAGCACTAATGAAAATACTGATGCTAAACTCAATCTAAACAATTGCTTACAAAAATACATTTTTTTCTCCTCTGCTTTTAGCAACTTAAATAAAAAAACAGCTGAAAAACCCATTCCCAGCTGATAAATTTAATTTCCCTATTTGAAATTTTGGATGAAATACTTGAAACAAGATGAATAAATTTTGAAACTGATATTTGTAGGCTGACCTAAAACTGTTTGCTGCAGTAGATAGAGTATTTACGTGAGTGCATTATTTTATTAATTGTATTTATAATGTTCCGGCTTTTTTGTAGCGACATTAAATACACCGGAAGGTACCCTTTATAACTTATTCCGGTAGATGGGTCCAATGGCAAGGTTTGGGTGCAATTCACGTCGTTTTATTACAAAGCCTGCACATGTGATGGTCAGAAAGTATCATGCACCCCTTAACCTGAATTAATTCAAAGAGGAGGAGCATCACCAACCTTTTCATAACAGACTCTTTCAAAACCAATGGAGGTAATTACAAATTTCTGAAGTCTTAGATCCTTGTATTTTTCTTCAAGCTTTGCTGAATAGTCTTTTACCTGATCAATACCTTCTTCCATTTTCTCTTTTACCAGAGGATGATTTTTTACTTCATCATAACTTAAACTTTCTGCCTGTTTTCCTGTAAGTTTTGCATCTTTCAAGCTTACAAACTTAAATTCCATCAATACATCGTATACTTTTCCATATCTTTTATCAGGACGGATTATCATTGTAAGATCTGAATATCTTTTTGATATTTCATTTTCAGAATCCATTAAAAAAATTATATCGTTGTATAAAAGTGTTAAAAATGCGGTCTTAAGAGTCAGTTCATTGGCAAGTATGTAATCCCTGTTGCTGAAAACCTTGAAATATTTTTTTTCAACAAAATCGCATAAAGGCTGAATATCGCCCTTTTGATAAACAAGTTTTGCAGCATCCCTTCCTTCATCTCTTTCCATTGGATCAGGTATTAAAATATTGCAGAGCTTTTCTGCATAAAGACTTTTTACAACCATGTTTGGTATTTTAAGTCTTATTTGTAAATCCAAAGTCTCTTCTGCAATGGTAAGAATTCCAAAATAGTATAAAAATGATGAAAGAAACTTTTTATCCCTTGAATTATCAAGAACCATTTCATCTAT
>JAVERC010000018.1:0-60473 GCA_034007295.1 Desulforegulaceae bacterium | reverse complement strand
GAATCCCTGAGAAGCAAAAGCTCTTCTTCAAGAGACTTACTATTTAAGTCAATTCTGTATCCCAGGACATGAACACTTTCAGAAATATTAAATTCTTTTGGTGCAGAAGTACTAATTTCAACACCAGTAAGAATTTCAGGTATTTCTTCCCCAATAATTTTAATAGCCTGCCTTGAACCTTCAAGCGTATCATGATCTGTTATGGAAATAGCCTCAAGTTTCATATTTGAAGCCATTTCCACAATTTTTTCAGGAGAATTTACACCATCTGATGCAGTGGTATGTATATGTAAATCTATCATTTAATTCATATGCCAAGAGCTCTTTCACGGGCCTCAGCTTTGGTTTTGCAGTCAATGCATTCAGTTGTAACGGGTCTAGCTTTTAATCTCTCAATTGAAATTTCTTCACCGCAGCCCTCACAAATGCCAAAAGTACCTTCTTCTATTCTTGCAAGTGCTTTTTTAATTTTTTTAATCAGCTTATGCTCTCTGTCACGAATTCTTAATGTAAAATTTCTGTCTGTTTCATGGGAAGCTCTGTCTGTAGGATCTGGAAAATTCTCCTTTGATTCTGTCATTCCGCTTACAGTGTTATCTCCATGGGCAAGAAGTTCTTTTAACTGCTCTGTCAAAATTTCTTTAAAATACTGAACATCTTTTTCTTTCATGGGATTATACCTTTCATCTAGGTTCAGTCTATCAGATATAAGTTAAAACGGTTTTGTAACAAATCAAGTGAAAATTGTAAAGATAAAATAACAATGTTAACTTATATTGAATAAACCTTATAAGCCCCTGCAAACGCAAATAGCATCAGACTCTTGGCTTTGTCTAATGCTTAAAACTTAAATTTATAATAAATAAATGGAAAATCAGCGATAAAAGGCAAGTCACTTTTCTATTATTTTAGGACTAAATTCATCTTTTTTTTTATCATCAAGATTAAAAAGATTTCTGACCAAAAGAAGATAGGACTGAACATCCCTGTGTGAGCCTGGATTTTTAAGAAAATTTATTGGGTCATGCAAAAGCCGTGAGCAAATTGAATCAACCATTTTGTCAACAGATTCACTTCCAAAAGATTTTTCCAGATGATTATCCTTCATTGTCCTGAAAATTTCATATTCAACTGCATCCTGAACTTTTTTTCTAAGCTCAACTATTGTTGGAACAATTTGAAGGCTTTTTTTCCAGATTAAAAATTTTTTTGACATTTCATCAACTATTTCTTCTGCAAGAGCTGCTTCTTTTTTTCTTTCTTCCATATTTACTTCTACGACATCTTGCAAATCATCAACATCATAGAGATAAATATTGTCTATTTTATTTAGATCTGGATCAATATCCCTTGGAACAGCAATATCAATAAAAAAAAGAGGTCTGTTTTTTCTGTTTTTCATTACAGGCCGCATTTCTTTTCCTGAAATTATATAATCAGGTGCTCCTGTAGAAGATATAATTATATCAACCCATTGAAAAGCTGAAATCAGTTCTTCAAATCTTATTGCAGAACCGGAAAATCTTTTAGCAAGGTCAAGGCCTTTTTCAAATGTCCTGTTGGCAACAAAAACATGAGAAACATTATTTTGAACAAGATGCTCTACTGCAAGCTCTGCCATTTCTCCTGCACCAATAAGAAGGACTTTTTTATTTGAAAGATTTCCAAATATTTTTTTGGCAAGTTCAATTGCTGCATAACTTATGGAAACAGCATGGCCGCCAATTCCGGTTTCTGTCCTGACACGCTTTGCAGCCTGAAACGCCCTGTGAAAAAGTCTGTTTAAAATGACTTTAGAACTTCCTGCCGAGGTAGCACATTTATAAGCATTTTTTACCTGTCCAAGAATCTGAGGCTCTCCAAGAATCATTGAGTCCAGGCTTGAAGCAACTCTAAATATATGTTTTACCGCATCAAGTCCTGTTAATTTATAAAAACAGGAAATAAAATCAGACATTGGAATATTTTTAACAATGGCAAGAATTTCAAAAATTTTTTTTAAGCCTTCTTCAGGACAATCCGAAACAAAAACAGCTTCAACTCTATTGCAGGTAGAAAATAAAAAAGCCTCATTAAAGGCCTTTTTTTCCTTCATCAGTTCAAGTGCATTTTTAATTTCATCTTGATTTAATGACAATTTTTCTCTTATTTCCACAGGTGCTGTTCTGTGATTCATACCTGCAACTACAATTTCCTGCTGGTTTAAAACACTCATAAAACTTAACCTCTAATTATTAATTTACCCAGAAAATATTCACCATGGGTTGTATCCATAAATATATTTATTCCTATAAAGGAAAAAACAACTATAAAAAAACCAATTATTGCCATAACAGCAGCTTTTTTACCTCTCCATCTTGAAGTAAGCCTTCCATGGATTAAAGCAGCATACAACAACCAAACCAAAAAAGACCAGACTTCTTTTGCATCCATCATAAGAAAACTGCCAAAAGTCTGTTTGGAGGCAACAACGCCTATTCCAAGACCAATTGTAAGAAAAAAAAAGCCCCAGGTTATACAAAAATTACCCGAAGATTCAAGTAGTTCAAGAGATGGAAGTCTTTTAAATATTATTCCGTGTTTTTTAAGCTTAATATTTTGTTCTTGGACAACATAAAAAAGCCCTATTACACAAGCGGTAAAAAAAGCAGCATTTGCAAAAAAAGTAAAAAAAACATGAAGGGCTGTCATAAAAATATTAAAATCTTCTTGGCCTAAATATTGAGTTTTATCAAAAAAAAGTGCTGCTCCTGTCAAAAATACACAAAAAAAAGACACTGCAGCTCCGACCAGATCTATTTTAAATTTGATAAAAAGAAGAAGGAAAAAAAATGAGACTGAAAATGCAGAAATTATCAATACATTTCTCACTCCAAAAGCAGATATATATCCAGAATCAAAGCTTGCGAGTACAAGTTCAAGACCAATCAGCAAAAATCCGAAACAAAGAGAAAAAAAGCCCGATTTTCTGTAAAAGCTTTTGTTTTTAACTTGAAAAATCACATAAAAACAACAGGATAAAATAAAAAGTACTAAGCCACCAAAAATCATAAATCGCTCTCTCTTGATAAAAATAAGAAACTATTTTTTTCCACATCAAAAAAATAATCATTTTTTTCTTCAAGTAATTTATCCATAAGACCTTCAGCCAAATCCCTGCTGTCTAAAATTTGTCTTAATTCAGTTTCTATTCCTTCAATATCTTTATTTTTGATGGAACTCAACAAATTACCAAAAACCATTTCCCTAAATATATCTCTGTTTTCAGGATTACCTCTTCTTTTCTCTAAAATTGCATTTCTTATTTCTCCAAGAAAATAAAGAAAAATTTCATATTCATCGCCAAATTCCTTTTCAAGGTCCTTTCTAAGTTTTCTTGACAAAGCAGGGCTTTTTCCGCCTGTTGAAACAGCAAGCATTAAGTCCCCTCTTTTAATGCACGACGGTACAATAAATCCTGATTTTTCAGGGTTGTCTACAATATTACAAAGAATTCCCCTGGTTTCACAAAATTCGGAAATAATGAAGTTAAGCTCCCTGTCATCTGTTGCTGCAAAGACAAGGAATACATCTAAAGCATCTTTTTCTTCAAATGTCTTTAAATTTAAAACAAGATTTTCATTGGATCTTATGGTTTCAAAACCTTCATGAAACAGCGGAGCTACTACTTTTACAAAAGCTTTTGCGTCAAGAAGTCTTTTTGTTTTTCTCAAGGCAACACTTCCTCCCCCGACCACAAGAATTTTTTTTCTGCAAAGATTTAAATATATTGGATAATATTCCATTTACAATTTTATCTCCATAAGATCTTTTGCAAGTTTTATATTCCCTTTAAATATTTTATCAGCATTAATTAAAAAATCATCTTTTTCGCATTGAGGATAAAAATGAGTTAAAATCAATTCTTTAACATTCCCCTTCAAACCAATTCCAGCTGCAAGAACCGGAGTAAGATGGCCTTCTACCTTTAAATTGTCAGGCATGGCTGACTCAATAACTAAAAGGTCGCAATTATTTATAAAAATTTCAAATCCAGGAGTTAAATCCATATCTCCGGAATAGACAAATATTTTATTTTTCTTGTCCAATATTTTTAATGCCAGAGATTCAGGCCTGTGATTTACATGGAATGTTTCAATATCTATATCATAAAACTCAATTTTTGGGCTATTAATTTTTTCAAATTCCAAAATTTCAATTTTACCATCAAGATCAATCCAATGTCCGTAAACAATTTTTAATTTTTCATAAAAATCATTTAATCCAGGCCCTCCCATAAGGAAAAATTTTTCCTTTAAATTAGAATAATTGCCATATTTTAATGAAAAAAGAATGGGAACAAGTTCTGAGCTGTGGTCTATATGAAAATGTGAAAGAAAAATTCCATCAAGGGTCTCAATTTTAAAGCCTTTTTCAAGAAGCCTTCTAGTACAGCCTGTACCAGCATCAACTAAAAGGTTTATTTTTTCTGTTTCAACAAGAATGGACGAAGCAGCCCTTTTTAGTGAAAAAACACAGCTCCCTGAACCAAGAATTGTTATTTTCAAGATTTACTGCCTTTTCTTCCTGTGCGAAGCTCTATATGGTTTCTTATCCACAGTCCAAGTTTTCTCTGATTTCTGGGAGATACATGTTTTTCTATTGAAATAAAATCAATTTCTGCTCTTGCCATTCCTCTGTGACCTCCGGCAGAGCCATATTCTCCAAAACTTGCCTCTGCAACTTTTCCTGCATTTTTTCTTATACCGTCGTTTCTTAAAATAATTATTACTTTTTCTTCACAATTACCTGAAACTATTGTCCAGTTTATTTTATCAACTCTCATGAAAAAATCTGCAATCTGTACTAAAACGTCTGGAGTCGGTACATCTCCTAAATGAACGTAAAGCCTGTTTCCTTTTATTACTTTTGCATGAAAGGCTTTTTCGTAATACTGAAGAAAATCAAGTGGAACTTCAGCCTGATCAATGCGTCTTTCAAGATGAATATTTGCAAATTTAAAAAGATATTGAAAGGCTCTGATATCCTCTGGAAGAGTCTGTCTTTGAAAATTGGAGGTATCTGTTTTAATTCCGTAATATAAACCTGTTGCAAGCTTAACAGAAGGCTTTATTCCTGCTGCCTTTAAATATTCGGTCAAAATTGTTGCTGTTGCTCCATATGCTGCTCTTATGTCTGTAAATTTTGCCTTAAATCCGGTGTCCGGATGGTGGTCAATTAAAACATCAGGCTTAAATTCCTTAAATAATTCGCTATGCTCAGGCTGTGAATCTACCATTACAACTTTTGTAAACTTTGATTTATCAAGTTCAGTTATATGGATCATTTTTATTCCAAGAAGCCTTATCATTGAAAGATTGTCAGGCCGTTTCACTTTATTTATGCTGCAGATTAAAACGCCTGCAACCTTTCTCCATAAAAGTCTTTTTACTGCCATAGCACAAGACATGGCATCTGGATCAGCATTAATCAAGATCAAGACCTGATCTTCACCCGAAAAAACTGAAAAAAACTTTTTTATCCTTTCTGAATTGGAAAGAGCCATAAATACTCCTTTTAGACCTTTTAACCCGATTTTTCAAAAACAAGGTCTATTGTGTGCAAAACTTTATTTTTTTTTATAGATCTTTTAAGCTGCAAAATGCATGCAGGACATCCTGTTATAATAATTTCTCCATTTTCAAGCATAAGATCTTCAAACTTTTCATCAAGAATTTTTTTGGAAATAAATGGATGATCTATACTAAATGTTCCTCCAAACCCGCAGCAGGAATTAAGCTTAGAATCTTTTTCAGGCTTAAAGTTAAAACATTTTTCCAAAACATATTCAGCATCTTTTTCAGCACCAAGTGATTTTATATGACAAGGAAGATGCCATTTCATTTTTTGTTCTGAATCTAATTTAAACTCCATATCATTTTCCTTAAGAATTTTTGCTGCAAACTCATGGAAATCATATATTTCAAAATTTTTATTCATATCTACTCCAAAACTTAAAAACTCAGGCCATATTTTTTTTAGAGTTGATATACAGGTAGGACAGCCTGAAACAATTATATTTGAGCCTGAATTCAAAAATTTTTCATACAGTTTCTCGCCTGCCTTTAAAAACCCGCTTTTATCTCCTGATGACAAAAAAGGCAGGCCGCAGCACTCCTGTGAAACAACAACAGGATCAAAACCTGATCGATTAAAAAAACTCAAAGCTTTTTTCGTTGTATCATCAAAAGCTCTGTCAAAAAGACATCCTGTAAAAAAAATAAGTTTTTTTTCATTTATTTTTTTTACAGGCTTATTTTCAGCTAAATTTGAATTTTGTTTTAGAAATTTAAAAAGAAAAGGGAATCTGACAAAAATTCTTATTAAAAATCTTTTAATAAAAGATTTTTTATCAAACTCAATCATTGCAATTCTTGCTTTTATAAAAACTGATAAAGTATTAATCCCAGCAGGACAGGCTTCCATGCATCTACCGCACAAAAGACAAAATCTTAAATCTTCTTCAATCAAAGAGGGATCAAAAAAAAATTCATTTTTTAAGCCTTCTAAAAGGCAGAGTTTTCCCCTTGCTGTATGCTGCTCAAATCCGGTCTGTCTAAAAACAGGGCATACAGACTGACATTTTCCACATTTTCTGCATGAACTGCCAGCATTAAAAATTTCATCAAATGCCAATAGATTTTGTTTTATTTTGTTTTTTTTAAAAAAATTTATCTTCATTAAATTTATGGTGCTAATCTGTAAAAGGTTTATTGTTCTTTAAAATATTAATAATAAATTTTATTTTTTCATCAAATAAATCTTTTTTCACTGAAAATGCTCCAGCACCTTTATGGCCGCCTCCATTGTGTTTTGAAAGAAGCTTACCAACATTAACATTACAGGTTTTATTAAAAATTGAATGGCCAACGCTTACAATAATTTTTTGGGGATCATCATCTGCATAACGGATTTTAACACTCACATTAGTTTCAGGAAACATTGAATAAATTAAAAATCTATTGCCAGACGGTGCCTTTGTCCCAAAAGACCTTAAATCTAAAATTGAAACATTTTCATCTATTGAAGTATTTTCATTTAAAATTTTTTTCCATTTTATATTTTCTTCAATTACTTTATTGCATCTTTTTTCAACATCAGGGTCTTTCATTATTTTATCAATTGGTTCACTTCTTAAAAGTTCAATCAATTTTTTCCAGTAAGGTGCATCTTCAAACTGCCTGTTTTTGATTGTCATGGAAAGTAAAACATAAGGATATTTTTCAGGAAAGTTAACTTCATCAATTGTAAGATCAGCTGAATCAATTTTATCTGTATTTATGATTAGCTCTTTAAACCTGTCTTTAAATATATCTGAATAATAATTATAGATAACTCCTGCAGCTGAGGGAGCAATTTCATGTTTCCCTTTAAACTCTTTTACGGCTGTATTTGAAATATGGTGGTCAAACCACATAAAACAATTTTCATGGTATGGAAGATTTGCAAGAATATCGCCTTTTTTTATATTGCATTCATTATTTTGAATCTGGTTTGGTTCTACCCAGTATATATCCTCTTTTATGTCCAGGGCTTCATATAACAAAACAGCACACACAATTCCGTCAAGGTCGGGTCTTGTTACAATTCTCATTTTAACTCCTTAATATGTATTCCAAAATTTTTTAATTTATATTATTTTTTATTATCAAACAAGATTATATTATTTTTGTATTTATTGAATTTTATAATTTTATTGTTAAGTTCTGTATTAAAAAATTTTTTAATAAACTTAATATGCTAAACTAAAAAAGAGAAAAAAATGAAAAAAATTATACGGGATCCCAAACTGTGCGAACCTGGCAAGGACTCTTTGGAACATTACAAGCAAAAACTTCATGAAGTTACAGAAAAAATAATTGATTCATGCTTTGATAAAAATTCATTTACTCATATAAATAATGAACCTATCCCTTCAAGGGGAGAAATTGTAAGTATAATAAATGAATTTATAAAAATTTTATTTCCCGGATATTTTTCAAAGCAAAAAGTTGAACAATACAATCTTAAATATAAAATTGGATTAAGTGTTTCAAATCTTTATCCAAGACTTGCTGAACAAATTATTAAAAGCTTTCGCCATGAATGTTTCAGATATGACAAACCATGCGAAGTCTGCATTAATCAGGGATATGAAGCTGCTCTAAAGCTGTTTGAAAAAATACCTGAACTTAGAAAAATACTTGCAACAGATGTAAAAGCAACTCTTGACGGAGACCCTGCTGCAAAAAACTATGATGAAATAATTTTTTCATATCCCGGAATTTTTGCAATAACAGTTTACAGAATAGCTCATGAGCTTTTTAAAATGGAAATCCCTCTTATTCCAAGAATTATGACTGAATATGCCCACAGTGCAACTGGAATAGATATTCATCCCGGAGCAAACATAGATGAAAGATTTGCCATTGACCACGGAACAGGTGTTGTAATAGGCGAAACAACAGATATTGGTAAAAATGTAAGACTTTACCAGGGTGTAACCCTTGGTGCTCTTTCCCTTCCAAAGGATGCCGGTGAAAAATTCAAGGGAATAAAACGTCACCCTACTCTTGAAGATGATGTTATTGTTTATTCAGGCACAACAATTTTAGGCGGCAATACAATTATTGGAAAGCGTGCTGTTATAGGCGGAAACGTGTGGCTTACAAAATCTGTTCCTCCAGACACAATGGTTTTGCTTGAAGAGCCAAAACTCAATTACAGACAAAAAAATCAGAGCTGATTTTATGACTAATTTTGAAAAAAAAATAAATCTTAATTTTGCCGCAAAAGAGGTTTTCAAATTCCATGAAAACCCCGGAGCTCTTAAAAGACTTTCACCTCCATGGCAAAAAATTTCAGTAAAGTTTCATAAAGGCGGAATAAAAAAAGATGCAAAAGTAAAAATGCACCTTTATGACCCTTTTAAAATAACCTGGAAAGCAATACATACCAAATATCAGGAAAACAATTATTTTGAAGACATCCAGACCTTTGGACCATTTTTAAAATGGAAGCACAAACATATTTTTACAGAAAATGAAAAAGGTTTGTGCGAAATGACTGACAAAATAGAATTTAAACTTTTTTTTCATTTTTTGACATTTCCTTTATTTAAAAATCTTTTATTAAAAAAACTTAATTCAATTTTTAAATTCAGACATAAAATTTTACAAAGAGACCTTGAAATAAACTCAAAATTTAAAGACAAAAAAACAATTCTTATATCAGGCTCAGGCGGAGCCCTTGGAAATCTTTTAATACCAAGGCTTACAACAGCAGGCCATGTGGTAAAAAAACTTGTAAGAAGACTTCCTGAAAATGAAAATGAATTCTACTGGAATCCCAATAAAAAAATTATAGACAAAAAAGCTTTTTTAGATACTGACGTTGTAATAAATCTTTCCGGAGAACCCATTGGAGAAGGTTTTTGGACAAAAAAGAAAAAAGAAAAAATTATTTCAAGCAGAAAAAATACAGCCTCACTTCTTGCAAAAACAATAAACAGCCTTGAAAATCCCCCTGAACTTTTTATTTCATCTTCTGCAACAGGTTTTTACGGAAACAGGGGAAATGAAAGATTAAATGAGGACTCCAAAAAAGGAAATCTCTTTATTTCAGGTGTATGTAAAATTTGGGAAAACTCTGCACTTCTTTGTACTAACAAAAAAACAAGGGTGGTTATTTTAAGAACCGGAATTGTACTTACGCCTGAAGGCGGAGCTCTTCCAATTCTTTTAAAAGGTTTTTATACAGGAACTGCCGCAGTTCCGGGAAATGGCAGTCAGTATGTAAGCTGGATTTCCCATGAAGACTGGATTAATGGAGTTTACAATATTATTTTCAACAAAAATATTAAAGGGTATGTAAATCTTTGTTCAAATAATCCTGTAAAATTTAATGAACTTATGACTGATATTTCAAATTGTGTTAAGCTTCCGGTCTATTTTAAAATCCCGTCTTTTATAATAAAACTTTTTATGGGACAAAAAGGATATGAAACTGTATTATGCGGTGCAAAGGTTTTTCCAGATAAACTTATTGCAAATAAATTTAAATTTTTTCATAGCACCCCAAAACAGGCTCTTGATGAAATGCTTGGTAAGGAAGTTATAAAATGACTTTTTCAAATAAAATTTTTCTTTCAATTCTCATGTGGACAGCTCTTGTGTTTGGATTTACAGACCATGTAATTCCCCATATAGACGGAGTTCATTTTGACCGTCTTCATATTTTTTTATTTAATTTATGTGCAGGCGGAACAATTATTTATTCATATACATTAAACCAATCCATTTTTTCCAAAAAAAGCCTTATTTTTATTATTGTTTCCCTTGTTTTTGCTTTTGCGGCATTTTTAGAGTTTTATATAATTTCAATAATTTGTGCTTTTTTTCTTTCAATTCTTGCTGAGCTTGCAAGAACAAAAAAATTTGGATTTTTTCCAATAATGTTTTTTGACCCTAAAATGATTGTGCATAAAAAATTTCACAATGCATCAATGCTCTGCCTTTCACTTGGTCTTGCCATTTCAGGACTTGTGATGATTAACAATGAATATCTTCACCTTGTGCAAATGAAAAAACTTGAGCTTAACACTTTTTTTCTTGGATTTTCATTTCCCTTGTCCCTAATAACAATGAGCGTAATGTTCAAACTTACAGGCGACAACAGAATTTATCTTACAAGAGTTTTAAAAAACATAGGATTCTGGTCTGTAAACCTTGGCGTAATTATTTTCTTTATTTTTATACTTTTTGAACTAATGGCAGCTCAGCTTGCAATTTCTATAATTTTATTTTTTTCTGTTATTTTAATTTTTTATGTATTTTACAAAGACAAATTCAGCAAACAGCAAAGAACTTTTCTTTTATCTGGAATGTGTTTTCTGCTTTTTACCGGAATAAGCGGAATAGCGTATATTGTCCTGGAAATGACTCCGTATTATACAAAGGAAACTGGAGAAATTATCCTTAGAATGCATTCTTTTACTTCTGTTTACGGATGGAATTTAAGCGGTCTTGCAGTTATTACAAGATTTGAGGATTTCCCAATTGAACTTCATTCAAAAAAATTTATTTTACTCCACTGGCTCACAGCTTTAATTTTTGCTCCCCTTGGTTCTATTTCAGGTGTTTCTGCACTTCTTGCTGTTATTTGCTATGGTGTTATTATTAAATGGATTTTTTTCAGTAATTCAAAAAAACAGGAACTTGTATAAAATTTGCTAATCAGCTCAACGAAAACGGTTTTTTTGTCCATTTCATCTTCCTTGAGCTGAAAATAAAATCCTTGTTTTTGCTCACTCACTTGTTTGCATTAAAAACCATATCAAATCCATCTTCAATAAAAACCTCATTTTGAATTTGAAGCCTTAATGCAATCTGCCATATTAAATTCTTTTTTTCATATATTTCATCAATATTTGCAAAACTTACTCTTCCACCCTGAACCATATAGGTTTCAATATTATTGGTTTTTAAAAAATCCTTAGTTTCAAGAGCCTGTCTTAATGCCTTATGATAAATAGAAAAAAGTTTTTTTAGATAAAAAACAAAATTAAAATCCTTTACTTTCCAGCCTGATAAAATATTAATAAAAAAATTAAATTCTTTATTGGAAAATAAAAAAGGGAGCATGGATTTTTCAAGATAATCATTTAAAATATTAATTTTTTCATCTTTAATATTTTTGGCATTTTTCCAGATAACAGAGCTTATTTCTTGTTTTTCCAAATCATTAAATTTATTAATTGTATTTAAAATTTTTTCATCTGTTTTTTCAAAAAGATTTAGTTTTTCAAAAAAAAATAAAAACATCTTTTTATCGATACTTAAATAATCTATAAGTTCTTTGTAACAAATTTTTTGCCTGCATGTTTTTTTAAAAATTAAATCCAAATCAAAGGTTTTATTTTCCTGTTGAATTTCAAGCCAGATTAATGAAAATCTTTTTCTCATTTCAAAATCCGGAGTAAAAATAAAAAAACCAAGCTCATAAAAAAAATCATTATCTGAATCTGAAAAAATTTTTTTTATATCGTAAAAATTCAAATCAATTCCAATATTTTTGGCAAATTCAAAAAAATTTTTTTCAATAATAAAACCTTTATCAAGCTCTTTTATTATCTTTTCATTGATATCCAAATATTACTCCTGTAAGAAAATTACTTATTACATAACTTTACAAAATTTAGATTTAAAACTAATCTCTCATATTAAATTTAAGATGTGAATATTTATTATTTTAAAAATTAAGGTTAAAAATTTGAATAATTCAATCTTTAACAATCCTTTTTTGATTTCAAGGGTAGACAATCCTTTTCAGACCCACCCGGATATTAAAACAATTCATGAAAATGAATTTAAAGTTCTTTGTTTAGCAATAAGCGAAATTAAAAATGACCCAAACTCACAAAGCAGAGCAATTACAATTACAGGTGCTCCAGGCTGCGGTAAAACCCATCTTGCCATGAGACTTGCCAATGAAATTTTATTGTCAAACAGGCTTTTATTTATCAGGCAGCCAAACAATAAAGACTCTGTTTATCTTCATATTTATACTCGAATTTTAGAATCAATGGTTGAACGTGTTCCCAAAACTCCATATTCACAGCTTGCCTATCTTCTAGGTAAAAGTTTTTCTGCAATTATTATTAATCAGATAAAAAACAAAGAAAATTTAAGCCAGAAAGATAAAAATATTCTTGAAATTCTTCAGGCTGATCCCATGAATATTTACAAAAAAATTGGTGGAGAAGGAACTGAAACAAGAAGAAAAAACTGGAAATATATTGAAAATATAACGCTTCAATGGTGGGAATCAAAGTATGGACTTGGCGGACATTCAAAAGACATTTTAAAAGGATTTATAAAATACTGTTCATATACAGACCCAAAAAGAAAACATTTGATATACAGATGGCTTAATTTTTTAGATATTTCAGAACAAGAAGCTTTGTTTGCAGGACTTTTACCCCACAAAGAAAATGATATGCACGAAGAATTTGCTCTTGATGCAATGATTGTAATTTCAAGGCTTTCACTTGCAGACGAGCCTCTTGTAATAATTTTTGACCAGCTTGAAGGATTAAAATACAACGAAGAACTGCTTTTTAAATTTTTTGAATCTGTAAAAGAACTTTTCACCCACCTTCCAAACTCTCTTTTTATATTCAACCTTTTTTCAGACAGATGGGAAAAATGGCAAAAAATTCTTGATCCTTCAATAACAGACAGACTTTCACAGTCTGTTATTCATTTAAAAGCACCTGATTTAAATAAAAAAATTCAAATTCTTGAACTAAGAGCACAGGAATCAGGATTTTCTCTTGATAATTTTTTTACAGAAGATGAGTTAAGAGTAATAACAAATAATTATTCAATAAGAAGCATGCTTGTTTCTGCTTCAAACCATTTCAGGCATAAGACAGGAAGCCTCCCTTTAACAGACACATACGAATCCTTTGAAGAAAAAATTGAAAATCAGATTAAAGAACTTAAACAGGAAATAAGCCAGCTGAAAAAATACCTTAATATAAGTGTTCCAACATTTCGTGAGGTAATAGAATCTGAAACCATTGATTTTTTTATTGAAGAAAAAAGACAGGAATTTTTAAAGGAAAAAGCTGAAAAAAGGCTTTGTTCAGAAACAGATGATGCTGGAAAAATTCTTGTGATTATAAATCTGTTTAAAGGCAAAATCATTACAGGAACAGGAAGACTTAGAGCAGGAACAAAAAAACTTCCAGAACATGTTTTGATTAAAGGCACAAAAAATGACATAACAGCAGGTTTTTTACATATGTCTGGGAACAGTCTTACAGGAAGGCTTAAAAACCTTTACAGTCTTTGTGTTAACAATCCTTTGACAGATTTTTATATTTACAGGGATTTTTCATCACTTCCGGTTAAGTCAAAAATTGCAAAGCAAACACTTATAAAACTAAAAGAGCTTAATAATTTCAAATTTAAAATTATTTCTGAAAAAGAAAGGCTTGAATTTGAAATTATTTATCAATTAATAATTGCAATTCAAAATAAAGATATTGATGGAGACCCTTTACTGGCTCTTAAAATTACAAGGAAAAAATTTCCTTCATTATTTTTGTACCAGGTTTTAGAATCGGCAGACATTATAATTTAGGTAAAAATATGAATATTTATAAAAATTTATTTGAAGCTTTTAAAGATATTGCAAAAAATCAAAAAATTGAAAAAATTATTTATGGTTCAGCATATACAGCAGTAAAACTTAGTGATTCATCCATTGGCATTTCATATACAATGGGAAATCCTTCATCAAAACAAATCAATTCTTATTCTAAAATTTCAGCACCTGACTTGCTGTCATTTATAACTAAAGAAAATTCATTTGATAAAACCATATCTTTAGCTCTTATAAATGCTCTTAATTTTAAAGAATGCCAGAAAATGCCTGAAGATAATAAAAATAGCGGATTTTTAAATGAAATGAATTTTAGTGAAAGTACAAAAGTTTCAATGGCCGGATTTATAAAACCTCTTGCATTAAAGATTAAGGAAAAAACTAAAAATATTGATGTTTTAGATTATGGGAAAAATATAGGGTCAGAAAAAGATTTTTTCAAAAACCTCAAATGTGCAGATTATCTTATTCTTACTTCTACTTCTCTTTTAAATTCAAGCTTTCAGAAATTAATAGATGAAACAGGGGAAAATACCAAAATTTTTCTTACTGGCCCAACTACTCCAATGTCAAAAAAAGCTTTCAAGAATACTAAAGTTAATTTTCTTGCAGGTTCTCATCTTATTTCTAAATATGAAAAAGAATTACTAGAAAATGTTTTTCTTGGATACGGAACCCCTGTTTTAAAAAAATATTTAAGGAAAATATATCTAAAAATATTTTGAAAAAATTACAGTGAAAACAAAAACACAGGTTGTCTTTATATGAAAATCCTCCACACTTCAGACTGGCATTTAGGTAAAAATCTTTACGGAAGAAAAAGATACGATGAATTTAAAAGTTTTCTTGACTGGCTGCTTGATATTATCGAGCTTGAAAAAACAGATGCAGTCTTAATTGCAGGAGATGTTTTTGACACATCAACTCCCTCAAACAAAGCCCAGGAACTTTACTACAATTTTATCAGCAAAGCTTCAGGACTTTGCAAAGGTATTGTTATAACGGCAGGAAATCACGACTCTCCTACTTTTTTAAATGCCCCGAAATCTCTTTTAAAGGCATTAAGCATTCATGTTACAGGTTCAATTACAGAAAACCCTGAAGATGAAATTGTTGTTTTGGAAGACAATAAAATCCCTTTTGCAATAATCTGTGCAGTTCCTTACTTAAGGGACAGGGACATAAGAACAGTTGAAACAGGAGAAACAGCTGATGACAAGAATTTAAAGCTTATTTCCGGAATAAAGGACCATTATGAAAAAATATGTTTTCTTGCAAAGGAAAAGCAGAATCAGCTTAAAACCAAAGGTTTTGACAATATCCCGATTATTTGCATGGGTCATCTTTTTGCGGCAGGAGGCACAACTATAGAAGGAGACGGAGTAAGAGAACTTTATGTTGGAAGCCTTGCAAGAACAGGCACAGATATTTTCCCTGATTTTGTCGATTATACAGCACTTGGACACCTTCATATTCCACAGAAAGTTTCCGGAAAAGAGAATGTAAGATACTGCGGTTCACCAATTCCAATGGGTTTTGGAGAAGCTAAGCATGATAAAAAAATAATTATTGCAGAATTTAAAGATAAAACTCCAAAAATAAATGAAATTTTAATTCCTTGTTTTCAGGAGCTTGTAAAAATTAAAGGCTCAATTGATGAAATATCTGAAAAAATTGAAGAATTAAAAGCAAAAAAAAGCAGTGCATGGCTTGAAATTGAATATACAGGTTCAGAAGTTTCAGGGAATTTAAGACAAAGTATTGAAGAAAAAATTGAAAATACGGATATGGAAATAAGAAGAATTAAAAATAAAAAAATAATTGAAAGCCTTAAAAGCTCTGCAAAGCATGAACAGACTCTTGATGACCTTGACGTTAATCAGGTTTTTGAAAAATGCCTTGAAGCATTTGAAGTTAATCTAGAAGATAAAAATGATTTAATTTCTGCATACAACCATATTTTAAGTGAAATTTTTACAGAAGATAAAAACGCTGAATAGACTATAATTTATGAAAATACTGAAATTAAGATTTGAAAACTTAAATTCCCTTTACGGAAAATGGGAAATTGACTTTACTGCCCCTGAATTTGAATCAAACTCAATTTTTGCACTCACAGGCCCAACAGGTGCAGGAAAATCCACAATTCTTGACGCAATCTGCCTTTCACTTTACGCAGCAACTCCAAGACTTGGAAAAATTACAAAATCAGCAAATGAAATAATGTCAAGAAACACAGGAGAATGTTTTGCAGAAACAACCTTTGAGTCTTCAAAGGGAAAATTCACCTGTTATTTTTATCAGCACAGAGCAAGAAAAAAACCTGACGGAAATCTTATGGATTCAAAACATGAAATTTCAGATGCGAAAACAGGAAAAATTCTTGAATCAAAAAAAAGAGATGTTGCAGCTGTAATTGAAGAAAAAACAGGGATGGACTTTGACAGATTCACCCGCTCTATTCTTCTTGCACAGGGAGGGTTTGACACTTTTTTAAAGGCTGATGCAGAACAAAAATCAAAAATTTTAGAACAGATTACAGGAACTGAAATTTATACAGAAATTTCAAAAAAAGTTCATGAAAAACAAAGGGAAGAACAAGCCAGATTAAATGATATTAAAAACATAATTTCACGGATTCATATTTTAACAAAAGAAGAGGAAGAAGAGATATCAAAAAAGATTGAATCAAATCTTGATAATGAAAAAAAAGAAAAAACTCTTCTTGATGATACAATAAAAAATCTTAACTGGCTTAAAACAATAAAAAATCTTGAAAATGAAATTGAATCGGCATGTCAGGATCTTAAAAACCTTGAAAAGCAGCTTGAAGTTTTTGAGCCAGAAAGAAAAAAAATTGAAGATGCAAAAAAAGCATTAAACCTTCAGGCAAAATATGAAAATTTAAAATCCGAAAGAAAAAATCAGTTAAAAGACAGTAAAAAATCTGAACAGTTAAAAAGCCGGATTCCTATAAAAAAAGATATTCTTGATAAAAAAGAAAAGGAAATTTTAAACTTAAAAAAATTAAGTGAAGAATTTAAAAAAGAGCTAAAAGAAAAAAAGCCTTTTTTCCAGAAAATAAGGCTGATGGATCAAAACCTCAAAGACCTTGAAAGTGCAGTAAATAACAGTAAAAAAGATTATGAAAAAGCACATTTTAAGTTAAATGAAGCAAAAGAGCTTTTCAAAAATAAAGACCTTGAAATCAAAAAAAATCAAAATTCCTTAAAAAATATAATTGAATTTTTAGAAAAAACAGAAATTGACGAGTCTTTATCCGGGCTTATCGGAACAATTAATGAAAAAATTGAAAACCTGTCTTATTTTGAAAAAAAATATAAGGACTGCATTGATTTAATAAATTCCAACAGAAAAAAACTTTCAGACAAAAATAAAAATCTCTTAAAAGAAACTGAACATAAAAATAATTTAAAAAAAGACTTAAAAAAAATAAGAACTGAAACAGATGATAAAAATAACACCCTGAAAAAGCTTTTAAACGGAAGACTTTTAAGGGAATTCAGAGATAAAAAGGACTTTTATTTAAAGGAATTATATTATCAGAAAAAAATCATAAGCCTTGAAGATGAGAGAAAAAAGCTTGAAAACGGAAAGCCCTGCCCTTTGTGCGGTTCTTTGAGCCATCCCTATTGTGAAGGAAATATATTTGAAATAAATGAAACCGAAAAAAGAATAAAGGAAACTGATAATTTAATTAAAAATGCAGAATATTTGGAAACTCAGATAAAAGAATCAGAAAAAAAAGAACAAAAAATAATTGAAAATTTAAACCTTGCTGAAAAAAATGAGGCTGTTTATTCAAATGAAATAACAAATCTTAACAACTTAATTAAATCACTTGAAAATGAGTTTGAAGAATTAAATAAGAATATAACCTCCCTTAAAAACAATCTTTTTAATGAATTAAAACCCTTTGAAATAAATGACCTTTCAAATCCAGAAAAAATAAAATCAGAGCTTGATAAAAGACTTGAAAAAAGAACAGATGCAAAAAAAACAAAGGAAAATCTTGAAGCAGACCTTAATAAATCAATTCAGGATATCAAGCATATTGAAGGACTTATTGAAACAGGAAGTTCTAATCTCAGGGAAAAAAAAGACAGCCTTGAAAAACTAAAAAATGAGTATCTGGAAAAAGAGGAAACAAGAAATAAAATATTTGGAACAAAAAATCCTGACATTGAAGAAGAAAAACTTGAGGCAAAAAATTTGAAAGCTGCTTCAAATGAGCAAAATGAAAAAGAAAATTATTCAATGGAAAAACAAAGCCTTGAGTCAATAAAGGAAAATATTGATTCCCTTGAAACAGAAATTAAAAAAAGGGAAAAAATTCTTATTGATCTGGAAGAAAAATTTAAACTTGAACTTAAAAATTCAGGTTTTTTTAATGAAGAAAATTTCATTGAAAAATGCCTTGTAATAAAAGAGCTTGAAGCACTTGAAAAAAAGGCCAAAAGCCTTGACAGTCAAAAAATTTCAATTGATGCAACAATTAACGACAGAACAAAAAGACTTGATAAAGAACTTGAAAAAAAACTTACAGACCTGCCCTTTGAAGAGCTTGAAAACAAAAAAAATGAATTTGAAGAAAATTTAAAAATTATTCAGGCAGATACAGCTGAGAAAAATCACAGATTAAAGGAAAATAATTCTTCAAAGGAAAAATCAGAAGAGCTTCTAAAAAATCTTGAGCTGCAAAAAACTGAATGCTCAAAATGGGACAGACTTCACTTTCTTATTGGTTCTGCAGACGGCAAAAAATACAGAAATTTTGCACAGGGTCTTACATTTGAACTTATGGTAAGCCATGCAAATATCCAGCTTGAAAAAATGTCTGACAGATATCTTTTAACAAGAGATAAAAATGAGCCTCTGGATCTGAATGTTATAGATAATTATCAGGCCGGAGAAATAAGATCGACCAAAAATCTTTCAGGCGGAGAAAGCTTTATTGTAAGCCTTTCCCTTGCACTTGGACTTTCAAAAATGGCAAGCAGAAAAGTAAGGGTTGATTCACTTTTTCTTGATGAGGGATTTGGAACTTTAGATGACGACGCCCTTGATACAGCTCTTGAAACACTTGCATCCTTAAAGGAAGAGGGAAAAATAATCGGAGTTATTTCCCATGTATCTGCATTAAAGGACAGAATCCCGGCACAGATTCAGGTAAATCCTGTTTCAGGTGGAAAAAGCAAAATTTTGGGTCCTGGATGTACAAAAATTATTGAGTAAAAAAATCAATGCCCTGATACTTTGGAAAAAAGGTTTATAACAACAACTCCGGATATAATAAGCAAGAGACCTAAAAAAGCAGGAAAATCGAGATTTTGTCCATATATAAGCCATGATGCCAATGTTATTAAAACAATTCCAAGACCTGCCCAGACGGCATAAGCAATGCCCATAGGAATAAATTTAAGGGTTAGTGATAAAAAATAAAATGAAAGGCTATAGCCTATTACAACTACTAAAGATGGAATTATTTTAGAAAAACCATTGCTTGATTTTAGAGCAGAAGTAGCAAAGACCTCACAAAATATTGCAATTATAAGAAAAATCCAGTATTTCAATCTTAATACTCCATTTTATAAAAAGTTTAAAAATCTTTATCATGAATTAATTTTTATTTATAAATCATTTTTTTTTACAAAAAAACATTAACCCATTTAGTTGTCAATCAGTTTAATTTATCTTTATTTTTATATAGTTAAAATTCCTGCTTACAAATTTTTAAAATTTATTTTTTTACTTACACACAAAAAAAAGAGGGAAAAATGAAAAAAATCTTTAAAACAGCTTTGTGCTTTTTGGCTGCATCATCAGTATTTATTTCCAGTTCATTTGCTTTAAAGGCAAATGCAGATGATGAAACCAGTCAGATTTTAAACACCAGATGTACTGCCTGCCACGGTATAAAAAAAATATCCAAGGCAAATCATGACAAAGAAGGATGGGAAAAAACAATTGTAAGAATGATGACCAAAAAAAAATTTGGTAAAAACCTTAATAAAGAACAAGTTGAAAAACTGGCTGAATATCTTGTAAATTCAAAATAAAGCAAAAATTAAGGCAAATCTTAAATCAGGTTTGCCTTAAAAAATTTTATTTAAAAGCATATCACGAAATTCTCCAGCACTTTCTGAGACAGACAAAATAATTTCCTCGTATTTGTCAAATTCTAAAACCCGAAAGTTTTCAAGCCTTGGCTTAATATATATATCAGGCGGATTTCTTCGTATTTTTTCACAGACAATAGAATTTTGCATTATTTGAAAAGTATTTAAAACAGTTCCAACAATACCAGGAAAATTTTTATCATTTTTTGGAGTTTTTTCACCAGACACATCAATTGCTGCAAGGATTTCACAATCATGTCTTATAACATCAAATGGAAGAGGATTTACAACGCTTCCGTCAATAAAAACTCTTTTTCCGATTTCAACAGGCGAAAAAATTCCAGGCATTGATATAGAAGACCTTATGGCCGGAATAAGTGCACCTTTGGAAAAAACAATGGGTTTTCTTTCCCAGAAATCAGCAGCAACTATTTTTAAGGGGATTTTTAAATCCTCAAAATATTTTACACTCAAATTTTCCTCAAGATATTTTTCAACTCCCTTGCCGCTGAAAATTCCTGACTGCCTGAATCCGAACAAATCCATAAATTTTAAAAGTCCAAGAAACTTAAGTCCTTTTATTTTTTCATGTATTTCCTCCCCAGACATTCCAGAAGCATAAAAAGCTCCTGCAACTGCTCCAATACTTGTTCCAGAAATTATTGAAGGAACTATTTCAAGCTCATCTAAAATTTTAAGGAATGCAATATGTGAAAGCCCTTTTGCACCTCCTCCTCCAAGGGAAAGGCCGAGTGTTTTCAATAGACCTCCTATAATATGGGTGAAAAAAGACTGGAAAATCTTACAATAAGGCGAAAAATCCAGCTGTTTCTTTTTC
Source organism: Desulforegulaceae bacterium (assembly GCA_034007295.1). GTDB lineage: Bacteria > Desulfobacterota > Desulfobacteria > Desulfobacterales > JACKCP01 > JACKCP01. The sequence goes on along the minus strand of JAVERC010000018.1, from coordinate 39,308 downwards.
TGTCTGGATAAATAACAAGTTCAGACATAAGAATATCTTTTTCAAGCATTGATCCGACTTTTTGTGCAAATGGCTTATCCCTTATAATAAGACCCATTTCAAAATTAAGGTAAAATGATCTGTTATCAAGGTTGGCACTTCCTATGCCTGCCCATTCATCGTCAAAAACAATAACTTTTTGGTGCATAAATCCTGGAGTGTACCTGTAAATTTTTATTCCCGGGATAAAAAGTCCTGGAAGATATGAAAAAGATGCAAAATAAACTATTTTTTTATCCGGAATTCCAGGCAGAATTATTTTTACATCAACACCCCTTAGAGCTGCAAGCTGAAGTGCTTCAACTATTGAATGGTCTGGAACAAAATAAGGACTTGCAATCCACACTTTTTTTTTAGCTGAATTAATTGAATTTAAAAAAAATAAAAGACAGGTATCAAGTTTATGACTTGGATCTGTAGAAAGAGGAAGAGTATTAATATCACCTTTATCAGATTTGATTGCTTTTATTGGAAGCTCAAGAACCTTTCTTGAAGCCCAGAACCAGTCAGATACAAAAGTAAGCTGAATCCCTAAAACTGAAGGACCTTCAACATAAACATGTGTATCACGCCAGTACCCGTATTTTTTTGTTTTAAAAACATATTCATCGCCGATATTATGGCCTCCTACAAAGGCAGACTTACCGTCAATAACAACGACTTTTCTGTGATTTCTAAAATTTAGCTGAAATCTGTTTCTTTTTCCTCTGGTGGTAAAAAAAGGCCTGATGTCAACACCTGAATTTTTAAGCTCTTCAATATAATTTTTATCAAGATTTCTTGAGCCTATTTCATCATACAAAAAATATACTGAAACACCTTTTTTGGCTTTTTCAATAAGTTTATCTTTTATTTTTTGTCCTGTTGAATCATTTCTTACAATAAAAAACTCCATAAGAATATAAGACTCTGCCTTTTCAATAGACGAAAATATTTCAGCATAAGTTTTTTCGCCGTTAACAAGAAGTTTTACATAATTTCCACTGGTAAAAGGCATTCCTGAAAGATATGAAAAAACTTTTGCTGAATTATCTTGTGTTTCAGATTCTTTTGAATCAAAAGAATATTTATTCATTTCATGTAGGGTTTTACCTGCAAGATTGCTTGAAAGCATGTTGCCTGCTCTAAGAGCTTCAACATAGCCATTGAACTTATTCCTTCCAAAAATCCAGTATAAAGGTATTCCAAGCCAGGGGAAAGTAACAAGAAGCATTGCCCAGGCAATAGCTCCCTGGGATGTTCTTGTATAAAGAACTGCATGAAATGCAGTAAGTATTCCTGTTATTTCAACCAGAGCAAAAATTAAAGCATAAACGCCTGCAAGAAATGACAATATAAAACCTCATATTTTTAATTATAAAATACAAATTTTAATTTTTTACTTAGTCAATGGCCGAAAACTAAAATGTTGTTTAAGTTCAAGCAAAAATTTAACCTTTATAATATTTAAAAATTAAATCTCACGCCAAATCGACAAAAAATTTTCATTTTCGGCCAATCAGTACTTAAACAAAAAAAATACTTTTAGCTTAAGAATTAACTTTAATAAAAAAAATTATAAAAAGGTATTTTAAATTTTATTTTAGATTATTTTAAAGGAAAGATTTTAATGGGGTGAGTGAAGGGATTCGAACCCTCGACAACCAGGACCACAACCTAGGGCTCTGCCAACTGAGCTACACCCACCATAAAAAACAAAAACTTTTTACCAGTTAGTTTTGTATTTTGCAAGCATTTTTTATTTATGATTATAATTAAAAACATTTTTTACAAAGTTTAAACCTAAAAATTATCAATATTGACCCGTCAGCCTTAATATATTAATAAGGTAACTTATTTTAAAATATGTATATAAATCTATCAATTTAGGTTAATAAATAATCCAAACTTATAAATTAAAATATTATATTTGACCTTGAACTGAAATTTTTGTTTAAGAATTTATCAGGATAAAAAAAATATCATTAATATTAACACCCAACAATTATTCATATAGGTGTAAAAATAGTGAAAGAATTGATACTAGGCACTGCCGGACATATTGACCACGGAAAGACAAGCCTTGTAAAGGCACTTACAGGAACAAACACTGACAGGCTTAAAGAAGAACAAAAAAGAGGAATTACAATTGAGCTTGGATTTGCATCACTTGATCTTCCAGAACAAGTTCACCTTGGCATTGTAGATGTTCCAGGCCATGAAAAATTTGTTAAAAACATGGTCGCCGGAGCTTCAGGAATTGATCTTGTTGCAATGATAATAGCAGCAGATGAAGGCGTAATGCCTCAAACAAGAGAACACATGGATATCTGCTCTCTTCTTGGAATAAAATATGGTCTTACGGTTGTAACCAAGGCTGATCTTGTTGATGAAGAATTAAAAGAGCTTGCAAAAGAAGATATAGAAGAATTTACAAAGGATACTTTTCTTGAAAATGCTCCGCTTGTATTTGTTTCATCCCATACAGGAGAAGGCCTTGATGACTTAAAAAAACAGCTTGAAATTCTTGCAAAAAAAATTCCTTCAAGGGAAAAGTCATGGTTTTACAGACTTCCAATAGACAGGGTTTTTACAATGAAAGGATTTGGGACTGTAATTACAGGCACTTCCCTTTCAGGCGAAATTGAAACAGGCGAAACAATTTCAATCTATCCAAAAGGAACACAGACAAAAGTAAGAGGACTTCAGACCCACAATCAGAGCGTTGAAAAGGCATTTGCAGGAATGAGAACTGCTGTAAACCTCCAGGGAATTTCAAAGGATATGATTGAAAGAGGCGAAATAATTGCAACAAAAGACTCTCTTACACCTTCATATATGATAGATGCATATTTCACATATCTTAAATCAAACAAAAAACCATTAAAAAACAGAACAAGAATAAGATTTCATTCAGGAACATCCGAAACAATGGGAAATATTATTCTTCTTGACCGTGAAAGTGCAGAACCAGGAGATACAATTCCAGTACAGTTCAGACTTGAGTCACCAGTATGCTGTGTAAAAGACGATGGTTTTGTTGCAAGGGGATATTCTCCGGTTTTTACACTTGGAGGAGGATTTGTTTTAAATCCTGTTCCAGCAAAACACAAACGATTTAATGAAGAAACAAAAGAACTTTTTGAAAATTTAAAAAATGGTTCAATTGCTGAAAAAATACTTGCAGTTGTTAAAAATTCCGGCTTTATGGGAAGCGATTTAAGGCAGCTTTCAATCTGCACCCACATTCACGGAAAAAAACTAGATCAGGAAATCTCATCACTTCTTTCAAAAAATCTAATTATTACAACTGACAAGGAAAACCCCAGATATTTCCATAAAGAAATTTTTGAAACAATATGCAGTGAAATAAAGTCAAAAATTTTAGAATTTCACCAGAAAAATCCAATGAAGGAAGGCATAAACAAAGATGAGCTTATCCACCTTTTAAAAAAGGGAATAAATGAAAAAATATTTTTAAAAGGAATAAATTCCCTTGTGAAATCAGGCGAAACTTTAATGGATAAAAATTTAATAAGGCTTTCTTCACATAAGGTTTCTGTTAAAAAAGATATTGAAGAAATAAAAAATAAAATTATAGATGAATACAAAAATTCAGGACTTACACCTCCATATTTTAAAGACATGGAAAAAAAATACAGCCTTGATAAAAATACTGCAAATGATGTTTTATCTCTTATTTTAAAAGACAATATTCTTGTAAAGGTTAAAAACGACCTGTTTTTTTATTATGAAGGGATTGAAAACCTTAAAAAAAATGTTATTAAATACTTTGAACAAAATCAGGAAATGAAAGCACCGGATTTTAAAGATATAGCAGAAGGAGTTTCAAGAAAATATCTGATTCCTCTTCTTGAATATCTTGATATGGAAAAAATAACCATTAGAATTGGTGATATCAGAAAATTAAGAAAATAAATATAAATTAAGGGGATAAAATGTTTAATAAAGATGATTTTAAATATTATGCAGCTATACGAATTGCAGCTGGAATTGTTGCACTTCTTGTTATTTTCTGGTTATTCAGCCTGGTTTTTGGTTCATCTGAAAAAAATTTAGAGGATTTCTCAAAAACTGAAAAAACAAAAGTTAATGACATAAAAACACAGCATGAAAATACTTTTCCATTACAAGATGATATTACAGAAAAAGGTTCAGATAATGCTGGATCGCCGGATGAAGAAGAAGCAGTATATGTTAAAGAAAGCCCTGAAAATATAAAAAAAGAGGTTTCCCATGAAAAAGATTCACCTGACCATGAAAAATCAGAACATGCAAATCAGCTTTACAAAATCAGAGGTGAAGCAAGACATGATGTAATTGGGTGGACTTTTGTAGAATCTACTGTTGCACCTTTGTCATATGAATTATACGAAAGATTTCTAGGGTGGAGAGTAAATGATATTTTAGTAGGAAGATTTACAGATAATATAAATAATTTTCAAAAAGGAGTTCTTGAAGTTACAAGAAGAACAGCTGTCAAACTTGCAGAAGATATTTCAAGAACCGGTTCAACCGAATCCTTTAATCAAAACCTTGAAAATGCTATGAACTGGCTCATGATCAAGCCTGAAACCTTCTGGTTTCCATCTGCTGAAAGTAAATACAAGGCAGCAATGAGCGGTATTAGAAATTATCAGGAATTGCTCATTAAAAATGAAGCAAGGTTTTACAACAGAACAGATAATCTTATTCCTCTTTTAAAAACATACAGAAACCTTTTAGGAAGCTGCGACGATAATTTAATAAAAAAATTTGAGGATAACGGCGATGAAGTAAGCTTTTTTGATGCTGATGATTATTTTTTCTATACTTTAGGCGTTGCAAAATCAATGTCTCATATTCTTAAAGCAATTGAACATGATTTTGAAATTGTTTTAAGCAGCAGAAATACAATGGACACATTAAAACATGCAATCCATTCCCTTGATGAAGCTGAAGAAATTGATCCCTTAATAATACTTAACAGTGATTTAAATGGTTTTTTTGCCAACCACCGTGCAAACCTTGCCACTAAAATAAGCCATGCAAGATTTTATATTGGAGTTCTTATAGTCACTCTTTCAACCTGATTTTAAAAAAAATTATATCCCATAAAACAAAAAAAGCCCGGAAATAACCGGGCTTTTTTATTTGATTTTTATAATTTCATTTAAAAAAATTTTATCTTCAATTCAAATATTTTCAATAAACTTAAGGCTTATATAATCTGAAAAAAGAAATCCTTTTTCACTCAAAAACAAAAAATCACCTGAAATCTCAAGTAAATTTTTTTTTAAATACTCTTGAATTAAAACATCAAATTTTTTAAAAAAATCTTCATTAAAAAATTTTTTATATCTTAGTGAATCAATCCCTTTTTTTGTTCTTAAGCCAAGAAAAATAAATTCTGTTTTTTGCTGAACAATATCTGTTTCTTCATAAAAAACACCTTTATTTTCAGAATTTAAAATATTTGAACTCCAGATATCAAAAGATGAAGGTTCGCTCCATCTTTTATTGTTTACAAAAGAATGTGCTGAAGGTCCAAACCCAAGATAAGGGTTTAAATTCCAGTATTTCTGATTATGTCTTGAAAAATATTTTTCTGAAACTGCATAATTTGATATTTCATAAAATTTATATCCGTTTGAACCAAAGAATCTTAAAACTTTCAAAAAAAAACTGGAAAGAAGTTCTTCTGAAGGCATAAAAATTTCTTTATTTTCACTCATTAAATAAAAAGGCGTGTTTTTTTCAAGTGTAAGCATATATGCTGAAATATGCTCAGGTTTGAGGGAAACCATAAATTCAAGGTCGCTGAAAAGCTCTTTTTCACTCTGCTTCGGGATTCCGTAAATCAGATCAAGACCTATATTTGAAAAACCTGTATGTCTTGCATTAAAATATGTTTCAACTGCTTTTTTTGAAGAATGAATTCTTCCAAGGAGTTTAAGATTTTTGTCTGAAAATGACTGGACTCCAATATTTAGCCTGTTTACCCCTGTTTTTAAAAGTTTTTTAAAATATACTTCATCTATTGTTCCTGGATTTAATTCAAGGGTAATTTCAGTATCATCTGAAATATTGAACTTTGAATTTATTTTATTCAAAACAGCGTCAATATATTCAGGCGGGAGAAGAGACGGAGTCCCTCCTCCAAAATATATGGAATCTGTAAGCGGCAGTTTTATCTTTGCAGAATCAATAGATTTTTCGATTAATTTTAAATAGTCTTCAAATCTTTTATCTTCAATTGAATAAAAGCTGCAGTATTTACATTTTTTTGTACAAAAAGGGACATGAACATAAATTCCTGCTTTTAAATTATCTTTTTCATTATTAATCATCAGATAAAACGCTTCATAAGTTCTGCAATTATCTGATCAGCATTCTTAGGTGTCATACCAAGTTTTGATGCAGTTTGAGCCGCACTTTCATAACCTGATCTGTTGTGCATGTCAGATATACCCCTGAAAAGTCCTGTCCTTCTTCCAACCTGATAAATCATCTTGTCGTAATCGCTAAGGCCAAGAAACATGTCAATTTTTGAAAGCATTTTGTCTTTTTCTTCAGACAGTTTTCCATTAATGTCTTCAAAAAGATTTAAAATATGATCACTTACAATATTTGAATCCATTGGGTTTAATTTTTCAATAAAAAGCCTTAATTCCTCTGCACATTCAAGGTCTGTAAGCTTTTCAAATTTATTTTGCAAAAGATCTTCAAAAAGCGGAGTATGATTTGGAATTGCAAGAGTCCTTATTCTTATAAAATCAGGGTTAATCTGATTGAGTGCATCTGCTGTTTCAAGAGCATGTTCAACTGAATATTTTCTTCCCCCAAGTCCTGGCATTACATACTCTGAAAGAGAAATCCCGCTTTTTTTAACTTTCTGGCCTGCCTTTACATGGGTTTGCTTATCAGCACCCTTTTCTATCATTTTAAGAACATTATCAGATCCAGACTCCATTCCAATATGAATCCTTGTAAGTCCTGCATCCTTAAACCTTTTTAAGTCTTCATCAGATATTTTTGCAACCGTAGCTGACCTTGCATAACTTGTAATTCTTTTTACATATGGAAATCTTTCCATAATTCTTTCAAGGATAACAACCAGGTCATCTGGTTTTACTATTAAAGAGTTTGCATCCTGAAGAAAAACCGACTCCATCCCCCCTGAAATCCAGTTAAGGGCTGAATAAAGTGCATCATAATCATTTTCTTCAAGGTTTTCTCCTGCCTTTCTTACTATGTCTCCTGTTATAACTCCACCTTGTGACAAATTTTCTATTTTTTTTACTATTTCATAAACTTTATCAATATCCTTTAAAACATGATCAAGGGGTCTTCTTGAAAATCCAGTACCTTTGTAAACAGGACAAAACCTGCACTTATTCCAGGGGCAGTTTCTTGTTACCCTTATTAAAAGAGACATTGCTTCACTTGGAGGCCTGATCGGGCCTTGTTCAAAACCTTTGTATTCCTTTGTATCTGTCATTTGAATTACCTGTATATTTCTAAATTAAAATTTGTTGTCTCACTTAAACCAGAAACAAAATTCCAGTTTTACATTAATCACTATTTACTTTGACAAAAAGTTCTTCTCTATATACAAATTGTCAAACAATTTTATTTTTAATTTTGATTAAGACTTAAATCCATGAAAAAAAATTTAAAAAAAATATTTATCACTCTTGTCTTTATTCTAATCACTTTTTCTTTGGCTGCACTGATTTTTTTTCAAAACCTTAAAAACTTTTCCAGAACTCCTGCCTCAAGTTCTGACAGCACAGAAATAATTGTTTTAATAAATAAAGGAGACACCTTCAATAAAACCCTTAACAAACTTAGAAAAAAACAACTTATTTCAAATTCTTTAAAATTTAAAATTTTTGCAAAGTTAAGCAAAAAAGAGAAAAAAATTCAATCCGGAGAATATGGTCTGAACAAAACCATGACTCCCGAACAGATTTTAAATATTTTGGTATCCGGTTCAGTAAAATTAAGAAAAATAACAATTCCTGAAGGCCATACTATTTCACAGATTTCAGATATCCTTGAAAATAAGAATATCTGCTCAAAAAAAGAATTTATCAAATATGCATTCAATAGGAATCTGCTTAAAAAATTCAATATTCCAGGCTTAAGTTTTGAAGGATATTTATTCCCTGAAACCTATTTATTTGAAAAAAACACACACCCTGAAGTAATAATAAAAAAAATGATTGAAAATTTTTTTAAAAACTACTCAAAGGAATTTTCAAAAAAAGCCAGTGAACTTGGGCTTAGCGATCATGAAATAATAACCCTTGCTTCAATAATTGAAAAGGAAACCGGGCAAAAAGAAGAAAGGACTGTTATTTCATCAGTTTTTCACAACAGGCTGAAAAAAAATATGAAACTTGAAACAGATCCAAGCGTAATTTATGGAATAAAAAACTTTGACGGAAATATTACAAGAGCAGATCTTAAAAAAGAAACTCCTTATAACACATACATTATAAAAGGACTTCCACCAGGCCCAATTGCAAATCCTGGTTTAAAATCCATAAAAGCAGCCCTTTATCCTGCAAAAACAGATTTTTTATTTTTTGTTTCAAAAAAAGATGGTACTCATTATTTCTCAAAAACATATAGTGAGCATAAGATGGCTGTAAAAAAATATCAGCTTGGGAGATAAAGTTTTGGACAAGTCATTACAATATATTGAAATGTGCGAAAAAGCAGTTGAAATCCAAAAGACATGGACTCCTTCCAAAGGCGACTGGTATGCACTTCCAAATAAAAAAATTGAAATCTGCCTGGAAGATGAAAATCCAAGGACTCTTACAAAAAACTGCCTGGAAATATCTTCTGACAACAGTAATGTTGTAAATCTGACCAAAAGAACCTGGCTTCCAAGGCAGGATCAGTTAATTGAGCTTTCAAAACTTCCAGGAATAAGATTTTCAAGAAATACTCTTATTTTCCTTGAATGGGCAAACAGAAAAGGTCCAGATGACATAACACCAAACAAGCACAGATTTGATACCCTTGAAAAAGCAAGACTTTCATATCTTATGGAATTTAAATTCAGAAAAACCTGGTATAACAACACCTGGTATTCAATGGATAACAAACCAGCATAAGGATAAAAATGAGTTTGATTTTAAAAAACTATTCAGAAGAAATACTTGCAGGACAGAAAATTATAACAGGATTTGAGGCTCATGAACTTGATCTTAAGACAAAAGAATTTTTTTTAAAAATAAAACCAGGGGGACTGATACTTTTTAAAAGAAATATAAAAAATAAAAACCAGCTTAAAAAACTTGTTTCAGATATTCTTGATTTTTTTGAAAAGAACAATATTCCAAAACCCTTTATTTCAATTGATCAGGAAGGGGGAATTGTATCAAGGCTTAAAGAACCTGATTTTAAGGAACTTCCTTCAATTGAAACAGTTTTATCCCATGAACAGTCAAAAGAACATGCTTTTGAAATGTGTGAAATCCTAAAGGAACTTCATATAAACATGAATATGGCTCCGGTTCTTGATGTTTCAGATTTGAACAAAAACAGCATAATGAAAAAAAGAACCTTCAAGGGAAGCCCGAAACAGGTTGCAGATCTTGGCAAAATCATGATCAAGGCCTATATGGAAAAAGGTATTATACCCGTTGGAAAACATTTCCCTGGAATTGGAAATACAACACTTGATTCCCATGAGGTTTTACCTGAATACAATGAAGAAATTGAATTTATTAAAAATAATGATATTTTGCCCTTTAATGAGGCAATAAGAGCAGGTATTCCATGTCTTATGTTTTCACATATTCTTTATACAAAAATAGACAATTTCTGGCCTGCAAGCCTTTCTAAAGAAATTTGCAGAAAAATATTAAGAAAAGAACTGGGCTTTGATGGAATTGCCATGACAGATGATCTTGATATGAATGCAGTTAAATCAGACTTTCAAACCTGTGCAAAACAAATGCTCAAGGCTGACCTTGATATTGCACTTATATGCAACACTTTTGATAAAACCTTTAAAGTACATTCAGTTTTCATGGAAGAAATTAAAAACCTTAATAAAGAAATTTTTATTTCTATAGAAAGAATATTTAAAATCAAAAACCGTTTTTTTGCTTGAAAAGAGCCCTTGCATAGACTTCATCATTAAAACTTCCAAGATCTCCATTCAAAAATTTATAGTAGCCTGCACAGGCAATCATGGAACCGTTGTCTCCGCAAAGGGACAGGGATGGGAGATAAAGACTGAATCCAAATTTTTCCGACTTTTCTTTTAAAGCAGATCTAAGGCCTGAATTTGCAGCAACTCCACCGCATAAAGCAAAATGATTGCAGCCGTATTTTTTCATAGCATTCATGCTTTTTTTTACAAGCACATCTACAACAGAATCCTGAAATCCTGCTGCAATATCAGAAATTTCATTTTCAATATTTTCCGGAGGGATTGCATCAATTAGACGTCTTACAGAACTTTTAAGGCCGCTGAAACTAAAATCTGGACTGTCCTTTTCAAGCCAGGCCCTTGGAAAAACATATTTTTTTTTATCCCCTTTTTTTGAGAGATCATCAATTATTTTTCCGCCGGGATAACCAAGGCCAAGCATTTTTGATACTTTGTCATATGCCTCTCCTGCTGCATCATCTCTTGTTCTTCCAATTATTTCATAATTTAAATAATCTTTTACAAGATAAAGCGAGGTGTGTCCTCCTGAAGCAAGAAGTGCAATATATGGAAAACCTGGAACTTCTTGTCCAAGAAAAACTGACATAAGATGTCCGTGAAGATGATCAACACCTGTAAATTTAAGGTTTGAGGCACATGCAAAACCTTTTGCAAAACAAAAACCTACAAGAAGAGAACCAATAAGACCTGGCCCCTGGGTTGCTGCAACTCCATAAATATCTTTTAAATCTACTGAGGCTTCTTTTAAGGCATCTGCAACCACATCTGAAACAGCCTCAAGGTGTTTTCTTGAGGCAATTTCCGGAACCACACCTCCAAAAAGTGCATGCTCTTCTATCTGTGAAGATACAACGGAAGAAAGAACTTCTCTTCCGTTCAATACAACAGAGGCAGCAGTTTCATCACATGAAGATTCAATACCAAGAACAAGCATTATTTTTTCCACTGAACCATTGGCTCGTTATTATCCCTGCTCAAAATATCTCCAATAATAAATGCTTTTTCACTTCCTGCATTCATTCTGTCAACAATATCCTGGGCATTTTTTTCATCTGCAATAACAGCCATCCCAATTCCGCAGTTAAAGGTTTTAAGCATTTCCATCTCTTCAATTTTTCCGGCTTTCTGGAGAAAATGAAAAATCGGCTGTCTTTCCCAGGAATCCTTGTCAAGAACTGCTTTACATGCATTTGGCAAAATACGTGAAATATTGTCTTCAAAGCCTCCGCCTGTGATATGTGAAAGACCGTAAACATCAATTTCCCTGATAAGGGACATAATGGTTTTTACATAAATTTTTGTAGGCCTTATCAATTCTTCACAAAGTGTGCACCCAAGTTCTTCAACATAATCATCAATTTTAAGTTTAAGATGATCAAAGCATACTTTTCTTACAAGTGAATAACCATTGCTGTGAATTCCAGAAGACGCAATTCCAATTATTTTCTGGCCGCCTCTTATTTCCGAGCCGTCAATTATTTTATTATCATCAACTATACCAACTGCAAAACCTGCAAGATCATAGTCTCCTTCATTATATAACCCGGGCATTTCTGCTGTTTCACCGCCTATAAGGGAACATTCTGCTTCAATGCAGCCGTTTGCAATTCCTTCAACTATTTTTACAGAAACATCTTCATCAAGTTTTCCGGTTGCAAGATAATCAAGAAAAAAAAGAGGCTTTGCTCCCTGCACTATAATATCGTTTACACACATGGCTACAAGATCAATGCCTATTGTGTTGTGTATACCGCTCATATGTGCAATTTTAAGTTTTGTTCCAACCCCGTCTGTAGAACTGACAAGAACAGGTTTTACCATATTTGAAAGATTAGGCGAATAAAGTCCTCCAAAGCCGCCAATATTTCCAAGCACACCGCTTCTTGGGGTTTTGGCAACAAGTCCCTTGATTTTGTCAACAAATCTGTTTGCCTTATCTATATCAACTCCTGCATCGGCATAAGTAAGCCCTTTTTCAGTCATTTTCCCTCTTTAACCTCATTAAAATTTTAGTTAGTGAAAAAATAGATTTTTTCACCTTAAAAGTCAAAAACAATTTTTGACATATAATTATTATTAGGGTAACAAATATTGGTTATTTAATGAACTTTTAACAGGTGGCTAAATGAAGAAAATCTGTCTTGGACTTTTAGGATGCGGTACAGTTGGAAAAGGGGTTGTAAAACTTCTTGAACAAAATTCATCCATACTTGAATCAAAACTCGGATGCAGTCTTTTTTTAAAGAAAATAGCTGATCTAAATATACAGGATCTCGAAAAAACAGTGCCTGAAGGTACCACCCTTACCAATGACCCTTTTGAAATTACAGATGACAATGAAATTGACATTGTTATTGAGCTTATAGGCGGAACAGACATAGCCCAGGAACTAATAACACGTGCAATAAAAAATAAAAAACACATTGTCACTGCAAACAAAAAACTTCTGGCTATAAACGGTCCACAAATTTTTGAAGAAGCAGTTAAAAATAATATTGAAATTGGTTTCGAGGCAAGTACAGGCGGAGCAATGCCTGTTATAAAAACAATGAGAGAATCCCTTTGCGGAAATAAAATACTTGAAACTGCTGGAATATTAAACGGAACATGCAATTATATTCTTTCTAAAATAACCAATGAAAATATTGGCTTTGAAACAGCTCTTTACCAGGCTCAAAAAAACGGATTTGCAGAAAAAGATCCATCATTAGATATAAATGGTGATGATACAGCACATAAACTTTCAATAATATCTTCCATTGCATATGGAACAAAAATAAATTTTTCAGATATTTATATTGAAGGCATCACCAATATTTCCAAAGAAGATATAGAAAATGCCTCAGATTTTGGATACAGAATAAAACTAATGGCAATATCAAAAAATCATGGAGATAGTTTTGAAGCAAGGGTTCATCCCACAATGATCCCCTATGATCACATTCTTGCAAAAATTGACGGTTCATTAAATGCAATAAGTATTCATGGAGATGCTTCAGGAGAAATAGTTTTAAATGGAATAGGTGCTGGAATGATGCCGACTGCAAGTGCAGTTCTTTCAGATATCTGTGATATAGCAAGAAACATCTGCTGCAATATTTCATCAAGAATTCCATCCCTTTCATTTTTGCCCAAAAATTTAAAAGAAATACCTGTTGTAAAAATTTCTGAAATATCCTGCAAATATTATATGAGGCTTACAGCTAAAGACTCGCCTGGAGTTTTATCAAAAGTATCTGGTATATTAGGAAGCTTTGGGATAAGCATAAAAAGCGTTCACCAGAAAGGTAAAGAAGCTGAAATAAACGGGGTTCCAATTGTAATGATAACACATAGGGCTAAAGAATCTGACATCCAGAAAGCAGTCAGCGGAATAGGCGATCTTGATGAAATACTTGAAAAACCTGTAATCATAAGAATTGAAGATGAATTTTAATCCAGGAGAAAAAAATGAAACTTGTATGTTCTGATCTTGAAGGTGTTTTTGTACCTGAAATTTGGATTAATGTTGCAGAAAAAACAGGAATAAAAGACTTAAGGCTTACAACAAGAGATATTTCAGACTATAATGAACTTATGACCTACAGACTGAAAATACTTGACAGAGAAGGTTTGAAGATTGAAGACATAAAAAACGTAATTGCAAAAATTGATCCCATTCCAGGAGCAAAGGAAGCAATCGAATGGATAAAGGAAAGAACCCAGTTTATTGTTCTTTCGGATACATTTGAGGAATTTGCAAAACCTCTTATGAAAAAGCTTAATTACCCTACTCTTTTATGCCACAGTCTTGAAATAGACAGCTCAGGCAAAATAACTGACTATGTTTTAAGGCAGCAGGATCAGAAAACAAAGGCTGTTAATGCATTTAAAAGTCTTAATTATGAAGTTTTTTCATTTGGGGATTCATACAATGATACAGGAATGCTCAAAGCTTCTGACTCATCTTGTTTTTTCTGTCCTCCTGAAAAAGTTGCAAATGAATTTCCTGAAATTCCGGTTGCAAACAATTATGAGGAATTAAAAAATTTCATAAACGATTTTTTAAATAAATAACAAATATGGATGATTATCCAATAAATATAAAGGACGACAATTTTATTCTAAGCCTTTATATTCAGCCCAAAGCTTCAAAAAATGAGGCTTTGGGAATATTTAACAATGCATTCAAGGTTAAAATCAAGGCACCTCCAGTTGATGGTGCTGCAAACAGGGAATGTATTAAATTTTTATCAAAATCCCTAAAAATACCAAAATCCTCTGTTTCAATCATTTCAGGAGAAACAGGCAGAAATAAAAAAATAGCAATAAATAAGCCAAAAGATCAGACACTTAAAGAATTTGAAGAAAAAATACTTAATTTTTTAAAATAAAATGTTTGACACAATTTAAAATCCCTTATATAAAGCACTCATTCCTTGATGCGGGGTGGAGCAGTCTGGTAGCTCGTCGGGCTCATAACCCGAAGGCCGGTGGTTCGAATCCGCCCCCCGCTACCAAAAAGAAATAACGGGTCAGATTATTCTGACCCTTTTTTATTTTGGGAGCTATCATGAACAATGTTTATTCAAACCGCAATTCATACAGACAGCTTATAACCAAAAAAGAATTATTTTCTTTCCAGATTTCCATTGATGAAACAGATCTCCATATTCAGGTTTCAAAAAAAGGACTTGAACAAAAAGCAAAAAAAATTGTCCTTGAAACAAGAGAAATTATAAAATCCTATATAAAAAAATATCCAGATTTCCAAAATACACTTTTACCATATCCTGAAGACAAAAATTCCCATGATATAATAAAAAATATGGTAAGAGCTTCAAAAAAAGCTGGCACAGGGCCAATGGCAGCAGTAGCCGGCGCTCTTTCCCAGGAAACAGGCCTTTATCTATTAAATTTCTGCGATGAAGTAATAATTGAAAACGGAGGAGATATTTTTTTTAAAACAAAAAATGAATTTATTTCAGGTATTTATGCAGGAGAAAATTCACCTTTTTCCAATAAAATAGGCATAAAACTTTTTTATGAATCCCCTGCCTCAATATGCACATCTTCTTCAACAGTCGGACATTCACTGAGCTTTGGAAAAGCTGATGCTGTAACTGTTACAGCAAAAGACGCATATGTTGCCGATGCCTATGCAACAGCCCTTTGCAATATGGTAAAAACCGACGATGATATCAAAAAAACCCTTGAATTTGCCAAGACCAAAAAAGAAATTGACGCAATAGTAATTATTAAAGGGGAAAAAACCGGAGCAGCAGGCAAAATTGAACTTGTAAGGATTTGAGAAAAAGGTTGATATCTGTACTCAAAACAAGTAAAAATTCTATCTTAAAGAAAAAATAAATTCAGTAAACCATTTTTTATATCTTTAACTAAAAAATTTAATTTATTGAATAAATAATTATTGATCGATTAAAAACACAAATTTTGTACAGCTGCAAATAATAACGGAGATATTATCTATGAAAAAAATTAAAATCACATCTGCATTAATTATTGTCTTATTCATTTGTGTTGGGGCATGGCAGAATCAGGATTATTTTCTTCAAAAAAATATTCTTGATTTAAATTTTTATTTTAAGCAATTTAGCCTTCCCGAAACAGCAAACGGATTGTACTGGATAATTTGTTTTACAATTGGTTTTCTTATTTCATATTTTTCAAGCCTTGCCTTTAGGTTTAAAGCCCAGAGAAAAATAAAAATGCAAAATCAGACCATAGAAAACTACAGAGAAACAGTTCAAGAACTTAAAATTGAAGTTGAAAAAATAAAGGCAAGCGGACTTGTTAATGCAAAAAACAGATATGACAACGAAAATTTACCAGATAATGAACAATTATCTGAACCAGACGAAAACAATGAAGTTAAAGAATCTTCAGATGAAGAAAAAATTGAATAGGCAATAAGTTCAAATATATTTTGACCCGGTATTTATCTAGTTTCTGAACAAAAAATTTCAATTTTCGCTCAATAACTATTTATCTAATCCGGGTTTTTTATTTTATAAGGTTTAAAAAAATGACAGCTGAAACTACTCTTACCCCAATGATGGCACAATACATGGAAATAAAAAATCAATATCCTGACTGTATTTTATTCTACAGAATGGGTGATTTTTATGAAATGTTTTTTGATGATGCTGTAAAGGCAGCACAAATGCTTGAAATTGCACTTACATCAAGAAATAAAAACTCTGCCGATCAAATCCCAATGTGTGGAATTCCAATAAAGTCAGCTGATTTTTATCTTGCAAAACTTATAGAAAAAGAACAAAAAATTGCAATTTGCGAACAAACAGAAGCTTCTTCAGAAGCTAAGGGCCTTGTAAAAAGAGAAGTTGTAAAACTTATAACACCTGGAATGATAACTGATTCAAATTTTCTTGATGAAAAAGAAAACAACTTTATCATTTCAGTTGCACTTTCACAAAAAACAGCAGGCCTTTCCCATGTAGATATATCAACAGGGGAATTTAAAGTAACCGAAACAAAAAACCTAAATATTCTTATTGATGAAATAAACAGAATAAACCCTGGCGAAATTCTTGTTTCTGAAGATGAAAATTCTGATTTTTTAAAAAGGCTTAAACATATTTTTTCCTCCAAAGTTTTCACACTTATCCCTGCCTCATACTTTGATTTTGAACTTACCAAAGAAAAAATATTAAACCAGTTTTCAATTAAAAGCATTAAAGGTCTTGGCTGCCAAAAAATGACAGCAGGAATAATGGCAGCAGGCTCAATACTTTTTTATATTCATGATACTCAGAAAAAACAGCCTAACCACCTAAAATCAATAGCAGGCTACAACCTTGAAAAACATCTTGTTCTTGATTCTGTAACAGCAATTAATCTAGAGCTTACTCAATCAATGAAAGAAAAAACAAGAAAAGGAAGCCTTTTAAACACAATTGACTACACAGTTACTGCAATGGGTTCAAGACTTTTAAAAAACTATATCCTTTACCCGTTAACAGATAAAAATGAAATTATTAAAAGGCATGAAGCAGTAGCAGAGCTTATCAGGGAAAGACTTGTAAAAGACGAGCTCAAAAGCCTTTTTAAAAATGTTTATGACATTGAAAGGCTAACCACAAAAATATCCATGGGGACAGCCACACCAAGGGATCTTTTGCTTTTAAAAAATTCAGTCGAAACAATTCCAAAGATTGGAACTCTTTTAAATAATTTTACTTCTAATCTTCTCCAAATCCCAGAAAACCCGGAAGAACTTTCTAAAATAGCAGAACTTATTGACAATGCGATATCAGAAGATGCACCTGTTTTATTAAATGAAGGTAATATTTTCAAAAAAGGCTATAATGCTAAACTAGATAAACTTATAATGCTTACAACAGAGGGAAACACCTGGCTCGCCCAATACGAGGCATCCTTAAAAAAAGAAACAGGGATTTCATCTCTTAAACTTAAATTCAATAAAATTTTTGGTTATTTTATAGATATTCCAAAATCTCAGACTCCAAAAGTTCCTGAAATTTTTATAAGAAAACAAACGCTTGTTAATTCTGAAAGATATATAACGCCAGAGCTTAAAGACTTTGAGGAAAATGTTTTTTCGGCAAAGGAAAATCGGGCAGAACTTGAATATGAACTTTTTGTTTCTCTCAGGAACTTAATTTCTGACAAAAGAAAAATCCTTCAAAATACAGCATCTTTTATAGCTAGCCTTGATGTTTTGTCTTCGTTTGCAGAACTTGCCCTGCAAAGGGGATATTGCAGACCTAAATTAAACGACAAAAATATGCTTTATATAAAAGGAGGCAGACATCCTGTAGTCGAAACTATGCTTGAAAAAGAAAGGTTTGTACCAAATGATGTTTATCTTGATAATGACGAAAGCCAGCTTCTAATAATTACAGGCCCAAATATGGCAGGCAAATCAACCGTATTAAGACAGACAGCACTTATTGTGCTGCTGGCACAGACAGGTTCATATGTGCCTGCAGAATATGCAGATATATCCATTACAGACAGAATTTTTACAAGAGTAGGTGCATCAGACAATCTTTCTGGAGGCCAATCAACCTTTATGGTTGAAATGGAGGAAGCTGCAAATATATTAAACAACGCCACAAAGGATTCTCTTGTTGTAATGGACGAAATTGGAAGGGGTACAAGTACTTTTGACGGAATAAGCATTGCATGGGCTGTAGCCGAGGAACTTCATAATTTACGGGGCAAAGGTGTAAAAACATTGTTTGCAACACATTATCATGAACTGACCGAACTTGAAAAAACTTTGCCAAAAGTTAAAAATTTTAATATCTCTGTAAGTGAGATTGACGGCAAAATCTCTTTTTTAAGAAAAATTGCAGAAGGAGGAGCAAGCAAAAGTTATGGAATTCAGGTTGCAAGTTTAGCAGGAATTCCTGTAAATGTAATAGAAAGAGCAAAAATACTTCTTAAAAGGCTTGAATCAGGTGAGCATATTCTTTCAAATGAAAAAATAAAAAAAATCAGGGAAAAAAGCTTTCAGCTCGAATTTTTTCCTTCTCCTGAAAAAAAGTTTACCCAGGCACTAGCAAGTCTTAATATTAATGAAATGACACCTGTTGAAGCACTAAACTGCCTCAATTCTCTTATAGACGAGGCTAAAAAGATTTTATAAAAATTATGAAAAAAGCCTTATACATTAATACAATTATTTTTATTATAATTTTAAATTTTTTTGCATTTCAAGAATATGCATATGCTTTAAGTGTTAAACACCAGTATTTTAAAGCAGAAGCAGAATACAGAAATTTAAAAAAAAGCAGCAGAAAAAAATACCGACAAAACTGGCAAAACTGCATATCAATGTTTGAAAAAGCTTATAAAACAGATCCAGCAGATCCATGGGCTCCTGCTGCAATGTATAATCAAGGTTTTTTATATTTTGAAATGGCTGAAATATCTTTTTTAAAAAAAGATATAAAAACAGGCATTGATATTATGGAAGATCTTATTGGAAGATATCCTGGAAGCAGATATAAATTCAATGCACTAAAAATGATCAAGGCAAATAAGAAAAAGATTTTATCTTCCAAGTATAAAGATGAACAGACTGACCCAATAAAAGATATAATTAAAGCAAAAGAGCCTTCAGTAAAAAGACCGGATCTTTCTACAAAAACTAAAGTTATTTTTTCAGAAAATTATATTCCTGAAGTTGAAAATAACAAAATATCAGAATCAGATTTAAAAAAAAATTTCTTATCAAATAAGCAGGTTTCCATAAATGACATCCGTTTTCACACCCATAACAACAGAACTAGAATAGTTGTAGACACAGAAAATGAAGTAAAATACAGCTTCAACGACTTAAATAAAGACGGAAAAAATGAAAAACCTCCAAGAATTTATATTGATTTTAAAAATGCACTGCTTTCAGAAAAAATTGACAAAAGCTATCAGATTTTAGATCCTCAAGTTGAAAACATAAGGATTGGCCAATATGACAAAGAAACAGTGAGAATAGTAGTTGACCTCAAAAGTAAAGCTAATGACTTCAAGGTTTTTTCACTTTTCAAGCCTTACAGGACTGTAATAGATGTTTGGGGAGAGTCTCCTAAAAATCATGAAAGCATAAAAAATCACCCTGCTATCTCGAAACATCTTGAAAATACTTCAATAAAAAAAGCTGATCCAGCATCGCTTGTTAAACAACTGGCACTTGGAGTTAATAAAATAGTCATTGACCCTGGACACGGAGGTAAAGATTTTGGTGCACCTGGCTATTATAAGGGTTCACACGAAAAATATGCAGTAATGGACATTTCAAAAAAGCTTGCAAAAAAAATTAAAACAGAACTTGGTTATGAAGTTATTCTTACAAGAGATAATGACAGTTATCTTACCCTGGAGCAAAGAACTGAAATTGCAAATTCAAACAGGGCCGATCTTTTTATTTCAATCCACACAAATGCTGCAAAAAATAAAAATGCAAATGGTATTGAAACATATTTTCTGAATCTTGCAACCGATGAAGACTCAATTTCAGTTGCAGCAAGGGAAAATGCCACATCAACCAAAAATATAAGTGATTTGCAGACTATTT
This sequence comes from Desulforegulaceae bacterium, assembly GCA_034007295.1. Classification (GTDB taxonomy): domain Bacteria; phylum Desulfobacterota; class Desulfobacteria; order Desulfobacterales; family JACKCP01; genus JACKCP01. The sequence goes on along the minus strand of JAVERC010000018.1, from coordinate 19,029 downwards.
TAAATGATCTTATGAGAGATGCAAAAATAAACGAATCCAGCAGACTTGCCAGCCATATACAAAATTCAATGGTAAACTCGTTAAAAGAAAAATATTCTTACATTAAGGATCGTGGAGTAAAACAGGCACCATTTTATGTTCTTTTAGGAGCAAGAATGCCTGCTGTTCTTATTGAAGTTTCTTTTATAAGCAACCCAAGGGAATGCAAAAGGCTTTCAAATGATGCATATAAAGACAGACTTTGCGATGGTATTTTAGACGGAATAAAAAAATATATTCAAGAAACAGGAGCAAGAGCAGTTTTTTACGAACCAGAAGAATCTGAACAAAAAGGATAAAGAGGTAAATTATGCAGCCTTTCATTTTTTACAATCCAACAAAAATTGTTTTCGGAAAAAATACAACTGAACAAATTGGAAAAGAAATTTCATCATTTGCCGGAAAAGTAATGCTTATTTATGGAAAAGAAAGCATTAAAAACAATGGAATTTATGATAAAGTTGTAAATTCCTTAAAAAAATCAGGCATTGAATTTATAGAAAAAGGAGGGGTAAAGCCAAACCCTGTTATTAGTTTTGTAAGAGAAGCTGCACAATTATTTAAAAAAGAAAACCTTGATGCTGTTCTTGCAGTTGGAGGAGGAAGTGTAATTGACACAGCAAAGGCTGTTGCAGCAGCTGCAAAAGCAGATTTTGACCCATGGGAATTTTATTTGGGTGAAAAAGTTGTAAAAGAAGCATTTCCTGTTGCTGTTGTCTTAACAATTGCTGCAACAGCATCGGAAATGAACCCTACTTCTGTTATAACAAATGAAGAAACAAAGCAGAAATACAATTGTGTTTCTCCCCTTTTATACCCAAAAGTTTCTGTTCTTGATCCTGTAAACACCTTCACTGTTCCAAAAAATCAAACTGCAAACGGTGCAATAGATACAATGATCCATGTTCTTGAAACATACCTTAATGCAGAAGACAGAAATGTAATGATTACAGATTCAATTATTGAAGCCATTATAAAAACAACAATTGATTCTGCTGAAAAAATTTTCAAGGATCCAACAGACTATGATGCAAGGGCAAACATGATGTGGGCCTCAACCCTTGCACTAAACGGACTTACTGCCTCTGGTGCCGGACCAAAAATTTTTCCAATGCATATGATTGAACATTCCTTAAGTGCAATCTATGACATTGCACATGGTGCAGGACTTGCAATTGTAGGTCCTGCCTGGATGAAATACAAGGTTCAGAAAAACAATGAAAAATTTGCTAAACTTGCAAAAAATATTTTTGATTTCAAAGGACCTGATAAAAAGGCACAGGCAAAAGCTTTGATAGCAGCATTTGAATCATGGTTTAAAAAAGCTGGAGCACCTGTAAGATTATCCGATGCTTCAATTCCTGAAAATGATATAGAAAAAATTGCTGTAAACGCTGAAGCTCTTGGAAAAAAATGGGGGCTTACTGAATATAGTAAAGAAGTTATTGAAGAAATTTTAAGGCTTGCTGTCTAGATTTAACTGAAAAAAACAAGGATATTAAAAATGACTCAAGACTGCATTTTCTGTAAAATTGCAAATAAGGAAATTAATACAGACTTTGTATTAGAAACTGAAAACATGGTTGTATTTAAAGACATTAATCCAAAGGCACCTGTTCATCTTTTAATTGTTCCAAAGGAGCATATCAGAAGCATTAATGACATAAAAAACGAAAACAAAGATTTAATTGCTGAAATGATATTTACAGCAAAACAGGCTGCAAACATAATGTCAATAAATGAAAGCGGCTATAAACTTCTTTTTAATGTTGAAAAAGGCGGAGGCCAGGAAGTTTTCCATATTCATCTCCATCTTATGGGAGGATGGTAAAAATTTAATTTTGAAAATACTTCAATATTTTGAGGATTAAATTTTGAATCTAATGCTTAAATGGACAAAAAAGACCGTTTTCGTTCAGTAAATATTTATTTTATCTTTCAATTCAAGGCCAAAATGAGCAAAAAATCAATTTTGGCCTTTTTTTATTTTATTAAAATTTTTTTATCTTTGAATTTATTTTCTGAAATTCCCTTAGAAATTGTAAGTTCCTTTCCCTTTTTTATTCCTTTTTCATAAATATCTTTTGAGACTGTACTTTTTTTTGTTTTTGAACTTAATTTAGGATAATACCAATCCAAATATGGTTTTAAATCTGGATCTGAATCAATTGCAGCAGGAAGGTTTGATTGAGAATGATAATTTGAATAATTATTTTTTTCTTCAAGTTTTGAAGAAAACCCATGAATTATTCCGGCAGCAAAATCTGATTTGTTATACCTTCCGTGCAAATTATTTGAATTAAATTCTACCCAGACTTTATCAATGTATGAATTTACATAATCATAAACATATGATGCAATCTGAACATTTGAAAATCTTCCTGAAATTTCAAGAATTTTGCCTGTTTTCCCTTTTTCTTTCACAAAACATGGAACCCAGACAGGATAAACAAAATAAAATCTTGAAAGAAGACCTGCAAGATAATAGGCTTCTTTAAAATGTCTTAAGCTTGGTTTCCCAAGAAAAACTGAAAAATAATCCTCTTTGGATATATCAATTTTGTCAAAATTATATTTTTCCATTAATTCATGGGCTTTTTTCATTGCAAGCTCTGCTTCATTTGCATTGGAGCTTGTTGAAAGTGAAAAAAGTTTTTTTATTTTGGAAACACAGGAATTTGAATTTAAAAAGCAAGTTTTGTCATTTATTAAATCAAAACTTGCTTTTGAAGAGACCCTTAGAATTTTACAGGCCTTTTGAAATGATTTTCCATGGGAAGGCTCATTTTTCTGTTTAAACACTACATCTGCATATTGATGTGCCATTTCATGCCTTAAAACATGACGGATTTTTTCCCATGATTCTTTTAATGCAAAATTTCTCTGAATGGAAATTTCATACTTTGAGTGATTCCAAAGTCCAAAAAAGGACTTGGAATCATTCAAGGAAAAAACAGGACATTTAAAATTTTTATTTTGATCAGCACAGTAAAGCCCGGCTGTCATAATCCATTCCTGCCTTAAACCTTGTAAAATAAACTTCTCAAATTCAAGGTTTTTATTCATAGGACTACATGCTGTATAGTCTAGAACCAGGAATTACTGTAAATCCCTTTTCAGTTAAAACTTCAACTGCCTTGTCAAGATTATCAAACCTGAAAATCATTACAGCATTATCTCCGCTTTGATGAACAAAGGCATACATATATTCAACATTTATATCTTCTTTTTCCAGATTTTGAAGAATTTTGTAAAGTCCGCCTGGTTCATCTGGTACCTCAACTCCAAGAACTTCAGTTTCACCAACTGTAAACCCTCTGTCCCTTAAAGTATTTTTGGCTTTTTCAACATTATCTACTAACATTCTCAATACACCGAAATCAGCAGTATCTGCTATAGAAAGAGCTCTTATGTTTATATTTGCATCTGCAAGAATTTTGGAAACTTCAGCAAGTCTTCCTATTTTGTTCTCAAGAAAAATGGACAGCTGTTCTACTTTCATAATTATCTCCCTGGTGTCTTGGTTTGAATAAAGCCTGCTTTTTAAATATTTCTTCTGTCAATTACCCTTACTGCCTTGCCTTCGCTTCTTTGAATTGATTTTGGCTCAACAAGCTTAACTTTTACTGAAACGCCAAGGGTTTCCTTGACATTATGAGATATCTTTTTCTCAAGATTTTGCAAAATCTTTACCTCATCTGAAAAAATATCTTCATTTACTTCTACCTTGACACTTAAAATATCAAGGGAATCTTTTCTGTCAACTTCAAGCTGATAATGGGGTTCAACGCCTTCAATTCCCATCAGCACAGATTCTATTTGTGAAGGAAATACATTTACCCCTCTTATTATGAGCATATCGTCTGTTCTGCCGCTGACTTTTTCCATTCTTATATGGGTTCTTCCACATTTGCAGGGCTCTGGAATAAATCTTGTTATGTCTCTTGTTCTGTATCTTATAACAGGGAAAGCCTCCTTTGTAATTGAAGTAAAAACAAGCTCGCCTGTTTCTCCAATTGGCAGAACATCTCCTGTGTCAGGATTTATTATTTCAGGTATAAAATGATCCTCAAAAATATGAAGTCCGTTTCTTACTTCAACACATTCTATTGCTACGCCAGGTCCCATTACTTCACTTAATCCATAAATATCAACAGCTTTAAGTCCTAAGTCTTCTTCAAGCTGTTCCCTCATTTTGTTTGACCAGGGTTCAGCACCAAATATGCCGGACTTGAAATCAAGAGTTCTGAAATCAACCCCCATTTCCTTTGCAACATCTGCAAGATGAAGAGTGTATGAAGGTGTGGCAGTAAGAATGGTAGGCTTGAAATCCTTCATTATTGTAATCTGTCTCTGGGTATTGCCTCCTGAAACAGGAATAACTGATGCTCCAAGTTTTTCAGCACCATAATGAACTCCAAGACCTCCGGTAAAAAGACCATATCCATAGGCATTGTGAATTATATCACCCCTTGAAGCTCCGCCGGCAGAAAGAGCTCTTGCCATCATTTCCGCCCAGGTGGAAATATCTCTTTTTGTATATCCAACAACTGTTGGTTTTCCTGTTGTTCCAGATGATGCATGTATTCTTACAACCTGATCCATTGGAACTGCAAAAAGACCGTACGGATAATTATCCCTTAAATCCTGCTTTGTAAGAAATGGAAGCCTTTTTATATCTTCAAGTTTTTTTATGTCTTCAGGAAGAACCTTGGCTTCCCTGAACTTGTTCCTGTAAAAAGGAACAGTAGCATAAACCCTTTCCACGACAGCCTGAAGTCTTTTAAGCTGAACAGCCTCTATAGCTTCCTTTGGAAGAGTTTCAAATTCCATATTATAAATCATTTTTAAACCTTTCTATGTAGGCCAGATTCTGTAATTAATCATAAATTTCAGTTTTATAACAACCACAAATAAAAAGAGCAATCAATAATAAACTGACCGGAATACACTTTTTTTCCAAGCATAAATTCTAAAATGATTTATTTTAAAAACAAAAAAAGCCGCATAATTCAAATGCGGCTTAAATTTTTCTTTTCAACTGAAAAAAGTCTTAGTTTTCAGCTAATCACTATTTATCAGCCTTTTATGCTTCCTTTAAATTCAGGCTTTCTTTTTTCTATAAATGCAGATGTTCCCTCTCTTGAATCCTCGCTGTCCATGCAAAGACAAAAAGAATCAATTTCAATTTTGCAGCCTGTTGCAAGATCAACGTCCATTCCAGAATTTACAGCATGTTTTGCAGCTCTAAGAGACACCCTTCCTTTCTGTGATATAGAAGACGCAACCTTCATTACAGAATCCATAAGTTCTGCAAGAGGAACTACCTTATTAACAATCCCGGCATCCTTTGCTTCTTCTGCAGAAAGCATTTTGCCTGTAAAAATCATTTCCTTTGCAAGATTTTTTCCAACAATTCTTGGAAGTCTTTGTGTTCCTCCAAAACCCGGTATAATTCCAAGGGTTATTTCAGGAAGTCCGAATTTAGCTGTATCTGAAGCATAAATAAAATCGCAGCTTAAAGCCATTTCGCTTCCTCCTCCAAGAGCAAATCCATTAACTGCTGCAATAACAGGGATTGAAAGTTCCTGAAGTCTTGCCATTACATTATGGCCTTTTTTGCAGAAATATTTTGCCTCAAGAGAATTAAGTTTGTTTATTTCTGTAATATCTGCTCCGGCAACAAAGGCTTTATCTCCTGAACCAGTAAGAACAAGAACCTTTACGTTTTCATCTGCTTCAATTTCATCAAGAGCCTTATCAAACTCTCCTAAAAGAGCCTGATTTAAAGCGTTTAGAGCCTTTGGTCTGTTAAAGGTGATTTTTGCAATATTTTTTTCTACTTCAAGCACAATGTTTTCATAAGCCATGGGAAACTCCTTTAAATTATAATTAATGTTTAAATGTTTACAGACATAAGCCTTATTTTTTTATAAAATCCAAAAAACTCAATAAAACAAATGCCTTTAATAATGGAAGCAAGAGCTGATCAAATATTTTAAAATTCAAGAATCTCCCCCAGTTCCTTGTCAAACAAAAATTATTAAAATATCAAACGCTCATTTAAAACAAATACATTTTTTGTATCAAACACTGATTATTATGGCAAATTTAAAAATCATTCAACTAATCTTAAATTTAAAACCTGTTTATTTTGCCTAAATTTTTCTTAAATGCTAAGTTATGCAAATTTAAGTCAAATCAACCTAATTAATCTGGTAAAATTAATGAATCTGGTAAAACTCTATCCTGAAATAAAAAAATCAATAGTTGCTTTTATTCCAAAATTTTCTCTTCTTTCCGGATTAAAACAGCCTAAACTTCCGCCTATACTGGGTACGGGTTTTTTTATTAATGAACTTGGACTTATTGCAACCAACAATCATGTTACTGAATCATTTGAATCATTCAGCCAGACAGCAGATAATAATGATTATGGAATATGTGCAGTTTTGTACTATAAAACCGGAAACACAATAATTGATATTATTTTTGATGTAAAAAACATAATTAAATTGTCAAATAACCATCATCAAATGTACAAAATGCCTGATCTTGCATTTGTAGAAGTAAATGTAACTCAAAATCCATTTCTTGAACTTGAACCAAAGGACTTAATTATTCAGGAAGGCTATGAAGTTGCAACATCTGGTTTTCCAATGGGCAGATATGCACTTATGGGGCCAAACGGACTTTTTCAGATATCTCCAACTCTTCAAAGGGGAATAATAAGTGCAATTCTTCCATACCCCCAAAAAAAACCAGATGCTTTTGCAGTAAATGTTATGACCCACGGAGGAGCAAGCGGATCTCCTGTTTTTTCTACTGAAACAGGAAAAGTCAGGGGAATTTTATTTTCCATACTTACAGACACATCTTATTCAACAAACAATTTAGCCTACACAATACCTACAAATATAAGTTATGCAATACCTTCCCATCATTTAAGAACAGAACTTGAAATAATTGAAAAAAACCATAATTATTCTAAAGATAAAAAAAGTTTTTCAAAATTTTTAGAAAATAAAGTTTTAAAAGGATAAAAAATGACAGTCAAAACAGGACTTGAAGTTTTAAAACAAAAATTTTTCTTTCATCTTAAAAATAAAAAAATCGGACTGCTTGCAAATCCAGCATCAGTAGACAAAAACTATGTACATTCAAGACAAATTTTATCTGATATTTTCGGGAAAAATTTAAAGGCTTTATTTTCTCCGCAGCACGGTTTTTTTGCGGAAAAGCAGGATAACATGAAATTATCTGATAACTTTGTTGATCCAGAACTCAAAATCCCTGTTTACAGTCTTTATGGAAACAATCTTAAGCCGACACCTCAAATGTTTGAAAATATTGATATTCTTATAATTGATATTCAAGATGTTGGAACAAGGGTATATACATTCATTTATACAATTTCATACTGCCTTGAGGCTGCTTTTGAAAACAATATTAAAGTTGTTATACTTGACAGACCAAACCCTGTTTCAGGCAGCCAGATTGAAGGAAACATTCTTGAACCTGAATATTCTTCCTTTGTGGGAAGATATCCAATTCCAATGAGACACGGACTTACCTGCGGAGAGTTTGCACAGTTTATAAACTTAAGGTTCAATATAAATGCCGAACTTGAAGTTATAAAAATGGAAGGATATGAAAGATCAATGTATTTTGAAAACACTGGACTTCCCTGGATTCTTCCATCTCCGAATCTTCCGGCAGTTGAATCCTCATATGTATACCCGGGACAGGTTATTTTTGAGGGGACCAATGTTTCAGAAGGAAGGGGAACAACCAGACCTTTTGAATTTTTTGGTGCTCCATATATTGATCCCAAAAAGCTTAAAGATTTTATTTTAAAAAAATATGATTTAAATGGAGTTTTTTTAAGGGAAATAATATTCCAGCCTACTTCAAATAAATGGGCTGAAAAACCATGCAGGGGTTTTCAAATTCATATCACTGACAAAAAACTTTATAAGCCTTATTTTCTAAGTCTTTGTATTTTACAGGGAATAATCACTATTTTTGAAAAAGATTTCAAGTTCACCCTTCCACCATATGAATTTGAATATGAAAAACAGCCAATTGATCTTATTTTGGGAAGCAAGGATTTAAGGCTTAAAATATGTGAGGACTCTGATTTATATAAAATTGAAGAAGAATATAATTTAGGCCTTGAAAACTACAAAAAAACCATAAACAAATATCTTTTATATTAAATAGTTGCTGAACGAAAACGGCCTTTTTTGTTCAATTTAATGTCTGGTTTCTTTTTCTACATAGAACTGCCAAGGATTTGTTCTTTTCCTGCCTGAAACAGACTTGATAATAATAAAGATGAAAATTTAACCTTTAGTGCATCTGTGCATTTGGAGGATTAAAATTTCCAATCTGACTTTAAATCCATAAAAAAAACAGTTTCATTCAAAGACTGAATAAAATAAAAAAGGCGAAAGTTTATCTCGCCTTTTTCATACTGATAGAAACTATTTTAAAAGAACTTAATTAGTTTTTTGCCTTAAGTTCTTCAAGCTCTTTTTCAAGTTCAGCTATACGGTCTTCATCACTTGCTGAAGCATCTACACCTTCTTCTTCTTTCCAAGTATCTTTAAGCTCGTCAAAACCAAGATAAAGAGCAAGACCGCCGCCAAGCAAAAGCATTGCAGGAATAGCACCAGCCAAAAGACTTAGAAATTCACCAAACCAAACAGCAAGACCGATAACACCAAGAACTGCGGCAACTGCACCGCCAATAAGAGTCTTCATAAGAAACTTTCCTCCTTCTGATATAAAAATTTAGTTTTCTCTAAAAAAATTTCTTTTTATTCTGTAAATGAGCCGAATAAAACCTACGTTGATTTTTATCACAAAATCGCTATCACAAAGTATTGGTTCAGGCAAGAATAATTTTTACAAAGTTTGAAATGATAGTATACCAGTTTTAAAATTCGAACAAGAATTACTTAAATTAAAATTGCATATACTCAAAGATTTTGTTAATTCCTGAATCTAAAGAATTAAAAAATTTATTTGGAATTTAAAAATAAATTTTTTATCAGCAATATTCAAATCAAAAATTTTTATGCACTAAACTTTAATTCAGCCAATTTATGTTCAATTTAAAATTCAGGAAAAAAAAGTGACAACAAATAATACAAATAAAAAAATATATTTTTTTTCGTATCTTCCGGAAAAAAAAAGTTTTTTATCAAAACTTACACTTAAATTTTTATTCAGAGGAATAAATACAGACACAACTGAACTAGAATACATAAAACAAAATGAAAAACCGATTTTAATTTACACTTCACAAAAAAAAAATTACCTTTCGTTCTTATACTCTCAGGTAAATTCACAAAAAATTGGATTTAACCCTCCAGAAATTTCATTTGATTTTTCATTTATATTAAGCCAGCCGATTTCAAAATTTTTTAAAATAATTTACACACAATTTCGATATTTGTTTACTAAATTTAAAATTCCATCTCCATACAAAGACAATATTTATGAAAATCTTTTTCTTAATTACAACAAAGCAGGTTTTCTTTCCCTTTCAGAAACAGAAGGAATTTACAAATACTTTGGTAAAAAAAATCATGATCCGCTTTTGTTTCTTCTTGATATGCAGACAAAAACAGACAGGCCCATTCTTATAATTCCGCATTTTCTTTTTTTCAGCCAAAGGCCGCCAAAAACCAATCCAAGCATAATTGACATGATTTTTGGTACAGAAGCTGAGCCAGGCTTGCCCAGAAAAATCTATCAGCTTTTAAGGGGAAGCAAAAAAACTTTTATTTCATATTCAAAACCTCTTAGTTTAAAAGATTTTCAATTAAAACCTGGAATGAATGAAAAATCACTTCCAGATCAGGCAGTACTTTTAAGAAGAGACATTCAAAATGCACTTTCAAGGCACAAACAAAGTATTTTAGGACCAACCTTAAAAAAACGTGAAGAACTTATAGACAATATTTTAACAAGCCCAAAAGTTCAAAAAATTATCCATGACCACAGCATTGAAACCGAAACAAAAATAATGAAGGTTCAAAAACAGGCAGAATCATATCTTTATGAAATTGCAGCAAACTACAGCATGAACTGGATTAAGATGTATGACATGGTTTTAAACTGGATGCTCAAAAATATTTTTGAGGGAATGAATATTGATACAAAAGGACTTTCAAAAGTAAGAGAAATGGCAAAGAAAGGCCCCCTTGTTCTTATTCCATGCCACAAAAGCCATCTTGACTATCTTATTCTTTCCTACCTTTTTCATCACAATCAAATGCCCTGCCCCCACATTGCCGCAGGTAAAAACCTGTCTTTCTGGCCCCTTGGAACAATATTCAGAGGCGGTGGAGCATTTTTTATAAGAAGAACATTTAAGGGAGCAAAACTATACTCAGAAATTTTTTCAGCCTACATAGAAAAACTAATTAATGAAGGTTTTAACATAGAATTTTTCATTGAAGGCGGACGAAGCAGAACAGGAAAACTTTTAGGACCCAAATACGGAATTTTAACACAAATAATAGACGCATTTATGCAAAGTGAGCAGGAAGACCTTATCCTTGTTCCAATTTACATTGGATATGACAGGGTTCTTGAAGAAAAATCCTACTTAAAGGAACTAAGCGGCGGTGAAAAAACGCCTGAAAATATGAAAGGTCTTTTAAAGGCAAGAAAATTTTTGAATAAAAAATATGGAAAGGTTTATGTAAATTTCAATGAACCGATTTCTTTAAAAGGACTTATAGAAAATACAGATTTTAAAAAAAATCAGGAATCAAAAAAAGAAATTATTCAAAATATTGGTCTAGATATCATAGACAAAATCGGCAAAGTTTCTGTTGCAACCCCCTATTCAGTTGTTGCGGCAGCTTTTCTAAACAACAGACAGCATACAATAACAGGGGATAAAATAAGGGAAATTGTAAAAACATTTCTTACCTATCTTACAAATACAAAGGCAGTTCTTTCAGACACCCTTCTTGTAAATCCTGAAGCTTCGGTAAATATTGTTATTGAAACATTCAAATCAAGGGGATTTATTGAAACATCAGAAAAAGAGGAATTAAATGAGTTTATTCTTCCTGAATCAAAGCGTTCAATTCTTGATTATTATAAAAACAATTCAATTTCATTTTTTATACCGGCCGCATATACTGCAATGTCAATTATGGAGCTTGAAGCCTTTCAGTTTTCAACCTCATCGCTTCATGTGGGATATGCAAAATTTCAAAAGCTTTTTGAAAAGGAATTTATTCCGGATCAGACAAACTCACCTGACTTTATTGTAAGAAAAATTATAAAAAGCTTTATTAACGATGCAATACTTGTACCCCATCAGACTCTTCCAGACACTTACAACATAACAGCTCTTGGATACAAAAAATTAAAGTCATTTTCAGCATTTCTTACACCTTATTTTGAAGCATTAAGAGTTGTTTTAAACTTTTTCCTTAGATACCCTTCTGAAGATATTGAATTTAAAGATGCACTTAAAAAGATTCAGTCAATGGCTTCAAGAATGCACAAAAGAGGCGAAATTATTCTTCCTGAATCAATGTCCAAAATTAATCTTAAAAATGCTTTGGACAAAATCATGAGCGAGGAAATTAAAGGTTCCGAACAAAAGGAAAAAATAAGGGAAATGACAACTGAAATTCAAAGTTACATAAATATAATAAACGGGTAAATTTTTAAGGATTAAATGAAAGCATTCATTCTTGCAGCGGGTTTTGGAACAAGGCTTCTTCCATATACAAAAGAAATTCCAAAACCCCTTTTCCCTTTATGCGGGACGCCGCTTATTAAACGAATAATAAATTCCCTTGAAATCTGCGGATTTACAGAAATTTTTATAAATACCCATCATCTTGGTTCACAGATAAAAAAATATATTGAATCTGAAAAATTTGATTCAAAAATAACTGTTATTCATGAACCAGATATTTTAAACACAGGAGGCGGTATTTCAAATGTTTTGAAATTTATGGAAGACAAACCTTTTTTAGTTGTAAATTCAGATATATATACAAATATTGATTTTAAAGAGGTTTATGATTTTCACCTTAATTCAAAAAATCCTGCAACTCTTTGTGTTTTAAAAAACAGATTCAACAATGTTGAAATTGAAAACAGTCTTGTAAAAAAATTTGATAAAAACTTTTCAGACAAAAATTATACTTTTACAGGCATTCAGGTAATAGACCCCAAAGCTGGAACTTTTTTTGAAGCAAACCAGTCAAGTATAAATGCCTATGAAAAAATGATAAAAAGCGGCTTTGAAATAAATGCTTTTATTCCTGATGATTCAGCTTTTTTTGATGATATTGGAACAATTGAAAGCTTTAAAAACAAAAGCCTTGAACTTCTTCTAAAAAATGGCAGTACCGATGATTTCAGGACTTTTGAGCTTGAAAACCTTAAAGGAGACGGCTCTGACAGAACCTGGTCAAGAATAAAAGGCAAAAATAAAACACTTATTCTTTCAGATCACGGAATAACAGCACAAATACAAAATTCACAGGTAAAATCATTTGTGGAAATAGGCCGCCATCTTTATGAAAAAAAAGTCAAAGTGCCGGAAATTATTTCCTATGATTATTTTTCAGGACTTGTTTTAACACAAGACCTTGGAGATGAAAGACTTGAAGATTATATAAAAAAAATATCTGAAGATGAAAAAGAAAAAATCTTTAAAAAAGTTATAAAGGAGCTTTTAAAATTTTCAATTGAGGGAAAAAAAGATTTTAAAGATTCCATGACTTACCAGACATTTGCTTATGACAAAAAAATGTCTTTAACTGAATGTCTTTATTTTAAAAACGAATTTTTAGATAATTTTATAAATTTAAGTTATGACGAAAAAAAACTTTTAAATGCCTTTGACTTCATATCTTCAAAAGCAGTTGAAAAGCCTTTTTCAGGTCTAATGCACAGGGATTTTCAGTCAAGAAACATAATGATAAAGGAAGATAGTGCATATATCATAGATTTTCAGGGTGCAAGAACAGGCCCTCTTCAATATGATCTTGCCTCTTTTTTAATAGACCCGTATCTTGATCTTGAACAAGACACTCAGAAAAATCTGTTAAATTTTGCTCTAAAAGAATTAAAAATTGAAAAAAATTCAATTAATGATTTTATAACCACCTATAAATATTGTGCTCTTTCAAGAAACCTTCATATTCTTGGAGCTTTTTCATTTTTATCTCTTAAAAAAAACAAGCAATATTTTAAAAATTACATTCCTGCGGCTTTGAAATCTTTAAATAATATTATAAGGTCGATTCCTGAAAAAGAAATTTTGTATCTTAAAGAAACAGAATCAAAAATATCAAGGAGTATATAAAATGGAAAAAATCAATCTCATGCTAAACGGACTTCCCGGAAATGTCTGCCAAAACATTCTTGGCCACATCAATCCAGATATTTTCAATCTTGTTGAAGCCTCTCTTACAGGCCCTGATGTAAAGGAAGATTTTTTTGATTACAAAGGTACAAAAATCAAACTCTTGAAACCTGATTCAAGGGATGAAGAAATAAAAGATATTATCAGTAAATACAAAAACATAATTGCAATAGATTATACCCACCCAAGTGCTGTAAATGAAAATGTTGCCTTTTATATAAGACACAAAATCCCTTTTGTAATGGGTACAACAGGCGGAGACAGGGAAAAGATTGTAAAAGATGTTGAACAAAGTGAAATCCCTGCTGTAATTGCCCCAAACATGGCAAAGCAGATTGTAGGATTTCAGGCAATGATGGAATTTGCAGCAGATAATTTCCCTGATCTTTTCAAGGGATACAGCCTTGAAATCAAAGAAAGCCACCAGTCAGCAAAAGCGGACACAAGCGGAACCGCAAAGGCAATGGTAACTTATTTCAAAAAGCTTGGACTTGATTTTGAAACTGAAGACATTAAAAAAGAAAGAGACAAACAGGTTCAGGAAAATGAGTGGAAAATTCCAAAAAAGCATCTTGAAGGTCATGCATGGCACACATATTCCCTTGTATCAGATGATAAAAGTGCAAAATTTGAATTTACCCACAATATAAATGGCAGAGATATTTATTCCAGGGGAACCATTGATGCTGTTTTATTTTTGAATAAAAAAATCAAGGAAAACTTCAAGGGTAAAGCTTTTACTATGATTGATGTTTTGAAGGGATAGATTAAATTTCATAGATTATTTGATAATCACCAACAAGACTTCAATGGAAAGGGTTATTCTTCATTCTGGCTTCTTTCATGACAGGTAATGACGCCTCTAATTCAGTCAGCCTGTCAACGATTTGTTTTTGTGAGAAGCCGGGTAATTTCCTCTGGGTTTTCCCCCTACAGATTTTGGGCGGGGCGTAACTTTTTTTGACTATTGCCTATTTAATTATCGAAAAAAAAAGACCTTGATCTTTGCCTGCTGTGTACTTAAATTGGTAGTGGATTATTTAGCTCAGCACATGAAGAGATATAAAGGTAAACCACTGATTAGAGAGCATTGCAGGTTGTTAAATTTTATCCGGCCAAAGGAGAAAACATGAAAAAGAACTTGTTGGGTTTTACTCTGTTTCAAATTTTTTTTATAACTGTTTTTACTATTTCAGCAGTCTATGCAGGAAATATTCACTGGTCAAAGCAGTTTCCAAAACCTGAATCGTCCACAAAAATGTCTGGTACCACAGGAATGAGTGATGGAAGTGGTGCCCCCAATATACAACATGCTTTGTGGCACAAAGGAAAGTTGTATATGGCAGGAAACTGGAAGGTTGGGATTGATCCCTTTGATATGACAAAAAGGGATCCCAATTTCACCTGGAATCTGTGGACCTGGAATAAAGAAGAGGGCTACAGGCCTATAGCCTGGCATCATACGGCTAAGGGAGGTGACGGGCCTGCCGGTATGATTAATACCTTCTGCTTTCTCCCCGATGGAAGACTGGTAGCCGGTGGTGATTTTATAAAATTAAATAACCTCCATGGTCACTCATACCACAGAATAAAGGGGCTTGTAGCTTTAAACCCCGGGGAGCCTACGGCCAACAGATGGCAGCCTCTTATCAAGTCCGTTCAACATAATGCTCCCCAGGGAAGTATTCGAAGTATCGCTTATGATCCCCAGGGGAATGATCTTTGGGTTGCCGGAGGTTTCGCTGGATTCAGAATGGATCCGACCAGACGGGACCAAAACTGTTTTGCAGTCCAGAGGTATAGCCTTACCAATGAAAAATGGTATATCATCCCCCCCGGAGTCAGAAAAGGAACCATCATTCATAAGATTAAAGTGGACAGTTCGACCACCCCAAGTACCATTTATATGGCCGGACATTTTGCAACCACAGGGGGAGATGGAGAGGAACCCGGTGACGGAGGATCAGCCAGATACACAGAAGGGTTTTGTGCCTGGAGGGCTGATAAGGGATTTATCACTTTTCCCCTTAATCACACAGATGGCAAACAGGGAAGAAAAGGAGTATTGCAAAAAGCTGCTGATTTCAAATATATGGACAGTGTCAATGTCCTTGACTTCCTTGTCGACGGTAAAGATATATGGATAGTTGGAGCTTTTAGAGAAGGCACCATGAGTAACGGAAAGCCTCTGCGCGGTATTGCCAAATGGGATCATGAAAATCAGATCTGGATCGATCCTACCGGTAAAGGTGGCCTGGGAAGAGATGCCTATTCCATAGCAAAAACTAAAGACGGTAAAATTTATGTAAGCGGGGCTTTTGGTGGCGAAAATGGTGGCAAACATTTCGATGGCTTTAAAAATGGGGATAAAGCCTATATGGCGATCTGCTATGATCCTCAGGAAAAAAGCTGGAAAGAACTTGGCGATGGTCTTGGGGGATACTCCATGCCAGAGGTCAGAATGGCCGTGTCTGGAAATGATGTCATTTTTGTAGGAACTTTTAAACAGGTTGGAAG
Source organism: Desulforegulaceae bacterium (assembly GCA_034007295.1). Taxonomy (GTDB): domain Bacteria; phylum Desulfobacterota; class Desulfobacteria; order Desulfobacterales; family JACKCP01; genus JACKCP01. Next base: position 3,056 of record JAVERC010000018.1, on the reverse strand, counting down.
AAACACCAGTCAGGATGGTTTTGAAAGCTATTACCTCGCCCGCTGGAACAGCCATGTTGACTTTACAAAAGAGACCCCGCCCCTTTCGAACGAAGATAATCCCTATACAATTACATTTCCCGAAGAAGACAAATCTATGATTGAAAACGGCCTGGAGCACTGGTCCAGAAAGTTTGTAGCACCGCCAAGGCAGTTGAGTGGAAAAAGTCTTCAAAATGCCAATACAGGCATGGACATAGGAACAGGGACGCCATCTGTTAAACATATGAAATGGCATGATGGGATACTCTATTTTGCCGGTTCATGGGAAGTAACTATGAATGAGAGATGGTTCATCTGGACCTATGAACCTGACAAAGGATGGAACCGTCTGGCCTACAAAAACCGAAACAACAGCGCAGGTTTTACATCCATACCGGAAGGTTTCAAATGGCGTGATGGAAAAATGTACGTTTATGGAGCAAATGAAGAATGGAAAGGTATTGCTATTTATGATCCTAAAACAAAAGAGTGGTCTGAATTCAGAGGTACCTACAAAGATAAACCTATTAAAGGCAACGGTGCTCAAGGCAACCCTGCCATTAATGACATTGCCTGGGATTCCAAATCTGAAGATATCTATCTTGTAGGCGCCTGCGGAGAAAATATTCGCTATTCGCCGGGAGAAAGAAAGGATGGCAAAACTGTTCCTTCCCAGATATTAAGAGTAGACAAAAATGGAGTTTACCATCCCATGGGACTTATGCTGAGTGCGCAAATTCCTGATAAACCTTCTGTCAGTGTAAATTGCATCCTGCTTGATGAAACGAAAAATCCAACAGACATCTATGTCGGAGGATCTTTTGGTTTTTGGGGCATGTCATCGGATCACAAAAATGCAGCCTACAATGTTGCAAAATGGGATTACAATAAAGGAGATTGGCAGCCTGTTGGGAAAGGTAATTTCTGGCGTATTGGAATGCATGATCTTAAAATATTTCCTGAAGGATATCCTGGCCTGAAAGGTCAGCCTATATATGGCTTCCCAACATTTATGACTGAACTACTGGGACGAGTGAGAAGTCTTAAAATGGACAAACAGGGAAATCTTTATGCAGGCGGTTCCATCGGTATTCTTGATGACAATCCGGATATAAACCAAAGGGACGAACACTACGGTCTTGTTAAATATGATAAACAACAGGACAAATGGGTTGGGGCCACAAAATGCAGGGGAGTATCCCGTGACGTTTTCCAAATGACGTGGCTTGATGCTACGAAGATGCTTGTCACAGGATCCTTTCTTTACTCGGAAGACTACAGACTGCTTAATAATGTCGCTATTTTTGATACACAAAAAGGGACTCTTGAGCCCTTGGGTGGGGGACTTTTAAAGGGAACAGATGCCCATGTTTATGCCTGTGATGTTGTTCACGATGTTCGAGATGACGGCTACTGGTTTGGAGGCTTTTTTAAATATGCTGGTTCTGAGCCTAAATATTTATCTGATGCGCCTGTTGAAAGTTTTTCCATCGCTCACTACAACCCTGATGAAAATCTTGATCCCAATAATTGTCTTAAAGTCGAACCAAATGAAGGAGTTAAGGGGGTTAAGGGATATAGCTCAGAGACAAGGCGTATAACTTTGAAAGCTACCTGCCCTGATAATGATGAAATCATTTGGTATACAAAGTCTTCTAGTGGCGAATTCAGTAAGGTTGGAACCGGAAGTCAATACAATGCTTCATTTAGAGTAAAGGATGGAATGAAAAATTTCACATACTATGTTTCCGTTAAAAAGACAGATGGTTTGCAAGGGGGAAAGTTGCCTGTAAGGATCGACATAACAGAGCCCTAAGCTGAAGCTTTGAACTACGCACTGCCCGAACATTTGTGAACGGGCAGTCTAAACTGCTCTTAGAGTTCTGGAGACAAGTAAAAAAAGGTTATTCGCCGTACATATCAGTTATTAGCTTACGCAATTCAGCCGCATTGGCCTCTGATAATGTATCTAGTTTCTTCTTTAATCTCATTTTGCTGATTGTACGTATTTGATCAACAGCTATTTCAGCATTTTTTTTCACACATTTAATCTGAAGTCGGGTTCTCCATTGAGGGTGTAATTTTGAGGTTAAAGGGCAAACTACAACAGTTTCCAGATATTCATTCATTTTATCGTGGCTAATAATGAAGACGGGGCACACTTTTTTTATCTCGCTTCCTATCGAAGGATTAAGATCAGCATAATATATTTCGTAGCGTTTAATATTCAAAATCCTCATCCTCCAGTCCATCAAGAAGCGTTGTGCTGAAATCGTCCCAAGACTCTTTATCGTCTGCCATGGCTTTATACGTATCTTCCCAAGAAAGCTTACTATCTTCTTTTTTACGTAGAAGTAACCCTTTGTCTGTTTCTTCAAGTAAAATAGAATTTTTGAAGCCATATTTTTGAAGGAGAGGCTTTGATATGCGAATTCCTATGGAATTTCCAATAGGGACTAATTTAATATCTCTTGTTCGTATTTTTTTTTCATCGGTATTTCTCCTTTTTTTGTTGAAGCCATCATGTAATTATTGTAATTACATTTATAAGTAAAGTCAATAAAAAGGGGCCTAGTGTCTACTCTTGAACTCTTAACTTCATGCACTCCGACAGCCTAAGCCCGCATCCATAAAGAAGTTTAACCACAAGGTCATAAGGATATCTGAGGTTTTTTATAACCTTAAATACCTCTTCTCTTGAAAGCACGACAGGAATATATGGCTTTCTTTTTACTCTTACAACACCATCCAGCTTACCAAATTCCTTGTGAAGAACATGACGAAAAAAAAATAAAAGAGCATTAAATGCCTGATTAGAGAGCTTTCTTTCAACTGCAAGAAAGGTAAGAAATTTTTTAATATCTTCTGCATCCAGTTTTTCAGGATGCTTCTGGCGGGTAAAATAACGAAGCTTTTCAGCCCATAGTGTATATGATTTAAGTGTTTTTGGAGAATAATGCCTCACTTTTATTTCTTCACTCAGGTTTGAAAGAGCCTGATCCCATGGTAACTCAAACTGACTTTCCTCAATTTTA
>JAVERC010000017.1:0-60920 GCA_034007295.1 Desulforegulaceae bacterium | reverse complement strand
TTTTTTGTTCAGTTCAAGGAAGATGAAAAATTTAACCGCAGGAATACATTGAGTATTTTGAGGATTAAATTTTGATTCTGACGCAGAAATGGACAAAAAAGGCCGTTTTCGTTCAGCAACTATTTAGAGAAATGAGGCTCCCTTTCGATAAAAGGGAGCTTTACAAATTCAAAAAAATTTAAAATCTTAAACCTTTTTTCAAAGTTTCCTTAAAGTTTCTGTAAAAATTTTCATTTTCAGTTAAACCTTTTTTTACAAAATCTTCAAATTTCTGCATATGACCAGTGTTTATTACTATATTAACACTATGAACAAAAGCATCTTTTCTTTCAAAAGTTCTTCTGTTTCTAGAAACAAGAATAACAAAAACTTCTCTTCTGTCTCTCATTGGAAGCCTTTTTATATACCTTAAAACCGGATTATTTTTTATTTCTTCACAGCAAAAGGTTTCATCAACAACAATCATGGAAAAATCACCTCTCATTCTAAGTTCCCTTAGAGCCTGATTGTTGTCTTCTGGTGTAGAAACTGAATAATCCATATATTCAAGGACTTTTGAAGCTTCTTTTTTTATGTCAGGATCTTCTATGCAGACCATAGCCATAAGCCCTTCTTCTTCAATAAAATCAAAAGGATCTGCTTCTGCTTCATCATTGTCTGGAAAATCAAGACTTTTATCATCTTTTTGATTATTATCCCCGGCCTTATCTTCTTTTTTTATGGAATTATTATCTGATTCATCTGGGAAATCATCAGGAATATCAGAGCTGTCTTCCTCAAAATCAAACACGTCTTCTTCTTTTTTTATTCTTATTTTTTCACCGCATGAAGGACAAGTTACTACAACAGTTTTTCCTTCAGGAATTTTGTCGTCTGGAATATTTAAAACCTTGCCGCAGTTTTCACATTTTTTCTGCATTTTATCACCGTTTTAAAATTTTTTTTTACCAGGATAGTTTTTTTCCATTTCAAGATCTGAAATATCAGTTGTTCTTTCCCCTCTTGCAGATTTAACAGAGTCAATGCCCCTGCTTACAACTGATTTTCTTGATGCATAAGCCCTTGCTGTATTTTCTGTTATAAGACCTTCTTTGAACAGATTGATTATGCTCTGGTCAAAGGTTATCATACCCATATGCATTCCGCTTTCCATAATGTCATAATAGGTTTTACCGTCTGATTCACCATTTAAAATAAGATCTTTTGTTCTTAAACTTGTGCCTAAAATTTCAAATGCAGCAACTCTTCCTCCTCCGATTTTTGGAAGAAGCCTTTGAGAAACAATCCATTTTACTGAATCTGCAAGCCTTATCCTGAGCTGTCTTTCCTCTTCAATATCAAACATACCCATAATCCTGTTCAATGTTTTTCCTGCATCAATTGTATGAAGGGTTGTAAGAACAAGATGGCCTGTTTCAGCAGCCCTAAGGCCGATTTCAACTGTTTCCCTGTCCCTCATTTCACCAACCTGAATAACTTTGGGAGCCTGCCTTAACGCGGCCCTTAAACCGCTTGAATAATCAGAAAAATCTGTTCCAAGCTCCCTTTGGTTAAATGTGGATTTCTTTTGAGGATGCTGATATTCTATAGGATCTTCAAGTGTAACAACATGAACCTGCTTTGCTGTATTTATCTGGTCAAGAACTGCTGCCATTGATGTTGACTTACCAGTTCCTGTAGCACCTGTAACAAAAATAATACCGTTTTTTTCTTCTGATATTTTATAAAAAATTTCAGGAAGAAAAAGATCCTTAATTGTTGGAACCTTTGTTTCAAGACGTCTTAAAATAATGGAATAATTTCCGCCTGACTGAGAAAAGATATTAACACGAAACCTTGCCTTTCCTGGAAGCACATAAGAAAGGTCACAGGAACCGGTTGTAATTAAAATATCTAAAAGTCTTTTATCGTTGTCTATAAGATTAAGAGCAAAAGTTTCAGTCTGGAAAGCAGTAAGATTCTCCATTTCAGGATGAATTTTTATGGGCTTGAGTTCTCCGTCTGCCTCAACCTGGGGAGGCCTTCCAACACTGAAATTAAGGTCTGAAACATTTTCATAAGAATCAAGCATTGTTGTAAGTATTTGATCTACTTCTGTTCTTTTCACTTAATTCACCTTGTTTTTATATTTCAAGAAAAAATAAAAACCTCTTACAAAAAAACTAAACTTCTGTAAAATCCTTGGGAGCATTTTTTATATATTCCCTGAATTTGGCTTTTGAATTAGCCTTTGTATAAGCATCATCTCCGGTGATTCTTCCCCTTTGGAGAAGATCAAGGATTGCATCATCTAAAAGCTGCATGCCGTATTGTCTTCCTGTCTGAATTGAAGAAGGAATCTGATATGTTTTGCCCTCTCTTATCAGGTTTCTTACAGCAGGACTTGCAATAAGAATCTCAAGACATGCAATTCTGCCTTTCTGGTCTGCCCTTTTAAACAAAACCTGAGAAACAACAGCTCTTATCGAGTCAGCCAGTGTTGATCTGATCTGAGGCTGCTCATTTGCAGGAAAAACTTCAACAATCCTGTCAACTGTTTTTGCGGCAGAACTTGTATGAAGAGTTCCAAAAACAAGATGTCCTGTTGAAGCAGCTTCAATTGCAAGTGAAATTGTTTCAAGATCCCTTAATTCACCAACAAGAATTATATCGGGGTCTTCCCTTAAAGCACCTCTTAGAGCACTTGAAAATGATTTGGTATGGGAACCTACTTCCCTGTGGTTTACTATACAGCCCTGACTTTTATGAACAAATTCTATAGGATCTTCAATTGTAATTATATGGTCTTTTCTTTTTCTGTTTGCTTCATCAATTATTGCGGCAAGTGTTGTAGATTTACCACTTCCAGTAGGCCCTGTAACAAGAACAAGTCCCCTTGGCAAAAGACCAAGTTTTGCAATAACAGACGGAAGACCAAGCTGTTCAACAGTCATGATGTCGCTTGGAATTTCCCTGAAAACTGCACCAATACCATTTTTCTGCATGAAAAAATTGGCTCTGTATCTTGCAAGTCCTTTTATTTCATAACCAAAATCAGCATCCCCTGTTTCTTCAAATTCCTTTATTTTTGATTCAGGAGCAATTTCATAGAGCATTCCCCTTAACTCATCATTTGTTAAAATCTTGTACTTTACTCTTTCAATTTCTCCATCAATCCTTAAAGCAGGTGGAAGCCCTGAAACCATATGAAGGTCTGAAGCTCCCTGATCATTCATCAGCTTAAAAAAAGCATCAATTTTTGCCATATGCAAGTCCTGTTATGTAAAAAATTATTGATAAGTTATAAAATCAGGCACCGAGTTTTTTCCCTGCCATATAAAGTGTATTAACCACAAACTGCTGAAGAAAAATTATGGCAAGAATTACAATTATTGGAGAAAAATCAATTCCTCCAAAAGAAACCGGAAGTCTTTTTCTTACCTCCAAAAGAACAGGCTCTGTAACACCCCTTAAAAACCTGACTATAGGATTAAAGGGATCAGGGTTGACCCACGAAAGAATTGCACTTCCGATTATTATCCACATATAAATCTGAAGAACTGTGTTAAGAATCAAAGCAACAGCAGTAAGAAGATTTCCTATTACAAACATTTAATCACCTGTAAATTAATTATTGAACAAATATTTAAAAAATAGTTTAAAATCTGTTTATTAGTCAAGTTAAAAGGATTTAACTGACCAGAAGACTAAAATTTCAAATTTTATTTACAATAACCTGATTTTTAGGGAAAAAAAATGGAATCTTTTTTTAAAGTTGAAAAAATCTGTAATTTGAAAAATCTTCACAAAAATTTTCCCTGCATAAATACTGAAAAAATTGAAACAAAAAATGCACTTAACAGGGTAACAGCAGAAAATATTTATGCAAAAAACCATGTCCCAGGATTCAATAGATCTACAATGGACGGATTTGCAGTAAAATCATCAGACACCTTTGGAGCTTCACAATCAAGCCCTCTTATTTTAAATGCAAAATACAAATCCATTATGGGTGAAATCCCTGATTTTATGTTAAACCAAGGAGAAGCTGCTTTAATAGGAACAGGGGGAATGCTTCCAGATGGAGCAGATGCAGTTGTTATAATAGAAAATACTTCATGGCTGAACAAAACTGAAATAGAAATCTATACCTCAACAGCACCTTTTTCAAACACCTTAAAAAAAGACGATGATTATCATAAAGGAAGCCTTGTTCTTGAAAAAGGAACAAAAATCACCAAAAAAAATATTGCAGCTCTTATATCTTCAGATCAGGATGAAATTTTTGTATTCAAAAATCTTAAAGCAGGAATTATTTCCACCGGAGATGAAATTGACGAAAACAAAAATTTATCCCATGGAAAAATCAGGGATTTAAACAGACATATTTTATCGGCCGTCTGCCTTGAAAATGGTTTTGAACCTGTTTTTTACGGGGTATCAAAGGACACAAAAGAAAGTCTTGAAGAAAAAACAAGACTTGCACTTAAAGAATGCAGCTGTGTAATTATTTCAGGAGGAAGCTCCGTCGGAACAAGGGATATAACAATAAAAGCTATTGAAAACCTTGAAGATTCTGAAATACTTGTACACGGAATTGCAATGTCGCCCGGAAAACCGGCAATAATTGCAAGAGCAGGCAAAATCCCTGTTTTTGGACTTCCAGGCAACCCGTTTTCATGTTTTTGCGTTTTTTACATTGCAGTGATTCCCTTTTTAAAACATATTTCAGGAATGAAAAATCCTTTTGACAGGCCCTTTGTAAAGGCTGCCCTCACAAGGAATGTCCATTCAGCTTCAGGAAGAACTGATTTTATAAGAGTGAAGCTCCATATTGAAAACAATAATGTCCATGCCATTCCAATACCTGGACATTCAGGACTTTCAAGACCACTTGCACAATGTGACGGATTGCTTGAAATACCAGAGAACAAAGAAGGAGGCATAAAAGGAGAAATATTTTTTGTTCATCTTATTCAGTGATTGAACCAGAATCGGCTTTTTTGCTCAGCAAAAATGAAAAAATAAAAACATATCACACAGGCTAGAAAGGCGGTCAATGAAATGGAAAGAACCATATACCTTGACAAAACAGACCTTGAAACAGCAAAAAATACTGTCTTGGATCATTTTAAAAATTATTTTACCAAAACGGAAAAAATCAGTTCCGCCAATTCACTGGGCAGAATACTTGCAGAACCTGTTTTTGCAAGACTTTCATCTCCCCTGTTCCATGTAAGTGCAATGGATGGCGCCGCAGTTGACTCAAGACTTACCTTTGGTGCCTCAAAAACAAATCCTTTAAGATTTGAACCAGGAAAAAATATTTTTTTTGTAAACACAGGAGAAGTCCTTCCAGAAAATACAGATGCTGTTGTAATAATTGAAAAAATAAATCAAATTGATGAAACTGCAATTGAAATCGATGAAGCTCTTTTCCCATGGCAGAATGTAAGAAAAACAGGGGAAGACATTGTTGCTACAGAAATGATTTTTCCATCTCTTCACAAAATATCTCCACAGGATATCTGTGCACTTCTTTCAGGAGGTGTTTCTGAGATAAAGGCGGTAAAAAAACCTGTAATTGCCATAATTCCAACCGGCAGCGAACTTATTGAAGCTAATTGTCCTGAAAATGAAATCAGGCCGGGTGCTGTAATTGAAAGTAACTCTGCAATGCTTTGTGCTTTTATTGAAGAAAATATGGGAATACCTTTAAAACTTGATCCTGTAAAAGATGACCCTGAAATTCTTGCAAATGTTCTATTTGAAACAGCAAAGAAAAATGAAATAGATATAATTCTAACAATTGGCGGTTCTTCAGCAGGTTCAAGGGACTATACAAAAAAAGCCATTGAAAAAAACGGGGAGATTTTAATACATGGAATTTCCATAATGCCTGGAAAGCCTGCCATTGCAGGAGTAATTAACCAAAAGCCTGTTTTTGGAATTCCTGGTTATCCTGTTTCAGCAGTAATTATTTTTGAAATGCTTATAAAACCTCTTATTTTTTCTTTTTTAAAGGAAAGCTGTCCTGAAAAATCTGCTATTTATACATATCCATCAAGAAATATTTTTTCAAAGCTTGGCATTGAAGAATTTGTAAGGGTAAAAATCGGCAAGGTAAATAACAGATTCATATCAGCACCGCTTTCAGGAGGTGCAGGCACAATAACCTCAATTACAGAAGCTGACGGAATAATAAGAATTCCATCAGATACTGAAGGCATTACAGACAAAATTTTATGCAGAACAGAACTTTTAAGACCAGAATCAGTAATTGAAAAAACTGTTCTTATGGTTGGAAGCCATGACAATACAATTGACATACTTTCTGGAATGATGGCTGAAAAAAACCAGAGAATTTCATCAACCCATGTTGGAAGCATGGGAGGAATAACTGCAATAAAAAAAGGCTCTGCACACATTGCAGGAATCCACCTTCTTGACACGCTTACAGGAAAATACAATGATACATATCTTGAAAAATACATACCTGAAAAAAAACTTAAAATAATTCATCTTGTTTCAAGATACCAGGGACTTATTGTTCAAAAGAAAAATCCCCTGAAAATTTCATCTTTAAAGGATTTAGAAAACAAACAGATAAAATTTGTAAACAGACAAAAAGGATCAGGCACAAGAATACTTACAGATTATGAATGTCTTAAAAACAAAATAGATTCTTCAAAAATAAGAGGTTTTAATCTTGAGGAATTTACACACATGGGAGTTGCTGTATGCGTTAAAAGCCTTGCAGCTGATGCAGGAATGGGAATAATGGCTGCTGCAAGGGCACTTGATCTTGATTTTATTCCTGTTACAAAAGAAGATTATGAAATAATTGTACCTGAAGAATTTTTTGAACTAGAACCCATAAAAATTCTTATTGAAATAATAAACTCAAAAAAATTTAAAAATGAAGTTATGAAAAAAGGGGGTTATGAAGTAAACAGAACAGGAGAAATTCGTAATTTTTCAATTACAATGTAATTTTACATCTTAAAAAAATTAACGGCAATTATTCAATTAAGCCAAAACAATTTACTTTTGAATTAATTATGGTAAAACCACTAAAAAATTAATTCCCTGCCATGTATAAAAGCAGGATCAACTTAAACTCTAATAAAGTTTCATACACATGGATCTGTTCAATTCAATTTTTCTAGGTATAATTCAAGGGCTTACAGAATTTCTTCCAATAAGCAGCTCCGGCCACCTTGTTATTTTTCAACATATACTCGGAATCAAAGAACCTGAAATTTTTTTTGACATCTGTCTTCATGCAGGAACTCTTTGTGCAATTTTAATTTTTTATTTTAAAAGAATAATAAATCTTACAGCTTCATGCTTTGATTTTAATGGAATAAAAACAAAATCAAACAAAGACTTTGTTATTGTTTTAATGATAATTACAGGAAGTATTCCAACTGCTGCAATAGGACTTTTGATAAAAAAATTTTCAGACCAGATTTTTGCAAATATTTTCTTAACAGGCTTTATGCTTTTAATTACAGCATCATTTTTGTTTGCCTCAAAATTTTTTAATGAAAAGCCCCAAAAGGATTTATCCCTTTATGACTCATTAAAAAATGCACTAATAATTGGAACAGTCCAGGGTTTTGCAGTATTTCCAGGAATTTCAAGATCAGGTTCAACAATTGTAACTGGACTTTTTCTTGGACTTAATAAAAAATTTGCAGCGGAATTTTCTTTTCTTCTTTCTGTGCCAGCCATTGCAGGTGCACAGATTCTTTCTTTAGGAGATGTTTCAAAAGAATATATTTCAAAAAATCTTTTTTATGTTTTATCAGGAACATTCATATCCTTTTTAACAGGATATTTTGCACTTGTTGTTCTTATAAAAATCTTAAACAAAGGAAAATTCTACTATTTTGCACCCTATTGCCTTCTTGCATCGGGAATTTGCTTTATATTGAATTTTTTACAATAAAAACAATCAATTTTAAATCTGCTTCAAAAATTAAACAAAGGAGATATTATTCATGAATCCTGAAATATTCAGAGAATACGATATCCGCGGAATTGCAGGAAAAGACATGGATGACAATGATGTCTACAATATAGGCCGTGCACTGGGCTCATACATTAAAAGAAACAGCGGTAAAAAAATATGTCTTGCAAGGGATTGCAGAACAACATCAGACAATTATGGACAAATTGTTGCAAAGGCACTTTCTGACTGCGGATGCAATGTTTCAGATATTGGAATAACAACTACTCCAATGCTTTATTATTCCATACATAATCTTAAGTCAGACGGAGGCATAATGATTACAGCAAGCCATAATCCTCCAGAATACAATGGATTTAAAGTAAACATTGGAACAGACTCACTTCACGGACAAGATCTCCAAAAAATCAAAGACATGATTTTACAAAATGATTATGAATCAGGGCCTGGTTCTATTGCATCTGCCGATATTACAAATGATTATTATGATTTTATTCTAAATGATATAAAACTTGAAAAAAAACTTAGAATCGGAGTTGATGCAGGAAACGGAACAGCAGGCCCTTTTGCAGTTGAAATTTTTAAAAATCTTGGCTGCGAAGTTCACGATATTTACTGCGAAATGGATGGAACCTTTCCAAATCACGAAGCTGACCCTACAGTTGAAAAAAACCTTGATGATCTGAAAAAAATTGTAAAAGAAAAAAATCTTGACATTGGAATAGGTTTTGACGGCGACGGGGACAGGCTTGGAATAATAGACTGCTCTGGAAATATAATTTACGGCGATCAAATGATGATAATATTTGCAAGGGAAGTTCTTAAAAAAAATCCTGATGCTGTTTTCATTTCAGAGGTCAAGTGCTCTTTTACAATGTATGAAGATATTGAAAAAAACGGCGGAAAAGCCATTATGTGGAAAACAGGGCACTCCAAAATCAAGAAAAAAATGAAGGAAACCAAGGCACTTCTTGCCGGTGAAATGAGCGGACATATATTTTTTGCTGACAGATATTTCGGACATGACGACGGAATTTATGCTGCTTGCAGGATGCTTGAAATAATTGACAAAACAGGAAAATCTCCAGCAGAGCTTATTGAAGATGTTCCAAAAACATTTTCAACCCCTGAAATACGCATGGACTGTCCTGAAAACAAAAAGCCTTTTATAGTTTCAAAAATGACTGAAATATTTAAAAAAACAAATAAGGTAATTGATATTGACGGTGCAAGGATTTTATATGATGACGGATGGGGTCTTATAAGATCCTCTAACACCCAGCCTGTCCTTGTATTGAGATTTGAATCCTATACATCAAACGGGCTTTCAAGAATAAAAAATGAAATTGAAGGTGAACTTAAAAAACTTATTTCCTGATTTAATAGAACATTTGATTATGTATAAAATAAAAAGATTTATTGCGAAAAATTTCGCAATAAATCTTTAGTGATTCATTTTCTGCACCTTATTCATGTAAAACAACAAAAAAACTTTTCTCTAAAAAAAGCCCTATTTTACTGTTTCCTCCAAAACTTGAGTCTTAAACTGCCTGAAAACAATAAAAAATTACATAAATTTTCTTGCACCTTATAGTTTTAATGTGATATTTTAATATTTAAATTTTAATCAAGCATTATTAAGAGGTTTCATGAATCATCTTTTTCTCGCCGAAAAATTTTATAATCAGATTATAAAAGTGAACAATGATACCTCAAAAAAACGCTTTTCTTGTTTTATTTTTTCTTAGAAAGAAGGAGGATTTATTTTGACTGCCGAAAAGAACAAGGTTGAAGGAACAGTAAAATGGTTCAGCAACAAAAAAGGTTATGGTTTTATTGAAAAAGAAGACGGAAGCGGAGATATTTTTGTGCATCACAGTGCAATTGATATGCCAGGATTTCGCACGCTTACAGAGGGTGAAAAAGTGATTTTTGACATTGAACAAAATGACAGAGGATATGCTGCAAAAAATGTCATAAGATCATAACCTTCAAAAATCCAAAACATTTAAGTGCTGTTTTTTATTTTATAAAAACAGCACTTTCTTTTTTTAAGGTTGAACCATTAAACTTTTTTTTCTATATTAGATCTCCGTTTACTTAACAGGAGTAGATGGAAATTATTTTTAAACCGACAGCTTTTTCCATCGTGATTATACCTGAATTTTTAACCGGAGAAAAAATGTTCAATCTATCCAAAAGCCAGCAGAACGCTGTAAAACATATCAATGGCCCGGCACTTGTAGTCGCAGGTGCTGGTTCCGGCAAAACAAGAACTCTTACCGCAAAAATAGCCCATCTTGTCAACTCAGGATTTGATTCAAGAAAAATCCTTGCAATAACATTTACAAACAAGGCTGCAGATGAAATGAAGCAAAGGCTTTTTGAAATAACAGGCCTTGATGAAATTTCATTTCCCTGGGTAAGAACTTATCATTCAGCATGCTACAAAATTTTCAAAGATGAAGCACACCATCTTGGTTACAAAAGACCTTTGCAGATTCTTGATATTTATCATCAGCAGAAAATTGTTGAAGAAGTTCTTGTAAAAATGAATATAGACAAAAAAAACATGGGAGAAATCAGAGCAAGAATTTCCATTGCCAAAAACTACGGCGATCCTTTTGAATATTTTCAGCTCAATCCCTTTACAAGGGGAATAAGAATTGAAGATATATTTAAAGAATATGAAAAAATCCAAAAGGAGCAGAATGCTCTTGATTTTGACAATATTTTATATCTTACAAGAAATCTTTTAAGGGACAACAAAGAAGTAAAAACAAAATACCAGAATATGTTTGACTATATTCTTATAGATGAATATCAGGATACAAATAATCTTCAGGAAGAACTTACTCAGCTTCTTTTAGGCCATGATAATCTTTTTTGTGTAGGAGATGACTGGCAGTCTGTATACGGCTTCAGGGGAAGCAATGTAGATCATTTCCTTTCATTTAAAAAAAAATATCCAAAAAGCAAAATTTTCAGACTGGAGGAAAATTTCAGATCCTGCGATGAAATTGTTAAGGCAGCAAATCATCTTATTGGATACAACGAAGACAGAATGGACAAATCCTGCTATTCAGCCAAAAAAGGCGGAGAAATTTCAACCCATTATTTTGCTGATGAAGAACAAGAAGCTTTATGGATAGGCAAAAAAATCCAGAAACTTAATATTGCAGGGATAGATTATAGTGATATTGCAGTAATTTATCGTACAAAATTCTGCTCAAGGGCCTTTGAAAAGGCTTTTAGAATGCTAAGAATTCCATACCGTCTGGTGGGAGACAAGGGTTTTTTTGAAAGAAAGGAAATTCTTGATCTCAACTGCTATCTTACAGCTTCATGTTTTCCAATGGATGATACAGCATTTGCAAGGATTTTAAATATTCCAAAAAGAGGAATAGGACCTGCAATGCTTAAAAAAATAAATTCCATGCGACTTGAAGGAATGTCTTTTTCAGATGCTGCAAAAGAGGCTCTTAAAAAAAGCCTTTTATCTGCAAAAGTTCACGAGAATCTCAAGAGCCTCATTGATGTTCTTAATGAAATAAAAACCATGTCACCAAACCTTGCAATTGAATATGTTATTTCAAAAACAGACTATTTTGGCTATCTTGAATCAATTTCAAAAACTCCCCAGGAGCTTTTATCAAGAAAGGAAAATATTCAGGAACTCATTGCTTCAGCTGGTCTCAGGAAAACAATAGAAGAATACCTTGAAGAAGCAGCACTTGTAAGGGAAGACAAGGAATCTGAAGATCAGGAAGACCCGGGAAAAGGAGTAAATCTTTCAACTGTTCATGCATGCAAGGGGCTTGAGTTCAATACAGTTTTTGTTGCAGGATGCGAAGAAGAACTTTTTCCACACTGGAAATCAATGGATTCTTCAATGGAGCTTCAGGAAGAAAGAAGACTTATGTATGTTGCAATAACACGGGCAGAATTTAAAACTTTTCTTACATGTGCAGATTTCAGACAAAACAGGCTTACAAAGACATCAAGGTTTTTAAAGGAAATTGAAGAATATATTGCTGAATCTGAATAAATTTTAAATTTAAAAAACATGGAATGATCAATTTAGGTATTGATTTAAAAAGCTCAGATAACCATTGCATTGCGGCCTTGTTTATGGAGCAATTTACAGGGCGTAAAAAAAACGCCCTGTAAATTATTGTGATGACAGTATTTACCAGCCTACTCTGTTTATTGTTGCTTCAATTTCAGCTTTTTTTATTTTTTCTTCCTGCTTTGCCTTAACCTCATAAGCATCATTTAACTTTGCGGTCAAAAGATCTGTATCAGCTGGTTTTAAAAGGTAATCAAATGCTCCAAGCTTCATACCCTCAACAGCATTTTTTATTGTTCCCTGTCCTGTTAAAAGCAAAACCTGAACAAGAGGATGTTTTTCCCTAATTTTTGCAAGGGCTTCTGTTCCTGTGAGACCAGGCATTATTACATCTAAAACCGCAACATCAATATTGTTTTCATCAACACATGACACAGCCTGGATTCCATTATTTACTACAAAAACATCAAAACCTCTTAGTTCAAGCCTTTCTTTTAAGGCATCGGCAAAAGCAGTTTCATCGTCTGCAATAAGCACCTTTATTTTCATATTTCCCCCTTCGGCAAAAAGCCGGGACTTTTTATTGATTTTTCTCTACACAATCACAAACAGTTTTAAATATATCCATAAGTCTTATCACTCCTGTTATTTTACCATCTTTTTCAACTATAACAGAAGTATGGTGATTTAAAGCCATTTGATGAATTGCATCAGCTATTGTTGAAGCCTCATAAACATGGCCTCCGTCTGAGGGTGAATACATTATGTCAGAAGCTTTCAGACTTAAAGAATGCTTAACCATATCTTCAAGGCTTTCATCCCAGAGATTATATCTTGAAACAAGAGTTTTAACATAGTCAGGACTTAAACCAAAATGAGGAACACCTTTTTTGGAAAACACATCTGAATCACCTGTTCTGCTGTATTTTGGTTCAAGAGCCTTTATTATATCAACCGGACTTATTTTTCCAAGAACTACTCCACTGCTGTTTTCAACAAGAACGCAATCATACATATAATTTTTCTCAACATACCCTTTTATGGCATTTTTGAGAGCAAGAATTGCTTTAGGCACACTTAAATCTTCTCTTATTCTTACAAACTCCTTTTCAGGAGTCATTAAATCTTTTACTTTTCTATTTTTCATTTTTTGCTCCGTTTAAAAATAATTTATTGTACAGTAACAGGCATTCCCATTAAAGGCCAGATAAGTGCAACTGCAAGTCCGACAACAATAATAAGAATTATACTTGCCGGTATTCCTGCAATAAAAAATTCACCTGCTGTAAACTGTTTTGAATCGTATGCTATGGCGTTTGGAGCAGCACCTACAAGAAGCATAAAAGGCATACCTGCTGTTACAAGAGAAGCAAACACAATAACCTCAGGAGCAACTCCAAGATAAGGTGCAATTACAAGGGCAACCGGAAGGGAAATTGCAATGGCTGCGACGTTCATAATAAAATTTGTCATAACCATTACAAAAAAAGCAATACCTATTACAAATACAAACCAGTGGGACTTCTGAAACAAAGCAAGCCAGTTAATAGCGAGCCATTCAGCAGCCCCTGTTTCCCAAAGACAAAAACCTATGCTCATAGCTCCGCCGAAAAGTAAAACAATGTTCCATGGAATAGCTTCCAAATCTTTAAGATCAAGAATTCCAACAATGTAAAAAAGTACTGTGGAAACAAGAATAATTGCTGTCTTATCAAAAGGCTTTAGAGCTGGAATAAATGAACGAAGAGAAAGAACAAGAATACATGAAAAAATAATTACAGCCGCATATACTTCCTGTTTTGACATTTTTCCCATTTCTTTGCTTAAAGCTGTGGCTTTTTCCTTAAGGCCTGGTATTGATTTTTTTTCAGGCTTAAAAAACACCATAAAAAATCCCCATAAAATAAAAACCATAAGCCAGCCTATTGGAAACATATAATAGGAAAGTTCAAAAAATGATATTTCAGTTCCTATAATATCCTTGTAAAATCCTATGGCAACTGCACCTCTTGCAGCACCAAGAAGTGTTATAATGCTTCCTGCACCTGCAACAAAAGCCATTCCTATAAAAAGGCCCTTGCCAAATTTGGTTGGCTTGTCATCATCTGTATACATGCTGTAAATTGTCATAAAAAGTGGATAAACAGTTGCTGCAACAGCAGTATGTGCCATGATATGTGTTAAAAGTGCAGTTACAACAAAGCATCCAAGATAAATCATACTTGTTCTTTCTCCTACAAAGGAGAGCATCTTATAAGCAAGACGCTTTGTAAGTCCGGTTTTTGTAAAAACCATTCCTATTACAAGGGATGCAAAAATAAACAGTACTGAAGGATCCATAAAATCCTTGAATGCTACTTTTGCAGGCCTTATTAAAAATAAAACCTGTAAAACTCCGATTGTAATACTTGTAACACCTATTGGTAAAACCTCAAAAACCCACCAAATACCTGCTAGAAAAAAAACTGCTAAAGCACCTTTTGCCTCCCTTGAAAGTTCAAAATGCTTTCCCATTGGATCAACTGCATCCGGCCATGAAGGCGAAAAATATACAAGAAGAAAAAGTGCTAAACCAAGAAAAAGAAAAAACCACCTTTTCCAGTCAACATTTACATTACTCAAAGTTGCTGTATTCGATGTCATAGCCCTACCTCCGATGCTCAAAGCTTAAAAGTTTGCAAACTGTTTTTTTTTTAAATCCTTCCACAGATTTAAATTCCATACTTAACTCCTCCCAATAATTATATTTTTTTCTTTTTTTGAGTTCATTGTTTGATATTTAGAATTGGCAACTATCATGCCAAAAAAGCAAAAGTCCTTTTTACCCCTTAAAAAAAATAAAGAATAAAGAAACAAAACTGTATTTTGGCAAAATTAAAATATGGAAGGAATTTGAAAATTTAGCTAAACAGAAAAAGAAACAATAATTTATGTTTCAAATAATGAAACTATATGAAACATAAAAAGTTTCATATAGTTTCATTATTATTTTACACATTTTTAATTTCAGGCATTTGAAGATATGTTTTTGCAATATTGCCGGAATAAGAAATAAGGGAAATCATAAGATCCATCAGGGCCATATGCAGCTTATGGGTTTCAACAGATTCTTTTCTAAGCTGGCTAATTCTTGCAAAATGACTGGCACGGTACTGCATATGAAGATCAAGATATGTCTGCTCTTTTTTCATAATTTTTGCAGCAGCGTAAATATCGGGCTCATCAAATACACTTTTAAGTCTTGATATCTGTTTCATAGTTTTTAGCTGAAACTCAGAAAGTTCTCTAAAACCGGCATCTGAAAAATTAGTTTTTATAGTTTTTTTTGTTTCATAAAGTTTCGGAAGAGTTTTTGAGATAATAGAACCTATGCTTTCCAAATCTTTTGAAATGGAAATATAAGCATAGGCCTTTGCAACCTTATCTCTTGAAATATCATTCCTGACCAGTCTGAAAAGATATGAACTGATTTTATCTTCTAAAAACCTAATTTCTTCTCCTCTTATAACAATACCTTCAAGAACATTTTTTGAAAAAAATCTTTTATCCGAGGGGGGCTTATCCTTTATAAACAAAATAGTTCCAGCAATTACCATTTCTTTTAAAACTCCAAGAACTCTTGAAATTTCATTTTTTGCAAGCTCAAGAGCAGCCTCTGCCGGGGGCAGTTTTTCAGTATCAAGAACAGATTCAAAAACTATTACATATTCAGATTTTTTATCTGGAAAAATTTTCATAAGAAAAAGACTTACAATCCCACAAAAAGGAAGAAAAATTAAAGCAATTCCTATATTATAAAGTGTATGTGCATTGGCAATAATTCTTGATGGAGAATCACTGAAAAATAAAGTTATATATTCAGAAAAAAAAGCAAAATAATTTATAAAAGAAAAGAACAAAACAGCACCAAAGGATTTAAAAAACAAATGTGCAAAAGCCGTCCTTTTAGCTTCCCTTGAAGTCCCAATACAGGCAAGAAGAGCTGTAACACAGGTTCCAATATTTGCACCAATCATCACAGATATTGCAGATGTAACAGAAATAAGCCCGCCTTCTGCCATTACCATTGCAATACCAGTAGATGCATTGCTGCTCTGAATTACTGCTGTAAAAAAAACACCGGCTAAAAGAGAATAAAAAGGAGATGAAAACTTATGAAAAAAAACTGCTGCATCAGAACTTTCCTTTAAAGGAACAACAGCCTGAGACATAAGTTCCATTCCATAAAAAAGAAGTCCAAAGCCAATAAGGGTATTTCCAATATTTTTAAAAACTGCTTTTTTTGAAAAAATTTTTAAGAAAAATCCGCCTCCAACAAAAAAAACTGCATATTTAAAAATACTAAAAGCAATAATCTGGGTAGTAAGAGTTGCTCCGACATTAGCACCAAGTATAATGGCAAGACTTGAAGAAAACCTCACAAGGCCAGCCTGAACAAAACCAACAACCATAACAGTGGCTGCGGAATTTGACTGAAACAATGCACTTAAAATTATACCTGTAAAAAAACCTTTTGTTTTATTGCCTGTGATATTTTTAATTCTGTTCCCAAAACTTGTTCCTGAAAAGTTTTTTAGGGCAAGAGTCATGGAATCCATTCCCATAAGAAAAAAAACAAAGCCTGCAAAAACACTTATTGCAGCCGAATAAAAAATATTTTTTGATTCACTTACAAGCTTTTCCACTGTATCTTCAAGAGAAAAACCTGGGCAGGCAAAAAAAGAAAAAAACAAAAAAATTAAAATTAAGTAAAAAATTTTCTTTATTTTCACGACAAAGCCCCCACAAACAAAAAAGTCTTCAGCCAATTTAAGACCTGAATTGAGCGTTTCATATTTTTAAATTTAAAAAAGTTAAATAAATTAAGTCTATTATATTTAAAAAACATGAAACCCTGCGGGCTTTCCAATTTTGCAGCATCTTATGAGTTAAATTACATCACATATAGCAAAGGTATACCTGATACAATTTGACGCCATATGCAGCAAACTTGAAAATCACTCTATCCAGGTAAGGATATTTTTTTAGTTAAGCAAAAAATATGCCCCTGCATAAAAATCATAACATATTGTTTTTTATACAAATAATAACATTTTTTTTAAAGGCATACATTTTGCTCATCAATAAAAAAATAAACCTCTAACAAAGGTAAAAAAATGAAAAAAATAATAGTAACAGACAAAAGCCCTCATATAAGAATGCTTATTTCACGGGAGTTTGACAGCTTTAAATGCAAAATTGAAAAGGATTTGAATCAGGAAGAAATAATTGAAACTTCAAAAAGCTCAAACACATTTGCAATAATTCTTGACCCTGAATTTATTACAATGAATCCTTTGATTTTTGTAAAAAAAATTAATGAAATATCTCCTGAAACCATTGTTATTATTCATGCCTATGACGAATGGAGAGACATATTTCACCAAAATAAAACTCTTTTTTTTATTGAAAAAAATGCACAAAGCATTGAAAGTGTAAAAAATTTTGTTCAAAAAAAAGCCTTATTGTAAAAAAACTATACATTTTTTCCCTGTAAAATTTATTTTTCAAAAAACAGCAAATTTTTAAAACTAAAAAATTTTTTAAAGCCCTTAATTCTTGTTAAAAGGCACAATTGTTGCTTTACTATCAGAAAATAAAATTATTAAGCTTTGGAAAAATAAAATGCAAATAGGTTTAAGTCTTAAATTCAAGGTTTTTTTTCTTCTTTCCATAATAGTCTTTATGACATTTATCTGGTCTGTAACCATAGTGAGCTACTCAGTAAAAACTGACATGGTTTTAAACAGGATAGTTAATGAAAAAATTGAAATTTATAAAGCTGCCAAAAACCTTGAAAGTGCCCTTTCAAACCAGAAAGGATTTTTAACATATTTTTTTGTTGATGAAGATTACAAATGGCTTGAAGAACTAGGTAAATATATGGAAATTTTTAGAAATGAGCTAAAAAGCATAAAAAATATTGCAACCGACCAAAACCAGCTTGAACTGATAAATAAAATTGAAAAAGACTACGAAGATTATATAAAAACCAAAGATCAGGCAATAGGCATCTACAAATCAAGAATAAAAGAATCAATTACAGAAGTTCATCAAAAACAAAGAGAAATGTTTTTCGGACTTCTTTCAAACTGTGAAAAATTCTGCAGCTATCAATGGGACATGGTTTTGAGCCTGAAGCATGAACTTAACTCAAAAAGCAGAAATATAAGAAAAATTACAATTACATCCGTATTTTTTTTATGTTTTATTTACGCCCTGATTTTATGGTTTATATCAAGCAAAATACTTGATCCAATTTCAAAAATTGCTGAAGAATCAGGTTCAGAAAAAAATTTAAAATCAAAAGATCAGATTGAACTGATTTCAGAAAATATAAAAGGAATCAAAAAATTATATAACAACACAGCAACAGAACTTGTAAAGAGCAGGGAAAGTCTTGAACAGTCAGAAAGACTTGCTCTTGTTGGAAAACTTGCAGCAGGAGTTGCTCATTCAATAAGAAACCCCTTTACCTCAGTTAAAATGAGGCTTTTTTCACTCAGCCGTTCACTTGACCTTTCAATTACCCATGAAGAGGATTTTCAGGTTATCTCAGATGAAATTGGAAGAATTGACAATATTATCCAGAATTTTCTCGAATTTTCCAGACTTCCCAAGCTTAAAATGGAAAACTGCCATACCTATCCTATAATTACTTCTGTTATCCAGCTTCTTGAACACAGGCTAAAAACCTACGACGTCCGTACAAGATACATAAAATCAAGATTTGACCCAGTAATTTTTGCAGACGCAGACAGAATAAGAGAAGCCCTTATAAATATTATAATAAATGCCTGTGAAGCAATGGAAAATGGTGGGGATATTGAAATTTTAGAAGAACTCACAAATGACAATATAGTAAAAATAAAAATTAAAGATTCAGGTCCAGGAATTCAAGACGACGTAAAAGAGAAAATTTTAAACCCTTTTTTCACAACAAAGGAATACGGCTCAGGCCTTGGCCTCAGTATTGTTCATAAAATAATGGCTGAACACAACGGCTTTGTTTCTTTTGAGTCTGAACAAGGAAAAGGAACGGTTTTTATCTTAAGCTTTCCTTCAGGAGAAGTAAAAAATGACTGATATTCATATTATTGATGACGATATCCAGCTTGCAAAAAGTTTTTCAAAAATTCTTTTAAGGGAAGGATATAGCGTACAAACATCATTTACAGGCAAAACAGGGATTCAAAATGTTTTGTCAGACCCTCCAAAACTTGTGGTTTTAGACATAAAACTTCCGGATATAAACGGAATAGAAGTATTTGAAAAACTCAACAAAAAACTTCCTTGTCTGCCTGTAATAATAATAACTGCATTCGGAGATACTGAAACAGCAATCGGAGCCATAAAAAAAGGGGCTTTTGATTATATTTACAAGCCCTTTGATATCCCGCAAATGCTTGAACTTATAAAAAAAGGGGTTGATTCCTCAAAATACAGAAATTCTCCGGTAATAATAAATCCTGATGAACAGGAGTTTATCAAGGAGGCATTAATAGGCAACAGCTATGAAATGATAGAAGTCTACAAGTCAATAGGAAAAGCTGCTCCAACAGATGCAACTGTTCTTATAAGAGGCGAATCAGGAACTGGAAAGGAGCTTTGTGCAAGAGCAGTTTTTCATCATTCATCAAGAAGTACAAACCCTTTTATTGTAATTAACTGCGTTGCAATACCGGAAACACTGCTTGAAAGCGAACTTTTCGGCTATGAAAAAGGTGCTTTTACAGGGGCACTTCATAAAAAAGTCGGCAAAATAGAACAGGCAAACAAAGGCACTATTTTCCTTGATGAAATCGGAGATATGCCCCTAGGCATCCAGGCAAAATTTTTAAGGCTTCTTCAGGAAAAAAGTATTGAAAGACTTGGAGGAAAAGATCCTCTTTCGGTTGATGTAAGAGTTATTGCAGCAACAAACAGAAACCTTGAAAAAGCTGTTGAAGAGGGCACCTTTAGGGAAGATTTATATTACAGGCTTAAAGTTGTAACAATTACAATGCCTCCTTTAAGAAACAGAAAAGAAGATATTCCTGCTTTAAGCAAATATCTGCTTAAAAAATTTGCCATAGAATCTGAGCTGAAAAATCCAGACATTTCAGATGAAGCAATAACATTTTTAAAATCCTATGACTGGCCAGGCAATATAAGAGAGCTTTTCAATGTTTTGCAAAAAGCAGTAATTTTCAATATGGGAAACCCTATAAAAAAAGAAGAAATAAGCCTCCCTCAAAAAAATCAAATTCAAATCAATGAAGACAATAAAAATAAAACAAAAAAACTCAGAGAATGGATAAGAAACTCTCTTTTATCTGAAACAAATGAACGACCATATGAATTTTTAATGGACAAATTAAGTGAAATTATTATTTCAGAAGCTCTTTCCATAACAGGAAAAAATATTTCAAAAGCATCCAAGCTTCTTGGTGTATCAAGACCTACTCTTCACGCAAAAATTGAAAAATTTGGAATTGAAACAAAAGAATAAAAATTAGGGAATAGTTTTTGCTTAACAATAAACAGCCCCTGCATGAATCTCCTCCCGGATAATTAAAATCCCCATTAATTATGCTTTGTATCCATGCAGGGGATACCTTTTTATGGCATTGAATTTGCAAATCATAAAATCAAACAGATTTTTAAATTTGACCTAAAAATAATTTTTATAAATTTACCACCAGGAGGCCCAAACATGATTAATACACATTTACTTCTTGTTGACGACGAAGAACGATTTCTTCAGACAACTTCAAACCTAATAAAAAAACAAAAACAGGATTTCAACGTCATGACAGCACCAGGAGGCCAAGAATGCCTGGAAATAATAAAAAACAACAATGTCGATGTTGTTATTCTTGATGTCAAAATGCCTGGAATGGACGGTGTAGAGGTATTAAGGGAAATAAAAAAAGAAAAACCTCTTATTGAAGTAATAATGCTTACAGGACATTCTACAACAGAATCAGCAGTTGAAGGAATGAAACTTGGAGCTTACGACTATCTGCTCAAACCCTGTGACATTAAAACCCTTATTGAAAAAGTCCTAATAGCAGACAAAAGAAAAAAAGATGCAGAAGAAAGAATTAGTCAGGTTAAAATTGAAAAAATAATAAACGAAAAAGGATTTTAATTCTTAACTTGATCAAATTTTTTTCCATTTTCTGCAATACCAGGCACTGATTCAGTGCCTGGTATTTATCAAAAGAACAAAACCTGAATTGAACATTTTAAATTAATAAATTTTCAATGAATTTAGCTTATCCCTTTCTTTTTTAAAAAATCTTCTAATAAAAAAACAAATTTCAAATAAATAACACCCTATTTTTACAGATGAAAAAGCAGCTGCAAAATTATCAAACTGTAAACTTATTTTTTATAAACTGTAAAACACATTAACACTATTTATTCAGATTTTCAGACAATCACTCACAACTATTTGATATCAAATACTTTTTTAACATACCAAAACATGGCATTTTCTTTGCTTTTATAGAAAATAAAAGAATTAAGCAAAAACAATCAAGGAGGAACTTTGGAAGAAATAATCTACAGAAAAAAAATGGGAAAAATGATTTTTGCCAGAGTTGTAATGCTTCCTGTAATCCTTCTTCTTCTGGTTTGTGCTGCAATAGTTTTTTATTTTGTTTCATATTCTGGAAAGGAAGTTGAAAACAAGCTCATAAGAATTGCAGGCGATCACAGAGATATGATCGATTCATTTTTAAATGAAAAATCTGGAATTTTAAAACTTGTTGCTGAAAACCACAACTTTGAAAATCTAAGCAGCAAGGATCATCTTTTAAAAGTCTTTAACAATCTCCAATCACAATCAAGAGCATTTGTTGATCTTGGAGTTTTTGATTCCAAAGGAAACCATGTGGCTTATGCAGGCCCTTTTAATTTAGAAGGCAAAAACTATTTCAATGAAAACTGGTTTCAAATGGTCAAAAAAAACGGACTTTTTATTTCAGACGAATTTCTGGGATTCAGACAGATTCCCCACTTTGTCATAGCTGTAAAAAAAGAAGACGAATCAGGGCAATGGTATTTAAGAGCAACCATAGATACTCACTTTTTTAATTCCCTTGTTGACAGCATAAGAATAGGACGAACAGGACATGCCTACATAATAAACAGAGAAGGCGTTCTAAAAACAATGGAAGAAAAAGACAATACCTCAGGGATGATAGACTACCTTAAATATATTGAAAAAAATAAAGACAGCAGGCCGGCTTCTTTTTTGGGAGGAGGAATGTTTGACATAAAATATATTTATTGTGCCGTTCCTCTAACCAAAACAAACTGGGCTCTGATTGTAAGACAGGAAACCCTTGATGCATATTTTCCCCTTTTCATGGCTGCAATAGTTTCAGTTCTCATAATTTTAACAGGCGGAACAATTGTGGTTGTGACAGGTTTTATAATGGCTTCAAACATGGCAAACAGGCTCAGGCTTGCCAATGCCGAAAAAAAAGAAATGAAAACCCAGCTTATAATTGCCGGAAAACTTGCAGAAGTCGGTGAAATGAGCACAGGCATAGCTCATGAAATAAACAATCCTCTCCAGATAATCAAATCTGAAACTGCAATGATGGATGAGTGCATTAAAGATATTGAAAAAACAGATATTTCAAAAATAAAAGAGGAACTATTCACAATAAAAGACTGTCTTGATCAGATAAAGCTTCAGGTAACAAGATGCGGAAAAATAACAAGAGGACTTCTTACATTTGCAAGAAAAAATGAAACAAGTTTTGAAGAATTTTCACTTGAACAGGCAATTCCATCAATTGTTCATATGGTTGATGAAAAGGCAAGGGTTGAAAATGTCAAAATAATTCAGGAAATTGAAAACGGCCTTCCTCTAATGAAAAGCGATTCAGGCCAGATTCAGCAGGTAATCTTAAATCTGTTAAACAATTCCATTTATGCTCTTAAAGGCAGAAAAAACGCCCAGATAAGAATTTCAATAAAAAAAGAAAACAAGGATGCCCTAATAATTTTTCAAGACAATGGCTGCGGCTTTAAAAAAGAAGAGCTTGAAAAGGCTTTTGTACCATTTTTCACAACAAAGCCTGTTGGCGAAGGTACAGGACTTGGATTGAGCACAGTGTATGGAATTGTAAAAGGACTTGGAGGCGACATGACCCTTACAAGCGAATACCAGCAGGGAGCAACCTTTATAATAAAGCTCCCCTTTGATTCTGAAAAAATAAAAAATGAAATTTAAAAAATATGAGGAGGAATTATTTATGAAAACCGCAAGAAAAAAAATTTTAATCAATTAAAGGAGGCTTGAAACAATGGAAAAAATCAGAGTTCTAATGGTTGACGACGAAGCAAGATTTCGTGAAACAACCTCAAAGCTTTTAAAGAAAAAAGGTTTTGAAGTTACCATGGCACAAAGCGGAGAGGAAGCTCTTGAAATTGTAAGAAAGCATCCTCAAGACGTTGTTATTCTAGATATTAAAATGGGAGGAATGGACGGACATCAGGCCCTTTTAAAAATCAAGGATATTGATTCTGAAATAAGGGTAATAATGCTCACAGGCCACGGCTCGGCAAATTCAGCTGAAAAAGCACTTAAGGACAAGGCTTTTGACTATCTTAACAAGCCCTGTGACATTGATATTTTATCAATAAAAATCAGAGAAGCATATGCAGAAAGATACCATCTAAAAAAACAAAAGGAGAAAAAAGCATATGATGTAATGACTTTTATTGAAAATTATTCATCTGTTTCCATGAATGCCACTATTAAAGAAGCAGTATCAATTCTCATGGATTCTTTTAAACCTTCACTTACAGGTGAAGCATTTATTGAATCAGGACACAGGTCAATTATTGTAATGGACGACAATAAAGAACCAATAGGCCTTTTAACAATTTATGACCTGCTCCATGCAATAAGACCGGCCTACCTTTCTGCACCTAAACCTTCAATGGCTGATTCAGTTCAGTATTCAAGCATGTTCTGGGACGGACTTTTCACACTTCAGTCAAAATCAATTGCAGGAAAAAAAGTGCATGAACTCATGTCTGAAAAACCGCCTGTCATAGACAGAAATGCAAACCTTATGGAAGTTGCAGACCTGATCTTTTCAAGCGGAAGAAGGCGGGTTCTTGTAAAAGACGGCGGAAAGGTAATCGGAATAGTCAGAGAACAGGATATCTTCTTTGCAATGGTAAACATTATTGTCTGAAAAGACTTTAATATACGAGGGGGTTAAAAATGGAAAATACTAAAAAGCAGAAAGTAACGGGATATGACAAATATGTAGACTGGAAACTTTTCATTATCCCTGTTGTGTTATTGTTTGCAGTTCTTTTTATGCCTACTCCTTATGGAATGAAGGATGTTGGAACAGAATATGCTGTAGGTCCTAAAGCAGTAATAGGCCATGTAACACAAAAAGTTTTTAATACATCAATTTCTGATGCCGAGCAATGGCAGCTTTTAACAGCAAGAATGATGGAACAGAACATCCAGATGGGTGCAATGTCAAAAACAAGATTTTTAAAAAGAGATATAAAATGGTGTAAAAAATATAAAATAGATGCAGATTCAAAAAACCATCAAAAAGCAATAGAGTATGTAACAAACAATTTTACTGATGAATCATATTTAACTCTTACAACAGAACTTCTTCAGCTTAGAAGAGATATTTTAAAATATGAAAATCTATCTGAAAAAGACAAGACAGCAGCAGATAAAAGTGCCTGGAAAATAAAAGTTGCAATTGCAACAACAATTTTTGTTGTATTCTGCTTTTTTACAGAATGTATTCCACTTCCGGGTGTTGCTTTCTGCATAGGCCTTATATTTGTGTTTACAAATGTTGTAACAAGAAGAGAAGTTGCAATGCTTTACTGGGATGACGCCTGCTGGTTTATCATGGGTAGTCTCATGTTTGCAGCCGCTTTTGTTAAAACAGGGGTTGATAAACGGGTCTGCCTTATGATGTTCAGAAAGCTTGCTGTACCAAACGTAAAGTGGATTACCCTTATATTTTTTCTAATAATTTCACCTCTTGCAGCCTTTATTTCAGACCATGCTCTTGCTGCAATGTTTCTTCCAATTGGTATTTTATTGTATCAGAACAGCCTTACAGAAGAAGTGCCCCAGGACCCTGAACTTGCAAAAATGCTTATGATAGGCATTGCAATGGCTTGTAACATAGGCGGATTCGGAGCTCCTTCAGGCGGTGCAAGAAACGTAATCATGATGACCTATCTTGAAGACATGTTTGGCTTCAACATTGGTTATTTTGAGTGGGTAACCTATGCCATGCCTTTTGTAATAGTAATGATGCCAATAACCTGGATTGTTTTAAACTGGAGATTCAAGCCTCAGGTTACAGATCTTGGACCTGCAATGGATCATTTAAAAAGTGAAATCGACAAAATGGGAAAATGGAATAAAAACCAGATAATGGCACTTGTTATTTTTGTAATCATGGTTTTTGGATGGTTTACAGAAAAACTATTCTACACTTCTGGAATTATTCCTGTCCGCCTTGGAATAGGTGTTATTGCTGTTGCAGGTGCCATAGCCTACCTAATGGCAGGAGTTGTAAACTGGAGAGACTATCAGGAAAAAGTGGACTGGGGTGTTGTATGGCTTTATGCAGGTGCAATTATTTTCGGAAGAACCCTTGATTCAACTGGTGCAGCATATTGGATGGCAAGATCGGTAATTGAATTTCTGACACCTTTTGGAATGGAAAGCGGTGCACCTCTTATGCTTGTAAACAACGGACTTACAGCAATAATGACAAACCTTATGGCAGACGGCCCTGCAGCTGCTGCTGTTGGCCCTATTTCACTTAACCTTGCAGCTCTTGCCCATCCTGGAACAACATTTTTACCCTTTATGGCAATGAGTACTGCATGTGCATCTTCATTTGCATACTTACTTATTATTGGTACTCCTCCAAACGCAATTGTTTATGCAAGCGGTTATCTTGAGCCAAAAGACTATCTTAGAATAGGTGCAATAATGTGGGTTGTTGCAAACATAGTTCTTATAGCACTTACCCTTGTTTACTGGGGTGCAAGGGGATTTGGATCGCTTCCTGCTTTTTAATTTTAATTGTTACAAAATTTTAATTTAAAAAAAGGGCCTTTTTATAAAGGCCCTTAAAAAAAGGGGGGAAAAATGGAAAGCAAAAAAAAACCAAAAAAAATGTTTTATTACAAAGAAGGCAAGCTCTGGTTTTCCAAAAAAGCTGAAAAAAGATTTTTCTTTTTCATGACCATTATAATGCTTGGCTCGGGCATTTATTATCTTGTTTCAAGCATTTAAAAAATAATGGCTTAATATTTTTAAGGAAAAAAAAATGGTTAAGTTAACAATAAAGAAAAAAGCATTTTTACTCATAATAATTATTGTTACATCAATTGCATCAAGTTTTGCAGCATCATATTTATTATATAAAAAAACTGATTCAATTGAAACTTTTTCAGATAAGCTTGATCAGGCAAATCTTTTGATACTTGAATGCAGAAGACAGGAAAAGAACTTTCTCTTAAGAGGTTTTGAAACCTATGGAACAGACAGCCTGAACTCATATGAAAAATGGGAAAAAAATTTTAATGAACTTAAACTTATCCTTAAAAATATTGAAAATAACAGAAAATACTCAAATCTTATAAATCAGATTTCAAAAGATGCATCTAGCTACTATGAATACTTTCAGGAATTTACAAAAGGCAAGCCAAATGATTCTGAAAGCGGCCTTATTTTAATGGCAAGACAGATTCAAACAACTATAAAGCAGATAAAAACAAGTGAAAATATAAATAAAACCAACCTTAGAAAAAAAGCAAAAATAATAAATATTTTTTTCCTTTTTATATCTTTTACAGCAGTTTTTCTTTTTGCCGTTCTCTTAAATAAAAGCCTTATAGATCCTGTAATATTTCTTTCCAATACTTTAGAAAATATTGCATCAAAAGAAGGAGATCTTACAGCCAGACTAAAGATAAAATCAAATGATGAAACAGGCCAGCTTGCAAAATGGTTTAATCTTTTTACAGAAAAACTAAGAACAATAATTGTTAAAACAGCAGAAACCACTGAAGTTCTTGTAATTTCTTCTTCAAAGCTTGAAAAAATTTCATCCCGGATAAATGAAATTTCTAAAACAGCCCTTTCAAAAACAGAAATACTTGCAGAGTCAGGGACTGCACTTTCTTCAAATCTTGAAGCAACATTAAATGCTTCAGCAAAAGCATCTTCAAATATAGATTCAATTGCATCTGCAACTTCTCAAATTGAAGAAATGATTAAAAAAATTGAAGAAAGCACTTTGGAAGCAAAAAAAGTTGCAGAAAACGGAGCAGTTAAATCAAATTCAGCCTCTAAAAAAATGGTAGAGCTTGAGGACGCAGCTAAGGAAATTGAAAAAGTTGCCCAGACAGTTTCAGAAATATCTGATCAGATAAATCTTTTAGCACTTAATGCTGCAATAGAAGCAGCAAGGGCTGGTGATGCAGGAAAAGGATTTGCAGTTGTTGCAAACGAAGTAAAAGAACTTGCCAAGCAGACTTCAGAGGCAACCCTTGACATAAAAAATAAAAATATCTGGATTCAAAAAACCACATTTGAGGCTTTAACAGAAATTAAAGAATCAACAAAAATTATTGATTCAGTAAAAACACTGACAGACAATATTGCTTCACTTGTACATGAACAAACAATTGCTGCTTCCTACACAAACAAAAATCTAAATGATGCACTAAATCAAAACCTGAACATAACCAAAAACATTGAGGAAGCAGCAAGTGCTGCAAAAAAAACATCTGATGAAACAAAAAATATAAAACTCCAGGCTATGTCCATTAAAATCACGGCCTCTGAAATTGATGAAACTGCTGAAGAAATTGCCTTAAATACTTTTAAAATAAAAGAACAAATTTCTGTTTTTAAAATATAACGGCCTGAATTTAACATTAAATTTTTCTAAATTTAAAAAGGGGATTTAACATGACTGAGCTTACAATAAAAAATTATATGGGCACTCTTTCATCAATGATAAAAAATCCAGGAATTTTTTTTGAAAATCTTCCTAAAAATTCAAGTCTTAAGCCTCCATTTTATTTTTTATGTATTTCCTGTTTTTTATCAGCTCTTCTTTTTATTTTTTCAACTTCTGCATCTGAATATAAAACACTTACAGGTTCCATATATTTTATAAATGCGGTTGGCATGACTTTAATTGCAGCTTTTTTTGCATTTTCTGCAATAGTTTTCATAAGCCCTGGCAATGCAGATTATAGAAAATGTTTTTCAATTTTTGCATATTCAGCAGGCACAACAATAATTGGAGCAGGCATTCCTTTTTTTCTTTGGTTTGCAGAAGTATGGAAATGGTGGCTTATCGGAAAAGGGCTTAAAAAAAACATTAAACTGACTACTATTCAGACAATACTTGTAATTGGCCTTTCAATTGGATCAATTCTTGTTTTGTTTTCACTATTTACTCACTTATCAGCTGGTTTAAGCAAACTTTAATGGCACAAATTTTGCTTTGTTTTATTTGGGGGATTTATTTAAAATTTTAATTTTGTGGGGGCAGCATGAAAGACTTAAAAACAAATTCCAAAAAAATCATTGCTAATTGTTTAGACTCATTTGAAAAACCTGAAATCCTTATTGGAGGAGACGCAGTTTCATACGAAACAATATATGAAATTGAAAATATGGGAATGAATGCAATAAAATCTTCAAGTGAAAATATTGTTTCCTTTTCAATTACTCTTAACCCAAACTGCATTATTCTTGATTACAAAAATGCAAGAGATGCAATTATTCCCCTTACAAAGATTTTAAAACTCAAACCCTATGCAAAGATTATTGTTGCAGCAGAAATAATTAATCTTGCAGATGCCATGGAAACTATTGATTTAGGAGCTTTTGACTGTCTTATAAAACCCCTTGACTATAAGGAGCTTGAATGGAGAATTTTAGACGGAATTTCTAAAACTTTTTTTACAAATATCAATTTAAAAGCTATCGAACAGAATAATTATATAAACATCTAATATAATATAGGCTTTTTGCTTTCTGCCCTCCCCTTGGCAGTTCTTATGTGTAAAGATTAATTTTTAAATTTATGCAAAAAGCCCTTTATGCTTCCGGTCCTAAAAGATTATAACCTCACCCCAAAATCAGGACCGGAAGCTTTTTTTAACTTGTAATTGGCCGAAAACAATAATTTTTTGTTTAGTTCAAGGAACTGATATAAAATTTATAGATGTTCCAAAAAGTGTTTCATTTTGAGTTGACTCTGCTAAAAATGCTGATATATCTGGTTGATATTCAATACAAACAAAGGTGAAACAAAATGAACCCTTTTATCAGACCGCCTATTGCACATGGCCTGTTCAATAAAGGAACAAACTTAAAAAGACTTCTAGATACCTTAGATCAACCTGTTATTATTTTAGATAAGGATCTTAACATAATTTTCTTTAATTCAAAAACAAGAACAATTTCAGATATTTCCTCTGAAAAAGCCCTTGGAATGCCATGCAGATATTTTTTAAAAGCAAGACATTGCACCCATGATTGTCCTTTAAAAAACCCTGATTTAAAAACCAATAAAACAATTATTGAAACAGACATCCTGAGTTCATCCAGACAAATTATCCCTGTAAAAATCAGTTTTTCAGAAGTTTACGATTCTTTTGAAAACAAGCAAGGCTATATTCTTACTATAAAAGAGCCTGACAAGGAAAAAAATAAATCAAAAATTCAGGGAGAAGACTTGAATTTTTCGAGCATTATAGGAAAAAGCCCCCAAATGGAAAAAATTTACAGACTGCTTCCTGTTCTTGCCCAAAGCGATGCATCAATACTTATTACAGGTGAAACAGGAACAGGAAAAGATCTTCTGGCAGAAGAAGTTCACAGAGCATCCGAACGGTCTGAAGGCCCGTTTATAAAAGTAAACTGCGGAGCCCTTCCTGAAACACTTCTTGAAAGCGAGCTTTTTGGACATACCAAAGGAGCATTTACAGGAGCTGTAGAAAACAAACCCGGAAGATTTAAGCTCGCACATAATGGAACACTTTTTCTAACTGAAATTGGAGACCTGCCCCTTACACTCCAGGTAAAACTTTTAACTTTTCTAGATGATAAAATTGTATACCCACTTGGAAGCACAAAGGGTTTTCAGGCAAATGTACGGATGATTGCAGCAACCCACAGAGACTTGGAACAAATGGTAAGAGATGGCAAATTCAGACAGGACCTGCTTTTCAGACTAAATGTAGCAAGGCTTCATCTGCCGCCTTTAAGGGAAAGAGAAGACGATATTTTTCTTCTTCTCAATCATTTTCTTAAAAAATTCAATGAAGCTTTAAATAAAAAAATATCAGGATTTACTCCTGAAGCGAAATCAATTCTTCTCAAGTACACGTATCCAGGAAATGTAAGGGAAGTAAGAAACATAATGGAATATGGTGCAAATGTATGCCAGGATTCAAAAATAACCCCACAGGATCTCCCAGCCTATATCCAGCACAGAGCCAAACCTTTAATTGAAACATTTTCTCGAAACAATGAAACATTAAAACTTTTTGAAACACAAGACTTAAAACAAAACGAAACAATATCTAGAAATGAAACAAATTTTTCCTCATTTTCAGAAATTGAAAAAAAACTTATTACAGATGCTCTTTTCAATGCAGGAGGAAACAAATCAAAAGCTTCTGAAATTCTAGGATGGGGCAGAACAACCCTTTGGAGAAAAATAAAAAAATACGAAATAGGCTAAAATATAATGATTGAAAAAATAATTATCCCAATTTCAGGAAATGAAATAGCTCCAAGATTCGATTTGGCAACAGAAGTGCTTATACTTTTTAAGGAAAAAGGGGAAGAAAAACCAGAAGAAAAAATAATAGTCCTTTCCCATGCTTCTGCGGATGAAATCTGTCACATGATTTTAACTGAAGGTATTGAGACTCTTATATGCTGTGGAATAGAAGATCAATTTTATCAATATCTTAACTGGAAAAAAATAAAAATCATAGAAAATGTTGCAGGCCCTTTTAGAAAGGCTGCAGAAAAATTTTTTAAAAATGAATTAAAAAGCGGTGATATTCTTCTTAAAAGAAAAATTGAAGGAGTGGAAATAAATGAAGAAAACCTTTATGAATAACCTTTTTTATTTTTTTAAAACACCTCCCGAACACATACGGCGGCCTATGAGATACGTAAGAATGAGAAGAAGCATAGCCTTTCTTTTCATGGTAATAACAATTGTACCTCTAACAATAATGGCAGGGATAAACTATCATCAATACAGGGAAAGCCTTAAAAAGGAAATAAAGGCACCTCTTCACAATATTTTAAATGATATAAGATATGCCTTTGAAATTTTTATTGAAGAAAGACTTTCAACAATAAGGTTTATTTCCAATGCATACTCCGACCATGAACTTAAAGACCCTGATATAATTAAAAAAATTTTTAGAGCTTTAAGGCATGAATTTTCAGGATTTGTTGACCTTGGAATGATAGATCAAAATGGAATTCTCCAAAGCTATGCCGGCCCGTACAATCTTCTTGGAAAAGATTATTCACAGCAGGATTCATTCAGGGAAGTAAAGGTAAGAGGCACTTATATAAGTGATGTTTTCATGGGATACAGAAAATTTCCTCATATAGTCTGTGTTGTAGAAAGGGTTACAGACGAAGGCAAATCATGGTTCTTAAGGGCTACAATTGACACTAAAAAATATGAAGAACTTGTGAACTCTGTAAATCTTGGTCCTGAAAGCGATGCTTTTTTATTAAACAAGGAAAAAATTCTTCAGACAGCTTCAAGATACTATGGAAATGTCATGGAAAAAACCACCCTTGACATACCAGATGCAATACATGGAACTTTTATAAAGGAAATAAAGGATAATACAGGTAAAATTGTACTTGCAGGATTTACAAGCGTTCATTCAGACTATATTTTTGTGCTGGTAAAACCAAAATCCCTGATTTTAAAATCATGGTATTCACTTAAAAGCGAAATGTTTTTTATTTTAGGTGTAAGCATAATTATAATTGTTATCGCATCCATAAGGCTGTCAAACCTTGTAACAAACAGAATAAAAACTGCTGATGAAAGAAGGGAAACTGCATTAAAAGAACTTCAGCACACCCAGAAACTTTCTTCAATAGGCCGTCTTGCAGCAGGAGTTGCCCATGAAATAAACAACCCCCTTGCCATAATCAATGAAAAAGCCGGTCTCATGAATGACATAATATCTTTTTCAAAGGATTTTGAATTAAAAGACGAATTTTTAAAGCACAACCAGTCAATAATCAACTCTGTTTCAAGATGCAGGTCTATAACCCACCGACTTCTTGGCTTTGCAAGAAGGTTTGATATCAACTTTGAAAAACTAGATGTAAATTCAATAGTAAAAGAAGTACTTGGATTTCTTGAAAAAGAAGCCTCATACAGACAAATTGACCTTGTTCTTTCCCTAAACCATGAAATACCAGAAGTTTTTTCAGACAAGGGCCAGGTTCAGCAGGTATTTTTAAATCTGCTTACAAATGCCATGGCAGCAGTTGAAAACGGAGGAAAAATTGAAATAACCTCATATTATATTGCAGACCAGAAAATGGTTGGAATTGACTTCAAAGACAATGGATATGGAATGAGCGAAGAAGTCAAAAAACATATATTTGACCCGTTTTTTACCACAAAAAGAGGCCAGGGAACAGGACTTGGTCTTTCCATAACCTATGGAATAGTAAAAAAACTCAAAGGCAAAATAAATTTTGAAAGCAAGGAAAATATTGGAACAACATTTACAATTCTTCTTCCAGAAGAAGAAACCTATGAATCAATGTCAGAGGAGGAATAATCTTGAAAAATAAAATATTGCTTGTTGATGATGAGTATGAATTTGTACAGACCCTGGCACAAAGGCTCAAACTAAGAAATTATGACGTAAATATAGCTTTAAGCGGGGAAGAATGTCTTGAAATCTTTTCCGGGCAAAATTTTGACCTTGTTGTTTTAGACCTTATGATGCCCGGAATGAGCGGACTTGAAGTTCTTGCAGGACTTAAAAGAGCAAAGCAGTCAATTCCTGTTATTCTTCTTACAGGGCATGGTTCAACAAAGGAGGGAATGGAAGGAATGAAACTTGGAGCAGCAGATTATTTAATGAAGCCTCTTGACATTAATCAATTGACAGACAAAATGGAAGAAATCTTAAAATAAAAAAATGGATAAATTTATGAAAGCCTCAAAAGAAATAATATTTTCTGAAAGAATTGCTTCTTCTGTCAGCCATGAATTAAGAAATATTCTTGCAGTAATAAAGGAAAATTCAGGCCTTTTGCAAGACCTTATAATGCTTGGGAAATATGACGACAGTTCCGGAAAACTTAAAAAAATAACAGATACAATTTTAAAGCAGGTAAGCATTGGAGAAGAAACCACAACCCATTTAAATAAATTTGCCCATTTAAATGACAAGGATATAGAACTTTTCAGCTGCAAAAATGAACTTAACGAACTTTTAGGCCTTATTAAACGTCCTCTTAAGCAGAAAGGCTTAGATATTGTTTTAAATATTGATGAAGACATAAAAATTGAAGCTTCAAGATTTTTTTTCCAGATGACTTTATATTTTATTATTAATGAAATTATAAAATTATCTGAATACGGCTCAAAACTTGAAATCACTTTTTTAAAAGACAAAATAAAAAGCCAGATTGAATTAAAAACAGACTGCGTTTTACAAATTGATATAAAAACACTTGAAAACAGTCTCAAAGAAAATCTGGCTTTTATGAAAACCGGACTTGATAAAAAAGAAAATTCAATTTTTCTAAATACAGGCAGGGCTTGATATTATTTTTTTGATTTCCCTTTTAACCATTTGGCACCAAATTTGCTTATTACTTATTCAAGAAAACAAAAAAATAATTAATCAAGGGGAGGTATATAATGGCTATAATAAGTATTTTTTCAGGCAAATATTCAGGTGCAGCTCAAATAGTAAAAAAACTTGAAGAAAACCACGGCTATAAAGTTATAAGAGATTATGATGTTATTGAAGCCTGCGTAAAAAAATTTAATGAAAATAAAGAAATTTATGAAAAGGCTTTTTTTAATCCACCTTCGGTTTTCAACAGTTTTACAAGGGAAAAAGAAAAATCTCTGTCAGAAATTAAGGCTGCTATTTCAGAACTTCTTAATGACAACCAGATTTTTTACGGATTTTCAAGTCTTCTTATTCCAAGAAAAATCAATCATGTGGTAAAAATTCTTACCATTGCTGATCTTCAGTACAGAATTCAAAATGCTTCTAATTTAGGTGTTAGTGAAAAAAATGCAAAAAAAGAAATTCTTCAGGCAGATGAAAAAGCAGCTGAATTTTCTCATCACATTAAAAATTCAGGCCCATGGAATCCTTCATTATATGACATGGTAATTCCAATGGACAAAACCACAACAGAAAAAGCATATGAGCTTATTTTAAGCCAGCTTGGGAATCCTGTTCTTCAATATTCCAAAGAGTCAAAAAAACACATTGAGGATTTCAGGTTAGAGACAAAAGTAGGGCTTGAGCTTTGCAGACAGGGTTTTGATGTTGATGTTGATGCCAATGGAAATGATGTTTCCCTTACAATTAATAAAAAAGTTCTTTTTCTTTCAAAACTTAAAAATGAACTTACAAATGCTGCAAAAATAATTGAAGGTGTTTCAAACGTAGAAACAAAGATAGGCCAGAATTTTTACAAGGCAGACATATTGACAGACCAGAACTTTTCAAGACCACACAAGGTTCTTCTTGTTGATGATGAAGTTGATTTTATCCAGACATTATCCGAGCGTCTTGCAATAAGGGATATGCCTTCATTCCCTGTTTCAAGCGGAAGAGAAGCACTTGAAATTATGGACAGAGATCATCCAGAGGTTATGGTTCTTGACCTTAAAATGCCAGGTGTTGACGGATATGAGGTTTTGAGAAAAACCAAGGAAATAAGCCCTGAAACTGAAATTATTATTCTTACAGGCCATGGAAATGAAAATGACAGAACAAGATGTATGGAACTTGGAGCTTTTGCATATCTTGAAAAACCTGCTGACATTGACATTCTTACAAAAACAATGAAAGAGGCCTACGAAAATATCCAGAAAAAAACCGCTCAAAACTAAAATTTTACTCCAATTAAAAGGGCAGAGAAAAAACTCTGCCCTTTTTAATTATGAAAAATAAAATTTATTTTTATGCAATCATGCCGCCGTCGCACACAAGAAGAGAACCAGTTGTATAGGATGCAGCATCTGAAACAAGATATAAAACTGCCCCTGCCATATCTTCGGGATCTGCAACCCTTCCAAGGGGAATTTGTGAAACTATCATTCCCTTTAAATTTTCATCCTGCGTCAATGCACTTGCAAATTTAGTGTCTGTAAGTCCGGGAAGAAGAGCATTTACTCTTATTTTATATGGGGCAAGCTCCCTTGCAAATGCTTTTGTAAGAGCAATAAGTGCTGCCTTTGAAACAGAATAAATCCCCTGAAAAGGTGCCGGCCTGATTCCGTTTACAGAAGAAACATTTACTATGCTTCCTCCGCCGTTTTCTTTCATAAGTTTTGCAAATTCTACTATTGTAAAAAAAGGACCTTTAAGGTTTACATCAAAAATCTTGTCCCAGGCCCATTCTTCTGCATCTATCATATTTCCGAAAAACGGATTTGCAGCTGCATTGTTTACTAAAATATCAAGGGTGCCGTATTTTTCCTTAACTGACTCTACAAGTGCTTTTATCTGATCAATTTCTCCCATATTGCAGGCCATTGATTCTGCGTGTCCGCCTTTTTGCTTTATATCATTTTCAACTTTTTGAAGAGCATCTATTTTTCTGCTCACCAAAATCACCTTTGCACCGTTATCGCTTAAGCAATGTGCTATTGCTTCTCCAATTCCCCTGCTTGCTCCTGTTATAAGAGCTGTTTTATTTTCAAGTGAAAATCCAGCCATTTTGATTTCCTTTCTTTTTTAAAAGCCCCTGCACTTAGGCAGCAGGGGCTTTATTTGGGGACCTAACCTGTCTTTAAGTCCTAACCTTTATTTTATCTTAAATGTATATGCTATCATCATCTGGTTTCTGTCTTCCATCTGAAGAGCTGACTCAAGTCCTGCACAGTCAAGGTTGGCATTTATTGCTTCCTTGGTCATTCTTATTCCCATTGGATTTTTTGTGGTCATAACCTTGGCAAGCTCCATTGCAGTTGGAACAAGTTCTTCCTTTGAAACAAGGCGGGATGCAAATCCAAGATTCATTGCATCTTCAGCATTCATCCAGTTTCCTGTCAAAAGAAATTCATAAGCTCTTCCTGAACCAATAAGTCTTGGGAGAAAATAACTTGAAGACATGTCTGCACCGCCAAGCCCGATATTTATGTAAGCTGCTGAAAACTTTGCACTGTCACAGATAATTCTAAGGTCTGATGCCATTGCAAGGGAAAACCCAATTCCTGCTGCTGCACCATGGACACATGAAATTATCGGCTGTGGAATCTGACGCATTTTAAGAAAAAGACGGCTCATTCTTGCCTGTGCATCGTAGGCTTTTACAGGAGCCATTTCAAAAATCTCTGTTGCATATTTTTCTGTATCAAGTCCTGCACAAAAGCCTTTTGCATCACCGCCGTCAAGAACAAGAACAGTTGTTCCCTCATCATATCTCAGCTGATCTAAAAGGGCATCAAACTCATTTACCATTTCAAGGTCAAATGAATTGTATTTGTCAGGCCTGTTAAGCGTAACTCTTCCTATTTTTCCTTCTTTTTTGAAAATTACCCTATCCATTATTTATCTCCTTTTTACATTGTAAAATTTTCAATTGAAGTATTTAAAATCACATGTTCCCTGTTTTTTATTGTAGAGGAAAGATAATCTGTTTTTGGAAGTTCATGGGAAAAATAATATTTCATAACCCCTAGTTTTCCTTCATAGAAAAGTCTGTCATTTTTGCCAGGTGATTTTGCAAGTTTTTCATTTGCTTTTGATCCCATTTTCAGCCACTGCCATGCAACACAAAGATGACCAAACATTTCAAGATATAAAACCGAATTTTCAAGAAAAGCGTCCACACCTTCAGTCATTGCTGTTTCGCCGAGAAATTCTGTTGTTTTAACTACAAGATTAAAAGCATCTTCCAACTCTTTTGCATATTTTTCAAGGCCGTTTTCCTTTGCTTCACCAATAGTCTTAAAAACTTCCTTTCCAAAAAGCTTTAAGGCCTTGCCATTTTTCATGACAACTTTTCTTCCAAGAAGATCCATACTCTGAATTCCTGTGGTTCCTTCATGGATTGTATGTATTCTCATATCCCTGTAATGCTGTTCAACCGGAAAATCCTCACAATATCCGTATCCTCCGAAACACTGAATACTCATGCTTGTTGACAAAATTCCCATTTCTGCAGGATATGACTTTGCAACCGGAGTCAGAAGCTCTAAAAGAAGATGATAATTTTCCTTATCCTCTTCAGAGGCATAATTAATCATATCCTCATATTTTCCGCACTGCAAAATAAGAGACAATGCCCCCTCAAAAACTCCCCTCTGGAACATGAGCATTCTTTTAACATCATCATGTTCAATTATTGCAACCTGACCGGCTTTTTTATCGCCTGTCATTTTTCTTCCCTGCTTTCTACCTTTGGAATAATCAAGTGCCGCGTGAAAAGCCGCTCCGGAAATTGCGGCAGCCCCCATTCCAACCTCAAGCCTTGCTCCGTTCATCATCTGGAACATATAGGAAAGACCTTTGTTTTCCTCTCCAACAAGCCAGCCTGTGCAGTCGTCTTTTTCACCCATGGAAAGACCTGTAATAGGAGCACCCCTGTAGCCCATTTTATGAAATATCTGGGTTACATTCACATCATTTGGCTCAAGTTCATTTTTTTCATTTACCCTCAGTTTTGGAACAACAAAAAGTGAAATACCTTTTACTCCTTTTGGAGCACCGTCAATTCTTGCAAGCATGAGATGAACCACATTTTCAACGCAGTCGTGATCACCTGCTGAAATAAAAATCTTTTCGCCTTTTATTTTGTATGTTCCGTCTTTATCCGGATATGCGGCTGTAGAAAGGTCTCCAAGGGAAGTTCCTGCTTCCGGTTCTGTAAGAGCCATTGTTCCCTGCCATTTTCCTTCAAGCATTTTTGGAATATATTTATTTTTAAGTTCTTCTGAACCAAAAGTATCAATAAGTTTTGCAGCACCTGATGTAAGCCCTGAATAAACAGCTGCGGAATAGTTTGCAGAACAGAAAATAAAACTTATTGCATGCATAATTGAAGACGGCATGTTTTCTCCGCCCCATTTTTCAGAAAAAAGTGCTGAAATCCAGCCGTCTTTTCCAAGAATATTTAAAATCTTTTTAACCCCAGGGTGAACCTTTACTTTGCCGTTTTCAAGCTCAGGTGATTTTCTGTCCATTTCTTCAAACAGGGGATGAAGCTCATTTTTTGCAAAATCAAACCCTGCCTGCAAAATCATGTTTATTGATTTTTCTGTATAGTCGCCGTTTTCAGCCATATTTTCAGTGCCGATTACATCGTGAAGTGTGAACTTCAGGTTTTTCATGCTTATGAATTTTTCAGCCATTTAAATCTCTCCTAAATTTTGTTTTATGGACATAAATATTTTTCAAATTTTATTATGAGATAAAAAGCAATTAATGTGCCATGGCAGAAAAATCAGATATATACAAACAATAACAAATAGTTATAATTTTATTGAATTTTTAAAAGACAAGATGAGGATAAATATATTACGGAATAAAGTAATTTTTGCTGAATTTAAAAATATTACTAAATAAAGAGATTATAGCGGAATAATTACCAAATTTATTAACTCAAACCTTTATAAATTTTTTGATGCTTCTCAGGTGAAGTTTTCAATACTTCTATAAGAAAAGCCATATCAGACATTGGATTTGTTAAGTTTCTTTTATTTGTAATCTGTCTTGAATATTCAAGAACATTTGAAAAACAGGCAGACTTGATATTTTTTAAAGCATTATCAATTTTACCAAGAAAAATTTCACCTTCTTTTAAACTCTCAGGCATCGGCTTTTCATATTCAGGAAAAAAATCTTTGGTTTTCAAGAGCTTAATGGACTCAGAAGCATCATTAAAACTTCTCAAGCATTGATTAAAATGAAGAATATACCAATATTCAATTGAAGGATAATTATAAAACACAAACCAGAATGAATTATCAGCCTTTTTACCCGATTCTATTTCAAATTCTTTCAGACTGGCACATTCTTCTTTGTTCAAACTTGTATTTTCAAGGTCTTTCAAAAAAACAACACCGTCAAAAGGAGGATTTCCTGGATTTCTTT
Organism: Desulforegulaceae bacterium; assembly: GCA_034007295.1. Taxonomy (GTDB): domain Bacteria; phylum Desulfobacterota; class Desulfobacteria; order Desulfobacterales; family JACKCP01; genus JACKCP01. Next base: position 21,459 of record JAVERC010000017.1, on the reverse strand, counting down.
TAATATAGTTTTTTGTTGCCCTTATATCTTTAAATTTTTTTGTATCAAGCCTAACATTGATTTCTTTGCCGGATAAATAGGGTTTCAAAACATAATTAAAATAATTTTCTTCTGTTTCACCATCGCAAATAATAAGAATATTGGTTATTTTTTTCCGGTTATTAAAAGGTCTTTTTTTTCTCCCCATACTCAAAACCCGGATTCCCAGTCAATATCAGGTACTGCCCCAAATCTTCCTGAAAGATAATCTTTATAAATTTTTTCTCCCCGGTCATTTTTACCCATACCCTCAAACTCTGCAAGGCTGTACAGTTCAGCTTCAAATAGCTTTTCATCTTTTTTTATAAAATATATTTCATCAGGTCTTAGCAGTGTTTTATCCAAAACAGTCACATCATGGGTTGTAAAAATCAGCTGAGCACCTTTTTTATTTGTATTTTTATCTGTAAAAAGCTGAATAAGCTTTCTCAATAAAAATGGATGCAGTGATTGATTGAGTTCATCAATAATCAAAACCCTTCCATTCTCGAGTGCCTCTAGAACAGGGCCGGACAAAGAGTAAAAATGCCTTGTACCGTCAGACTCATCATTTTCAAAATCAAAAGCAACTGATTCTCCACTGATATTTTTATGCTCAAAAACCAAGCTTAAAGATTTGGAGTCAAGAAGTTTTTGAGAAACAAAATCTAGTGATTCCCTAGTCTGTTTTGAAATTATTGATGCAATGAATTCAAGTGCATCTGAAGGAATGTCAGTTTTTTCTTCTTTTATGCTGAAATTATCAATATTTATATCTGCCGCACCTAAAAGCTTTAAAACATTTTCTTTTTTCAAAGTGCCTGCATTTATCATTGCTGAAGTAATAACATGTGGGATTTTTTCATTATTTATATTTTTTAAATCCCCAAACCAGCGAAGAACCATATCAAAAACATCAACATCGCCCTTGTTCCCAAGATATGATAAAAATGTCCTCTGATTGTTGATATCAGCCTTCCAGACCTTCAAAATATTGCTGTCGGGATGAATAATGCTGTTTAGCTCAAAATTATTTTTTTCCCGATTAATGAGAACAATTTTTTTGCTTCCTTTAATATTTTTCACACAGATTAAAACTTCTTTTTCAATTTTGTCCGGAAAAAAGGAAATATGATATTCATACAGAAAATTATCATCAGCTATAAAACTTATTTCAAATGATGTTGGTAAATTATTATATTTGGGATTAAGCCTGAATCGTTTATCTGGGAAAATACTGTCTTTTTTACGCTCTGAGCTGTTTTGAACAACCCATCTAAGAAAAAAAAGACCTTCAATTAAAGTAGACTTGCCTGAAGCATTTGCACCCATAATGCTTACACAGGGAAGAACATAAGGCTCTCTTGCAATACCTGTTTCCAATTCATGACCAGTATCTTTAATTTTGCGGACAGGCTGCATATAAAGAGTCTGCTTTTTTCCTATGCATTTAAAATTTTCCAGAGAAAACTGAATAAGCATTGCACTGCATTTCTTTTTAAAAGTTTTAATTTTCTTAGTTAGATAACAATTTTGAGCTTATTTTGTCAATTTTTTTCCAATTTCTGGAATTTTTTAGAAACTAAATTTCAAAATAACTAAATGATAATCATTTCAATGTCAAAAAGTGCGCTTTAAGTGCTAACAAGATGGCGTTTTTTTGTCTTTTTTTGTTTTATTTCAAGGTCTTATTTTGGTCTGACCCTTTCTACCCTTAAAGAGAGGAATTTTTTGATTAGCTAAAGCAGAATTGAAAATATATGCATAAATTTATTAAAAAACATCAATCCATCCTCATTCCTAAAAACTTCATAGTTTTCTTTGGGGACTGCCTGCAGTCAAGTACCCTCCAAATCAAAATTTCTTCATTTTCAATAGTATAATAAACCGCATAAGGGAAACGCTTTGACAGCATCCTAAAATATCCAAAACATTTAGGATGTATTCCATAATACAACATCAATGAATCAATTTCAGAAAACAAACACTCAAAAAAATAATCACCCAGATTAGAATTTATTTTTTCATAAAACCTTCTTCCATATTTTAAATCATTATATGCAGATCCAAGCAGTCTGATTTTCATTCAAGCTCTTTTCTTAAAAGACGTTTAGCCTCACTCCAGTCAAACACCTTTTCCCTGCCCTCCAACATTCTTTTGGCAGTTTTTTCCAACTCATGCCTATGCCAGTCAGGGGATACATATTCTTTTTGATTGAAAGTTAATTCTTCCCAAATAAATTCCATTACTTTAATTTTTTCAGCAACTGGGAGCTCATGAATGCTTTGAAGTAAATCCATTTTATATCCTTACTTATTTTTTTACATTATTATAACCCAAATTGAGCGTTTCATTTTTTAAACATACATTTTTTCATATAAAAAAACCTGCTGCAACATAAAATCACCTAAAACATAACACATAATTAATAATTACAACGGATACTTAACATCAGAAGGCATTCTCCAGTCCCCTCTTGGAGATAAAGATACTGTTCCAACCTTTGGACCGTCAGGAAGACATGATCTTTTAAACTGCTGGGTAAAAAATCTATGAAAAAATATATCAAGAGTTTTGTCGATTTCCTCTTTTTCAGTATCATTAAAAGCAATATATGCAAGAGTGCGTATTTTTTCCTTTCCAAAACCGTTTCTTACAAAATGATACAGAAAAAAATCATGAAATACATATTTTCCAATTGTATCTTCAGTAGACTGAATTTCATCTCCGTTTTTAACAGGAAGAAGTTCAGGACTTATTGTTGTTTCGCAGATGGAGGTTAATACATCTTTCAGTTCAGGGTGCATATCTGCATATGCAGAAACAAGATATTTGACAAGGGTTTTTGGAACTCCGCAATTAACGGCATACATGGACATATGATCTCCGTTGTATGTACACCATCCAAGTGCAAGTTCAGAAAGATCTCCTGTTCCGATAACAAGTGCATTTTCCTTGTTTGCAAGATCCATAAGAATCTGGGTTCTTTCCCTTGCCTGTACATTTTCATATGTTACATCATAACACTCCGGGTCATGTCCTATATCTTCCATATGGCTTAGACAGGATTTTTTTATGTCTATTGTTTTAAAAGTAATTCCCATGAGTTCCATAAGTTTATGGGAATTTGACTTTGTTCTTTCAGATGTTCCAAATCCTGGCATTGTAATGCCTGTTATATTTTTTAAAGGAAGTTCTGCCATTTTAAATGCATCTGCTGCAACAAGAAGTGCAAGAGTGGAATCAAGGCCGCCTGAAATACCGATCACACCCTTTTTTATTCCTGTGTTTTTTAAACGCTGAGCAAAGCCTCTGGCCTGAAGATGAAGAATTTCCCGGCAGCGTTCTTCTTTTACATTTTCATCTCCGGGAATAAAAGGAAAGGGATCAACATATGCCGGAAGACACTCTTCAACAGCTGTATTTTCAGCCTGGATAAATGTATATTTTCGCTTATTGTCTCCGGCTGCTTCAATTTTCTGGACAAAACTGTTGAATTTTATACGGTCGTTTTCAAGTTTTTCAATATCAAGCACCTCTGTAAGAAGACCTGAATTTTCTTTTTCTTCGGCCATAATCCGGCCGTTATATGCAATAATATTATGTCCGCTGAAAACAAGGTCTGTGGTGCTTTCTCCAAGTCCTGATGAAGCATAAATATATCCGCAGAGGCATTTTGCAGACTGCATTCTCACAAGATCAAGACGGTACTGACTTTTTGTTGCAAGCTCATTTGAAGCAGAAGGATTTACAATAAGATTTGCTCCGTAAAGAGTATGGGAAGAGCTTGGAGGATTACTTACCCATAAATCTTCGCAGATTTCACAGGCAAGCCTTAATCCGGCAGGTGTTTCAACTATAATATCAGTTGTAAAAGGAACTTTTTGGCCGCACAGAACCAAACTATTTGAAATAACAGCAGAAGCAGGAGAAAACCATCTTTTTTCATAATATTCCCCATAATTTGGCAGATAGCTTTTTGGAACAACACCAAGTATTTTGTTTCCCTGGATAATTGCAGCAGCATTAAAAAGCACACCACGCTGACGAACAGGAAGGCCGATTACCATTATCATACCTGTATTTTGCTTTTCCAGTTCATCAAGAATATTTTGCAATGCTTTTTCTGAAAGTTTTGCAAGATAAGGCTGTAAAAAAAGATCTCCGCATGTATAGCCTGTGAGTGCAAGTTCAGAAAAAACAAGAACTTCTACATTTTGATTTACTGCATCATTAATAATACCCATGATTTTTTCAGCATTTACCTCGGGATTTCCAAGTGCAGTTTCAAATGATCCTGTTGCTGCCTTTACAAAGCCAAATTTTTCTTTCATTTCCTCACCTGCTTTTTTATTTCATTCATTCAAAGCTTATTCAGATAATAATTTGTAGTTATTATCATTTCAGACTTGATTTCGTAAAGAAGCAAATGGGGTATTATGCCTGTTTGGGGATAAGCAGGACAGTTTCATGCTTATGAATATGCTTGCATTAATTATGTAAACTGTCCTCCGGTTCTAATTTATCAGGATGCTTTAAGCATAATAGTTATTAAAACCAAAAATTTGGATTTAATAAATAAGGTTTTCCAGATATTTCTGGCAAAATTTTTAATTTTCTAACTAATTCCTTTTCTAAATAAGGATATGTTAAATCAAACATATTTCCCGCTTCTTCTTTTTGTTGCTTATCTCTTGAGGCAGTAATTACTCCATACAAAGTATTTAACCCCCAAACAGAATAAGAAATATATGTTTTTTCAATAGGAGATAAAACATCTCCACTCTCATTTTTTCCTTGTTTAATTAAATCTCTAATTTCGATAATTTGATTTTTTTTATCATCAAGAGAAGAAGATAAAAATTTTTGAGTTCTAGAAACTTCATTATTAGGATTTATAACTTTAAAAAGACTTTTGTATAAATTTGTTTCAATTCTTCTAAAATCTTGTGGTTCTCCAAAATTAGGAGTATTAAAATCGTCACGAGGTTTAGTAACATCTATTAGCTTTTTAATTCCTTTTCCAAAATAATAAATATAAGAATCTTTTTCTGCATAACTATTTATTGAGATTGCTTCGTATCCATCTGTAGGGTCCATAAATTCGTTATATAATTCAACCAAAATAGGATAAATTGGTTCTTGTTTTTTGAAGTTGTCGGAAATTGCATCTGGCATACCAGTTGAATGATATCTATGGTCTAAAACTTGTTCCATTATTGCGGTATTATCATCTTTCCATTTACCTTCTCTAAATTCAGTATAAGCATTCCAAGCTTCAAGAGCAGATTTTATATTTGAATTTTGTAAACTATACCTATTTACCAATTCTTTAATCATAGGAGGTGCTTTTTCAAATGCTTCAGCAATTTCAGGAGTACTAAAGAGATAGCTCTGTCTTAACTTTTCATCCTGATTAGAATATGGATTATCCTTGGAATATTTTTTTAAAAATTTATCCCATAAAATTTTTATTTCCTCAAAAGTCAAGACATTACTTTTGCAAAATTTTACCCCTTTATTAAAATCATTTTCCATATTCTTCTGATATTGTTCCCATTTTTTCTTGTCTTTTTCCTTGTTTTTAATCTTTTCTTCAAATTGATTAAAAATATCATTTTCTTTTTCTGAAGAAGAAATAAGTATTTCATTATTACAAAATTCACTTTTTACTTTTAATAAATCATTGTCAAAATTTTTTGTTTCAGCATTTGTTGTCAAACCAAAAAAAAGACAAATTACTAAAAAATACAAACATTTTTTCATTTATTCCCCCTGTGTATAAAGTCCTGTAAGTAAGTTCCAAAAGTTTCAGGGACAGCTACTCGTTTACTAAAGCTGCTTTACATTTTTTATAATCAGTATTCACCAAGTCAAGTAAACTGCCTCCAGAATCCAGATAAAATACTCCACTAAAAAAAGAACAGGAAAAAAAGCAAACACATTGTTTATTTAAAATTTTTCAAAACACTATATTTTATTTCTTCAAAAAGATAAAGGGGACAGACACAATAATCATTTTAGAGGCGAAAATGGGGTCAAATCTTTAATCTTGACAAATGGTTTTATTTGTTTAATTTATCAAACAAATTCAGTAGCATATAATTTATTACGAAGTGCTGTCTGCTCAGGTTAAGTTGATATGTCAAGATTAAAGATTTGACCCTCTTCCCGTTGAGCAGGGTTGTGCAAAAAATTATATTGAAATTATCATTGTTTCTTTGCAATGTAATAAAATGGCTTAACATATTGATTTCTTATGGCTTTTTTGAATTCAGCCAGGCACTATTTAAATAAAAATCGGCCTTTGTTTTCAAAGATGAAAGTGGCGGGACCACTTTGCAGTGTTCCATGAGTTCTATGAATCAAACTTGACAGTACATGCAAAGTGCAGTACAAATTTAATATTGGAGGTGAATATGACAAATACTGCTAAAACGACTCTTCAGGCCAGATTGGACCCAAAAAGCAAACAGATCGTGGCCCAGGCTGCAAAGTTACGGAATATTGGATTGTCTGACTATATTCGACTGGTTCTGGTCCCAACAGCCAAAAAAGAAGTTGAACAGGCAAAAAATCAAGTTTTACAATTAACGGCTGAAGAACAGGAACGATTTTGGATGGCGCTTCAGGCTCCTGCCAAACTTACAAAATCTCAACGCAAACTCAGTAAGATTATGCAGGGGGATCTGTGAAGCCAATTCAATGGCCAAATGGATTTACCATCGAACAATTGGAGAAACGCCATAAGCGCTCAGTTTTTTGTAGTGGTTTGGATTTGGTGGATAACTGGTTAAAAAAGAAGGCTCGACAAGCCCAGGGAAAAAAACTGTCTGTCACCAGAGTCCTACTGAATGAACATGATACAATTGTCGGCTTTTATACATTGGCCATGGGGCAAGTAAACTTTGATGAGCTCCCTCACGAAATGATTCGCAAGCTACCAGGAACTCTACTCCCTATCGTCAACCTTGCATGGTTAGGCGTGGAAATAAACTACCAGGGGAAAGGATTTGGTGAACGGTTATTGGCTCAAGCACTGGCTGATTGCCATCATACCGGACAGTTAATGCCATTTGTTGCGGTATTGTTGGACTGTGCAACAGAAAAAGCAAAATCTTTCTACCAAAGATACGATTTTCAAGAGCTTCCAGGTCATCCAATGAAACTTATGCTGCCTTGGAATCTATTACACAGCATGATGGATTCCTGATAAGTCTATAATTTATGTGACTTATTATTTTTTTTGTCTAAATTCCAAAGATACGTATAGTGTCCCCGGAACTCGCAAATTTTTCTTTCATTCCCTCACCTACATTTTTATTTGATTCATTCAAATCTTATTCAGATAATAATTTGTAGTTATTATCATTTCAGGCTTGATTTCGTAAAGAAGCAAATGGGGTATTATGGCTGTTTGGGGATAATGAGTGTAAACTTTGGTTTTAATCGGTGCCTTATTGAATTATGAAAACTGTCCCTAGAACCTCTGCGGTTAAATTTTTCATCTTCCTTGAACTGAACAAAAAATTCTCGTTTTCGGCCAATCACTAGTTATTATTAATTGATTTTTTATGTTTCAAGCCTTACAATAAGACCTAAATAAAGACCTTTAAACTGGTCTTTTAAATTATTTATGGAGGCAAACATGGAAACAATTTTTGCAAAATTTTCTGCTAGTATCTCAGAACTAAAAAAAAATCCAAGTGCATTAATTCAAAAAGCTCAAGGTAATCCTGTTACAATATTAAATCGCAATAAACCAGCAGCATACCTTGTGCCTGCTTCAACATATGAAGCTTTGCTTGAACAAATTGAAGATCATGAACTTGGTAAAATAATTCTTGAGCGTAAAGCTCAAAAAGATCAAGCTATAGAGATTTCAATAGATGATCTATAAACTCAAATTTCTTCCAATAGCTTTAAAAGAATGGAACAAATTAGATAATGCCATAAAAAAACAGCTCAAGAAAAAACTTGAAGAGGTGATTCAAAATCCCAAAATACAAGCTAATAGACTGAGAAAATTTGAAAACCATTACAAAGTTAAGCTTAAAAGCTCAGGTTATAGGCTTGTTTATGAAGTTATAGATGACCAGGTTGTTGTTTTGGTTATTGCTATCGGCAAACGAGAAGGCAATAAAATATATGAAGTTGCAAAACTAAGAACTTAATCATAAAAATACGCTTTTATGGACAGCAAGGCCACACGGTTGTTTTTTGCAACAAAAAAATAACACCTCTTTGCAGTCTAAATGTGACCCTACTGAGTTAAAAAAAATTAATAATTATCCACTAAATCAAGTGAACTGCCGCCAGAATCCAGATAAAATACTCCAGGAAAAAAATAAAGAACAGGAAAAAACAGCAAACACATTGTTTATTAAAAATTTTTCAAACCCAAATCTTTTATTTCTTTTTCAGCCCTTTAAATATTGCCCACAATCGAGCCAGCCAGAAGGTTATGGAATAAGGATCAATTATCCTTTTTATTTCTTTTACTTTAGGGTGACCAGGATTAGTTTTTTTTAACATTTTATAATAAAAACGTGCTGTTTTAAATTCCTTTGTCTGCATAAAATACATACACATTACAGAATTAAATCCTGTAAGTTCAGAAATATGAAATACATCCCTTTTTGGGTACAAGGATTTTAAATCGAACTTATTGTCAAAAATTTCTGGTATTTTTTTAAAATTCCCTTTGTATAGAGAGATATCTGCATAATTTATTCTGGAAAACAGATAGTCAGGGAATTTTTTATAATTTTTTTCAACATATTTTTCAGCTTTTTCCTTTTCTCCCGCACTCATATAAGCAGCACTCATAAGATTATATAAATATGGAATATGCCCATACTTTTTTTCAAATTTTTTTAATATTGGCAGGATTTCAAGAGCAGAAGCATAAATACTGGTTCTGATTTTTTGAATTTCCTCAACAAGTCCTTTTGGAAGATTTTCCGAATAAGGTGTTTTTAATTCATCATATGTGATTTCGTATTCAATCAATTTTAATTCTTTTTTCTGCAATTTAAATACCTGTTCCTTTATGAAAATTTTATTCAAACCTGGATTGAGCGATTTTCAAGTTTACTGCATATATCACGAATAGAAAATAATTAAAAAAAAAGATAATGTTTGCTTCCATGTTTGACATTATGACGTTGCAGCGTCATAATGTTATAAAAATTATGGAGGTAACATATGTCCACATTATCAAAACGTTCTACAATTTACTTAGACCCGGCTCTTCATCAGGCTTTAAAATTAAAATCTCTGGAAACATCACGGTCAATGTCTGACATTATTAATGATGCAGTTAAAGAAGCTCTGGCTGAAGACGCAGAAGATCTTGCTGTATTTGATAAAAGGCAGGATGAGCCTTTAATCAGCTATGAAGACATGGTCAAAAGGCTAAAAAAAGATGGCAGAATATAAAGTTTATTTTAAAAAATCTGTCTGGAAAGATTTCAAGTCAATTCCAGACAAAGATTTAAGCAACATCCTGCAATGTATAGAAGAATTGGGAAGTGATCCACGAAAACCTGGCAGTAAAAAACTTACTGGACAGGAACGATACCGATATAGGGTTGGCAAATATAGAATTCTTTATTCTATACAGGACAAAGAGTTAACAATATGGGTTGTAAAAGCTGGTCACAGAAAAGAAGCTTATCGCTAAATCGAACAAATATGAGTTCTGACTGAGTTCTGGGGACAGCTACTCATTTATTAAAGCTTCTTTATTTTACATTTTTTATAATCAGTCTTCACTAAATCAAGGAAACTGCCGCCAGAATTTAGATATTCTGTAATATGTGGCATTTTTTTCCTCCGAAATCTTTTATTTCTTTTTCAGGCTTTTAAATATTGCCCACAATAGAGCCAACCAGACTGAAAATTTAAGCATATAAAAGATAAGAACTTTTTTTACTCGATTTATTCAATCTGGTAATAAATTTTTCAGCATCTTTTTCTGTAAGAGGCCTTGAAAAATAAAACCTCTGTGCCTCTTTCAAGCCATGGTCTTTAAGTATTTCAAACTGTTCCTTTGTTTCTATTCCTTCTGCAATTACATTAAAGCCTATACTTTTTGAAAGTGAAAGAATCGATTTTACAATCTCAAGGTTTTCCTGTTTTTTTCAATATCCGATATAAAACTACGGTCTATTTTTATCTCGTCTACAGGAAATTTATGAAGGTAAGATAAAGATGAATATCCTGTACCAAAATCATCTATTACGAATTCCGGGGACAGGATACCTATTTATTAAAGCTGCTTTACTTTACATTTTTTTACAATCCTTTAATTGCAGGTTATTTTAGCGTTACCCTCATTAATACACTACTCCAACCCCAAAAAAAGACCCAGCATTACAAACAGACTATACTGACTAGTATCAAAACAAGAAAAATAGGAGGTTTCATGTATACATCATGGAAATTACAAGATGCTAAAGCAAAATTTAGTCAGATTGTTGAAAGTGCCTTAAAAGCAGGACCACAATATGTAACACGCAGAGGTCAAGAAACAGTGGTTATTTTGTCTGTTAAAAAATATCAAAAAATCACTTCCAAAAAACCGTCTCTAAAGAGTTTCTTTTAAATTGTCCCAAGATGGATAATGATTTTGAATTTGAGAGACAAAGGGATTATTCAAGGAAAAGCAGAAAGCATTGGTTCTCCAGTTGCATCAGAAAAAGGGATGGGAATTAAAAAGAATCACCAATAAACAGGATTATTAATAGCTTCCACACAAAAGGATATGCCGGGAACAGGCTGAATTTCCGGGCCTGCCAAAGATTGTCCAAGCCAGCCTTCAGGATGTGCCAGATTAAGGGGTGCCTTAACTGACTCTTCATCAACATGCACAAATCCCGCCTTTGAGTAAAAATCCGGGTCTCCATAGGTAAATACAAGTTCTACTCCCTCTTGTCTAAGGCTGTTCAGACCAAACCTTATCAGCTCCTGGCCTGTTCCTTTTCCCTGAAAATTTGTTGCAACAGCAACAGGAGACATAAGAAAGGCATTAACAGCAGTACTTTCAAATTTGAGACGGGTAAAAATTATACATCCTGCAATATTTTCATCATCTTTTGCCACAAACACATAAATATTATTTTTGTCAGTTGTAGAAAGCAGATTATAAGCAAGTTCGCCAATCAACTGTCCCTCAGACTCACCTTCGGAATCAGAAAATGTTTTAGTAAAAAGGGTTTTAATTTCATCTATATTGTTTGAATTATACTTTGAATATTTCATTTAAAACTCCCCCAAAAAAATTAAATCTTTATTACACCAGATTCCTGTAACAAATTTTTACCAAAATAAGAAATTGATATTAAAGCTGATTTCACTTTTTTACAGATACCAGGCTTTTTTTAGATCAGTTATGCCTTTGAAGCTTAAAAAAATATATTACACAAACTAATCAATATTTTCCTGAAAAAGATCAAGAATTTCTTCAGCTGAAAATTTCCCGGCTGAATCACTGCCTTCAAGAAGAGATTGTGCAAGCACCCTTTTTTCTTTATGAAGTTTTATTATTTTTTCTTCTATTGAATTTTTAACTACCAGCCTGTATACAGTGACCAGCCTTGTCTGTCCGATTCTATGAGCACGATCAGAAGCCTGATCTTCAACAGCAGGATTCCACCATGGATCCATGTGAATTACATAATCTGCAGCTGTAAGATTCAAACCAAAACCTCCAGTCTTAAGACTTATTAAAAACAAATCACCTTCTCCGTTTTGGAAAAAAATTCCGAATTCAGGGGACAGGATAGCTATTTATTAAAGCTGCTTTACTTTACATTTTTTTATAATCAATATTCACTAAATCAAGTAAACTACCGCCGGAATCCAGATAAAATACTCCAGGGGAAAAATAAAGAACAGGAAAAAACAGCAAACACATTGTTTATTAAAAATTTTTCAACCCCAAATCTTTTATTTTTTTTCAGCCCTTTAAATATTACCCACAATCGAGCCAGCCAGAAGATTATGGAATAAGGATCAATTATCCTTTTTATTTCTTTTACTTTAGGGTGACCAGGATTAGTTTTTTTAACATTTTATAATAAAAACACCCGTTTTTTTAGCCTTAGAAGGCCTTTTTACTCATCAAATAAGCAGTCTATGCATTTTCTTCTCGCTGAAAAAAACTTAATGCCAAGGGCAAACAGATATTTTCTTCCAAGTAACGAATGACCTGCAAAAAAGACCCCTCAGAGATAAAAAAGCAAAAGGGTATTATATCTTTGAGGGATAAAAGTGCAGACTTTGGTTTTAATCGGTGTCTTGTTAAATTCTCTAAACTGTCTCCCGAACTCTAATCTGAGAAAAACAGTTTCTTTTTGAATTTATGGCCTATATTTGATAGTTATTCCCTATGAATATGAATTGACAAACAAAAGGGATAAGTAAATTGAAAAGCAAAATAAATAAAACACTTGAACAAATAAACGCATCCTTAATAAATTTGGTAATATGCTGTATTGGTTTCATCTGTCTATTGTCAGCTTTATTTACAGACCATCAAGACGGCAGAAATATACTGTTGAGTATTGGCTGCTCATTGATTGCCAGTTCTGTAGTTTCATACCTGACGTCCAAATATCTTGTGCGTATGAACCGGATAAAACACATTGTTGAACATTGGGGACTTGCTGCTATATTTGAGACAAGGCAAGAGATGAACCGTAGTACAGATATTGCATTTGAGTCCCTTGAGAAGAACCTTGATATTATTGCATGGGGCTTGAAGTCTTTTCGTGATGCAAAAGATAAGATTGTTCGGGAAAAAGTTAAGCGGGGACTGAAAATTCGCTTTGTCACACTGCATCCTGATTCTGAATATATAAAACAGCGTGAAAACGATGAAAAAGAAGTTCCTGGACAAATAAGAAACACTATTTTGAATCTGCAAGAATGGATTGATGATCTCAGAACCATAGCTCCAAATCCTGATAATATACAGGTAAAATATTATAACAGTCTTCCTGAAGATTTCTATTTCAGAGTTGATGACCATATTTTTATAGGTCCCTATCTTTATGGAATTTCAAGTCAGCAAACAATTTCGTATGAATTCCAAGCCCCTGCTAAGGGTGCGTCATATTACAAAGAGTATTTTGAACGATTATGGAATGATTCTAAATTCTGTAAAAAACTTGAACAAGGATAGATTGTACGACCGAAAGGACAGAGTTCAGGGGACAGCATATTTATACCTGAGTTGAGCGTTTCATATTTTTAAATTAAGAAATTTTCAATGAATTAAGCCGTCTAAGCATTTTCTTCTTGATGAAAAGAGACTTAATGCTAAAAGCAAAAAGATATTTTATTCTAGATCACGTGTAGCACATTACTCACAGATGCCATAAAAAAGAGTTTTTATGAAATTTGATAAAGACAGAGAAACTTGGATCAAATAGCTCTTTGAAGCAAAAAAAAGGTTTAAAATTAAAATTTTAAATTACATAGTAACTTCAAACCATATTGATCTCATAATTCTGGATCACGAAGAGTAAGCAAATATCCCTGAGACAATGAAGCTCGTCTGCTCAATCATACAAAAATAGAAAAAGTGCATTTTGGGAAAACAGATATCATGCAACGGCATTTTCAAAAAAATAATCATCTGCTAAAATGCATGATTTATATTGATATGAATATGGTAAGAGCAGGCGTTGTAAATCACCCTGTCTGTTTTTGCACCTGCTTCATCAAAAAAATCTTCAACAGCAACCGCTGCAACAGGATTTAATTTAAGTCCTTTTTTTAAAGGGCCTTCCTTTATAAAAATCAAATCATCGGAAGACAAATGAGGAAGAGGAATCATCTCCAGACTCAATTTGCCATCTTTTTTTCTAAGTCTTAGTTCAGGCTCGGCCTTTACAATATCTAAAGGTTTAGTCCTGTCATCACCAAAATAAACATACTCGTGTCCAGCTAGAATCTTGATTGCTTTTTTTGGGCTTAAAAAATATTCCCTTGAATTATAATATCCGCCGTAAAAATAATTTTCTTCAATCAGTTTGATCTTAATTCACAAAAAACATTAAAGTTGACAAAATTACTAAATAAAGCAATTTCTTGTATATTAAAAATCATCATCAAACTATGGGAACAAAATGGAATACGAAAATCAGCTTATAAGAGAAGTAACCCAGTCACTTTACAGCAGCCTTGAAATTGAAAAATCCCTGCACCAGTCTGTTATTGTTTTAAAAAAACATTTTCCAATAAATCTTATTCATGTTTTTGTAATTGATACAGAATCAAAGACATTAAGATATCTTGCCGAGGCAACTGAAAAAAAAGGGATTTTAATTGACGAAAAAATAAATCTCTACGGCTCATACTTAAAAGAACTTGAAAACTTTTCCAATACAGAAATATTTGTTCTTGAAAGCACAAAAAGCCCTCTTCTTAGAATGACAAACAAACATTTCTTAAATCTTGTAAAAAAACCTCTTTTTAATGAAGACTCAAAATTTTCAGTAATGATTTTAAATTTCAGGCTGGGTTCTTCAACTATCTGCGGATTTGGTATAGTTTCAAAAGGAATAGAAGTGTTTAAAAAAGAACACTTTGAAAAAATGAAACTAATAAAAAAACCTGTTACAGGCTCTGTTATAAATCTTTTAAATTACCGTGACCTTGTATGTAAAAACAAGGAGCTTTCAACAGAAAAAAAAGAGCTTGAAAAACAGCTCCGCCCAAATTCTTCATTTGATGTTTCAGGAAAAGACTCGGGACTTTCAGAAGTATTAAAAATGATTTCAAGGGTTTCACATATGAACAGCCCTGTTCTTCTCACAGGTGAAACAGGAACTGGAAAAGAGCTTGCAGCCCATGAAATCCACAGAAATTCTAAAAGAAAAAACAAAAAAATGATATCCATAAACTGCGGAGCAATTCCAGAAACCCTTATTGACAGTGAACTTTTTGGACATGAAAAAGGTGCATTTACCGGAGCTGAAAAACTTAAAAGAGGATATTTTGAACAGGCAGACGGAGGAACTATTTTTCTTGATGAAGTCGGAGAGCTTCCCCTTTCTGCACAGGTAAAACTTTTAAGGGTTTTACAGACAATGGAATTTATAAGGATTGGAGGAAATATCCCTGTATCTGTTGATGTAAGAATAATTGCTGCAACAAACAGGGACCTTCTTTACATGGTTGAAAAAAAGACATTTCGTGAAGATTTGTGGTTCAGGCTCAATGTTTTTCCAATAAATATTCCGCCTTTAAAAAACAGAAAGCAGGACATAAAAGGCCTTGTTGATTATTTTATAAAAATAAAAGCAAGGGAAATGAACATGAAAAACCTTCCCAGGCTAAGTGAAAATGATTTAAAAAAACTTGAAAACTACGACTGGCCGGGCAATGTAAGAGAACTCCAAAATGTTATTGAACGTGCACTTATTCTTGGAAAAGGAAATTATCTTGGATTTGAAAATTTCGGACTTTTGCCTGTTGAAGAAAAAACAGATAAAAAACCTGAAAAAAAAATTGATCTTATAAATCTGGACGATTTGATAAAAAATCATATTGAAAAAACACTTGAATATACTAACTGCAAAATCAATGGAAAAGGAGGAGCTGCAGAAATTCTTGGAATTAACCCCTCAACTCTAAGAAGCAAAATGAAAAAGTATAATATTTCAATTAGAAAAAATACTTAGCTGCTGATTTAAAAATATGAAAAAATCAATTCAAGTTAAAATTATTATTTATTTTGAATCATAAGAGGATTGCAGTTTTTTATAATAACCCTTCCCTCAAGAAGATTTCCCTTTGAATATTCACTGAATATGCACCTGTCAGTTTTTGGGTCATAATTTTCTATCCAGAGGTTATCGCCTTTCCAGGTTGCACTGATATGCACCTGTCCTTCTGGAACTGAAAGAGACATGACACCGCCATAACGCTTTACAAAAAGCTGTTCAAAATGAAAATAATATGCAGCCCATCCTGTTAAAAGAAAAATCATTCCCAAAACTATTCCTATTTTCCATTTTTCAAATTTAGCTCCAATAATAAAAACAACTCCAAAAACAATTAAAAATACGCATCCCCAATAAAAATATGTAATCATAACAGCCTCTTTATTTTTTTTTAAAAATTTTAGTTTAACCTAAATTGAGCGATTTTCAAGTTTGCTGCATATACAAGGCAAATTGTATCAGGCTATACTTTTGCTATGCGTGATACAATTTAACGCAGTAGATGCAGCAAAATTGGAAAGCCCGCAGGGTTTTATATTTTTAAATATAATAAGCCTGATTCATTGAAAATTTTTTAATTTAAAAATATGAAACGCTCAACTTAGGTTTAAATAAATTATTTTTATAAATGCTAATTTAAAGATTTTATCTTTACAAGATAATTATTTAAAATAAAATCATTTCATTTTAATAATTTTTATAAAATTCAAAACACAATGAGGAAATTATGAAATTTTCCAAAACTTTAATTTTTTTTTATTTGTCATGTTTTATTATTTTGCTTTCATTTCCTGCCTTTTCTAAGGATCAGCCTGAAGACATTAAAACTCAAATTGATTCCGAAATTGAAGCATTAACCCCGCCAAACCCTTCCCCTGAAATTTTAGAATCAATTGCATCCCTTAGAAAAACAATACTTGAAAGAATTGAAGAAAAAAAAAATAGAATTAAAAATACAAACTCTGCATCTGAAATTTCCAATCTCCAGGAAGAACTTCAAAAGCTTGATAAACAGCTTCATGAAACCCAGAAAGATTTTGAAAGAATTGCAACAGGAATTGATACAAGTCTTTTTTATGAAAAAAAAGAAGAAAAATTTGACTGGAAAGATGAAGTAGCAGCCCTTGTAAAACCAGGAATTAACGAACTTAAAAGACTTACTGAAAAATCAAGGGAAAAATCAAAATTAAAAGACGAAATAGAAAAATTTGACCAGCTGATCCCACATACAGAAACAGCAGTAAAAAACATAAATAATTTAATTAAATCGTCTGAAGACCAATCACTTCAGAACTACCTTGAAAACCTTTTAAATGAGTGGACAGGTTTACAAAAACAGTTAGAAAACAAAAGGCATGTTGCAAATCTTAAACTCAGCCAGATGGAATCGAAAAAAAAATCTTTTGTTGAAGCAGCACAGAGTAATGCTAAAAAATTTTTTAAAACAAAAGGTCTTTTCATACTTACAGCTATAATTATAAGCATATTAATTGTAATGCTTTTAAGATTTCTCCACGATTTTATCGCTAAAAAAATCCCAGGCTATAATCTTGACAAAAAGCCTTTCCATGTAAAAGCATTTGAACTTGGATACAGAGTTTTAAGTTTTCTTCTTACAATGATTTCAATAATTCTTGTATTTTATATAGCACAGGACTGGACATTGTTAAGCTTTGCAATAATTTTTCTGCTTGGCCTTGCATGGGGGCTTAAAAACACAATTCCAAAAATGTTCAAGCAAAGCAAGCTCATGTTAAACATAGGACAGGCAAGAGAAGGCGAAAGAATAACCTATCTTGGCGTTCCCTGGATTATTCAGGATATAAATTTTCATTCAACCCTTGAAAACCCTGATCTTGGAATAAGCCTGAGAGTTCCAATTGAAATTCTTCTTGACATGATTTCAAGGCCAAACAATCCTGAAGAACCTTTTTTCCCATGCAAAAAAAACGACTGGATTATTTTATCTGACGGTACCTGGGGAAAAGTTGCAGGCCTTTCCCATGAAATGGTAAAAATGATTATGAAAGGCGGAGCTTCCAAAATTTATCAAACACCTGATTTTCTCTCACTTTCTCCATTAAATTTATCCAGAAATTTCAGAATAAAAGAAACTTTTGGACTAAGTTATGATCTACAAAAAGACATAACTAAAAAAATCCCTGATAAAATAACTAAATATATTATGGAAGAATTAAAAAAAGCAAAACTCGATCAATACCTGATAAACCTTAAAACAGAATTTCTTACAGCAGGGGCCTCATCACTTGATCTTGTTGTAATTGCAGATTTTAAAGGCGAAGCAGCAGATAATTACAATAAAATTAAAAGACACATACAAGCATGGTGTGTTGAGGCATCAAGTGAAAACAACTGGGAAATTCCTTTTCCACAGATTACTGTTCACAATGCCTTAAGTGCTTAAAAACTCAAATAAAAAAGCTCAGAAAATATTCTGAGCTTTTTTAAATTTGAGGCTTATACATACAAAAAAGTTTTAGTTAATAAATTATTTTATTGTTTCTTAGAAAAACCTATAACAAGATTATAAAGTTCAGAGGGCCTCATATTATTTTTTGCTGCATTTTCCCTCAGTGTCATATTAAAATCGACTTTAATATTTTTACTGTCAAGATAAGAAGAAAGTTCCTTAAAATCCGCATTATTTTCTTGTGCTATTTGTTTAAGGCTTAATTTTCCTTTTCCTGAAAAAGAAGCCTGGCTTGTGCTGTTTTTATTTTTTTTAATTCCATGGTTATTTTTATTCAAGGCAAGATAAATTTTTTGGGGCGATGTTTTGTTAAATTGTGCAATTTCAAGAAGAGTTGCACCTCTGTCCTTGATTTCAAATCCACTGGTTCTTAAATTTAAAATTCCTTCATCAGGATCAATCCCCATTCTTTTTGCAAAATCAGCATAAGAAGAAAGCTCTGCATGTCCATATGGCGGCTCTTTGTATTTTACAGCGGCATTGTCCTTAATTTTTTCATTAAAATCGATAATTGTTGAAAAAAAAGGGATTTCTGCAAGTGTTCCAAAAATAAATACTAATACAATTGCCAGTGAAATATTAAATTCTTTTGTAAAAAGCTTAAACTCTCTGGTTTTACTTTTTAAATAAAGCAAAACAGCCTTCCAGTTAAAATATATATGAAAGCAAAGGCTCAATATAAAAAGTATTCCAAGATTTATATGGACTGCTCCCCATTGCTCCTTGGTAAGTCCAAAAAAAGTCCAGTTTGACCAATAGGCTATTTTTCCCTGGGGAGTAATAAATAAAACAATGCTTGTTAAAACAATAAAAATAAAAGTGATTAACGAAGTAAGCGATGCTGTTCTTCTCATTTTTTCACCTTAGAGCTTTATTTTAAGTTTTTCTAAAAGTTCATCTTTTTTATCATCTATTTTTCTTTTAACCTTTTTTTCAAGCTCATCTTTTTTATTGTCAAGCTTTTGCTCTTCTTCATCAATTTTTGATTCATACAAAGACAAATCACCGGAAACAAGGTCTTCATTTTCTTTTGAAGAAAGGTTAAATTCTTTTTTCTTTTCTTCTATCAGTGCATTTACTTTATCTTCTACCTTTTTTGACTCTACTAAAGCCTTTTGCTTTATATAATCCTTGATTTTTTGTGAAATAATTGAGCCAAGGGAACTTTTGAGCGAAATATTTTTCCTGTCATTATCAAATTTAGCCAAAACATTTATGTCTATTGTGTCAGCAGATTCAACAGCCTCAAAAACAAGGGCTTCAATTTTTGAAGGATTTTCTTCAAGCCTTTTTTTATCAAAAACATGTTCCTTTATTTTTATATCTGCGACAGATTCAATAAATTTTGGTTTTGATACAAAAGAAGCCTTGATATCAGACTTTCCAGATTTTAATACAAGGGGAATAAACTCATCTGATGTAAGCTTTAAATTATTTAAAACAAAATTTTCACATTGAAGATCAAAACTTATAATTTCATTCAAATCCCTGAAATCAACTATTCCTCCAAAAGAAATACTGCCTGTTTTTTCATCGTTGTGATCAAAGTCAAAAGTAATTGGAAGGCCTGTTTTATTCTGGTCTGAGGTTATATTTAAAACATTTCCCTTAAATGCGTACATATCAGCTGATGACAAAATTGAAATTGTAGATTTTTTTATCCATAATTTTGGAAGATCTGGATATTTATCTGTTTTAATTTTTTCAGGGCTTTCCTTTTCAACTGTTTTTTTGCCGGCTTTTCTTATATTTGCAACAAGTTCAAACACTTTTTCTCCAAGGGATGTAAGACGCTTGCCAAAAAGCATTTCAGATATTTTTTCAAGACCTCCTCCTTTTATGCTCACGGCATTTCTTGCTTTTTCAAGATCGGACTTAACCCAGAGCGGAAAATCATTTTTGTACTGATTGATTATTATATAGTCAGCCTTTGCAATTTTTCTGTCTTCTTTCAAATCATTTTTAAAACTTTCGCATTTTTCCTTTAAATTCTGAATTTTTTCTATGTTTTTAAGAATTTCTTCAGGTTTTTTATTTTCAGATTCTTTTATTTCATTGAAATCTTTTTCAATTTCCTTTGCTCTTTGCTCATAATTTCTTGACTCAATATGATTTTTCCAAAAAGCTTTTCGCTCTTCAAAATATGCCTTTGCTTCATCAACTTTTTTTAGAGTAATAAGATCAAGTGTTTCAACAATTTTATCTGTATCTGAAAAATCCTTTAAAAATTCCTTGTTTAAAACAGGAATTGCCTGCTTTTCGCTTTCAAGCTGTTTCAAGGCAAAATCTTTTATCCACGAAGAGTCTTGATCGTCTTTTTTTTCTATTGTTTCAGGAAGTTTTCCACTTGTTTTTCTTTTTGTTCCAGCAGCTAAATCAGAAATTGTCATGGAATCAATAATAACTTTTTTGCCTGTAAGAGGCATGACATGAACTTGAAACTCTGTTTTTTTTGTTTCAAAAAGATTTGTCCAGGGGTTGTTTTTGTCTGCTGCCTCAATTTTATCCCAGGAAATTTTTTGGGAAAAAATATCAAGATTAACTCCATAAACATCTACTTTTGCACCGTTTACAGCTGAACCGCCTTTTTCAATTGCAAAATCTAGAATAATATTTCTGCAAAAATAAAGAGCAAGTAAAAGTATTAGTAAAAAGCCTGTAAAATATATAAAAAACTTCAGAATTTTCTTAATAAATTTTTTCATTTTTTCACCTGTGCAAATATTAAAAATAAATTTTAACTGATTTCATTGTTTATTTTGATTTGATATTTTTTCCAACAAATAAATATTACAGTTATTAAAAAAAAATTAAAGGTTTTTAAAATGAAAAAAATCCAACTTTAAAATAAATTACTTTAAATTTTAATCTGTGAGTAAAAAACGGACAGCAAAAATAATCCGGCTTTTTTCTCAGTTTTTTGAGGATTAATTTGGATCTGACTTTAGAATGGACAAAAAAAGCCGTTTTCGTTCAGCAACTATTTAGTGATCGGCCGAAAACGAGAATTTTTTGTTCAGTTCAAGGAAGATGAAAAATTTAACCGCAGGAATACATTGAGTATTTTGAGGATTAAATTTTGATTCTGACGCAGAAATGGACAAAAAAGGCCGTTTTCGTTCAGCAACTATTTAGTGATCGGCCGAAAACGAGAATTTTTTGTTCAGTTCAAGGAAGATGAAAAATTTAACCGCAGGAATACATTGAGTATT
>JAVERC010000070.1:0-11690 GCA_034007295.1 Desulforegulaceae bacterium | reverse complement strand
TTCTGATCTTACAATGATAATCCGTCCTGACAGGCGTTATGGAAAAGTTTATGATGTTTTGATTGAATTTAAGTTTGTAAGCCTTAAAGATGCTGGACTAACAGGTACAGAAGCAAAAGATTTAAGTTATTATGAACTAAAAAACATGGCTCAGATAAAAAAGAAATTTGAAGAGGGAATAATTCAGGTAAAGGATTATGGGAAAAAACTTGAAGAAAAATACAATGATTTAAGGCTTCAGAAATTTGTTGTTACAGCTCTTGGATTTGAGCGTGTTTGTTTTGAAAAGGTTGGAGAGGCTGCTCCTTTGTGATTTTTTTGCAGGTTTAAAGATTCTGTGCTTCTGTTCACCGGCTGTTTCCCATATGAATAGGGGTCAGGTCTACGCTTGACTCATATATTGAAAACCTATATAAATAAAAAATGACTAGACCATTAAGAATCGAATATCCAGGTGCATGGTATCATATAATGAACCGCGGCAGACGTGGAGAAGATATATTTTCTGACAAAAGAGATTATGAAGTTTTTATAAATCTTTTGAAAGAGACAGCAGAACAGTGGAATGTTAAAATTACCGCATACTGCCTGATGTCTAACCATTATCATATCCTTTTACAAACTCCTGAAGGTAATCTTTCCAGAAGCATGAGGCACCTAAACGGTATATATACCCAAAGATATAATAAAATGCATGGTTATGACGGGCAGTTGTTTCGTGGCCGTTACAAATCTATTTTAGTAGATGAAGAAACCTATCTGTTGCAGCTTTTAAAATATATCCACAAGAATCCTTTGAAGGCAAAACTGGTAGAAAATATTGATGACTATCCATGGAGCAGTCATAATAGTTATTTATCAAATAAAAAAGACCATGACTGGTTAAATAAAGAATTTGTTTTTTCAAGACTTCACAGGGATAAACGAAAATGGAAAAATGAATATAAAAAGTTAATGTATGAAGACAATGAAGATAAGATTACTGAGATTTTTGAATCAAAAAAACTGCCTTCTTTTATTGGTTCTGAAAATTTTGTTGATTGGGTAAAAAAGAAGTTTTATAAGCCTGATGAAAAAAAAATAATACAAACCAGATCGCTTGCCCCATCCACAAAAAAAATCATACAGGGTGTATGTAACTACTTTGATATAGAAGAAAAAGAGATATTAATATCCAGAAGAGGCATGTTAAATGATCAAAGAAATATTGCCATTTACCTGGTCAGGAAAATGAGAAGAGAAACTCATTTGGAAATAAGCAGTTATTTTAGAATAAATAGTTTTAGCTCTGTAAGCAGTGCAATAAACAGGCTTGAAAAGAGAATAAAAACAGATGTGAAATTAAAAAATATAGTTGAGGAAATTAAATCTCAAATTATAAATAGTCAGTAATAGATATGTCTTTATTTTAAAGCCTGTTTTGAAAAAAGTTTGTGTATTAAGAAAAGGAGATTTATTTATGGCTTTAGAAAATAAATTGGGTATTAACGATTCAGTTGAACTGGCCAGAGCTGAAGAAAAAATCAGTAAGACAAAAGCTGTAAAACTTTTTACAAGCGGCTTTCTTGATAAGTTAAAACCAGGAAGTTTTCATGCACTGGCAGAGATTCACCTCTATCTTTTCGGTGATATTTATGAATTTGCAGGTAAAATTCGTACGGTCAATATGGCAAAAGGTAATTTCCGTTTTGCTCCTCTTATGTATCTTGAAACAGCCTTAAAAAACATTGAATTAATGCCTCAGTCTACTTTTGATGAAATTATTGAAAAATATGTGGAGATGAACATTGCCCATCCTTTTAGAGAGGGAAACGGACGAAGCACGAGAATATGGCTTGATTTGATTTTAAAAAAAGAGCTTGGTCAAATTATTGACTGGAGCTCTGTGGATAAAAATGATTATCTTCTCGCCATGGAACGAAGCCCCATTAAAGATGTTGAAATTAAAGTACTGCTGAAACAGGCATTAACAGATAAAGTAAATGATCGTATAGTCTACTTAAAAGGTATTGATGCAAGTTATCATTATGAAGGGTACACTGTTTATAAAACTGAGGATCTTAGTGATGCGGAGCTATAAAATTTATTGGTAGTGTTCAATGTTGTGTGTCAGTAAACTAAAAACCAATATTATTCAGCTCATAAATAATTCAACCTCAATAAAACCTCTAACAGAATTTATTAAAAATATTTTTTCACAATCTTTTAATTCATTTTTTAATATAATCTTTTCCTTAATCTTTTTTTCATCAATAAGATGCTGTCTCATTGTTCCAGGCAAAAGACCGCAGGAATAATGCGGGGTATAAAAACACCCGCTTTTTTGAATTACAATATTTGCATAGCATGACTCAGTTATTTCATTTTTTTCATTTACTAAAATGACATCATTGAATTTTTTATATTTTGCTAAAATATTTTCATATATTTTTCGATTTGTGGTCTTGTGATATAAAAAACGATTTTTTGAACTTACCTTATCATTAGCCACACAAACTCTCCACTTAATCTCTTTTTCAAGGGGATTGTCAGGAAGTTCAAAAGTTTCAAATGACAACCTGCCGTTTTTCGAAGACATAATCCTTACCCTTAAAAATTTGTCAGACTTAAAATTTTTTAAAAAATCCAAAAAATTTTCCATGCTGAATTCAAACGAAAAATATTTTGCAGATTCAGCTATCCTTTTAACATGATAGTCCTTAAGATAAAATCCAATCTCAGGTAAATAAAGCATGGTTTCAAGAAGCATAAACTCAGTTTCAGGTTCTGAAACAACAAGAGCCTTACTCATGCACTCATCATATTCTTCCAAAGCCTTTGAGTCCCATACAATTCCTCCTCCTGTTCCATAAAATCCAAGCTTCTTTTTTTTATCAATATAAAGAGTCCTTATGGACACATTGAAAACTGATTTTCTGCCTGGCATCATATATCCTATAGCACCTGTATAAATTCCTCTTTGAGATATTTCCAACTCATTTATATATTCCATTGCCTTTATTTTTGGAGCACCTGTTATAGAAGCACATGGGAAAAGGGCCTTAAATATTTCTGTAATCGAAGCTTTAGTCCTTGATTTTACAGTTGAAGTCATTTGAAAAACCCTTGAATATTTTTCAATTTCAAAAATATTTTCTGCTTTTACAGATAATTTTTCTGAAATTTTTGAAAAATCATTTCTCATCATATCAAGGATCATCACATTCTCAGCCTGATCTTTTACTGAATTTGGAAGAATTTTTTTATTTATTTCATCCTCTTTATTGTTAATACCCCTTTTTATGGTTCCTTTCATTGGTTTTGAAATAAGAATATCATTGTCAAGGGAGAAAAAAAGTTCAGGAGAAGAGCTTATTACAGCAAACTCATCTGTTTCAAGAAAACTGCAATACGGGCTGTCAAGCCCTGAAAAATGCCTCACAAAAATATCAAAAGGAGCCTCACTTACTAAACAAGTCATAAGAAATGTAAAATTCAGCTGATAAATATCGCCCTTTGCTATTTTATTTTTGATAAAATGAATTTTTCTTTCATAATCTTCATATGACAAAGGAATTTTCCACTGAGGATTCCACCCTTTTTTATCTGTACAAAAACTTTCAATACCAGCAACATCCACTTTTTTATAAATCCCAAACCAAAGATAATCTGAAATTTTATTTTGCTTTACAAAAAACTTGGAATCAAATGCTTTTGAGGCCTCATAACTTACAAATCCAGCAGCAAAATAACCAGCTGAAACCATTTTTTCAATGTATACAAGAGAATCTTCTATGTTCTTATAATCTCTGCATCTGACAATTTCAACGGGTTCACTAAAAACATAAAAAGACTTATTGTCTCTTTTAAATAAAAAACTTTTTTTAAAAAATTCCATTTTTCTTCCTGATTTATTTTTTAGCTTGACGAATATAGACTAAAAATGTATTAGTCATTTTAAATCTAATTAGTTGTTTCTAACTTTACAAAGATAAACAAATGCACGGTGAAACAGTTATCAAACACAATTTTCTATATAATGAGTTTCTATTAGCCTGCAATGGATGCCCCTGTCTTCCAAATTATTCAAAACTTCTCCATGATTTTGCAACATCACTTGGAAAAGCATTAGATGCAAGAGATAATTCTACCAAGGAACATTCAAACGAAGTAGCAGACATATCATCAATAATCGGAAGATCAATCGGGCTTAAAAATGAACAGCTTGAAGTTATTCATCTTGCAGGTCATCTTCATGACATAGGAAAAATTGGAATTCCAGACAATATTCTTTTTAAAAAAGACAAACTAAACGATTCTGAATGGGAATGTATTAAAAATCACCCTGTTGTTGGAGCTGAAATTGTTTCCTCAATTGAAGGCTTTACTGCAAAAAATTCAATTAAGGATATTATTTTACATCATCATGAAAGATATGACGGGAAAGGCTATCCATCCAGACTTAAAGGATATGAAATCCCGCTTGGTGCAAGAATTATTTCAGTTGCAGATTCTGTGTCAGCAATGATGCAAAAAAGACCTTATAGAAATAAAATGGATTTTGAATCAACTGTAACAGAAATTTTCCAAAATTCAGGAACACAATTTGATCCCCTGATTGTCAATGCCTTCAGCAAAAATCTTGAAGTAATAGAAAACTATCTAAAAAGGAAAAAAAATGAACCTAAATGATTTCAGCCCTTCAGGGAAAAGAAAAAAAATTAATGAAATAAAGGGTCATTTCCATTGTTCAATAGTAGGAACCTGTCTGAGTCTAAAAGAACTTGAAAAAATCCAGAGAAAAGCAAATGTTTTAATTCCAAAAAACTCAACAGAGCATGAAATTCATGGAATTTTTGTATATCTTGCAGGTGAAGACGAACTTCCAGCAAAACTTATGTCCAAACTTCTTGATAAAAAATTTGAAAAGGAAGTAAGAGAATTTTCAAAATTAAAAAAAGACTGTGACCTTAAAAAAAAATGGGAAACAGAATACGAAAACGGAAACATACCAGGACCCTACTGGGCCTTGATGAGCCATCCTTTTTCTTCTGCAAAAACCCTTGCAGATGCTTTTGGACAAGTTCACATGCTTTCACATATGATAGGCCGAAGCACAAGAGCAGATATAAAAAGGGTCAAAAGAGTTGAAGAAGAAAATGACAGGCTTAATGTCAAAATAAGAACTCTTAAAAAAGCATACACCGAAAAATTCTCAAAATTAAATACTAAATACGAACATGAAAAAACTAAAACAAACCAGCTTTTTGCATATCTTGACGATGCTGAAAAAGAATTGAATGAACTAAAAAATAAAGAAATTAAAAAAATAAATCCTGAATATGAAAATGAGTCCCAGGCAAAAAAAGTATATGAACTTGAATCAAGCATTGAATTTTTAAAAGATGAAAACGCTTCTTTATGCAAAAAAATCAAAGAGCTTGAAAAAGAACTTGTTTCCAAAAAATTTATTAACAGTTTTTTTGAGCCTGTAAATACAGATATTCAGGAAATAAAATGCAGCGGATGTCCATCAAGAAATTGTCCAGGACCTGATCTTTGCGGAAAAAAGATTTTATATGTGGGAGGAAGAAAAAATGTTCTTCCAAGATATAAGGAAATAGTTGAAGAATACGGCGGAGAATTTATTTATCATGACGGAGGAATGGAATCTTCCAAAAAAAGCATAGACCATGCTGTTTCTTCTGCTGACATGGTTTTTTGTCCTGTTGACTGCACAAGCCATGATGCCTGTCTAAGACTGAAAAAAATCTGCAAAAAAACTGAAAAATCATTTATTCCACTTAAATCTTCTGGAGCTTCATCCTTTGGAAGATACATAAAAAACATTGATTAAAATTTTTTAAGTCCCCATACTCCCTCTAACAAATATGCCGCCTGATATTATCAGACGGCATATTTCATTTAATAAAACCAAATACTTTTGGAAGATACAAAACCATATCAGGAAAATAGGTTATTAACATTAGAACAAAAATCTGGATAATCAAAAAAGGAAAAACAGATTTTGAAATTTTTACAATTCCATTTCCTGCAATTGTGTCTGTAATAAACAATGAAACCCCCATTGGCGGTGTGCAATAGCCAATTGCAAGATTAACTGTCATTATCAGTCCAAAATGAAGAGGATCAATATTAAAGCTGTAAAGCATTGGAACAATTACAGGCCCTATGATTAAAACAGCTGAAATAATATCCATAAACATCCCTACTACAAGAAGAAAAATATTCATAACAAGAAGAAAACTAAAAGATGAATCAATGCTTCCCATTACAAAGTCAGTCAAACGTCCTGGAATATTTTCAAGTGTAATAAATCTTCCAAAACATGTTGCACCTGCAACTATCATAAGAAGGGTTGCAGAAGTAACAGCTGAATTTATTGTAACATAATACATATCCTTTAGTTTCATTGTCCTGTGAATGAAAATCTCAACTATAAAGGCATAAACACATGCAACAACTGCTGCTTCATTTGCTGTAAAAATACCTGAAAAAATACCTCCAAAAATCAAAACAGGAAGCATTATTGCAAAAAATCCATTTTTAAATGCCTTAAAAACTGAATTAAAATTTGGGGGAGGATTTCTTGTGATTAATGTATCTTTTCTAAAATAAAAAACAGTATAAACACAAAAAAACACAACAATTAAAAGCCCTGGAACAAAACCTGACAAAAAAAGCCCTTCAAGGGAAACATTTGTTATCATGCTGTATAAAATCATTCCAATACTTGGAGGAATAATTACTCCAAGATTTGGAGCAGATGCCATAAGCCCTGTTGTATATGAATCTGGATAACCGTGTTCTCTTAATGCAGGAATCATGAAACCGCCGATTGCAACAACAGTTGCAACTGTAGAGCCAGAAATCGCTCCAAACATTGCACAGGCTAAAATACCTGCCATGCCAAGGCCTCCCGGAAGAAAACTTACCATTGCATTTGCAATATCTATAAGTTTTTTTACTATTGAACCTTTTGTCATTATATTGCCGCACAAAATAAAAAAAAGAACAACCACAAGTGCAAAATTATCAAGACTTTTTAAAAGTGTCTGAAAAGTAATCATAAGAGGCATTTCAGTAAAAAGAGCAAAACCTGCAATAGAAGTAAAAAAAAGAGCCATAAAAACAGGTATATATGATGAAAGACATCCAATAAGGATAAGAAAAATTATTATATCAGACAAATGAAGCATAAAATTTATCTCCGCAAAAAAATTCAAACAAACTGAATTTTTTAATTTCTATAATAAAAAAAATTGCAAAAAAACCATGTTGATATAAAAAGGCAGACTTATTTATAAAAAAAACATCCCTCTGCCCTTTATTCACCAGATAATAAAAAATCTGTAAAATCTTCCTATTGCTCTTAAAATCATAAGAAAACCTGTAAGCGGAAGAAGTGCATATACAAAAGCCATGGGAATTTTTAAAATAATTGTACTTTGTTTTGTCAAAGACATTAAATCCATAATATCCAAACCAAATTTTATCAAAAAAACTCCCATAACCATTGTTGCTGCAAGAGATAAAAACTCAAAAAATTTTTCTGTTTTTGGGAAAAACTGAATAACCGCATCAATTTTTACCTGCTGGCTTTTTTTTACTGCAACTGAAGACCCAATAAATGTTGTATAAATTATTACAAGCCTTACAAGCTCTTCTGACCATGCAAGGGTATATGAATATCCATATCTTAAGACAACATTTAGAAAAAGGCTTAAAAGAGCAGCAAATACTGTAATGAAAAGGGTAAATTCCTCAAATACTGTCAGACACTTTTCAATAAATCTGAAAATTTTTTTTAATTTTTCCAAATCAAACCTCTGCTAACGACTGTATAAAAGCAAGTCCTGAACTTCTTTCAAGTAATTATCAGGCTTATAATTATCACCTGGATAATTTTTGTTAATTTCTTTTGCATATTTATCATGAACATCAGCTGAAGATTTCACCAAAAAAGCCATGTCTTCATCTGAAAGCTTGATAAATTCTATACCGTTTTCTGATGCCTTTTTGATTTCTTCATTTTCCTGATTTTCTGTCTGTGTTCTTATATTTGCACAAACCTCATGAACTGTATTTTCAAAAACATTTCTAAGTTCATCAGGGAGAGAACTTAGCCATGCCTTATTAAAAACCCAGATAAAAAGTCCCTGTGCATAATTTACCTTTGTAAAATATTTGGCAGCCTCAAATTTTTTGGTGATATTGCAGACCATTGGAGTGTGGTCAAGACCTGTTATGACATTTTGTTTCAAGGCAACAGGAACATCAGGCCATGGCATAACAACAGGCTGAAATCCCCAGCTTCTGTATAAAAGCTGATTTACTTCAGCTTCTGCTATTCTGAATTTTATTTTTTTGGCATCTTCAATAGTTTTAACAGCACTTGTTGTAGCCCAGCCATAATTTCCATAACCTGTAATATCAAGTCCTGTAATACCCACATGATCTGCTGCATTTAAAAAATGTGAAAACAACTTTTTATTGTTTACAAATTTTTCAAGTTTTTCAAAAGAATCAACTAAAAATGGAAGATTTACTATTCCAAATCTCTGACCCATATTGGTTGCAGCAACCGAACTTACACCCATTCCCTGAATTGCACCCATTTGAAGAAGATTTAAAACCTCAACTTCTCCACCAAGCATTGAAAGCGGCTTATAATCAACATAAATCTGTCCATTTGTAGCCTTCCATACAGCATCTCTGATTGCAAACCCAGCATAGCTTCCCTTAATTACAGGATGGGTAACATTTGATACAATGCATTTATATTTTGCACCTTTTGGATCAAAATCCGGTTTCCATTTTTCAAGTGATTTATTAGCAAAGCATAGATTTGGTAATAAAATAAACAAAGCCAATATAATTAATAAATATTTTTTCATTAAAATCTCCAAAGTCTATTTTTATGAGTTGTAATAATCTGCAAGAATCCTGATTATTTCTTTTAAATCCTTAACATTAAAATTTTTATCTCCAAGCTGATGCTGAATTAAAAAACCTTCAAATAAAGCAGTTACAACTGCTCCCATTTTTTTCATTTCTTCTCTTTTTTCTGTAAAAGGCTCAAAAATTTCCGCATAAATATCAGCAGAAAGCCTGTAAACTCCATTTAAAAGTTTTTCCCTTAAATCCCTTGTTTTTGCAGCGTGGACAGTGAATTCAAGAAAAATATTCGCCCATTTGGAGTCATCCAGGAATGAACACAAAAAATCTATTACAATTTCAAGTGCCTCGTTATAATCTTTTGCATCAGCAAGCCTTTGATCCCTTTTTTCCCTGTGCTGCTTTAATTTCTGCTTCATTATATCAAGGAAAACATCACCCTTGCTGCTCCAGTATCTGTAAAAATTTCCTTTTGCATACCCTGCTTCGCATGTAATTTCTGAAATAGTTGCAGCCTCAAAACCCATTTCTCCAAAAGTTTTTACAGCCGCCTTCATTAACTCATTTTTTGTTAATTCAGATTTTTCTCTTTGTCTTGTTACCATAAGTGAACTCCATTCATTTTGTGACCGTTGGTCACATTTAAAAAAAATAAATCTCTATGTCAAGATAAAAGTTGACTTGATTTATTTTCCTAATCTAGTTAGTAATTGGCCGAAAACGAGAATTTTTTGTTCAGTTCAAGGAAGATAAAAAATTTAACCGCAGGAATACATGGAGTATTTTGAGGATTAAATTTTTAATCTGACGCAGAAATGGACAAAAAAGGCCGTTTTCGTTCAGCAACTAGTTAATTAGTTTTTTTCTGATATTTATATTGATCAGGATGCAAATAAAAATTATCAAGGCAGATTTAATATTATGAATACTTTGGTTGAGACTTTGAATAAATCAGACAAAAATTTTATTTTACAGGGATTTATGGCAGTATGGCCAATTTGCCTTGGCTATATTCCACTTGGTATTGCCATGGGAGTTCTTGGACAAAAGGCAATGCTTTCACCTTTGCAGGTACTTGCAATGTCTTTGATGGTATTTGCAGGAAGCGGACAGTTTATAGCAGTTTCAATGATTTCAGCAGGTGCCTTTATCCCGTCAATAATTGCAACTGTATTTATGATTAACTTAAGACACCTTCTAATGAGTTCGTCTTTATGTGTTTATATGAAAAATGTTAAACCTTTTAAACTTACTCTTTTAAGTCTTGGAATTGTTGATGAAACTTTTGCTGTAAATATTGAAAAACTAAAAAAAGGAAACTGGGGGCCAAGACGTGCAATTGCAGTTAATTTTTTTGCATATTCTGCCTGGGCCTTAAGCACTTTTACAGGATGCTATTTTGGAGAATTCATACCAGAAGGTTCTTTTGGAATAGATTATGCTCTTAGTGCCATGTTTATTTGTCTTTTGATTTTTCAGCTGAATGGATCAATATATTTTTTTACAGGAATTATATCCGGCATTATTGCTGTTTTTCTTGCAATGACAATAAATGGTAATTCATACATAGTAATTTCTTCAATAATAGCTGCTTCAATTGGAGTAATTATAAAAAAAAGGAAAACCAGAAATGAGTGATGAAAATTATATTTTACTTGTTCTTGGAATGGGTATTGTTTCATTTATTCCAAGATGGATTCCATTGTTTTATTTATCAAGAAAAGAACTGCCGGAACTGGTTATAGAATGGCTTGAACTTATTCCGGTTGCAATTTTAAGTGCACTTTTATTCCCTGCTCTTTTTGTAAATCCCCAGACAAAGGATTTTTGTCTGATTTCAGCAGAAACTATAGCCTTTATCCCGTGCTTTATAATTGCATGGTTTACAAGATCCCTTGGAATTACACTTGTTTGCGGAATGTTTTTTTATTGGGCAGGAACAAAATTTTTAAATTTTTTGTAATGGTCGGGAAGACTGGATTCGAACCAGCGACCCCAGCGTCCCGAACGCTGTGCTCTACCAGACTGAGCCACTTCCCGTAATGATTTTTTCTAACTTTACTGAAAAAAATAGTCAATCTATTTTTAATCCAAAAAATTTTTCATATTTTTAAACGTATTCGTAATTTTAAAAAATTTTAATTTCCCGCAAATTTATCAAAAACTTTTCGATTTGACTTTAATTATGAATTTATCTATGCATTTTAAACCTGATAATTTTAAAGAAAGAAAAAAATGGATAATATGTTTTCTAAAAATAAATGGCTCACGTTTATACTTGTTGCTTTTGGAGTTTTCATGTCCACACTTGACGGTTCAATTGTAAACATAGCACTTCCTGCTATTTTGGATAATTTTGATACAAGACTTTCTGTTGTTGAATGGGTTGTAATGATTTATCTTCTTACAATTACTTCATTTCTTCTTGCCTGCGGAAAACTTTCAGATATTTACGGACATAAAAAAATATATATTATCGGACTTTTGCTTTTTTCTTTTTCTTCATTTTTTTGCGGCATTTCCTCAAATATTTATTTTCTTATTTTTTCAAGAATGATCCAGGGATTTTCAGCTGCAATGATAATGGCCTGCACCCCTGCACTTCTTGTTTTTTCATTTCCAGTTTCTGAAAGAGGAAAAATTTTTGGAATCAATTCAATGGTTGTTGCCTGCGGTCTTACTTCAGGACCTGCAATAGGCGGTTTTCTTGTAGATGTATATTCATGGAGAATGATTTTTTTTCTAAATGTTCCAATTGGAATTGCAGGTGCAATAGGTTCATATTTTATACT
>JAVERC010000069.1:0-12695 GCA_034007295.1 Desulforegulaceae bacterium | reverse complement strand
AGAATTTTTTGTTCAGTTCAAGGAAGATGAGAAATTTAACCTTTAGGATACCTTGAGTATTTTGAGGATTAAATTTTGAATCTGACTTAAGAATGGACAAAAAAGGCCGTTTTCGTTCAGCAACTAAGTGATGATCAGCCTAAAAATATATTTTTTCAATTCAGTCTCTATTTGAATTAATAATAATTTACTCATCTCCTCGGCTGATCATTTTAATCAGGAAAGATAAAACATTAAAAAATAAGCCTTTTTACAGTTTCACACTTAAACTAAGACAAAAGGAGTTAATTTATGAAAATAAGTATAAAAGCTAGACTTCTGGCAGCAGGTATAATATCGATCCTTGCAATCCTTATCCCATTGGAGTTGTTTCTGATTTCTCAAGAATCATCTGCACTTAAAAAAGCACTTGAAAAAACAACTGAAAACATATCTCTAAGACTTGCAAAAAACCTTGCAAATCCGCTTTGGGACATGGATGACAACCAGGTTTACGAAGCAATTAACTCTGAAATGATGGAAGAAAGAATTTTTGCTGTTACAATTTCAAATGCTGAAGCAAAAAAAATAAGCCATGGAATGACAAGAGATGATGCATGGAAAAGTGTAAAAAAACTCGAAAAGGTCAATGAAGAAAATCTCATAAAATATCAGGCAGAAATTACAAAAGAAGGAACTTCTCTTGGTTTTGTAAATGTTTTTGCAACAAAAAAATTCATGAAACAAAAAATCAATTCTACCATAACTGAGTCTGCTGTAACAATAATAGTACTTTGCCTTTTTTTAAGCATTGCAATTTTCTTTTTATCAAAATTTTTAATTTTTTCACCCTTAAATTATTTCCAACAAAGACTTATTGATATTGCAAAAGGAGAAGGTGACTTAACTAAAAGACTTCCTGAAAAAAAAGATGAAATTGGAGAACTTGCATACTGGATAAATACTTTTATTGAATCACAGCAGTCACTTATAAAAGAAATTGCTGCTAATGGAGAAGATGTACTTCAGTCAGCCAGAAAATTATCTGGTGTTTCCGAAAAAATGAATTCAGGTGTAAAACAGATTGAAGACCAATCAAATTCTGTTGCAAGCGGAGCTGAAGAAATGAATTCAAACATGAATTCTGTATCTGCTTCCTCAGAACAGGCAAACCAGAATATCAACATGGTTGCAACAGCAGCAGAAGAACTTGCTTCTACCATAAAGGAAATTTCAATAAACAGCTCCAAGGCAAATGAAATAAGTGAAAAAGCAGTTTCCTTAAGTTCAAGTTCATCAAAAAAAGTTGAAGAACTTGGAAAAGAAATTGAAAATATAGGTAAAGTCACAGATGTAATTACAGATATTTCCGATCAGACGAATCTTCTGGCACTAAATGCTACAATAGAAGCTGCAAGAGCTGGCGAAGCAGGCAAAGGCTTTGCAGTTGTTGCAAATGAAATTAAAGAACTTGCAAAGCAGACAGCTGATGCAACCAAAGAAATAAAGCATAACATTGAAATGATCCAGTCAAGATCAAATGAAGCTACAAAAGGAATTGAAGAAGTAACAAAAGTTATAAATGAAACAAATGAGCTTGTTTCAGGAATAGCAGCAGCAGTTGAGGAACAGTCTGCTACAACAGACGAAATTGCAAACAATGTAAATCAGGCATCTACAGGTATAAATGAAATAAGCCATAATATTGCTGAAATATCAAATGTCACTTCGGAAATTTCAAAGGAAATTGCAAATACAAGTCTTGAAATTACAAATCTAAGCCAAAATTCAAGCGAGGTTAATTTGCATGCAGAAAGCCTTACAAGTCTTTCTGATAATTTGAAAAAACTTATTTCAAAATTTAAGGTTTAAATCTGGCTTTAGAATTGACAAAAAAGGCAGTTTTCGTTCACCAACTACTTAGTAATTGGCCGAAAACGAGAATTTTTTGTTCAGTTCAAGGAAGATGAAAAATTTAACCTTTAGGATACATTTAGTATTTTGAGGATTAAATTTTGATTCTGACTTTAGAATGGACAAAAAAGGCCGTTTTCGTTCAGCAACTACTTAGCTATGAGCTTCCTAATTTACTAAATGATTAGCAAGGAGAATCAAAATGAAATTGAAACTTTTAATCATTCTTTGTTTATTAATTATTCCCAAACCAGTTTTAAGCATAGAAACAATATCTTTGTCCTCGCTGGAATGGGCACCTTATATTGGCAAAAGCCTTGAGAATGAAGGTTATATTGCAGAACTTGTAAAAAAGGCCTTTGAAATTTCGGGCTATAAAGCCCATATTGAATACATGCCTTGGGCAAGAACTGTTGAAATGACAAAAAATGGAGAATTTGACGGATATCTCCCTGAATATTATGCAGACACTCTCAATGAGAATTTTCTTGTATCAAAGCCTTTTCCTGGTGGGCCTCTTGTTCTTTTCAAGTTAAAATCAAAAAACATCTCATATTCAAAACTGGAGGATCTTAAACTCTACAATATTGGAGTAGTGAGGGGTTATGTAAATACCCAGGAATTTGACAATGCCAGTTATCTAAAAAAAGATGAGGCAAAAGATGATCTTACAAACCTGAAAAAACTTGGAGCTGGAAGAATTGATCTTATGATCGCAGATAAATTTGTAGGGCTTTATCTAATAAAACAAAAACTTCCCCATTACATTGAAAAAATTGTGCCTATGGAACCTGTTCTTGAACAAAAAGACCTTTTTCTTTGCATATCCAAAAAAACAAAAAATCCAGAAATAAAATTAAAAGCTTTTAATGAAGGCCTTGACAAAATGAAAGAAAAAAAATTATTAGAAGAAATTCTTAAAAAACACGGATTTTAAAAAAATATTATTTTTCTCAAAACAGAAACTGTATTGACTTAAAGAAAAAACCTGATTTGCCAAAATCAGGTTTTTTTGTTTTTCTCTTTTAAAATTCTGTATTAAACTTATTTTTTCAAATGACGAATTTATTAAAAAAACGAAAAAGCAGGTAAAAATGAATAATAATCTTTTTTCAAAATGTCCACAATGCGGAGAAACAATTGAAGCAGACTCAATTAAATGCAAAAACTGCGGTTTTGAAATTGCCTCATCTTTTGGATTCCAAAAAGATTTTTATTCTAAAATTTTTTTAGACTTAGCAGTAAAAAACAATGTTATTTCTCAAAATGACTCTGAAATGATTTATGAAGAATACAAAAGCCTTTTAAATACAGAATATCCTGAAGAAATCGAACAATTATTGCTAAATAAAAAAGTTATAGATCTTAAAAAAACTTCTCAACTTATAGCCGGAACTTTAAGGGTGATTGACAAAGAATTCTGTAAATACGCTTTTGAAAAAGATCTCATCACTGAAAAACAAGCTTCAGAAGCTCTTGAAATTCAAAAAAATTTTTATAAAAAAGGGATTTTAAAATCAGCAGGAGATATTTTAAAAGAAAAAAATATTCTAACAGATGATCAAATCAATATGATACTTAAAAACTCGACGTATAAAAAAAATGAAAAACAATATAAACCCCTTACCAAAATGTGGGAAGAAGAAGACAAAAAAAGCGTGCAAAACACCATAAAAAATCAAATCGACTCAAAAAGTCTAAAAATTGCCAAACTAGCAGTAAAATACAAGTTTATATCAAAAGAAGATTTTGAAAATTCAATATCCCAATGGTCAAAAATTAACTCTGCAAAAGAAAATAATTTTATAGAATTTCTTGAAAGCAAAGGTTTTTTAGACAGAAAAAAAATTATAATTTTAAAAATTCACTATGAATATGAAAATCTCAGAGAATTTGACATAACCTTTCTTAAACTTGGAATTATATACAAATTCATAAAGGAAGATATTGCTTCAAATTTATTAAAGGAACAAAATTTAATATTTCAAAATCAGCACAAAATTATTCCTGTCTGTGATATTGCTTTTGACAAAAAATTAATGACAAATATCCAGATAAAGAGAATACTTCTTGAACAAAAAAGAAACGATCTGGCCCAAAAATTTCAAACCGACTCCAACCCCCAAAAAACCGAGCATCCTGTTTCTGAGAATATACAAAACCAGGAAACAAATTTTGCATCAAAGGAAGAAATTATAATAGAAATTTCCAAAGACTTTATGAAAGCCCTGCTCCATCCAATTGGTAAAGAACTAAAGCCCGAAGATATTAAAGCAAAACTGATTGAAAAAGGAATAGTTTTCGGGATTGTAAATGAAGATGTAATAAAAACTTTTATTGACGAAGGTTTTGATTCTCCTATGCCTGTTGCAAACGGTAAACCTCCTGTATATCCTGTTAATGCAGAAATAAAATGCCATTTCGCCAAAAATTATCTAAATGTAGGAAACATTGATGAAGAAGGCAATATTGACTTTATGGACAGGGGGGAAATTCCTGTTGCAGTTGAAGGACAGCTTCTAGCTGAAAAAATTCCGCTTAAACAGGGAAAAAACGGAATTGATATTTTTGGAAATGAAATAATAGTTAAAGAACCAATAGACTGCTTAATCAGTGCTGGACAAGGTACAAGCATTGATTCAAGCGGAACTAAAGTTTATGCTTCAGAAAAAGGCCAGCCCCATATTTCAATAGACGGAAGAGTTTCTGTTTTCAATGTTCATGAAATAAACGGTGATGTAGATTTCCACACAGGACACATTGAATTTGACGGAAACATCATTATCAAAGGCAGCATAAAACCAGGATTTAAAGTATCAGGCAATGACATAACCGCAGAATCAGCAACAGATGCCATATTAAATGCTAAAGGCCATATTGAAATAAAAGGAGGAATTACAGGCGGAAAAATATTTGCCCAGCAGGGTCTCACTGCAAAATTTACCAATCAAACAAATATTACATCCTGCGGAAACATTAATATTGAAAAAGAAATACTTGAATCAAAAATAAAAACAAGCGGATTGGTTACAGTAAAATCAGGAAAAATAATATCTTCATTTGTTTCAGCTAAGGGCGGAATTGATGCAAAGCAAATTGGAACTGACATATCTGCACCTTCTACCATAGAAATTGGAACAGACTCATATCTTGAAAAAACTTTAAAGCCTTATATGCTTAAGCTCGAAAATATTAATAAAGAAATCAATGATCTTAAAGAAAAAATTGAATCAATAAATGAAAAAGATAAACAAATACACGTAGAAATTGCACAAAAAGCACAAATCCAAGATAAAGCTAATCAAGCACTAAGTCAGCTTAAAGAACACTTCGAACTTATTTCAATGTCTGGAAGAACCTCAGCTGCAAATGAAATTAAAGAAAAGATAGACAATCTGTCAGTAAAAGTTAAAGAATACGAAAAAATAATGGATTCTCTTTTTGAAACACAGGATCAAAACCAGGGACTTTTGTCAAATTTTACCAAACAAATAACTGAACTTGGAGAAAACAAAAAGCAAGTTCTTGCCCAGATTGAGTCAATAAAAAATTTCAATAGCTCAATAGAATCTTCACCCGTTTTGATAGTACATGGAACGATTGAAAAAGGAACAAAGGTAATCGGCCCAAATTCAATGTGGAAAGTTCATGAAACAACTAAAAATATCAAGGCATGTGAAATTACAACAAGAGATCAGGATGGCAATCCTGTTCATCTTATTAAATCAGATAAAAACTAAACTATTTTAGTTTAAACTAAAATAGTTCCTCTTTAAAATATTTTTTTGCCTTCCTTTTTCCTGTTGGACAAAGATTTTTTATTATTATATATTGTCAAGCTTAGGTGTTTGATGGCTTGGAATAAAAAATCTATAAAAATTCAAGGCATTTATATTATATTTAAACAAAAATTAATATTTTTTGGAGTTACCCATATATTATGAAAATTAAAGAAAAAAAATTAAGTGCAAGCCTTGAAGACTATCTTGAGGCAATTTATCATGTTGTCTGTGAGAAACATGCAGCAAGGGCAAAAGACATAGCATCAAGACTTAAAGTCAATAATTCTTCTGTTACAGGAGCACTAAGAACCCTTTCTCAAAAAGGCCTTGTAAACTACGCTCCATATGATTTGATCACCCTTACCCCGTCAGGAAATGAAATTGCAAAGGATATTATAAGAAGACATCTTGCCCTTAAAAACTTTTTTGTAAAAATACTTTGCATAAATGAAGATACTGCTGAAGAAGCTGCCTGCAAAATGGAACATGAGGTTCCAAAAGAAATTCTTGATAAGCTTATCTTATTTGTAGATTTTCTTCAAATTTGTCCAAGAGCAGGGGAAGACCTGATCAAAGGCTTTACAAGACATTGTGAGGAATCAATTTTAACAGGCGACTGCAAGACCTGTATAGACACCTGTCTTAAAGCACTTAAAGATAAAAGAGATATCTACCAAAGCAAAACTAATAACCAAGTTCTTTTAAAGGATATGGAGATAAATCAACTTGGGAAAATATCTCAACTCAATAAAAATTCTTCTGCCTTTCAGCAGTTTTTAGAAATCGGTGCAGGAAGAGGATCAATTCTTCAGGTTATTGGAAAAGACAATCAGTCAGTCATCATAAAAACCAGAGGCTATAATCTAACCATAAGGGGAGATGAAGCTGATAATATAAAAATACTCCCATACTAAAAATGGCAGATCACATATTAAAAAAATATAGATTTCTTTTTTTTATTCTTATTTCTATTGGAATTATTTCAGGTTTTAGCAAAAAGCTTGAAAACTTAGGCAGCAATATAGTAAATTCTTACAAAATATGGCAGATAAAACAGGATTTAATTCTAATTAAAACAAATCTTGATCTAGAAAAAAGTAAACAAGGCCTTTATCCCCCTGAGCACAGATTCTCTCACTGGTTTAAAGAAAATCTTTCAAAAAAGTTTGTTTATAATTTCCCTATAGACAGATTAAAAGAGCCATATATTTACAAAACCCTAAATAAAAGAAATGATTTTTTTATTTCAAGCTCGGGAAAAGACAAGATTCACGGCACCAAAGATGACATAGTCATTAGCAGCATAAAATAAAACTTATCAAATTATTTTTAAAAAACTACATGAAACAAAAAACTACCAAAAGGGCAGAAAAGCTCTGCCCTAATTTTTGATGCATCAGAAGCTTACTGTAAGTTTTGCACTTAAAAGTGTCCAGTCTTCCTTAAGCCCCTTGCTTGAAACCCCTAAAGGATCATGATGTCCCCATCCATGGTTCTGGCTTGCTTCCATTTTAAATACAACAAATGAATTAATGTCAAATCTAGTTGATAAGGTAACAGTTTTAAGCCATGCCTTAAAATCTTTTTCTCCAATCTTTTTAAATTCATCACCGTCTCTATCGTCTGTATTTGGTATATAGTCTGAATATGTAAGAGCTGCTGAAAAAAGATCTGTAAATCTATATGAACTTGAAACATACCACCCTTGTGCAGGAAGGCTGGTCTCAAATTCTCCTACAGGAAGATCGGCAAAAACATCTCCTCTGGCCTTATACTCAGATTTCATATATTCTCCGGCAAGCAAAAGATCGCCTTTTGAATATTCAAAGCCTCCAATAAGACCCCACATTTTTGTTGTTTTATATTTAAATTTACCTAAATATGAATAAGGCAGCCCTGA
This sequence comes from Desulforegulaceae bacterium, assembly GCA_034007295.1. Lineage (GTDB taxonomy): Bacteria > Desulfobacterota > Desulfobacteria > Desulfobacterales > JACKCP01 > JACKCP01. The sequence goes on along the minus strand of JAVERC010000069.1, from coordinate 5,120 downwards.
AGGCCCCACACCTGTTGTAATTGATGATTTACCTTCTGCATCAAAGTCATTTAGATTATACATTGTATAATTAAGTTTAAAACCTTTTACAGGAGTATCCCAGCCAAGGCCAATTGTTGACACATAACCTGCATCAACGTCTGTAATCTCAACATTATTTTGTTTAAATACAGATCTTGACTCCATTAAATCAACAAATCCTGTATTATCCTTTGTTGGAAGCTGGCCTATCTGTGCGGTATATGAAAATTTACCCAAAGACCCAAGCCTTTTATTGCCATAAAATGTAATACCCTTAACTGCTGCGAAGGTATCTCTCCAAAGCTCAATATAAATTGACTGGGGAAGAAATATAGTTGTTCTCAGCATATCCATATCTCTGTATTCATTATATAGACCTAAAACAAGCTTTACATTGCCAACCCTTACACCAAGCCAGTCACGATATCTATAATCTAGATATGCCCAGTCAATTGTAAGCTCGTCATTACCAGTTTTGCCAAGATCCCTTCCAAAAAACTGAAGGCCAAACCTTAAATTATCTGTTAGATCAGTGCTAAAATTTATTCCATATTCATTAAATTGAAAAGTTCCACTGTCTGTTTCTCCAAGATAATTATTATCTGTTGTCCACATATAACCCTGGGAAAGAAAACCATGAATATCAATATTGCCCAGCTCGTAAGCTTTAATGCCTGATGCAGAAAAAAGACATAGAAGTATTATTAAAAAGTTTATTTTTTTCATTAGAAAAGCTCCTTATTTTGGTTCAATAATTTTTACTTCAGCAGTTTTTTCTTCGCTTGAAATATAGCCTATTGCTCCGTCGGTTTTGGCTACATAGTCAACAAGTTCCTTTGCAGATGAAAAACTTGTCGGAGCTTTTCCCTTTCCTACGAAAACAAGTTTTTTCCAAAATGAATTGTAACCCATTGGAGTTTTATCCACATATTTTTCCAAAAATTCCCTATGAACTTCAGAATCTTTTAATATAACAAAGTTGACCTTTTTATTGTCCTGCCAGCTGGTTTTCTCACCAAGAAAAATGTCTTTTATTTCGCTAGCACTCAGCTTTGACTCACTTACATTTTTGTTTACGATTATAATTACTTCGCCTGCAAACAAAGAAATACAAAAACAAAGTGAAACCAAAAGAAAAACCAATCCTGCAACCATTTGATTAACCCTTAACCGCAGCCCCATTTTCCCTCCTTGAAATAATATAATTAAATAACAAAAATCAACTTTTCCCCTGAATCAAGACAGAGTAAAATTAATTTTTAAAATTTTAAACTTGAGTAAAAAAAGTTGAATTTCTATATCAATCCACATTTAACAGCTGTTAAAATATAAATTTAAAAATAACAAACAAATACAATGTTTACAATTATATTATAGATTTGATTTGTTAAATATTTTTCAAATAGTAACTTATATTCCATAAGACATCAAAATTTCTCCATTGAATACAATATAAGCTCAAAGATGCTCATAAATAAAAAAACAATAGTTTTTGACATTTTAAATAATAAAAGCAGCCGAAATCTAAAATTTGTTTTTCACTTATAAGATATTTGGTTATTTTGAAGATTAAGTTTTAAATTTGACTTTAAAATGGACAAAAAAGATTGCTTTTATTCAGCTGTGACCTGAATTAAGTGCTTCATATTTTTAAATTTAAAAAATTTTAATGACTTAAGCATATCATAACCTAAGGGTATGAAACCCGGTGGTCTATCCAATCTTGCCACATTTTATGCATTAAATTGAATAAGACCCCGCAAAACACAGCTTTATATAATCTGAAGTTATATGAAGCAAATTTGAAAATCCCTCAATTCAGGTATAAGTTTTGCGATTAAAAGACTAAAGTCTTACTTAAGATACTTGCTTGAAACGCCTAAAGGATCAGGATGTCCCATGTTTCTGTATTAACAAAACTATAAACAAGATAAATATGAGCAGGAAAATATAGCAGCAGTTTCTGTTCTTAAAATTCTAGGGCCAAGGCTTACAGAAACAGCTTTATTTTTTTGAAACCAAGATCTTTCGATATCTGAAAATCCTCCTTCAGGGCCATTAAAGATATGAACATACTCTATATTGCTAAAATCAACATCCTTTAATACTAGCAAATTTTCCTTTTCATTGAGAAATAAAATTAAAGAATTATTACAATTATAAAAGCAGTCCAAAAATTTTTTTTCAGAACAAATTTTTAAAATGCTTCCTCTTCTGCATTGTTTTGAAGCTTTTAATGCAATTTTTGGCCAGTTATGAGATTTTTTTTGTTTTTCATCTCTTTTACTTATACATGAAGATTTTGAAGTAATCACAGGAATAATTTCCATAACACCCAGCTCAGCAGCCTTTTCAATTATAAGCTCCATCCTTTCTTTTTCCGGTACCGCCTGAAAAAGACTTATAAAAATTTTAGCCTCAGGGCTTTTAATTTTTTCAATCGGTTTTAATAAGGAATAATCTCCAATAAAATCTTCAAATCTTGCACGATGCCAGGCCAATGATTCATCCATAACTGTAAGAGCCTCTCCTTTTCTGGCCTTCCATAATTCTATCAATCTCTTCTCACAAATAAAAAAACCTGGTTTTTCATTAATTCTTTTTACTCTTATAATTGTCTTATTAGGAAACATTTTCTTTTTCACTTGACCCGAATAAAAATTTTTTCTGAACCAAATTTGCATTTTCTTTATTATGAAAATAATTTATAATATCTTCATTTTTAACAAGTTCAATTTTGGTATTTTTAAATTCTGCTTCTATTTTTTTTATAATTCCAGCTAATTTTTGTTTTGAATTCATTTATGTTCGCTCTGTTTCAATCAGTTATTTTTTTGTTTTTATAATTGCTTACCAATTGTTATGTCTACATTTTTATCAAAAAAATGAAAGGTTTTTAAATGAAACTTAGTCTACGCAAAAAAATTATTTTTTCAATGACATCCCTTACCCTTATTCCACTTGTTTTAATCTGTATTTTCCTTGGAATAAATATTTACAAAACGAATTTAAAATCCTTTTCAGATGCAGGAATAAGGGAAATGATCCAGATTGAAACCGCCTTTAAATTCTTTTTCAATGACCTTGAGGAAACAATAGATTTATTTGTTTCAAATCCTGATATAAAAGAACTCAAAGGGAATATGACTTCATATCTTAATACAAAATCCCCTGTAAACATCCCCCCTGAATCTGCTGGAGAAAAATCTTTAAAAATCTGGGAATCAATGAAAAGACTTCTTGATACCCATAAATCCTATGTTGAAGTATTTGCTGGTTCTTCTGATGGTGAGGTTCTGCTTGCTACAAATGATGAGCTTCCGCCAGGATATGACCCAAGAACCCGCCCCTGGTACAAAGACGGCATTAATGCAGGAAAAACAACAATTACTGAGCCATATCTTTCAACAAGCAAAGACATAACCATTTCAATTATTTCACCTATTAAAAAAAACGGCTCTATCCAGGGTGTAGGCGGAGTTGATGTATCCCTTGACACACTTACAGTAATTATAGAAAAAATAAAAATAGGCAAAACTGGATTTATGCTTCTTGCAAAGGATGACGGGACAATTCTTGCCAATCCACATGACAAAGACACAGTTTTTAAAAATTTTTCTGAAACCGGTAAAAAAGGCTATGAAAAACTTTTAGATAAACAAAAAAAAATAGTTCTTGATGAAAAAGAATACTACACAATCCACTACAAAACTAATCTTTTAAACTGGGAATTTTTTGGCCTGATTCCTGGAGAAGAAGTTATGGAAGGGGTTAATAATTTTATCTTGCTTATGACAATGCTCGCATTATTATTCTTTATAGCAGCTCTTTTTGCAGGTTTTTTCCTTTCAGGCAAAATTGCAAGACCAATAATTAAAACAACTGAAATTTTAAAAGAAATTGCAGATGGCCAGGGAGATTTGACCAAACGAATAAGTGTTGAAACAAATGATGAAACAGGTGAAATGGCAAAATATTTCAACGAATTCCTTGAAAATATGGTTTCTATGGTAAAAGATATTTCACAAAATGCACTGGATTTAAAAAAATCATCCGAAACTTTTTTAAATCTGTCTGAAAATCTTGAAGAAAAAAGCAATGAAGCTTCAAAAAAATCAGAATCAGTTTCTGTATCAGCCGAGGAAACAGCAGCCTCTATGAATTCAATTGTTTCAAGTATTGAAGAAGCCTCAACTAATTTAAATATGGTTGCCTCTGCTTCTGAAGAACTCTCTTCCACAATAAGAGAAATTGCCAAAAACTCAGAAAAAGCAAGGGAAATTTCAGAGGATGCTGTTAATCAGTCTGGAAGTGCCATTAAAAAAATGCAGGCACTTGATGAATCAGCTGTAAATATTGGAAAAGTAATTGAGGTTATAAGCGATATTTCTGAACAGACAAATCTTCTTGCTCTAAATGCAACAATAGAAGCTGCAAGAGCAGGAGAATCAGGAAAAGGCTTTGCTGTTGTTGCTTCTGAAATAAAAGAACTTGCTTCTCAAACTGCAATTTCAGCCCAGGATATTAAAAATAAAATAAATGAAATTCAGACAAGCTCCAAGGAATCTGTAGAGGCAATAAATCTTATAAGTAAAATTATTTCAGATATAAACGAAATTAATGCCTCCATTGCAGCAGCAATTGAAGAACAAAATTCAGCAACAGATGAAATATCAAATAATATAACCCAGGCATCATACGGAGTTGAAGATGTCAGTAAAAATGCAGCCCAAACCCACAATGTAATTGAATCCATTTCAAATGATATTTCAGTTATAAGCAACGTGATTGAAAACGTTCTTAAGTCTTCTGAAACTGTAAGCAAAAATTCTTTTGGACTGGACAAAATGGCAGCTGAATTAAATACGCTGATGAAAAAATTCAAGTATTAAAGAAGATTATCCGGCAAAATTATGTTTTTTCTATAGTTTTAGCCGGATATAAATTTTTTAACAGGTCTTTAAAATCAGATTTTTTTACAGGCTTTTCTAGATAGTGGCTGAACGAAAACATCAAATTTTATAAAATCAGGCCTCAAAAAATGAAATTATTTTTCTAAAAAATTATGAGAAAATTATGAGAAAGATGTTTTTTGGTTA